>VBBN01000064.1 GCA_005888735.1 Candidatus Bathyarchaeota archaeon
GACTTACCTATAGCACGACTTGTCAGCGAGAAATCGCCCGTTCTTCGCGCCAGACAGAAAACGACCTCAGAAAAAGAGACCGGGCACGGACGCGGCCATTTGAGATTTGAGTCGGAGAGTCTGGGAACGATCCGTAGCAGAAAGACGTCCGGCTCCAGAGGCTTCAACGGCGGTGGCGGCTTCCGTGGTGATGGGCATCTCTTCCAAGCAGGGTGTCTTAGTCATCGTCTCCACCCTGTGATCCCAACAGCGTCGAACGTTAGCCTTACGACTGCTCCCTTCCGGGCCTCGCCGGTTTCGACCACTAGGAAGTAACAATCCTCCCTTCAGAGGACGTTCTCCCTCCGCCGGCCCGATGGGGCAGGATGTCATAGTTGACAGCCAGGTCCTCAACAAGGTCGAGGCTGCCGCTCACCAGCGTTGCGGACCCCCGCAAAGGTCGATTTCGGGTTACAGGAAACGACCAGCTTCCCAGTCCCCCACCACCGCCAAACTAGTCCAGACAACAACCAGCGTATAAGAATAGCCGCCAGACTAGCAAACGCGCCACCTACTAGAGCGGAGGTGACATGGAGGCTTGCTTCTCCTTCGGAAGCTCGGCCCACTTCACGAACTCGGCACTCGGAGGTTCCTCCTCATACATTCGCCTTCTCTGACACTCTAGAGGCTGTGCTGGATGATCCAAAAGCTCGGCAGCCGTAATCACTCTATGACCAGCTCGCTCAGCCACTTTTTCGACCGGCTCAAGAAATCCTTTCCACCCTTCATCCCTTAGAAGGTGATGGTCCACGACAACCGTCTCAACTTTTTCCACAATCACCTGCATGTTACTAAGTGCGGTCTGGAAAAAATCGTCGCCAATCTTGAATCCCCGAAGGTATGTTGGGGGGCCACTTGTAACCAACAGGTCTGGTTCTTCGGCCAGAATCAGCTTGACCGTGTCCTGTGACACAGGCCCTTGAGCATCCGGAGCAAACATCACCTTTTCCCTGGACCGCTCGACAACACATGGCAACACCCAGCCCAGCTCCGTGTCGTCCTCACCATGCGGGACCGGTCCCGGAAACCTGAGTCTTGTCCTGCCGAAGTCGAAAGACTGCCCATCAGCCACCTCCAGCCGCGAAGCCAGCTTCCCAACACTTTGCCGGAACATCCAGCCGCGACGTCGTTGCGACGTATTGACCTTCTGACGAGCGTCTTTAACGAGGACCAACTTCCCGCTGTAGATTTTCTCAGCAGACGCCGGACTGCTCCCCAACCACACCGGCTCCAAATAACCTGGAGTATGGTGATCATTGTGGTAGTGCGACACTGTAACTACTTCAGCGTTCAACGCCGCCTCTTCTATCCGCTGGCGTGCATTCGCCAGCGCTTCGTACTCGCGGGGATGGGGCATCAGTCGGAACCGAGGGCCAAGAGCAACCCCCGCATCCAAGAGAACGCTGACGTCTTTGGTGCTGACAAGAGTACACATAGAACGAACCCCCAAGCTCTCAAAGGCTAATGGCGTAGTGGTGACTTGCACTGGCCGTCAGCGCCTCGCTTCGTCAGCCGCCCAGCAAGGCTTTATTGATTCACCTGGCCGTTCTTACTCACGGGTCCGATGACTTCTCTGGCCCAGCGGAGAGTCCGAAGGGACTGGATGAAGTGGATCTTGAGACCTGCACTAGTAGGCAAGAATGAGCGAGGACCCAAATCACAAACCAACTCCAGCTTTGACCAACGAGTGAAATAGTGGCGTCAACGATGCCCGACTAACCCTAACGGCGGCACTGACCCGTGGAGTCAACTAAGCGATGGCTAGTCCTCGCCTCAGTCCTATCGTCAAGAGTCGTCTACACCATAAACTGGTTCAACATATCACCAGCACTCCCTATCATTCAATCCGACCTGAAAATCGACCAAGCGTCCATAGGCCTCCTCACATCTTCATTCTTACTCGGCGCCGGATTGTTCCAAATTCCGGCAGGAGTCTTATCCTCGCGATGGGGCCCCAAGAACACATCACAACTCGGAATGCTAACCCTATCCCTATCGGCAATCGGGGAAGGAGTCTCTCCGAACTTTCCCATACTATTCACATCGAGATTTCTACTCGGAATCGGAGCCGCCCTCTTCTTCGCGCCAGCAATAGGCGTCCTGACACCTTTGTTCAAACACGACGAGGAGGGGTTCGTAATGGGCCTCTACAGCGCGATGTTCAATGTCGGAGGAGGTTTAGGGCTGTTCGCCTGGGCATTCCTAGTTGAGGTCTGGAACTGGCACGTAGCCCTCGTGCTAGGAGGCATCATAGGCCTAGTCTTGGTAATGTTCGGACAAGTCGTAATACCGAAAGACGTCCAAGTCCTGCACCAACCCGGCTCGATGAGAGTTGCCCTCAGAAGCAGGAACATCATGCTGATCTCATTCGGCATAATCGGAATCTGGGGAGGAATCTTCACTACCTCACAATTCCTGCCGAAATTCCTTGGAGAAGTGTATCAAGTACCGACAGGCCAAGCGGGATTAATCGCCTCCCTGATTATGTTCGCAGCAATCCTCGGAGGACCAGTTGGCGGTAGAGCCTCAGACCTTCTCCGACAACGCAAGGTCTTCATGCTCATTCCAGGCTTCGCTGTTGCACTCGGACTTGCCCTCATTGGCATAGCCCCTCCCGACCAGATGTGGCTCCTGATACCCATCATCGGGTTCATGGATGCCATAGTATTCTCGATAGAATATGCAAGCGCCAGCCAATTTCCGGAGGTAGGCCAAAAGTACGCCTCTCTGGCTATTAGCTTCATGAACTCGGCGCAGATACTGGGAAGCTTCGGAGTCCCCATTGTTTTTGCGATTCTAGGATACCCGCTAGGCTGGTACTTTCTCGGAGGGGTCGCGGCTGCCACCCTCCTCTTGGTGTTCTGGATTCAGGAACCGTTCAAAGCCAACGGTCAGGGGCTAGGATAACTTGTACAACTCGTCACGAGAAACCGGTTTCAGCGGAGTCTTGCTGGTCCCTCGGTAGACGAGACGACCCGTTGACCTCGCTTTCAATCGAGCCACCTCGGAAACGCGTATCTTCATGAGCATGATTCTCCTGGCGATAACAGGAGCCTTCCGAGGACTCGCCGCAATTAGTAACGCGCCTGAGCTCATCAGTTTCAAAGGGTCGAGTCGCAGCTTTGAGCAAATCTCGCGTGTCTCGGGGGTGACTGGAATCTTGCCAGCTGAAACTTCAATCCCGAGTCCCGAGGCCTCCGCTAGCTCCCACAAACCGTTTAGAACTCCTCCTTCAGTCGGATCATGCATAGCATGAACCCCTTCCATGTTGGCTAAGGCTAGGGCTTCCTTGACTAAGCTCAGTTGGCCGAAGAGCTTTTTTGCTCTCTGTAGAACGCCTTCGGGAATTCCTCGAAGGCGCGACAGGTCTTGAGTGGCCAAAATCGCTGTCCCCTCGAGGCCAGCGGTTTTTGTGAGAAGGATTCTGTCTCCCTCCCTTCCAGCTCCTGACATGAGGAGCTTCCCTCGGTGAGCCTCACCGACCATGAAGCCTGCTATTATGGGACGCGTTAGGCCGTGGGTCGCTTCAGAATGACCTCCGATAACGGATATTCCCATAGATTTGGAGGTTTCATGGATTTCTTTCATAATCTGCCGGAGCGTTCTCTCGTTCATTCCGGCGGGGAGTAGAAGAGTGCACAGATACCACAAAGGGCGTGCACCGGTCGTCGCGATGTCGTTGGCGTTGATTATTACCGAGTGTGCTCCAATATGGGTCGCAGTCCCCGTGATCGGGTCCGTTGAAAAAACGAGGACTTTGTTGCGATAGAGAATAGCTGCAGCGTCGCGGCCAATTCCAGGTGGGATAAGAATCCTCCTGCTCCTCTGCCCCAAGTATGGGAATACAGCTCTGACTAGCCACGAGGGTGGAACCTTTCCCGGAAGTAAGACAGCCAACTGATTCACCATCGTGTTGAAGAATACGACCGTTCTATGGTTTGTGGCATTGGGTTCTGTTGACTTATCGTCGGGTGCCT
>VBBN01000065.1 GCA_005888735.1 Candidatus Bathyarchaeota archaeon
GTGCGTTGTTGGCTGTCAGGTCTGTTTGGCAACATTATGCTCCAACACGGGAAGTGCTAGGACTGCTGGTAGTGTTCAGGAGGATGGTCAACGAGTCCATACGGATAGGTATAGCCAACGACGCGTCCTCGTTGAGAAAGCTCTCACTCCTCTCCTACAACCAGCTCGCCCAGTATGATTCTCCCTGTTGTTGCAAGCTCTGCGCCATATCCAGAGCAGCAGGAATACTAGCGTCTAGGAAGAAGTCTCGAAGGAGAGGTTTGCCCTCTAGGACCCCGTATGCTGTTAGACAGCAGCTCGTATCATGCTACGTCTTCAAGACGAAGAACGGAGGATTGGAGATTCCGATCGCGAGAGGGAAACGTCTCAGCATA
Source organism: Candidatus Bathyarchaeota archaeon (assembly GCA_005888735.1). Classification (GTDB taxonomy): domain Archaea; phylum Thermoproteota; class Bathyarchaeia; order 40CM-2-53-6; family 40CM-2-53-6; genus BA-19. Next base: position 375 of record VBBN01000065.1, read on the forward strand.
CCCCTGACCAAGCATACATTAGACGTCATCTCTCAACCAGGAGTCACTGTCCGTTCCTTCACCCTCACCCTGAACAGGCTGAGTCTCTGCATTGCTCGCGACGTTGTCAAGTTAGAGTGCACTTCCACGGTCGGAGTGGACCGTAATCTTC
>VBBN01000066.1:0-5366 GCA_005888735.1 Candidatus Bathyarchaeota archaeon
TGGCAGTGATCCCGTCATCCGAATAAACGTAGAGAACATTGTTTGCATCTACTATCCCTGAAGTGTAGTAGCCTGCAGTGTTGAGTGTCATATTCCACCTCTTCGTTCCGTCCGAATTCAAAGCCCGAATGTCGTGGTTGTACGATGCGTAGATCGTTCCGTCCCATCCAAGGGAAGGAGGAGAACTAGGCGATTCCAGAGACCATCTCGTTGTACGGTTCGGGTTGAGAGCGAAGAGAGTCCTGACTGATACTGGATTGCAAAAACCGATGCCGGAGCCGCACTGGTACCCCACCGCAAGTATCGTGCCATCATCTTGCACGACAAGCTGAGCGTCCACCCAAACTGGAATGCTCCAAATAGGCTGGCCGTCCGGATGATATGCCGTCAGATTTGTCTCCGTTGACGCGTATACTGTATCGTCCCGAGCAAGGGCGACTCCGCCGTAACTACCAGAAGCCTGTTTCATCCATTTCAGGCTACCCGTCGAACTGATCGCGTATAACGGGCCATGATGAGTAAGAACGTAGATATTCTCATCCTTGCTAATCGCTATCTGGTTGTAGATGTTACCTGATAATGTGAGATCCCATTTCTGAATCCCCGCTGGACTGAGCCCAAAAACGGTTCCATGCTCTAGCGAAGTCCCAACCCTGTAGTTCGCGCCTGCGATGATCGTGCCGTCCGAAAGAATCGCTACCGCATAGACGCTCCAGCCTTGGAGCTGCCAGAAGGTCTTCATCACTCCAGTCTGAGGATCGATCGAGATCAAACCGGCATCCGATCCAACATAGACCGTACCCTCAGAACCAATCACTATTGGGGCACCATTCTGCGTCCTTGGAGCCGCTGTAACGCTCCATCTTCGTAATGGTGCGGCCGGTCCGGCTTGATCGGTTCGACTCGTGCGCTGGCTATCATGCCCATAAACCGGCCACATAGCAGGGGCCGTGAAACCTGCATCCATGGCGCTAGCTGGTGCTTGGGCACTAGTGGCCAAAACCGAGGGCACCATCATCATGGCGATTACGAGACTCGCATGGAATAATGGTCCAATCCGTCCACTGGGACGGGAAAATACCATTGATGTTATGATTCCTCGATCGGCCGATTTAAGGATGCGAGAATCTAGCCTTCGAAAAGGCCGCTATCATCATGGCTTCAAAACAAGTGTATTAGAAATTGTGTTCCGTAGTCATTCGAATGATAGATGAAAATACTTAGTTAACAACCCGTCAAACTGCTTCGAATTCTTCACCGGGGATTCGCTACGCTGCTCGCCATTTGTCAAGATGATCTTACTATCGGTGAGCGTTACTCTTCCGTTTGGTGTAAGTTTGCTGATTAACCGTCGCTTTGTGAAGTGTGACTTTGGGGAGGTCTGCTGGTAACGGTTTCTGGCCTTGAAATCCTCTAGTTTACGAGGTCGAAGAGTGAACGAGTACTGCGGAGCCCAGATACCAATCTCATCCCATCGTGACAATAATGTCTCCCGATTCTTCCTAGCGATCCGGTATAGTTCTCCACTGTCCAGTTGCGGACGCGTGCTATCTAGTTGTTTTGGTTCTGTGAACGAGTCTCCGAACCCAACATCAACCAACCAAGGCTCTTCCAACCGAACCAACAGCGTCATATGATCAAAGTCGGGACTGAAACCGCCGTTCTTTCCTGCCACTCTGGCGGAAAGCATCGATACTCTGAAACCAAGCTCTCTTAGCAGCCACGCGAAGCACCCGTTCAACTCGTAGCAATAACCTCCGCGACGATCCCTAACGATCTTGTTGTAGAACAACTCCTGATCAAGTATGATTGGCCGGCCGAGATGAATGTCAAGATTCTCGAACGGCACAGAAAGCAAGTGTCGAACGTGCAATCTACGGAGAAGGTCTATGCTAGGCCGAACTGATCCACGACAAACTATACGTTTCAGGTAAGATTGAGCATCCATTTCCCGAATTCCGGCTGTCTTCCCGATGAAGCATCCAGTCTTTTTATTCTGCCGATGTACGTCGAGTTCTCTTGGAAGAAGATACCATGGCAGACTTGGAATCAGTGCTCAAACAATCCTTGATGCGGGCCAGTTCTCATTCGAAGAATGTGTATGGTAAGAACCCGTTAACAGCGCAAGAAGTATTCGACCTAGCAAACTCCAAAGAAACAAGTGCGGTGGCTGCCACGATAAAACCGGACGGACAACCACACTTGTCCCCAACAGATATCGTAGCTGTCGACGGAAAGCTGTACCTGGGCGTAGACAAAACTACGGCACGTTACAGGAACCTTCAGAAGAACCCAAGGTTGACATTGATGATCATGGAGGGGCGGAAGCGCCAAGCGATCATCGAAGGGAAGATACGATTCCTCGAGATGGAAAGCACAATTGCGAAGAGAGTCGGGGAGACTCAGAAGAAAAAGTACGGCTGGACCACTGACAGCCTAGTAGAACTCATTCCGGAGAAAGCGTTCACGTACAAATCAGCCTAGATTAAAAACCTGTCTGGAATTGAGAGCACTCTTTCAACGCGATCGCGGAACAGTTCCTGTTTGGACTCATGTTTCCACCTACGTCCACAAGGACAACCTTTCAGGTGAAACCATGAGTCGCGAGAGTCTAGATGAACGAGAGACTGCAAGAACGGAGGCGTTCAGTGATGGTATCTTCGCATTCGCGATCACACTCTTGGTCTTGAACCTCAAAGACCCCTTGTCCGAGCCTTTGCTAGCCAGCTCGTCACTGCTCGATGGACTCCTGAAGCAATGGCCGGCACTGTTCGCCTTGGTCACGAGTTTCATCACCATACTAATCATGTGGGTAAACCATCACAACATGTTCACCCACATCAAACGCATCAATACGAATCTGATGTTCATTAATGGACTACTCTTATTCTTCGTAGTCCTCACACCATTCACCACCCTCTTGGTCGCAAACCATGTATCATTCAATCAGACAGCCGACAGCAGGACCGCGGCGGCGGTCTACTCTGGCAGCTTCCTAACTTTAGCGCTCGTTTGGAATTCAATCTGGTGGTATTCTTCGCGAGCCGATCTTCTAATACGATCTGATCAAGAGGAACATGTCAGATCCGTTACGCGTCGATACTATGTTGGTCCGCTCTCGTATGCCATAGCGTTCATCCTATCCTTCTTCAGCGCATTAGCATGTATCATTGTCATCATGATCGCCGCTGGATACTTCACAGTGAACGTCACAGCCGACAGTCGAGAGAACCGTGAGCTTTTCACCGGGGGAAAGGAACTGTGAGAGAATGATCGGTCTCTTCGCAACGGGTCCCTCCTCGATAATCTTCTACATCGTCTATAGTCTCTGGTGGATCGGCGAGCTCATCGGGGCCTTGCTGATCCCGGCACTTCGTAGGCGAGGCACGACTCAAGTCAGAAGAGACAGGGGATCCGGCGCACTGATAGTATCGAGCATCTTCGTGGCCATCTTCGTAGCTTTCGGTTTCGGCTACGCAGGAATTGGGCAATTGCCAGACTGGGTCTACTATCCCGGCATCCTTCTAATGCTGTTGGGCATCGCTATCCGACAGTACGCGATTGCGGTCCTGGGACGATTCTTCTCATTGACGGTCCGGGTTGCAGAAGATCATAAGGTCGTGGATAAGGGTCCCTACAGGTTCGTGAGGCATCCAAGCTATACCGGCGCCTTAGTCACTTTCATCGGGCTGGGGCTCGCTGTCCAATCTTGGCCGGCAGTCCTAACGCTACTGATTGTTTTCGCTGTTGCTTATGGTTACAGGATGCGTGTAGAGGAGAGAACGTTGACCAAAGAACTCGGCCAAGACTACCTAAGCTACATGAAAAGAACAAAACGGCTCATACCATACTTGATCTAGGACCGCTGTGTTGTTCCGCAAGGAAGGCTGAAAAGGGCCAAATCTGCAAAGGTAACCAGGAATCTTGTCCAGCAAAGCGCCGCGATGTTCGTGCGGTGGAGAGCTCGGCATCGTCGGCGATATCCGCGCTCCGGATGGATGGAGAACAGGGTTCAAACTGCAATGCAAGAAATGCAATGCCCACTGGACCTTTTCCGGAGGAATCTATCGGCGCGACACAGGCCCGACAGAACCCAAGCCTACGCCACCCGACGAGAAAAACGAAAGCCGATAGCTTAGACTCGCTACGTTTTTTAAGAAAATTACACAGTAATCGGGGACGATGATCGAAATCGCCCATTTTGAGCCCTGATCGCCAAAATACGTGCATGTTTTCTGGCCCCCGATGTCCTCCTCGTAAAATTCCGGTATGTTTAAATGAATAAACCCGTTTCCGCAAAATGCTTTTCTTAGCATAATGCGCGATTCAGAGGAGATCTCGCTTGAAATGAGGCGCTTAAGAAAATAAAATTGTAAAAATAGGGGTGGGGTAGCACGTGAAGTCTCAAGACGTGAAAGACACTTTCCCAATACTTTTCGGAATACTCTCCGACCCATCACATCCTTCCGCCTCTCACTCACCAGTCCTCCTCTCGAGCGGGACAAGCTCAATACCAAGAATTGAGAGACTAAAGAAATTCGCTAGAAAAAAGTTTTGCAGGCGTTTTCCGAAAGTGCCTGCGAATTTTAATTGGCCCCCACCCCCTCATTTATTTTTCTCCAGCCACAGACAGAACACTTTCACTTTCACACCCGACTCCACGCTACCCTCCCTCATGACGTAAACCTGCCAAAAGCCCGAATCCGAACAACAAACCCGCCCCTCCCTGCACTACAGTCTCCCAGGATCTCTCTCAAGCTGCGCCAAAGCTTCCATCCTCTCTGACGAAACTGCGAATGGACCAGAAGCTCTTCCGAGGAAGATACGTGATCAAAGAAAGATACTCACGCCGCGGATCAACATCCACGTACGATTTCCAAGGACGTGTTATCAAACCGATGCCTGCTGACCAAGCCTAGTGAGTCCTAGTCTTTAAGAAAGATAATTCATGCCCAACAAAGAATCATGACACAATCATACAATGCACCGAATGCTAGAGACGGATCAAAGGTCCGCATCCTCGGCCTCTCCGGCAACACCCGCAAAGGATCATTCAACACGGCACTGTTACACGCATCCAAAGAGTTACTACCAGAAAACGCAACACTCGAGATCCACGATCTCTCCGGACTCCCACTATTCAGCCAAGACATAGAACACGACCTAACACCAACCATAAGGATGTTCAAACAAAAAATACGAGAGGCTGACACGATACTCTTCGCCTCACCAGAACACAACTATTCGATCACGGCGGTGATGAAGAACGCGATCGAATGGGGAAACCGACCACCAGGTGATAGATCATGGAAAGGCAAACCTGCTGGAATAATCAGCGCCTCATCCGGACCAAGAGGCGGAGTAAG
>VBBN01000066.1:5439-5894 GCA_005888735.1 Candidatus Bathyarchaeota archaeon
ACCTCAACCTGATTGATGAACAGACGCGAAAGATACTGCGAGACCTACTCGTCAGCCTATCAGATTGGACCCGGAGGCTTAGAGGTACGCGACAGGTTCCCGAGGTCCGTCTTAGGTAGCGGCTAAAGACCATCAGAACTATCTAGAATCTTTCAGTGTCTCGCAAGACATTGCAGTATCCTGAGACGAACCTGCTTATCTCTCCGGTTACTGGATCATAGCTGTGCCGTTCCGTATTACCAATATCACGTCCGTAGATGTGTATGCTCAAGGCAGCCTTGAGAGAAACGTTGTCGACACGATGTATCCCGGAATGACCGAGAACTGTTACATGTCCTTTCTTGTTTGACCGTTCGTTAACCTTCTCCAGCTTGGCCTTCTTCAGGTTCGAACCATCATCAATTCTTCTGAAGAGTGTCTCTCGCTCCTCGCCCTCATACACTCCTATCAACGCC
>VBBN01000063.1:0-4096 GCA_005888735.1 Candidatus Bathyarchaeota archaeon
GCTCACACTGTTCAATCGGGGTTGTTTAGAAAGCTTCGAGGTTTTGGCCGATCAAGTCGGCTATGAGACTGTCCAGCTGGAGGTTATTGTAGCTGAGGCGCTTGCTGGGATCCCTAAAATGGACAGGTTTACTGTGATTACAATGTCGAGCTTGTAGGTGCCTGGTGCTTTGACTCCCTGATCGATCGAAAGATAGAGTGTATGGCTTCTTGTTCCTAATCCTCCGTTGATATTGGTGTGTCCGAGGTCGATTGTTTGGTTGGAGGGGTTGGTCAGGCGTAGTGAGATTGTGATATTGCTTGATCCTCCGGAGCTGGAGACGTCGGTGTCTGTTGTCTGGACGGTTCCTCGTGATCGGATACTGAGGTAGTATTCGTAGACTGTGACTGTGCTTACGCTAACCTGTGCGTCGGTGTGAGTGAACGAGCCGGTTGTCTCGTTGAAGGTTACCTTGGAAACCGGTACCGTGAAGCCTCCGGCAAGTGCTACCGGTACAAGGAGTATAGCGATGACAATGACTGCTATGATTGCTAATGGAAGGATCTTCTTTGACCTGGGTTTCGAGGGTGACGGAGGAGATGTCATTTCTTGTACTGGAACTGCACCGTCTCCGAACGGGATAATAGATTTGTCCAGAGAATTGACCTACTATTGTCTCTGACGAATAATTCAAAACTATCCGCTTGGATGCTCAAGCGTTTGAGGCTGCGGTGAATGTGTAGAAACATTAAGACCCTCTTCAACTTCGACCCACCGGCGAATCAGGAACAGATCCGGGATGCTTCGTTACAGTTCGTGAGAAAGATCAGCGGTTTCAACAAACCATCGAAGGCCAACGAGCATTCGTTCCAGATCGCGGTCGATGAGATAACCCAGATATCATCTCGTCTTCTTCGTTCGCTGGAAACGGACGCACCGCCGAAAAATCGTGAAGAAGAGGCGGCGAGAGCGAAAGCTCATGCTTTAATGAGGTTTCGTGCTTAGGCTGTCTTTCGACTCGTCCCACTGTGTCGAACGCTTGGACGACAGCACGTGCCCAGGCTCTAACCAGTCTCGTACGTGTTTAGTCCTATAACGGATAATTGCTGGATTCTGAGCCGTTGTTCTCTGGAGTCTTTTGGCCTACGAAGTAGTCCTTGTCGGTCTAGGAGTGCTGTTTTTCCTAGCATTCGGCAATGGAGCTAATGATGTGGGTAAGAGCGTGGTCTCGTTAATGATCGATCCTGAGACTGCAGAGTTTCGTCAGAGCTACAAGGCTCTAATGTGGGGCGGCATCTTTAGCGGTATAGGCAGCATAGCCGCCATACTAATTGCTGGCAGGTTGTTCTCTATCTTCACTCCACAAAGCCTCCTCCTGACGGTGCCCGGGTCGCTCTTTGTCTTGAACGTGCTTATCGGCGCAGCGGCCTGGGTCCTGATCGGGACGCTACTCCGGGTTCCAGTCTCGACAACCCATGCGATAATTGGATCGATCATAATCCAAGCGGCCTACTTGTTCGGAGCCGCCAGTCTAGAATGGAATTTTCTGATTTGGAGGATACTTTTACCATTAGCAGCCGGGCCATTAGCTGCGGTCTTTGGCGCATACCTTCTTTCTAGGCTCTCTCGCAGAGGACCAGAACAGGCCCAGGGGCCGGAGATTGATCATTCGAAGTTGCGAGCTAGTGCTGCGGAATGGGGATCCGCAGCAGCCGTCAGCTTCGGTAGAGGAATAAACGATGCTCCCAAAATGGCAGCATTGGGTGCTTTCTTCCTCCTTGGATCAGCGATGGGTTCATCCCTCTTACCATATTTGATAGTGAGCCTTGCCTTCGTGGCTGGGTCTTTGGTGTGGGGGGATCGGGTTGCTAGAGGCCTGATAGGACATACTCGGCATCTTCATCCGGGGCAGAGGATCAAGGCTCACATGGCAACTGCTGCGCTAGTTTCCGCTGGTGCGTACTTCGGCGATCCTTTCTCGACGACCCAAGTTGCAGCCGGCGCTAACGCAGGTGCAGGGAAGAAGAAACGGCACATGCTCCGATCGTCCTTGCACGGAATGGCTTTAGCCTGGCTCGTGACTCTTCCAGCCGCAGGCCTACTGGCGGTTGCAGCTTCTATTCTCACTGCGCGAATCTGGATTCCTTGATTGGTCCCTTGTCGGATAGTCATTTGACGTTACAATATTGCTTAACTCTTGATTGGTCTCTGAAGGGGAGTCTAACTGGGAATTGATCGTCAGTCGAACCTTTCCGTCCCGGACGGGAGGCGAGTATCAATGGGTGGATCTAGAGGGATCTACGGTTGACGAGATAACTGAGACGGCGGCCAAGTTCAAGATCCATCCACTGGCGGTACAGGCAATACTCGAGGGGGAAGAAAGACCGAGAATCCAGGATTTTGAGAGTCATACATTCATTGTTCTCCAGCCGTTGAAGCATATGGATGGAGATCTAGAGTTTGGCGAGCTGCAGGTTGTTCTTTCGAAAGAATGGATCCTGACTTTTCACAAGGAGGCTTGTAAGGAGATTGGTGAGGTTAGGAAGGCGCTCGAGTCCGGATCACGTGCAGCGGCTCAGGGACCAGACTTTCTCTTCTACAATATCCTCAGCCACATTATCGACTCCTACTTCACTCTCACCGACTCCTACCAGGTCAGAATTGATGGTCTTGAGGAGTCGATCTTCAAGCCGGGACCGACGACTATTCTGAGCCAGATGCTTATGCTGCGCCGGAACGTGGTGGGAGCGAGACGTGTAATATCCTATACGCGGGAATTAGTTGCGACGATGCTGAGAGAGGACTTTTACGATCTTGACGATCAGGATGAGAGATATTATCGAGACGCCCACTTCCAATTGTCTCATCTGCTAGAGACGTTTGAGACGTATAGGGAGTTTCTGGCTGATCTTAGAGACTCGTACATGAGTATGGTCTCTCTGAGTTTGAATGAGGTGATGAAGAAATTGACTGTTGTAGGAACTATCGCGCTACCGTTGATCGTGGTTTCGGGGATTTATGGGATGAATGTTGCGGGGCTTCCTGGAATTGATAATCCTCTTGCAGGACGAGCGGCTATAGTTGGGATGTTATGGTTCGTTGTTCTGATTGTTGCGTACTTCCGAAAGATCCGCTGGCTGTAAAGGTCGCTAAACATGACCCCGGAAGCATTCCCAAGAACGGCACAGGAGGATACCTGGTAGGTCCGAAAGTATTCGGAAAGTCTCTTTCACGTCTTGAACTTTGAGGTGCTACCCACCCCTATTTTTCCAACTTTATTTTCTACTGTGCCTCATTTTGATGGAGAACTGCCTCAAATCGTTCAAAATACGAGAATAGGCATTTTGCGGAAACGGGTTTATTCATTTAAACATAGCAGAAATTCATGAGGAGGACATCGGGGGCCAGAAAACATGTGCGTATTTTCGCAATCAGGGCTCAAAATGAGCGAGTTCTGGATTCGACCTTGATGAGTGTCTAATTTTCTAAAAATCCATTTGTCAGCGCTCAAAATGTATCCGACGGCACCGCATGATCACTTTTTCCCTCTCCAGCCTTGGACAGAGACGAGTTCACTAGACACTTACGGGTAAAGACGCGTCCTCTTGATCGGAGCACTCGTGAACCGTGTTCTTGGTTCATAACCCCTTGCGATTCCTTAACTATGCTGTCGAGTGAATTTGCTTTATCGGTTTGAGATTCATGGCCCGGGGCGCGAGCGAGACAGGTTCTCCGGATGATCTCCTTCGGACCCTGATGGACTGGGTCCTCCAACTCCCAAATGTCACCCAGGCCCCCCACAGAATGGGTGGGACCGAATTCCGGGTCCATGGACTGGAATTCATGCATTCTCATGGTCCATCTTTCTTGGACGTACGTCTATCGCCGAAGGAACAGGCACGGGTGCTTCGGGAAGGCAAGGCCGAGCATCATCGAGCAGACGTGCATCATCAGGAGGGATGGGTAAGCTTCAGGATTGAACGTAAGGAGACCGTTGAAAGAGCCAAGGAACTCGTTCAACTCGCATATGAGGATGCTAAGAGGACAAGTGAGCATTCACGAAGGTAAAGGCCCTCAGCTGCTCCCGAGAGAGAAGCTCTAGACTATATCTTCTGAG
>VBBN01000063.1:4126-4636 GCA_005888735.1 Candidatus Bathyarchaeota archaeon
GAACCCACGAACCCCTACGGGACAGGGTCCTGAGCCCTGTGCCTTTGTTGCCAAGCCAGGTCAAAGGCGCAGGGCTCAGGACCCTGTCCCGTAGGGGTTCGTGGGTTCGAATCCCACCCCCCGCACCAAACTATAGCTGTAACATCCAAGTCATCAGACTCCATGCGATGCAAATTCAATTGAGCGACGTCAACGCCTACGACAAAACCTCGACCTTGGGACATGAAATCTTAGCCAAACTGCTCGGACACATCTTGATGATGCAGGGAGTGGTGCTTGTCTGGCATGCTTCCTCCGGTCGAGTCATCATTGAGAATAGCGGAGTACTACGTGGCCAACTACGGCCTCTAGATGTTTTTCGTACTGCAGAAGACGTTCTTCGTGAACTTGTTGCCCGAACTCGTCTCTTGGTAGCCGTCGAAAAGACCGTTTCCGCACGCCGCGTTTGACCGGACCAGGTTGTTATTGGAAGATATGAGCGCAAAACCGTAGCCGCCGTTATTGTTCGCG
>VBBN01000003.1 GCA_005888735.1 Candidatus Bathyarchaeota archaeon
AAGCCTCGGAATCGAGAAGCTCAGACAAATCTACGCCAATGCCAAACTGTCAATCAGACCCAGGACCCGCGTTAGCAAGATCGAAGAGATGAAGGAAACGGTCCGAGCGATGGGTCTCCAGCCTGAACAGGTTCTCAACAGCGAAGCTCTCACGAACCCCGCCGCAACATACGTCGGTCAAGAACCTCTCCTAGACCACCAAGCTCAAGTCCTCAGCAAGAAGTTGAGAGAACTCATTGAAGCCACTGCCAGTGGGTCAAATGCACTCCGCGGGGATTGAATCCGGGCGGGCCCACCACAAGAATTCAGCGAATCCTTTTTGGTTAGACATGACACAGTACTGCTGCGGCGTTGACGAAGCCTACCCGAGCCCTCAGCCGAAACTGAGCTACTACTACCTGGCACACTGGACGCACTTAACACATTCTGCGAGGTGGAATGACGCTCCAACTCTGGGACCCGGCGCAAGGCCTTCATCTAAACCTCCTCGTGTACAAGATGTTGTACTGCTGGTTCAACAACATAGTTTATCCTGACACTCGATGAATAGTAGGCCTAGAAGTGTAGTCCCATGAAAGCCTATTCGACCGGAAGATTCGTCACTCTATTAGCCGCCTCAATCATTATCGCCCTAGCCCTAGCATACAGCGTCACAACCTTAGTCCCCTCCATTAACCCCTCCCACGGTCCAAGTTACGCGCTCAGCACAACCCCCTCATCCCTCCAAGTCACGCCCGGCGCTGCCGGGTCCTACACTCTCAAACTAACAAGCCAATTCGGCTTCTCAGGACTGCTGAAACTAGCTGCCAGAGTTCCGAACGCGCCTAACAGTCTAGCGGTCAGCCTCGCCCCTTCAGAATTACAACTGTCGGCCGGCGGAAGCGTCAGTACAACGCTCAACGTAGCCACAAACCCCGTAACACCAGCCGGCACGTACTCAATAGCCATAGACGAGACCAGCGGACTTCTATCCCATACTGACACGGTGAGTGTGAACGTCGTCGGATTCAGCGTCTCAGCCAACCCGGCCTTACTGATCTTCCGACCAAACGCAACCGGTACGTCCACCATCAGCATCACAAGCGTCAATGGCTTCAGTGGCCAGGTCAACCTATTTGCATCCAGTTCGGCTTCTGGTCCAACAGTCAGCGTCGGCCCGAACACGCTCTTCGTACCAGAGAACAGGACTGTAACTTCCACTTTGACAGTTCAATCATCTGCCCAGGGAAGGTTCGACGTGACAGTAACTGTGATCGGTGACCAGTTCTACCAGTCCGTATCGCTACCTGTCGCCGCCACTTCCTCGACCTCGATCAGCGGAGACTTTAGGATAACCGTGATTCCCAGATCTTTCGACATAAACCCTGGAAACTTCAGAAATGTCATCGTCGAGGTTAATAGCATCGGGGACTGCGGATGCCTCGTAACCATATCCGCCTCAACCTCGGCCAGTTTCGCCTACGGAATCGGCCCCTACATAGTCCAAGTCCCCGTCGGAGGCTCAGCCAACTCAACCTTGACGCTCTCAGCAAACCCTGGCGCGGCTCTCGGAATCTACACGGTCACAGTAACTGGGACGAGCCTCTCGATAGCTCACTCCGCACAGTTGATCGCGACCGTCACGACAGCGCCGGTTCCAGATATGGAACTCACCGCAAATCCCTTGTTCGTCACCGTAGCTCAAGGCGCGTCTAGCACTGCAAGCATCACAGTCGCGAGCATCGCAGGATTCTCAGGCACCGTCTATCTGACAGGTTCAGTCTACGGGGTAAACAGTAACGCCATAGCAATCAATTTCAACCCAACAAGCGTAACGCTAGCGCCCAATGGAACCGCCACCTCAAACCTCACCATCGCCGCCTCCGCGTCCGCCTCCTTACTAGGCTACAACTTTACGGTAACGGGAACCAGTGGAACCCTGACGAGAGGAGTCTACGGAAACATCATAGTGATTGCGCCGCCCGCAGGAATGGCACCATTAGCAGTCCAAGAACCCGCATCGAGTAGCGTTCTGACAGGCGGATTGATAGGCCAAGTGTTGGCGGCAAGTGTGCTAGTAGTCGAGGCTGTTTCACCCCTAAGCATCGTTGGCCTTGCCACTGCTGTGTTGGCGTGCGCAGCCCGGCCGGACCGGCTGAAATCTTCCTTCCCACAAGTCTTTTCTCAGAAAAATAGGGACCCGCTAGACGGGATAGCAAGAGTTCGAATGTGACTCGGCCTGGCCTAGCGGGGAACCGATGACGAAGACCGAGCCAGAAGACTTGGACGTTGCGGTAGCAGGCGAGTACAATACCCTACGAGTCTACGTTCTAATGCTGAAGGCCAAGTCATCCTCAGCCCGTGACGTTCAGGAAAAGCTTGGATTCTCCAGCCCGGCACTCGCACAACATCACCTGGAAAAGCTGAGAAAATATGATCTCGTCACTAAAGACTACGATGGAACATACCGCGTCAGATCCAGCAGTTTCGGCATACTCAAGCTCTACGTACGAACGGGCAAGTGGATCATCCCGCGAACATTCTTCTTCATCATAATATTCGCCGTCCTAACCGCCAGCTTCCTCCCGATAGCTCCTCAACAGCCCTACTATCTCCTCGTCGCAGTCGTCGCCATGATCGGCCTCACCATAGCCGTCTACGAGACCTTCCGCTCCTACAGAGTCTTACCTCCAACCTAGGAGGGACTCGAACCGTCACCATGGGCTACAAGGATCGATTATCCGTTGATTTCTTGGGCCAAAAAGTTCGCTTCCAGGGAGTGGCGAATCCGGGCGGGCCCACCATCACATGTGCGCACTTTGCATAACCCTGGGCCATTGCAGCCAATGATAGTGACGGAAGTTGGGTGTTCCGCGTCTGAATCGTCCCCGGCGCATACTCATGGCTCGATGTCTGGGTCGTGGAGCACTCGTTAAAATCTCTGAGTTGGGCACGGGCGAACAGGTAGCGCAAAAGATAGCCAAGGATTGTTTTTGGTAGATGATAGGTTGTATTACATTGTAATGCTTTCATGTTCTCTTGTACACGGGCTGAATATATGGTAAGAATCATGATACGGTGGCAGAGACCTTTGTGGGGCCCAGGGCAAAGATGAAGAGAGCAGCACTTCAAGCAATTATCTTAGGTCTGACTGCGTCACTGATTCTACAAGTTTCACTCTCTAATACGATACCGGTGCAAGCAGCAACGGGTACTAGCTTCTACTTCGCGGCAGCAGGCGACATAGGATCCGTAACCTCCGGCAACGGACTTGCAACCCTCAACAACCTGAGCGCTAGCGGAACAAGCTTCCTACTCGCACTGGGCGACCTCAGCTATAGCCGAGCTCTCACGGGCGACGAGTGGTGCAGCGAGTTCAAGAGCAGATACAACAACATCGAGATCATCGACGGAAACCACGATACCGGAGAACAACCGGTCAACGATACGAGCGCCACCCGAAGCTATGAGAAATTCGTCGCGAACTGCCCGTTTGTCTCTCCTTCCCCAGACGGAGCAACGTTCGGCCCAGGCACTTGCACGGTCTCCCCTTCATGCTATGGAAGGGAATACTACTTCGACTACCCTAGTGCAAATCCCTTGGCACGGTTCATACTGATCTCCCCGAGCGTCCTCAACATCACAGGAGCCTGCGGTACCGAGTGCAACCTCGTATCAGGATCCCTCTGTAACCCGCAGAACCAGGCCTCTAAGGATTGCTGGCCATACGCCAAGAATGATCCGCACTACGTCTGGACCGCGAACGCCATAGACAATGCCAGACAGGCCGGGACCAAATGGGTCATCGTGGGAATGCACAAACCATGCATCAGTGCTGGCGAGGAGAACTGTATCGTCGGCTCTGACCTCTTTAACCTACTGGTGTCGAAGAAGGTTGACCTGGTACTCGAAGGACACGACCACTCTTACCAAAGGAGCAAGCAACTAGCCCTCAACCCTAGCTCATGCCCGATATTTCCTGTTAATGTAAACACCTTCGTGGATTACAACTCAGGCTGCGTCGTGGACGACGGTTCCCATGGCAACTACGCGGCAGGTGCTGGGACAACGGTGATGATCGTCGGCACCGGGGGATCAGGATATTTCAGCGTCAACGACCCAACGGTGCATCCGCAGAACGCGGCTGAGGCCCCATACTTCGTCTCACTGATGGGAAGCAACACTCCCGGTAACGGACATGGGTTCGCACAATACACTGTGTCAACAGATAGTATTCAAGTCCAAACATACTTCTCAGGGTCGTTCTCTGACTCGTTCAGCATAACACAGCCTCCGCCCCCGTTGTCGACAAGCTTCACTTACTCTCCATCAGAGCCGACCAGTGGGCAGACTGTCTCTTTCACCGGTACCGCGACGGGAGGAACCCCGCCATACAATTTCAGCTGGAACTTCGGCGACTCTGCATCGGCAACCGGGGGTTCTGCAACTCACGTCTACAGGGCAGCCGGATCGTATAGCGTGATTCTAACAGTTAAGGACTCGTCGATGCGGACCGGTCATTCGTATCAAACAATAACCGTGATCGCTCCGCTCACATCCAGCTTCACCTATGCGCCGACTAACCCTGGCCCTCTAACGGTGATCACTTTTTCAGGAGCTGGGCAGGGAGGATTTGCACCCTACGGTTTCAGGTGGGACTTCGGGGACGGTTCAACGGGGACTGGTGCCTCGGTGAGCCATTCCTACCTGCTCCCTGGAAGCTACGCTGTCACATTGACGGTCACCGACGCGAGAGGCCAGACGGCGAGATCTTCTAAGGTCGTAAACGTGAACCTTCCGCTACCCGGGATCTAGCGCTCCTACCATTAGGACTAGAGCGCATGAACCCTCGGGGACGCTTTTCCCCTCGCGATCCCAGACTTAGGGACTGCAACGACCACACAAAATCTAGTCCGTCGAGATTCTAAGACCCGTTGGGATCGGGAAGGGCGACTCCTTCCTCATGACCTCAATAGATCATCAGATAGTCATAGAAAGCGGGATACGTCTCGCCGGAAGAAAAACTGAAACGCGAAAGTGAAGGGTCGATGGTGCCATTAGGGAATCAGAAGCCCGATGGTTACTGAATAACGGTGAGGCAGGCAAGTCACATGTGCTACCAGCCTAGCACTTCTCTTCGCTCGGGCACAGACAAACGATTCCTTCTGATACTAAGTGTTCTCAAACTCACCGTCATTGCAGGGCTCGCAATTCAGATTTGGCTTCGTGGCGACCCTTGGTTTGCTCTCATCTTCTTCGCTGCCTTCTCCGCGCTCTATGCCTTTTGCAGCTGTGAGGCATCATGCCACAGCGTGTCCGGGAGCAAGTGTCACCCTCCATCCAAGAGGGCTTGCAGAGATGGTGGGTAGAAGGAACTGCTAGAACCGAACTGAAAGACCTGACACCGAAACAGATTGACAGACTCTACGACGAGCTCCTCCTGCGGTTCGGAACTATCCAATTATCCCGCTTCCAGACGCTTCCCGAGGTTGGGCTCATTACCAGGGCTGAGGCCTTAGAGGACCGTAGTCGTTTCAATGTGGTGCTATATGGGAGAGACCTAGCAATGCAACGCGGAATCAAGCGACCTTGGAGACAAAGACCTAGTTTCAAAGCAATTCTATGAGGGTCTTGGGCCCAAAAAAGTGTCAGAGGCTTCGGCAAGTCTGATCGTCCGAAGGAGAAATTCTCCGATTATAGGGATCTGAACTCATTGCTAAGACATCTCGGAGTGGGGAAGGCATGTCTTCTCGGTATCTCGAACGGCGGCAGAATTGCTCTAGACTTCGTCTCCATACATCCAGAGATGGTCGAAGCATTAGTCTTGGTTGGAACCGGCGTTCGAGGCTACCAGATCTCGGGACCCGATGAGGAGAAGGAGTGGGACGAGTTCGACGCCAGGGTCATGGCCAAGGGAGCGACGAAGGAGAAGGCGATCAAGGAGAAGCAATTGAAGGATGCTGTGACAATAAACGTGGACCTCTGGGCGTCAGCTCAATCACCTGAATCAAGAGAACGCATCTTCAAGATCGCGATGGACAACTCTAACGCGTTAGTTGAACCGCCATGGGGAAAGCTCCAAGTCTCTCCTCAACCACCCGCTTTTGCGCGGCTCGGAGACATCAAGATTCCTACCCTCCTGATCATAGGGGACAAAGACGTTTCGGGGACAATGGTGACCAAACGGCTAAGCTCGATAATCCCCGGCTCCAAAATGGTGCTCCTCGAAGGGGCTGATCATATAGTCAACATGTCCAAACCAAGGGAATTCGATCGAACAGTTCTAGAATTCTTGGACGCAGTAATTAGACAGGTCTGAGTAAGGACCGTATTCGCATGGAATCCGAACGGTCTCCTCGCATTTACTGTTGGCGCGCCCAACCATGCGTATACTAATGGGACATTGCTGGATTTACCTCGGAAATCGCGAGTTTCAAGAAGAAAAAGGGGAGCAGTCCGATTTCCCGTGTTTTCAAAATTCACGTCTAGCCGCTCGAATCCGGGCGGGCCCACCAAAAAATTTTCAGCGAATCCTCTTGGTCTAGCCAGACCACTATACTCGCTAAGACAGGTTCGAAGGAAGCGGCGAACTTCATGCTCGATATTGTGACCCGGATAGAGCAGATTATGATCGTCTCAAATGGAAACTGATCGGTCTAATTTGCCTAGGCCTTCTTCATACCCGAGACAATGTACAGAGCGTCAGCACTGATAGTCGGATCTTGACGAAGTTTCTGATCGTCCGCGAGCAAGCCCTCGATCTTTGACACGTACCCACTGTTGTACATTGATACTTTCGCATTTGAAAGACCTCCGGCAACCACATACTTCCTGTCCTTCTCCATCCTCTCCTTGAAGTATGTCAGGTAGAATCGCAGCTCCTCTTTGACATCGTTCAGCGACCGTCTTGGATCAGAAGCTAGGTACACGTTATTCAGAATCTCCGCCTTCATGTCGACAAGTCCCGCCTCTTGGAAGATTCCTGGTAGTTTCTCGCCGATCCTGAACTCCTTTCCTTCCAGCTTCCTTATCCCTCGCAGCTGTGCTTCCCATACTTGGTCAGAGAGACGAGAGAACCGCTTATCGTTCGGATCATAGTAGATGCCCATCTTTCCCTGCTCCACGGCGACAACGTGTCCACCTGGCTTCGTGATCCTCGCCATTTCTCTGACCGCCTTCAACGGGTCATCGAGATGCATTAGCAAGCTACGACAACATGTCAGATCGGCATAGTCGTCGTCGATAGGAATCTTGTAAGCGTCACCGAGCTTGAAGGATACAACCTGAGACAGACCAACTCTCTCGGTATCTGCGATTCCCGCCTTGATTGATTTAGGATTGGAATCTACACCCAGAATCTTCGACCTTCCATCTGATAGTCTTGCGACGTAACGGGTAAAATCGCCTGTACCACACCCAACATCAATGACCTTCTGGCCAGGCGTAATTCCCAAGAATGACTTGTAGAGCTGATCTAACCAGGGCTTCGACCTGAGATATCGATTCCAAAGCTCTCTGCTACGCCGCAAATATTTGACTCGGAAGGCCGACTTTGAGATACTATCCTTCCTCTCTCTCCTCCTCGTCCGGACGCCTGCTGTCTTGGCAGTCGACAAGTGCCGAAATCTGCAAGCGTGCAATCACGGCTTAAGCTTTTATCCAACAGTACGTCCCCGGAGAACCGGGTTGACTAAGCCCAAACCGAACCCTCAACCGAAACTGAGCTACTACTATCTTCTCGAGGATACGGACGTCAAGCGCTGGTACGATAACGTGGCTCGTGGGTGGTCGTCGCCTCCTGTCTCACTGTGTGGGGCCGCAGACTATGATAGCCATCCTCTCGCGACCCGACTGATTCGAATTCCGACTCGACTCTTTTATCCCCCAGAATCACATGTTCTGTATCCTGGTTCCATTGGCGAACTTGACCCTCACTAGACTCTTTCGTAATCATTGGATAGAAGCTGCAATCATATCAACAGCAGCAGTGATCATCGTCGAGACAGTTCTGCTGATAATCATCCTTCAAAGTCCACCACCCCCTCGGCCCCAACCCCAAGCCATACCACCACTCTAGAACGTGCCGAGGCGAATCTGAAAACCACCAGACATGCTTTACCTTGACCCTCAGAGGCCTCGTCACTCGAAAAGAACTCCTCGGGGCACTTGTCATAGTCGTCTGGGCGGAATCAGTCCTGTTAGTCACCGTCCCCGCCTCGACAAGCCTCGCACCCTACCTATATCCACGGTACCTGTTCGGAGACTTCACATACGGCTGCCCTTCTGTTCAGGCGACAACCACCTTCAACGACTCCCTCGCCCGCTGGCTCGCCCTCAGCTGTCCCAATGGTCCAGCACTCAGTCTCATCCCCAGCACTCGCCTCTGCGGGTATAGAGAGCCAACGTGCACGACAATCTATCCAGTGTTCACGGCTCCACCCGGACTCATGGGATTATACCTGTATCCACACGGCTATCATGGGTGCCCGGACATGTCGCTTGGCTACCCCCTAGGAATGGACCCACTGGAAAACCGCTCCGACCTAATCTACTACCACATCGACCAGCCGACGACTCTCGACTATTGTGCGGTGGTCAAGCAGACACAGCACCAAACCGAGGGATTCACTATGAAGTGGACAGCAGGTACCGGACAGCAACAACACACGGGGGGAATGACCGCTTCAGTGACCAATGCCACTGTGACCATGGGAAGGAACGCCACCCTCACATTCCAAGTTACCAATCACAACACGTTCGATGTCACGGTGAACTTTGCCAAGGGCATGACCTTCCTGACGCCGAACTATAACAGCACATTCACCGCGGTCAACTTCAACCCTCCCAACGCCACTTTGAAGCCAGGCAGCACAAGTTCAACCATTGTAACCATACAAACATCTCCCAGCCAAGTCCCTGGAAATTACGAGCTTGAGTTGGATGCCCACCCAGTCTACACCCTGCGCTTCTACGGCGATTACTCGGCAACGCCTTCATACACCGGCACTTGGGCACTTACCTATCTGAAACTCACCCTGTGACCGACGACCAACAGAACCGTCAACGAGTCTGCGGTATGCCGCACAGCGTTTACCCAGGCGAGGAGCAAAGTGGTAATCTCGCCTCCGACCCGATGAACGTTCACATCCTTCACGGCTGCATCCAGAGACCTTCTTACATCTTTTTCATTATTTGGATAGCACAACTCTGAGATACTCAACAGAGAGTGAGGGTCAAAGCTGCATTCGGCATGACTCATCGTGTTCGACGGGGCACTCTGAGTCTACCAATGTCTCTTCCCAAATCTCAATATGAAACAATGCGGTTGCACTCCGTTTCTGAAACCGCTGGGTCCTCAATCCACGGTCGGCAAGAGGAATGAAAAGAACGGTTCTGGCTTGCAGGGTGGCACATTCACCACGTAGGAGGCCGGAATGAATGCCGGAAGACAAGAATTAAGCCTGCGCAATCTACAGCGAAAATCGAACAACTGATGAACCTCATCAGGGACCAATTTGCAAAAAATAACCCCCAGACTAAGGTAGAAACAGTCTGAATCCCCCGGGCCCCAGGATCCGTACAGTCCTAGGTGAAGTAAAGCAACATCCAACAATCAACATTAACATATTTCTAAACAGACCGTCGTCCCAGAAGCCTCCTAATTTACGCGAATCCACAAGGGTTTCGAACCAAGAAAATGGATTCGCTGTAGTTTTCAGGCGAATCCGGGCGCGGCCCGCCAATCAAAGGTTCTTGAAATATGACGAAGTAGATTCGTGAGAAACTCCGCTAGTCATAACATGACCTATGACCAAAACCGTGTATTCCTCAGACAAACGTCACGCTAATGTTCGCAACCTTTTGTATGGTCTGAAAGTCCTTGTCAGAAGTCACTACTTCGTCCACACCGTTTGCAACAGCAATACCGGATATCAGAACGTCCAGTGCATTGACAGTTTTTCCAATCCTGAGCAAAGATCCCATTATTTTCGAAGCTTCGTCGGTTGCGGCGGCGTCCAACCCAAGGAATACACTTTCTCTTGCGAAGGCCCTAACCCCCTTTTCCTTTTCCAAGAGTCTCCTGTGAAAAATCGGGGTTAGAAGCTCGAAGAGCGATATGCCTGTCATTCCAACCATGTCTCCTCGATTCTTCTCTCTTTCAACGATTCGTCGCGTCTTCTCTCCCTTACGAAGGAAGTCGATTATGGCGGAAGTATCTAGGACTATCGTGTTCTCATCACGCTTCTCTTCCTCATCTCTTTGACACTGGTTTCGATAAAGGCGGACTCTTCGTCATCAGCCCATGCTCCCCACAAGGCCAACAAGTCTCCACGTTTCTGAAGCAGCTTTTCGATCACATCGCTGAAGCTCTCGCCCTCTTTTTTTGCCTCTGACAGCTTCCTGTAAACCTCCTCCCTAATAGCAAGATTCTTGGTTGCCATACGCAGGCATGTATATCGTACTGTGTAATAAAGCGTTCCGCATCTGTCATTCCCAAATATGATCATCGAAAAACGCGGTGTGCTATAAGTTGCGGCCGGAGCCAACAGTTCGAATGCGAAGACTCGTGCCGGACCTCAGGCTACTTCCCGCAGAGGATTCAGGCCCCAGAGTGAGATCGATCCTCACGCCTCACCGGTCCAATCCCAACGAAAATCAACGGAGCATTCGTCAGACTCGAACCCGTTCGGGGCTGAGGCCGGGCGGGCCCACCACAAGAATTCAGCGAATCTTTTTTGGCTAGACATGACACAATACTATTGCCGCATTGACGAAGCCCAAGCCGAACCCTCAGCCGAAACAGAGCTACTACTATCTTCTCGAGGATACGGACGTCAAGCGCTGGTACGATAGTGTGGCTCGGGGAAGCGTCGCGACCGCGGCAGTCTGGCTGAGGCGCATGGGTTTCACTCACAAGAACTTCGGAAAGACTCCGCAGAATCTGGCGAGGATGTGTTCGAAAGAGCCAGCGAACTTCGTGCTTGAAGTTGTGAGCAACATGGAGAAGGGGGTCAGCCTATTCACGAGGCCTTCAGGCTCTTTTCTTTCTCTTTCAAGAATTCTTCTGGGTCAGTTCAATCAAACGTCTTGCATCTCTGTACTTGCTAAAAATGATCATGAGGCCTCCTACGAAAAGGAGCGAGATCCACCAAAAGAAGAGAATCGTTGAAGCCAGAAAAGTCTGAGCACCCCCATCTTCGGATGTCAAGCCTTGAACCCAGAACCCGTACCACCAGGCTGGCAGAATCAGAAGAGCACCCCCGATCATTGCCAATCCCGTGACGATACCGTTCACTCTTCGAGAGCATCCTGCTGCCATTCCTAGGAACGAATTTGCGAAAATGGTCACCGAGAGAATTCTAGTTGACAAATCCGGGTTTTCACTTAGAACGAGTGTAAGCAGAGTGACGAGTAGGCCAAATGTTCCAGCTACCAGGCCTACGCCTCTTCCAACTTGGCTCAAGGAAAACCTTCGTTTCCAAGCGAAGACAGGAATGCTTGCCGCCACGATTGCTGTTCCGCCTAGAATGGCAAACCCGTCCTGGAACGTTTGGCTTGGGCTCTTATACACAGGCAGTCCCGAGCTCATAATCATCGGACTGTACCTGGAGGTCATCCATTGCTGAGTTGCAGCGTCGAAGTACTCGAAACTAACCCTTGCTTCTGCTCCATGCCATCCCAGACTCGCGGTACTTGGGATCTGAACTTGAACATCAAACCCTCTTCCCTCCCCGGGAGCAAGGACAAGAGGAATCTGAGCCGGAGAGGGTACGGAGGTGGCAAGATCGACAGTAATGGTTATCTCAACTATTCTCTCTGGAACAGTGCCTGTGTTCTGGACACTCACTCCCAAGATTGCCGAACCACCGGGATAGGAGGCAAATGGATGAGCAGCCTGATAGCCGAATGACATGGCTAGTCCATCGGGTGAACTGGAATGGGCTGACCCCAGGGAGATTGTTAGAACTATAGTAACTATGAGCCAGATGTGTAGACGAAAGCCGAACACGCCCCTGAGATTTTGGTCATCTCAGACATTTTTCCTTATCCCTGAGTGAAGGGCGAAGAACGAAATCTTGACGGACTCCAAAATGGGAGGATCCTAAGACGCAGGAGATGCTTTGCTATTTGTGGGAAAGGGAATTGTTGGGCATATAGGAAATACATGACGGCCCAGGCATCTTCGAAGGAGGAGTCAGCTCGTTAACGTAAGGAGTTCACTCTCAGTCAGAAAAAAGACCATGTTGGGAGGCTACTTCTAGAGTGCTGCCACCGTCTCTCCAGCGAAAGACAACGCGAGATACTTGTCGGCTTAGCACTACCAAACGACCCACAGCATCAACGACTAATCATGTCCGTTCCCGGAGTGCCTTTCCAAGCACTCAATCTAAATTTTTGGTAGGAGACCGAATTCAGGTTGAACCAGAGCTTCCCGAGACGAAAATGAGCCCGTAGGGGGGCTGTTCTCAAATCTGGGTTGGGCTGTTTTTGGTGTAGTTCCGTCCCGCCCCATCACTACTGTGAGTAGCAGGAGGATTCGCCCCCGTTCGAGTACAGAACCTGCCGGACTCGACCATGAAACATAGCACGCTCGTCGAAAGTCAACTTTAGCATATGTCTGTAAAGATCGGCGCCCGAGAAACCTCCGAGTTTATGCGAATCTCGGACGGTTTTTGACCTACTTACACAAGCTTCCAAGGTGTCTCTTATTAATGACATTGCGCATGAAACTCGACTTCATCAAGGTATGACGACACCGAATCGTTTCCTTCCTGGTTTTCTGTAATCTAATTGTTCCACGTAGGGTCTTGTAGCGATGAGCAGTAGCATCGAATCCTATGGAGAATGCTGGCTCTGACGGTTGCGAGCAGTCCCAACAAGGGCCCAACGAAGCTGATTGAAACGCAAGGAACGAACTCGTGAAAGGCATTTAATCTCTGAAGACGAAAAGAACTCCATGAAACCTGCACAGACGAGCACGCAGAATTCCGCCAAGAGCACCACCGCGATCAGCAAGAAGTCGAAGGGATTCACCGACGAGGAACGAGGCGCGATAAGGGAGCGCGTCCAGGAGCTGAAGGCGGATAACAGGGACGGGGAGAGCGCCGTGCTCGCGAAGATCGCCGAGATGCCGGAACCGGATCGCACCATGGGCAAGCGGCTCCATGCTATCATCAAAGAGAGCGCGCCAGTCCTCTCGCCGAGGCTCTGGTACGGGATGCCTGCGTATGCCAAGGACGGCAAGGTCGTCTGCTTCTTCCAACCAGCGCAGAAGTTCAAGACGAGGTACGCGACTTTCGGTTTCAGCGACAAGGCGAACCTCGACGAAGGCGGCATGTGGCCGAACGCCTTCGCGCTGAAGGGATTGACTGCCTTCGAAGAGGCAAGGATAGCCGCGCTCGTGAAGAAAGCAGTGAGATAAGGACCGAGCTCGCTACTAGGCCCCGCCCTAAGCAGGATCGTCGGTCAGGACGAGGCGTTCCCGCGTGACGAGAACGCGCACCATCGTTCGCCGAACGAGTCCTCGCTGCTCGACGGCCCTCAGCATTTCACATCCCATCAAGGGTCCGCTCAGCTCCGTTGCCTTGTTCAACTCGTTATCTGTCTCCCTGTTCCTCATTGATTGTCCAAGACAATCCTATCCCGTCAGCCAACCCGCTAGCGGCCGCGAGCGCGCCCGCCTGCCTCCACCCTGCCCGCTTCCTCCGCTGAGACACCACCTTCCCCGCCCACAGACAAGGGTGCGTCAGCGTGTCAATGTGTCAGAAGGACGAAGGAGTTCTCTTGGGGGTCGTACTGAGAATTCTCTATCCTGCGAGACTGAAATCAGTGAGTTTTATGGTGACGCGAGGGAAGAAGGGATAACATGCGGCGAACCGACAATCAACATTAACACACTTTCTGTCATGTACCGCGATGCCGCGAGCCTCGTTGGATTCAAACGAGTCCAAACAGTCTCGAACCCGGAGACGGACTCGAACCCGTTCAGGGCTGAGCCTGAGCGGCCCACCAGTTTAGCCCTGAACTATCGGGGATTGGGGATTTCTGGGGCCTTCGTTTGAGATGAAACGCGAAAATCGAAGAATACTAGTCGGAAAGATGCTCGGTCACAGAACATGAAGATGACTCATAGCGACCTCAATCGGCGTTTGCTCTGGTCACACTGCCTCTCGAATAGGATTGACGGATCCGATGCGCCCGTTAAGGTGGCAGATGCCTGCTGTGGTATCCAGTCCCAGAACTTTCAGGAAAGCTTCTCCTCGTTCTGGGCTCGAATCGATGGTTTCCATAACAACGACGTCATGTCAGAACTGAAACGGGGAGGTGGGCTTGTCAGAACCAGGGCTGTGAGAGGAACGATGCACACGATCCCAAGCAAGGACTACTACACCTACGTCCTCGGTGGAGCCGGTGAGAGATTCCTTAGCTGGTTTGACAACATCGCAAAACAGCGCAATTACCCAGGAAGGGTAGAGCGCAGCAGACTGATCTATAAGCCCGTTCTCGAAGAGATCAAGGGACGAGCGGTTACAAAGGAAGAGATGCAACCGATAGTGTCCGCTAAGGCTCGAATCCTCGGGCTGAAGGAAGGAGTCTGGACTGGCATAGGTGAAATGGAGTTCCTGGGCCTACTCGTCTATGCAGGTAAGAAGGGGTCTCGGAGTTCGTACATGCGAGCTGACGACTGGATTCCAGGACTCAAAGCGCCACCAGACCGACAAACATGTAATGTCGAACTGTTGCGAGGATATATTGCGCGTCATGGACCTGTGTCGAGAGAGGACATTGTATACTGGGCCTTTTTTAGCCGGCAACAACTCGACAACGCTCTAGCGGATCTTTCCAGCGAGATAGTCGAATTCAAGATGGGGGGTTCTAAGAGTCCCTACATTGATCTTGATCGTAACATCGATCGGAGGTTTCCGCCGCCTCCTCGAGCAATAGTTCTTCCCAAGTATGATTCACTCATGATGACCTTACGAGACAAGTCGCGATTCATGGATATGCGGTACTACAAGAGAGTGTTCCACGACCTCGGAATGGTCAGACCGACGGTGCTAGTGGACGGATTCGTAGCTGCCATCTGGAGAAGAGTCGCAAAGAAGAAGCGTACGTCGATAGAGGTGCACGCATTCAAGAAACTCGACAGCGGCGCGAAGGAGACAGTCGAACGGAAATTCTCAGAATACGGTGAATACACCGGACTCGACGTTTCGGTAAGATGGGTCCGGGGGAAATGGATTCATCAACCATCGAGATAACACTCAGATCTTTGCAAACTACATCGGTAGAATGCATGACCCTTGTTATCCGCGCAGCACTAGGAAAAGCATCTTTTACCTATACGGCTAATGAAGTAAAATTATATATACTTGTTCGGTTCAGCATGGTATAGAAGAGTTTACTTGACAAGTGAAATCGAGGACATTCGAAAGGAATTCCGGGAGGGGCTCAAGTCCCTCAAGGACGAGATTCGACGGCAAGTATCGCAAGCTGCCGAGAGTTCGGGAAACAATGGTTCGATTCGAGTCGACCTCCAAAAGGACGATGTGGCTCAGACCGAACCTTCCTTTGTTGTTGTCAAGGACCTTGTAAGACAGATCCGAGAGGACGTCAAATCAAGCTTGGCCACACGAGGAGAGATAGCAGTAGACGAACTCGTTGATAACATGCCCGAGACTACTGCCGCCGACCTCCTGAAATCCTTGGCTAACACGGACCGAATCAAGATGGCGAAAATGCTCTACTCCGCAAAGAGGAAGTTCTCAGACTTCAAGACAGAAACTGATCTTGAGGCGGCCTCCGTCAACAATCATTTGAAGAGTCTACTGAACATGGGACTCGTGAGTCACAGTGACGAGGGAGGCTACGAGCTCACCAAGCGTGGAAGAATGCTCGTCAGGACACTAGCACTGATGAGCGAAGCCCTAGGAGGGGAACAGGTCAGTTGATTGAGATAGGACGCGAATCTCGGCTGTCGACGGCGACACGAACAACCGCTGGCATGCTGGCCGGCATGTCTGCCATACTAGGCGTCATCTGGCTCGCAAGAGGACTCCTCGGAATCCCACAGTATTCCGTCACAATACTTCTCGCTATCTTTGGACTCGCCTTCCTCGGCCGGATCCTCCGCACCGAGGTCCATTCGGGATTGGGAAGGGCCATTGCAAGCGTCCTCGGGAACTTGGTCATCGCCTTCGTCACGATCATAATCGCGACCGGGTTCCTGGTCTGGGTGGCATCTTTGCAGTCAGACGTCTTCCCAAGCATGATTTCTAGCCAGGTGCCAAGTCTTGTGATAGCCGCCATCGCGACCGGTCTCGGAGCCTACGCGCTCCAAAAGTCCGGTCTCGCACAGAGACGGGATAGTCCGTTTATGGTGAATGAGGGCCGGGCACTGGCGATGCAGGGGACGAAATTGACGGTGAAGCAGGATACGGTCGGGATGCCGATCAATCGTCGCGGACACACGATCGGCGCCGTATTGCTTGGCGAGGTCTCGACATCCTTCAAGACGCCTATGGGAATGGTCAGCTCAATCCTCCCGGGCCCGGTGACCACGGTCGGAGTCCCGTTCCAGGGGAAGACATTGTCCAGTGACGAGGCCGTGAAACTGACCGGAAAGACGCCGAACCAGCTCAACGAAGAGAGCAGGTCCCGTGCAGAGGACCTGGATGTTGGACGTATCAGGATTAGGGACGGCTGCATGGGGGACCGATGGAAGATTGGCCCCCTCATCTTCGACTGGGACGGCGGCGGGGAGCACCATCCAAGGGAGAGATGGTTGGCGAAAGGAGTTGGCAACACGTACATAACAACAGACGGAAAGCGTGCAACCGCAAAATGGAACGGTAGCTCCCTCTCTGTTGATGACAAGATGATGAAGCTCACGGTTGGGAGCGACAGCTTCAGCTACTCCCCGACAGAGGTCAAGACCACCTCGCCACATCACACTCTCCAAGTCACCCAAGACAAGATCACGCTCGACACTAGAAAGTTCACTCTGAAGGTCGCGGGCGACAGTGTCATCCTTAGGAGAGAAGACAAGACAAGAACCACCGAATCGAAGACCTTGGCCAATGATCTGCGTTCCCTCCTCACCGAGACGGTGAAGAAGCAAGTGAGGGATGTTATGGAGGGCGATCCAATCGATCTTGGTGAAATGTTCACGACGACAGAGGAGGTCCTCGCGAAGCATGACTGAGACGGTCGAAATGAGGACGGCTTCAACCGTTACTTCGGAGACCAAACTTATGAAAGCTATCTTCCGCACAAAATTCGGCCCGCCAGAGGTTCTCCAACTCAAAGACATCGAGAAACCTGTTCCCAACGATGTGCGCGGAGTACTGGTGAAGGTCTATGCAGCGGCCGTGAACCCAGCAGACCGGTATGACATGAAAGGGATGCCCCTACTGTTACGATTGATCCTGCCCCTGTTCAAGTTGGACACGGGCGTTTTCAAGCCAAAGGACCCCACGCTTGGGAGCGATGCGGCCGGGCGAGTAGAAGCCGTCACGGCCAATGTGACCCAATTCAAACCTGGAGACGAGGTGTTCGGCTCCTGCAAGGGCAGCTACGCAGAATACGCTGTTGCTCGTGAAGACAGGTTGGCGTTAAAACCAGTCAACTGCTCCTTCGATGAAGCCGCTGCGGTCCCGATCGCAGCAATCACCGCCCTACAGGCCCTTCGCGACCATGGACACATCCAACTCGGGCAGAAGGTACTAGTCAATGGTGCCGGTGGAGGAGTAGGCACGTATGCGGTCCAGATTGCCAAATCCTTCGGGGCCGAGGTCACCGCGGTCACCAACACGGAGAATCTAGAGATGGTCCGCTCGATTGGCGCGGACCACGTCATCGACTATACAAAAGAAGACTATACCAGGAACGGCATACGTTACGACTTGATCTGTGACATTGCGTCATCCCGCGGGTTCTCGGATTACAAGCGCTCCTTGAAACCTGGCGGAACCTGCGTCCTCGTCGGCAACAGGGACAAGGTCATCCTACGACTGATCTACTTCCTGCTCTTCAGACGATTACTATCAGGAGGTCGGAAATTCCGGTTCTTCATAGCCAAGATCAACCAGAAGGACCTGAACATTCTAGGGGATCTCCTCGAGACTAGGAAAGTCAGGTCGGTCATCGACAGGCGCTACAGTTTGGACGAAATCGGTGAGGCTATGCAGTACCTCGGAGAGGGACACGCCCGAGGAAAAATCGTCATCACCGTTGGATCAGATATGAAAAACATGCCCAGTAGAGGACGGTCACAGCAATGAAACTCGTCGTCGGCGGTCTGAACGGTTTCGTAGGTTCAAACACCACCGAGGCCTTGGTCAACCTCGGCGAGGAGTGCGTCGTCACTCAGCACAAAGACATCGAGGTTCCCCGATTCCTCCAGAAACACATTGACAGTCACCATGTACATGTCGAACCAGCGGACGCGACTTCGATAAACGATCTGAGAAAAATCGGTGAAAAGCACAAGATCGACGGTATCGTCAACGTCGCCGGGGGCTTCAAGGCGCAAGGGACCCAGCATCCCCTACCGGGCCTCAAGGGGTACTTCGACATGCTCGAAGCCACCTTCCGACTGGCACAGGAGTGGAGGGTCAAGCGGGTCACATTCTCGAGTACGGGTGGAGTCTACCTCGGGCTTTCAGGAGCCGCGGATGAGGAGCATCCGATCATTCTTCCGAGTCCCTACCCAATAGTTGCATATCAGAAGATCGTCGAGGTGGCCAGCGGTGAGTTCGCGAAGAAAACCGGCATCAGTTCGATCTGCGTTCGATTAATGGGAATGTACGGTCCATTCCAAGACCCAGAACAGGGCAGTCTAGCGCTACGACTGGTCCATTCGGCTGTGACCGGTAAGCCCCCCGATCTAGAGAACGTCTTCTTTGGACATGCGGATGATACAGTGGACCTTTTATACATCAAGGACCTCGCCCGTGCGATCGCATTACTCCAAACCGCGGAGAAGCTCCAATACAACGTCTACAACATAGGCTCAGGGAAACCCACTACAAATCATGAACTAGTAGAAGAGATCAAGAGGGCAGTTCCAGATTTCACGGCGAACCTCCCTCCGGGCCGATTTCCCTTCCCACCGCTACCAGTCATGGAGACCAAGCGATTACAAGCGGACACCGGCTTCTCACCCAAGTTCGACACCCGGTCGGCCGTCCAAGACTACGTGGACTGGCTCAAGGCAGGGAACCCCAAGTAACAGGGAAGAGCCCCGGACGAACAAGTGTCTGGGAACCAACGAGCGATCTCGGCTGGGAGCCCACAGCGCTGGACATGTCCTTGACCCAGTACCTTTCTTTCGACATCCACCTTTGAGCGCAGGAACGATTCTGGGCACCCTCTAGAAGCCCGTCCGCCCCGTCAAGGAAGGATGCTGTAAGCCGTGCCCGAACCCAGTTCCCTGACATATGATGCCTTCTTCTCAGAACGTCGACTCCGTGGAGTTTTTCTAGGAGCCCATAAGAATTCTGGATGCAAAACATGTCTGAGTCAATCGGAAGCACAAACAGGCCTAAAGCACAAGTATCCGAAGAGCCTAGGAAGCTCAGGTTCCTTGTTGCTATAGAATTCTCCGGCAAGGAAGCTGCAATAGACCACTTTGTGGATCTCACGAATACCGGATGGCCAAAGGGACCAAGACAGAAAGATCTGAAGCTGATTGTAATCAGCCGGCAATGGGACGAAGGCCGTGTTGAAGGACTTGAAGATGGTACCGGCGAGCTTAACCGGCTGAATACCATGTTAGATAGGCTCGCCTGAGTGAACAGCGATTGTTCATGCTAGCGAGTGAAAGCATGATAGAGTCTAGCGTGCACACGGGGTCCCAAGAACGCTGAAACTCAGCTGAACCCAGTTTGGGGACGAACATGAAGTCTGAGGATGCCTCCAAAAGAATCGCGGAGGATTTTGATGAGAAGGCATGCGAATTCTGTGACCGTTACAAGGAATCCGGGCTCTCTGCCAGCAGCAAGATTTTGTTGGGATTCCTAACTGACGATGGCATCAGAGGAAAGAGCCTCCTGGACTTGGGTTGTGGCGCTGGAGCGTTTACCCTAGAGGCATTGAAGGCCGGTGCCACAAACACTGTCGGGATGGACCTGTCGGCGGTGATGATAAAGACTGCGAGCGACCTTGCCGGTTCTAGCGGTTTTGGAGCTGTTGCCATGTTCCAGGTGGGAAACGCGGCGGAGACAGATTTGCCGGCCTGTGACATCGTGGTCTTGGACAAGGTGATATGCTGTTATCCAGACTTTTCAAAGCTACTCGGAAACGCTGGCGGTGCTTCTCGTGAGAGTCTCGCGTTTGTGATCCCGAGAAACGCGGGGTTGGTCGGACTGTTCTTGAGGCCAGGTGCCTGGCTCATGAACCTCTTCGAGAAGCGTCGCAAGGGATCTTTGTTCTACATGCACTCCCTCGACAGAATTGATGCAGTCCTGAAAAGCCATGGGTTCGAGCAGAGCCGACGAAAGGCCTCGAGAATCTGGCTCGCCTTCCTTTACCATAGGGCCCATACGCCAACATAACGTTGATGGAGCGAGAACAGGCCTGCCAAAATCAGAGACCCCCAAGGTTCAGGACATAGTCCAAGAACTCAGAGCTCAAGGCAACCCCAAGTTTCTCAAAGGGATGGCTAGGTTTGCCATAACCACCGGCACCTCGTTCGGCGTATCGGTGCCGACTGTGAGGTCAATTGCGAAAAAAATCGGCAAAAACCATGGGCTGGCACTGGACTTGTGGAGCACTGGTTATCATGACGCTCGGCTATTGGCGACTATGATTGACGACCCACTAGAGGTCAGTGAGGGCCAAATGGAGATATGGGCTAGGGACTTCGATTCTTGGGACGTGGTGGACCAGTGCTGTGGGAACGTGTTTTGCAAGACCCCTTTCGCTGTCAAGAAGTCTCTTGAGTGGAGCGGCCGAGGCGAAGAATTCGTGAAACGAGCAGGGTTTTCGCTGATGGCCTACTTGGCGGTTCACGACAAGAAGGCCCCGAACAAGACATTCCTTGCGTTTCTACCAGTAATCGCGCGAGAGGCATCTGACGAGAGAAACTTCGTCAGAAAGGCCGTGAACTGGGCGCTGCGTCAGATTGGAAAGAGAAATCTGGCCCTGAACAACTCAGCGATTAGCACGGCGAAGGAGATCGGCCAATTAGAATCCAAGGCCGCGAGGTGGATAGCTCGTGATGCTCTTAGGGAGCTTACGAGCAAAGCGGTTTTGGAGAAAATGCGATCCGACTCAGAGTGACACGCAGACCCGACTATCGGCGACCATTTTAGAGGTCTCGAATCTTGTCGTAGAAATCAATTAGGTTCCGCGTCGCAGGCGCTTCTTGATTAAGGGCGAAGATCTTCATCCCTTTCTCGTACCTTTCGAAGAGCAGAATGTTACTTTTCACAAGCGGTTCCGCTATGCGTGCAACTGTTGAAGGGGACACGTTCAGCATCCTTGCAAGACCTGCCTGGTTGAAAACCTTAGAGCGGTTCATCAACAGATGCTCCACGAGTTTGACTTGGGCTTTGGACTGGAAAATATCTTGGAGTCTCAATTCGAAGAGTCCTATCAGTAGACGACCCTTGTGCCTACAACTTTTCCATGAAGGGCCTCGATAATATTCCCTGGGTCCACCAAGGAAACGAAGCGCGTGGGAATACGCGCTCTTTGGAGAATCTTCAACGCCAATGGATCTAAGAGCTCATATCGCCCTGCGAAGACCTCCCCTGCCATTGCCCAGTTCAGCAGCTTATCGACATGGACAGAGCGAATCAGCTTTGCCTTGGGGGATTTCTTCGGGTCCTGAGTGTACACACCCTCTACGTCTGTCGCGTTTACCAACACGTCTGCTTTGGTAATCTCGGCCGCGAGCGCGGCTACTGCATTGGTTGATTGTCCCGGCTGAAGACCCCCTAAAACTACCACTTTGCCGTTTCCAGCAAGGTGGGAGACTTCGCTGAGATTGGTTGGTATCTTTGAAACCGCCGTTGAGCCAAGCGCGATCCGGAGTAGTTCTGCGTTTGCCCTTGTGAGTTTGATTCCTATTAGGTCGCAGGTCGACTCGTCTGCTCCCAGTTTTCTCGCAGCTACTATGTAGGCCCTAGCGTTCTGGCCTCCTCCTGCGACGAGGACCAACTGGTTGCCTTGAGTTGCGAAGTCCGAAAGGGCGCCAGCAATTTTTCTTAGCGCAACCGTGTCAAGATCCCGCTTGAACAAAGCACCGCCGAGCTTGACTACGGCTCTCATGTCAAGCAAGCTCTCCGATGTGGTTCAGTATATTAGCAGACAGTCTACCAACGGCCTCGTCCGACGTGAAACGTCATCCTACTGTTCATGATGAGGTCGTAGCGTTCCTTTGAACAGACTCAGACAACCGAAACCCTGCCTGGCACCCAGAATTGAAACGAGAATTACAAGGCTGAAAGTTCACCGAGATCGGCCAAAGAGAGCGCGGAAAACAACACAAAACCACGAAAAAAACCTAGAAATCGATTTTTCCTTTCATGCAGACTATATAAAGGCGGGGAGGGGTAACGCTTTCAGAAGCGACTTTCAAGCGTGAGGAACATCGAAGGGACTCTATTCATTCACAGCATGAAGGCGACGAAGGCTTGAACACCCAGAGATTCCTCTCCGCATCGCACACTTTCTGGTACCGCGCGAGCGGAGGAAGAATCCTAACAAAAATGCACGGCGCAGACGTCTTACTCCTCACGACCACAGGTAGGAAGACAGGGAAGAAACGTACAACACCGCTCATCTACGTCCAAGACGGCGACAATCTCGCCATAGTTGCTTCAAACGGAGGACGAGACCGAGACCCCACCTGGTGGACTAACCTCCAACATAACCCAAGAGCACAAGTCCAGGTAAAACGCGAAAGAAAGACCATGACCGCCAAAAAAGCAGGCCCAGAAGACAATGTTCGACTCTGGTCTATGCTGACCAAGGCCTATCCCGCCTATGACGACTACCAGAAGAAGACAAAGCGGACAATCCCAATAGTCATCCTACGACCCGGCTCAGAATAACCATTTTATACAGTCCACGACGAATTTTCGTTACAGGATAATCAGTTCCATGTTCGCCCACCGAGCCGCGCGCAGCCTGAAAAAGCCCAGCACGTGACTAGCGGAGCCAGCAACCCCCTCAGCTGGCCAAGAAAAGAACCCTCAGCAATTCTCAAAGGTGAATTAGCCCATGTCAGTTTCAAGCTCAGACTCAGTGGCAAGGTTCAGGTTCAGAAGAACACTAGAACAACTAGCAAACAAAGCCGGCCGCGGAACCGAACTAATCAGCCTCTACGTTCCGCCGGGAAGCAGAATACATGAAGTTCTTGCCAACCTTCGTGAAGAAGGAGGAACCGCTGTCAACATAAAATCCCGAACAACCCGCCAAAACGTCCAAGACGCGATAGAACGCGTAAGCCAACGCCTCAGACTCTTCAAAGAACCACCTCCGACCGGGCTCGTCATCTTCGCCGGAGCCATTCCCCAGAACGGGCCAGGGAGCGAGCGGATGGAAATCTACACACTCATACCCCCCGAGCCGATAACAGTCGGCTTCTACAGGTGCGACTCACGCTTCCACGTAGAACCCCTACTTGCACTAGCAGCGGAAAAAAACTCGTACGGCATCATAGTCATAGACGGCACAGAAGCAGTCGTGGCGACCTTGAAAGGACAACGGGTCGAGATCCAGAAAACCTTCACCTCAGGCATACCAGGCAAGAGCCGCGCCGGAGGCCAGTCAGCTCGGCGTTTCGAGCGAATCCGCGAACAGGTCACAAACGACTACTACGTCCGGGTCGGACAACATTTCAACGACATCATGACCAAAATTCCCGACCTCAGAGGGATAATCGTCGGAGGACCCGGACCTACGAAGTACAACTGGGCAGAAGGAGACTACATGAACTATATGCTGAAGAAGAAAGTCCTGTCAATAGTCGATACAAGCTACTCTAGCGAGATGGGAGTCGAGGAGGTTGTAGAGAAGAGCGGAGAGATTCTCAAAGGAGTGAGGTACCAGGAAGAGAAACAGCTGGTACAAAAATTCCTCTACGAAATAGGCCACGAAACGGGAAAATCAGCCTTCGGAGAAAAGAACGTCCAAAAATACCTAGAGAAAGGAATCGTCGACACATTACTCATCTCAGAAAAACTCGAAGGGCAGAGGCTTCTCCTCAAGTGCAAGAACTGCGGAGCCGTGGAAGAATTCCGGGGAACAAGATTTGAAGCCGACGCGGTCAAAAGCTCGCTGACAACCCGCCCGTGTCAAAAATGCGGGAAGACAAACCTGGGAGTTGAAGAGGAATCTGACATAGTTGACAGCTTCGTGGACTTCGCGGAAAAAGCTGGGACTCGAGTCGAGGTCATATCGGAAGAGACTGAAGAAGGGCGGATGCTACGAGACTCTTTCGGGAAAGTCGCAGCGGTTCTAAGATACCCTGCCAACTAGACGGGACTTGCACAGGACGAAGAACATCGCTCTAATAGTCCAGCAACCGGGCCTCACGATTCCGCTC
Organism: Candidatus Bathyarchaeota archaeon; assembly: GCA_005888735.1. Lineage (GTDB taxonomy): Archaea > Thermoproteota > Bathyarchaeia > 40CM-2-53-6 > 40CM-2-53-6 > BA-19. Next base: position 24,539 of record VBBN01000003.1, read on the forward strand.
GGCGGAAAACCAGAATGCCCCCACGCCTAAGAGCCGTTTTCTTCGACCTCGGTGAAACCCTCGTCACTCAGAATATCGAAGATAACATGGTCACGAAGCTTGCCCTCCAAGAGATAGCGAGAATGATTCCGAGGGCAGAACGCCATGAAAACCTCTATGCAATCTATAAGAGAGCCTACAAGATCAACCAAAGGCTACGTCTGAAGCACCAGGTCGAGATTCCTATACAGACATGGATGACACAGCTCCTCAGAAGAGCTTTGCGAAGGGACCCGGATGAGCGCCTCGTCCAACGAGCAGTAGTAGTGGTCGCAAGGCATAGGGGTGCAAATGCGGTCGCGTTCAAGGACGCGAAACCGGTTGTTGAGTCGCTCACCAAGCGGGATGTGAAGCTGGGAATCATATCAAACATATCGTCTCACGAGGTAGCTCTCCAGATTCTGAAGCATGTCCGACTCCAAGGCTACTTCGACAAAGTCGTTACGTCAGCTTTGGTCGGAGTTCGTAAGCCCGACCCCGGCATTTTTCGATATGCACTATTCCAGCTAGGATTGAACCCGGAACAAGCCGTGCACGTCGGAGACTCTGAACAGATGGACGTTTGCGGAGCTAAAGCCATTGGTCTGAAGACAATTCTGGTCTCAAGACGAGGCTCAAAGCCGGCTACTATCGCTGATTACAGTGCTGGCAGGCTGAACGATGTCGCAGATCTGGTGCAAGAACTAGAGAAGGATCGCTAGGCCGATTCCAGCAAGGCCAAGTAGCAACGAGAATGGTAGTCCTGGGAACATTTCGTACCGAGCGAGAGCCTTGAATCCAAGAAAGGTCCCTGCGAGGATCCCGACTGCCGCGCTGAAAAATGCTAGAGCCCCGAAATTCCACAAAGCTGTCGTTGCTAGAAGCGAGTAGAAGACCATGTCGCCCATCCCTATACTCAATTCTTTGTATGTGAAGACCGCGCCCGGAAGATCTCTGACCTCGACGCTCTTCGCGAGTGCCCCTATTGGACCTCGAAAGACCGCCAGAGTATCGTAGAGGACCAGAGCACCAGCCAGGATAAGAGCAGTTAGCCAAGGAATGGAGGCTCCAAGAAAGAGCCCTGTCATAGCACTGAGCAGACCAACTCCCAACACCTGGAGATTCTTGTTACGACCGAATACGAGTAACCCGACAGCCGCGGCCACCGCTATGGAAACAGTTAGCAATACAATGGTGGCGGAGGGGTCAGGGAGAGGATTTCCGGCCAGGGAGAAGAGTATGCTAGAGTACCAGAGAGCCACTGCAAAGCAAACGAAGACCAACGCGGTCTTGACGGCCCTTTGGAGGAAGCTCATCTTTCCCTTTCTCACCAGAAGAAGCATGACGGTGGCGCTACCGGCTAGGGTAAGTACGAAGTAGAGGGCACTCACGGAGGCTGTGGGGACTGTGTCTCCACCGATGATTTGCTGAACCACTACGTTCTGACTTGCGGGAAGATAGCCGAGAGCCCCGGTAATTGCCAGGCTTAGAATAACTGGGTAGAGGTGCGCTATCGTAGGCTTGAATCGTTCTTCTGGCTGGGCCATACCGGGTTAGATCTCGTGAACGTCTCCGGTCTTCGGGGCAATCGCGTTGAGGCCCAGTTCCTTGTTCGCCCATTCTGCGAGTCTCCTGCAGTTCCCTTCCGCACCGTGGACAATGAACACCTTGGTCTTCTTGTCCAAATCTGACAATGTCATCTCCAGCTCCCGTTTGCCGCCGTGAGAAGAGAAGTCGAACCTTTCAATCTGCGCATCAACGGGACGAGCCCTGCCGTGAATAACGAACTTGCGTCGGTCGAGAAGGATTCTCCCTGGGCTTCCGGGGACCTGGAAGCTTACCAAGAAGACAGCGTTCTCTTTCTTGGACGCGACATTCTCCATGTAGAAAACGGAGGCTCCTCCTTTCAACATACCTGCCGGGGAGATGATGACGCCAGGATTCTTTGTCGCTTTGCGTCGATCCTCCCAGCCATCGACCCATCGGGCCGTTTTTGCAGCACGGTCGAACACCGTTGCGTCCCTTAGAGCCTTTGGAAACTTGAGAAGAGTTCCCATCGCGTCCAACGCCATTCCGTCAACCCAGACAGGATGCTCGAAGTGGTAGGCTGATAGAACGGAGAGTAGCTCTTGTGACCTACCAACTCCGAAAGCCGGGACGAGTACGACTCCTCCTCGCTCCACGACCTCCGTGACCTTCTCGACAAACTCTTTCTCCAACCCATCGCGTACCGGATGATCCTCGGTGGCGTAGGTTCCCTCAAGAATAATTGCGTCCAAGTTCTTGTACTCCGGGTCGGCCCCATCAACGAGACGCGTGGGCTGCCTGTTGAAGTCACCCGTGTAGAGGAGACGACGACCTTCTTGCTCAATGAGTGTCTGAGCGCTTCCAGGAATATGTCCCGCGTTTACTAGAGTCACTGATGCGCTACCAATGTCGAAAGACTGGCGGTACTGCATGTCACGTGTATGACGCAGCATCGTCTCCAGGTCAATGTACTCATACGGTACATAGTAGCCACTCAGCTTGAGAAAATCCTTGATTATGATCTTCGCAAGTGTGAAAGTGGGCTCAATCCCGTACAGCGGGACCCCACCTTGAATGTAGAATATCGGAGCCGCTCCGATGTGGTCCAAATGCGCATGCGTCAAGACTATCGCCTCCACTTCTCGTGGGGGAATATGCATAGGGAACCCTACATGACCGTTGACCATAACGCCGTAGTCAAGGACGACATACTTCTCTCCGACACTTACGGCAAAGGCTGACCTGCCAACTTCCTGGCAGGCGCCCATGAATCTGATCTTCATTCCGACATCCTATTTCTTTCAACTACACACAAACGAAATCTCAGGACACTAACGCGACCGGGTAAGGGACTACAATAAAAGCCCTACAATGGAAGCCAACCCGCGAGACCCTTTTAGGGAAGACAACTTCTCTCATCTCAACTATCTCCTAGGAGTCATGTTAATGCCAGTGCAGGTCCTCGTAGAGAAGAAAACTCTGAGAGGGTCCACACTTATCACGGGATTTCACGGAGTTGGACAGACAGGCTACATAGCGACCAGCTACTTGATACATGCGCTGAAAGCTGAGAGAATCGGGTTTGTAGAAGTGGGCAACCCGCCACCCTGGGTCGGAACTGCCGAGGGGGGCCTGGTCACGCCTTTCGAAGTCTATGCGAAGGGAAAGACAGTGCTTGTCAAGCTTGAGTTCTCCCCCCACAGGAGCGAGGAAGCCGAATTCGCGAAATCCATTGCCAACTGGGCGATTGAGGAGAAGTTCAAAGACGCGATTCTAGTTGGAGGGTTAGACATTTCCTTCAAGCAACGAAGGGACGACTTCGCAGTAGTCCCCACTGGAGCCTACTTGGACAAGGCGAAGTTGTTCAAAGCACCAATCCTCGAGCCCGGCTTGTTAGTATACGGACCCTTGGCTGTCATGCTTAGCGAGTTCGAAATTCATGACTTCCCGGCCATAGCAGTTCTACCGTACGCCGAGCCTGCAAGAGCCGACCCCGCAGCCGCTGCACTGGCAATCCGGCGAATCGCCAGCACGTACAATTTCAAGGTCGACGTTGATGAGCTCGTGAAGGACGCCAAGTTCATCGAACGCGAGTTCGACCACAAGTCAAGGCTCACGCGGAAGTCGCTGCAAAGAATGTACGCCTAGGTCTGGATCGAAAGTTTACGATCAACGATTCGTCCTAATTGATCGGATCTTAAACCCACCCCGTTGACTATTGCGAGACGTGACCTAGGGAGCCATGTCTTCAGCTCTCCTCCAACAGCCTCCCCAAGCCTACCATCCTGGACTAATACGACACGCTCCGGAGAGAGATTTCTCAAGAACTGGGAGATTATCTCGGCCTTAGTGACATATGCCGATGAATCTTCGGGTTCTACGCTCTCCGTCTGGGCGATTGGATATGTCTCATCCAGCTCAAGCGGAACTGGACCGTAGGGGATCGAGTAGAACATGATTCGGGCATGCTCCCGTTCCTGGAACTTGCTCACGGTCGACCTGTAGCGAGGGTCCTCCCTGTATGGCCTCCTCCATCTGCCAGGAAGCAACAATAATCGGGCTCGGCGGGGAAATATCACCCTGCGGATTCTAGACAGATGTCGAAGATTCTCGGGACGAGCGTCGCTTGTTGAACCGAAGTGGAAGATCCCACGTGGTTTTACGACAGGCGTCGAAGCTTCTAGCTCCTCGGCATGCCGCGTGATCCTGTTCAGACATCGCTTCAGCGCCGGGTGTGAGTATGCGCGTTGCTCCATGAGGTCCCAGAGACGGCCCTTTCGAATAGCATCTCGTATACGTCTAAGTTCGGAGAAACACGCTTGAAGATTATGATATGAGAGGGCATACTCCCTCTTGCCTTTTCCAGCCCTCAATAGTTCACGAGGGGTGGCGTTGCGGCAGGTCTCGCAAAGGCACGGAAATTCCTCCATCTCCCGGATGTCGGATGTTCCTTCAGAGGTTAGGTAGCGGTCGGTTCGCGCGTAAAGCGCATAGGCTGCAGAGTCAAAGAGATCGCACCCCATCGCAACGAGAAATGGAAAGAGGGCCGGATGTCCGGCCCCGAAAAGGTGGAGGGGCTTCGACGGAGAGAGTTCCCTTTTCGTTGCCATTATCATATCGATTAGGAGTTCAAAGCGTTGTGACTCCATCAGCTGGGTCGGGCTCCCGAGGGCATAGATGGCAAAATCCCTCCTGGCCATCTGCTTCGCCGACCGTGCAACTTCTTTGACGTAGATGCCACCTTGGATGGGTCCGATCCATAGAATGTCGTTGCGAGTTCTAATTGCTAGCGCCTTGTCAGCTCGACGCACCGTTTCATCAACGGTCCACCTCGCCCTAGCCGGACCACTACGATAGCCGGTCGGAATATCTAGAATGACTCCAATGTCAGTGTCTATCCGCTCTTGGTAACGAACAATCTCCTCCGGGTCAACGCCCACCTTGCCATATTCGAGGATCTGATAGGCGCCAGAGTCAGTTGCGACTGTCTCCTTAAAGTTCAGAAATTTGTGGACGTTCGGAACGTCCGCTTCGCTCCGTCCTCGCTTGAGGAGGTAAGCGTTGGTCATTATAGCACGTATACCAAGACCGTTGAAGACATCTTGGCTGAAAATTGGCAGGTTTGGGTCCACTACTGGAAACATATGGGGAGTTTGAAAGGAGCCACTTTTGGTTGTTAGACTTCCGACCCGCCCGAGTAAATCCTTACAGAACACCCTGAAACTGTCTTGACCGTTGCACCTGGGCCCCACCGTCTCCCTTCCAATCCTCCTAGATGCTGAGAAAGCGCCTCGCAAATGACTTCTCTTCGGAACAGTCAGCGTGGCAGAATCCACTCAGGGGGTAGCAATAGTGAGGAGATAAGCTGCCTCGCTATATCCTATGTTGGACCCCGAGACTATCACAGCGGGGACCGAATTTCCTGATGCAGGATTTGAAAAGGTTTTGACTCGGACAGGCGAATCGGCTTACCCTGCCTTGATGCCGCCCTTCTCGCGCATGAACTCTTCGTAGACCTTCTGGACTCTCTCCGCCGCAGGGCCCGACCCTTCGACAATTCCCTTCTCTGTCAGGCGTATTCTATCCATCACGACAATTACACCTGCGTCTTCCATTACTCGGACCATTCTGGGAAAGACGCGTTCCAATCGCTCGCCTAAACTGTGCAGGTCAAAGGGTTTGTCGAAACTTGAGATTTGCGTTATGGTTTCTCCGTTTAAGAAGAGTTTGTGTATAGCTAGTCCAGCGTCGGACTTTGCATTCGTGAGACAGACGCTCATGGTGTCCGTATCGATACCGGTAAGTGTCCCGACAAATGTTTTTCCCGACGAAGTCAGTATGCTAACGTTCTTCTGAAGGAGGTTGGATAATTCCTCCATGAACTTCCGATCTGCTGTTGACGACAGGGAGTTGAAACCTGAAGCGCGCTATTTGCCGGGAGCTATATCACCTTTGGTTTCCTGGGCGCCAAGTTGAGCCTTGATTGATGAAGCGATTACCCGTGCCTCACGCGCGTCTTTCCCACGCCCGAGAACTTGTAGGTTGCTAACTTGAAACCGCTTACCACATTTTGCACATTGACGGGACTCGTTGCGACCGTCCGCCACTTGAACGGTCCTACATCTTGGACAGGCGACTATGATGAAATGTTTCTCCATGCGAGCTTCCTCTCAAGGTCTATCGGGTCATATTTGCTTAGCCAATTCACCCTCGACATCTGCGCTCTATCTCCTCTAATGGCGTTCAAGGCCTCCCCCAACACCTGCGCTTTTGACATTGTCCCAGTGTCTAGCTCGAAAGCCCTCTCGAGTCCAAGATTGTGAGCTGCATCGAAATAGCACACATCAAGTAGTTCGGATTCAACGTTCTCCCAGATCTTCCTCTTGGTCCATCCCTTCCTCAACAGCCTTCTGTACAATAGAATCGGATCAAGCCTCAACACTATTGCAAATGAATCCACTCCACGAGGCGCGATGTGCCCTACTGTATGAGACGCAACTACTACTTTTCCGCCGCTCTTGAGCACAGTTGCCAAATGTTGACGAACTCGTTTCTCATCAATAATGAGCGATCCGCGGAATTGGTCGAATCCGACATGAAGCCCTTCAGTCTTTACGACTTCTCCTAGGTCAATAAAACGAGCTCCGACCCTTCGAGCAAGAGCTCTGGAAAGTGTAGACTTTCCGACTCCAGGGGTCCCAGTTATGATTATGAGTCTTGGCACTGCTTGGTCTTGGTGCTCCGGCCGGGACTCTCAGCTCGCTCTCTTAGCTTTTGAACCCGGGTCGCCGGATCGAGAGTCCGGCATACTTTCGGCCGATTGCTGTTGACCGGTCTATACTACCGGAGCGAAATCGACCGGGAAAGTTCTAGCAGTTAAGGCTTTTCGAAGAATGCCGCTAGTCAGGACCATGTCCGCCTGCACCCGGCGGCGGAGGCGGAGGTTTGGCCGCAGCGATAACGTCATCGATTCTGAGAATCATTGAAGCAACCTCGACCGCGGAGCCAATGGCGTGCTCCTTCACCTTTAGCGGTTCTAGCACTCCCTCTTTCCACATGTCCGAAATCTCGCCTATGTGCACGTTGATTCCACTCCAGAGTCCTTTCGATTCGTGGGCAGCCCTCAGCCCGACCAGAATGTCAATCTGCTCCAGTCCAGCGTTATCCGCTAGTGTTCGAGGAATCACCTCGAGAGAATCAGCGAAAGCCTCGACAGCCAGCTGCTCACGACCACCTATCTTGGTGGCGTAATCGCGAATTCTCTTAGCCAACTCTGTCTCGACCGCCCCTCCCCCCGCCACGATTCTGGGTTTCTTGACAACATCAATTACGACAGACAGAGCGTCCTTCAGAGCCCTTTCCGCCTCGTCGACCAGACGCTCAAGCCCAGCGCGTATCAGAATACTGACCGACTTTGGATCTTTGCTGTCCTGGATGAAAATCATCTTGTCATCCCCGAGCTTTCTCTCCTCAACCAGCCCGGCGATTCCAAGATCTGCCTTGCCAAGATCCTCTAGGTTTGTGACTATTCGTGCTCCAGTTGCCCGGGACAGCTTCTCCACGTCGGACTTTTTGATTCTTCGGGCCGCGAGGATGCCGGCTTTTGCCAAGAAAGACTGCGCAACCTCGTCGATTCCCTTCTGGCACATGACCACGGTTGCGCCCGACTCTTTGACCTTGTCCACCATGTCCTTCATCAGCTTTGTCTCTTCGTCAAGAAAGGCCTGCATTTGCTGTGGGTTGGAAATCTTGATCTCAGCACTGAACTCGGTCTTCTCAATCTCCAAGGGCATGTCGAGCAGCGCAATCCTGGCCTTTTCGACGCGTCGCGGCATCCCAGGGTGAACGACCTCCTTGTCCACAATGACACCTCTGACCAGTTCAGTGTCGAGGAGACTCTTGCCCTCTTTCTTGACCAGCTGGATGTTCTCAATATCGGCAAAGAATGACTCACCCCTTTTTTCTAAAAACTGATTCATGGCTTCGACACCTATCTTGGTGCTATGCTCTGAGGCCGCGGCTCCGAGAGTCTTCCCGCCCATCGAAGTCAGCGCGACCTTGCGTAGAGTCTCAGTGTCCTTCAGTTCCACGGGCTTGCCTATCTCGGCGAGAACTTCCATCGCCTTTTCTTCCGCTTTACGGAACCCCGCGTTGATGACCGTTGGATGAAGACCCTGGTCAAGAAGCATCTCTGCTCGTCTCAATAGCTCTCCCGCGATGACGACTGCTGTTGTCGTCCCATCGCCCACCTCATCATCCTGAGTCTTCGCGACCTCAACAAGCATCTTCGCGGCTGGATGCTGAACGTCTAACTCGTCAAGGACAGTCGCCCCGTCGCTCGTCACGGTCACGTCGCCAAGGCTATCGACGAGCATCTTGTCCATCCCTCTTGGACCAAGTGTCGTCTTGACAACTTCCGTCACGATTCGGGCGGCGCTGATGTTGCTTCTCTGTGCGTCCTTCCCCCGGTTTCGGGCAGAACCCTCTTTTAGAATCAGAATCGGTTGATTCGCCAAATATGACACTGTCTAGTTCACAAGGAGCGCCGAGGAAATAGTTTGGATAAAAACCTTGCTTTTGCTCGGCTTGACTCTTTCAGCCTATTCTTTCTGAATCCGCTTCACTGCGAGTCTAATATCTTCCGCGCGTACCGTTTTCCGCCCTGCGTGCGTGGCCAACTCCAACGCCTCCTTTCCGACGCGTATCGCGGTTTCTTCCATTACCTTTCGCAATTCCTCGGCTGCATCATCCCCTATTCTTCCTGCTCCGCCTCTTTTGATGAGCCTATGGACAGCAGCGGTTGATATCTCGCCTTCAGCCAACTATCGGCACGTTTTTCGCGGCTAAAACCAGGTTATTTAAGAGTTCCCGGCGACTTTGTCTACTTTGGACACCAATACTTAAATGTCAACAATCGAACTCGCCGACTTCCCGGAAGGAAAAACGGCGTGGGAAAGGTTCGGATAGCAGCGGTCAAGAAAATTTCTCGAGAAATCATTGCTCTTTATCCAGATAAGTTTGGAAAGGACTACGAGGCCAACAAGAAAGCCCTAGAGCCCCTCGTAGACGCTAGGACCAAGCGTCTCAGAAACAGAATAGTCGGCTACATAACCAGGCTAAAGATTGTTGAAGGCAATCGAGCCTCAGCAGCCACCGAGATTCCCACAGAAGCTCCCGAGCAAGCGTGATCCAGCGGACCGCGTCTGTTTTTGGAAGGCGGCAACGCTTCCCACGGCTACCAAATCGCTAGCGCCAAGATTCCGATTCTTCTTACCCTGAAAAGAGTCCGAGACCTCAAGCCCCATGAGCAGACCATTCAGGAGGACCTTGACAGGCTCAAGGCCGCCCTAGCAAAGGACCCTGTACTGCGACATCCAATCATATCGGACAATAAGACCGGCTTAGTGCTTGATGGAACTCATCGGCTAGCCGCATTGGCTCAGCTGGGCTGCCAGCTTGTCCCATGTGCTGCGATTAACTATCAAGACCCAAGCATAGTCGTGGAAAGATGGTTCAGAGAAATCAGAGGAACAAGCTTGGACAATTTCAGAGACGGAATTAAGTCCTACGAGTCGTTTAGGGTTGCACCCAAGGAGGCTGAGAACTGGCTTGAGAACAGGTCAGGTTTCGCTTCGATACAAGATACGGAATCGTGCTTCGTGCTAGTGACGGCGAGCAAGGACGCCTTGACCCTTGCGCGATGCTCGTTTGAAATTGAGGAGATGGCCCGAAAACGGGGCCTGAAGGTTGCATATAGCGATGACAATTCTGTTCCCAAAGGTGCGGATGAGTTCCTCTTGTCCACAATCCGTATAGACAAGCAGGAAATCATGGCAGCATCAATAGCAGGGAAGGTTTTTCCACCGAAGACCACGCGTCACATCATTCCGTCAAGGCCGTTAGGAATATGTTTCCAATTGAAGCTCCTTCGATCCCCCTACCTCGAAAGCGCTCAAGAAGAATTTGTGTCACACTTGAGAAAGTTGAGAATAAGACATCTACCCGGAGGAGCATGGGTCGGAAGCAGGAGATACGAGGAGGAAGTCTTCCTCTTTGAGTAGGACAGAAACCCAGCAGCTCGGCACAGAAGTAGTCGTGAGACTGATAGGAGTCTTGGCGTCAGCGGCTGGTAATCGCGAGCTTCGCCTGGATACAGCCTCGATAGCTACCGTTGCTGATCTGGTTAGAGAACTTCTGAGAACCGTTAACAATCCACTATTCGAGAGCTATCTGGTGGAGGCGGGAACAAAGGACCCAAGACCGAACGTCATCATACTCTTGAACGAGCAAGACTGTAACATGTTTAGCGGTCTGAACACGAGAATAGAAGGGACAACGGTCGTTACGATAATCCCTGTAGCGCACGGCGGGTAGTCGCTAGACCTCAACAATTTCACACTTTAGGCGTTTTAAGACATCGTCAGCCCGGTCTACTTTGATCTTGTAAGTGTACAGCCTGCTAGGGGTCCGCAACTTGAGCTTCACGACATCCTTGGACCGTTTCACTCGACACTCAAGAGCTCCCTCTGAAATATCGACGAACTGGTCAGCGTTCGTAATCTCGGCGGGCATTTCCCAACGCCTTTGAGGCGTGCGTCGTTCTCACATAAAACATTTGGCGGGTAGGCCTGGGTTTGTTGCGGGTTTTTTGAGAGCATTTGCGAGAATTTCGAGACAAACACTCGTGAGGAATCCATAGCCCTATTACGCTGTATTGCGGAAAAGGAGCATCGCGGGGCAAATGATTCGGATAGGTATCGTTGGAAAGACGAATACAGGCAAGACGACTTTCTTCAACGCCGCGACAAGCTCAACGGCGGAGGTTTCGACGTATCCTTTTACGACGAAGAAACCCAACACTGCCACAGGGCAGGTTCAAACATTATGCGTATGTCGCGAGCTGAATGTAACAGACAAGCCTCGAAACTCGACATGTGTCGACGGCTGGCGGTTCATACCTGTTGAGATTATCGACCTACCTGGCCTCATCAAGGGAGCATGGGCCGGAAGAGGACTAGGAACCCAGTTCCTGAACGTCGTGTCACAAGCAGATGCTCTCCTCCACGTAGTCGATGCGTCCGGAAGCATTGACCCCGACGGAAAAATCACCAGGGCTGGAATGGGAAACCCAGTCCTAGATGTCCTAGACATAGAAGAAGAGCTAGTTCTCTGGTTCAAGGCATCGATCGACAGGTCATTGCAAAGGCTCCGCAAGAAAGCCCTCAAGCCGGAAAACTACAATGCCCCCTTGGCAAGGGAGCTCGCAGGCATCGGCGTAAAACAGGCCCACGTGAAAGAAGCACTAGCTGAGACAGGCCTCAATACAAAAACACCAAGGAACTGGACCGAGGAAGAGATTCGAAGCTTCGCCGAGAGGATCCGAACCATCTCAAAACCGACAGTCATCATAGCGAACAAAATGGACCTCGCCCAAGCAGAGAAGAACTTCGAAAGACTGCGTGACCAATTCAAGTCGCAACTTGTCATACCGGTTTGCAGCGAGGCCGAGTTAGCTCTTAGAAGAGCGCAGGAGAAGGGATTCATCCAGTACGTCCCAGGCGAGGAGAGCTTCAAAGTCCTTGACGAAAGCCATCTAAGCAAGGACCAAGCATGGGCCCTCGCCTACGTTCAACAGAAAGTCATGAGCAAGCTGATGCGGACAGGCGTACAGTTCGCCCTGAACTCGTGCATCTTCAAACTTCTTGGTCTGAACGCAGTCTATCCTGTGGAGGATATGAAAAAACTCTCGGACAAGAAAGGAAACGTTCTTCCTGACACACTCCTAGTCCCGAACGGGTACACCGCACGGGACTTTGCTCGACAGATTCACTCTGAGCTAGCCGAAAGGATGCTATATGCTCTTGACGCTAGAAACGGGCTCCGCCTTCCCAACGACTACATCGTACGAGACAGGGACGTAATCTCAATCGTATCAGCTGCTCGCAAGAAGGGATAGCGGTCACAGTATTCCCCGAAGAATAATACCGACAAACGTTAATAGTGGAAATTTCCCGCGAAATTCCTAACACGTCCTGAGCTTGAAAAAATGACGATACGGATCAGCGAATCACACCAAGTTCCAGTAGCTGAACAGCCCCTTGAGATTGTTGAACGGAAAGGAGTGGGGCATCCAGACCACATATGCGACGCAATTATGAATGAGGTTTCGGTCGCCCTATCCAAAGAGTACCTCAAACGATACGGAGCAGTCCTCCACCATAACATCGACAAGGGACTGCTCGCAGCCGGAGAGGTCCGCAGACGATTTGGCGGTGGAGAAGTAAAGCGTCCAATGTTGATGGTCTTCGGAGACAGAGCAACCTACGATGTCGACGGGAAATCGCTTCCAGTGGACGAGATAGCAGTATCCACTGCCAAGAAATGGTTCAGCAAGAATCTAAGATTCGTTGACCCCGATAAGCATGTCAGATACCAAGTGGAGCTCTCAAAAGGCTCTGAAGCCCTCCGCGACATTTTCTCTAGAAAAGGAAAGTACCTAGGGGCAAACGACACCTCGGCGGCTGTAGGTTATGCGCCACTCACTGCGACGGAACAGATGGTTCTACAGACTGAGCGCTTCATCAACTCGCCCAGTTTCAAGAAAGATTTCCCGGAGACAGGGGAAGACGTTAAGATTATGGCCTCACGGGAAAAAGAACAGCTCACCCTCACCGTAGCACTCGCATTCCTCGATCGCTTTATCGAGAACGAGGGCCAATACTTCAAGCGAAAAGCCGAGGTGAACGAAGAGGTGATCCAATTCGTCAAGAACCGCTCAAAATTCGACGGAGTCAATGTCGCAATCAACACTCTGGACAAAAGGGGGAGGGGAATGGGCGGCATGTACTTGACAGTTCTAGGAACCTCCGCGGACGATGGCGACGGGGGCCAAGTTGGCCGAGGAAACAGGGTAAACGGACTAATCCCGTTGAACCGTCCAACATGCTCAGAAGCCGCCGCGGGAAAGAACCCCGTCAGCCATGTGGGAAAAATCTACAACCTTCTCAGCTATGAAATTGCCCAGCATGTGTACCAGAGAGTCTCAGGCTTACGGGAGGTCTACGTCTGGCTGCTCAGCCAGATTGGCAGGCCCATTAACGACCCGAAAGTTGCTGGGGTGGAGATGATACTCGAGAAAGGTGTCGACTACAAGTCGGTATTCAAGCCCACACTGGAGATTGTGAAATCAGAACTCAACAGCATAAACGACTTCACCAAAAGCCTAACCGAGGGAAAGATACCAGTCTGCTGATCGAGCCGACCTGTTTACCTTGGCTCCTCGAGCATCCGTTGGGACGTTAGCAGCAGCCACCTCCGCACTTACCGTCGCCACATACCTCATCGCATTTGTCTTCAGCATCAGCGTTCTATTCTCCACTTCGATTGGGCTGGACCTTTTTCATAGTCCTCCGGTAAGCTTGATATTGGGCGTGTTCTTGTACGAAACTAGACTTCCGCTTCAGGCTAATTCGCTTACAGTGTACTTCGGAACAGTCCTGGTATTCCTAACGTGCTTTGTTCTGGCGTTCAGGGAAGATGGAGGCATCGTCTCTGGTCTTCGAAAACTGGCTGAAGGAAAAATCGCGCGCCAAGTCCCAAATTGGTTCGCGATTATGCCTCTTGTCTCTTCAAGCCTCCTCCTATTGGTGGTCTTGATTGTCACACTGGAGAACTCGGTCGGATTACCCACCGGCTCATTGCTAGAGGACAGACCCTATGTTAGGCTCTACAGTCTTGCATATGCTTCCGTAGTTGAAGAAGCCGCCTTTCGAATTAGCGTGCTAGGCCTTTTGGTTGCCGCAAGAGCCTCATGGCACTCGTATGTCTCCGGCGGCACCGCATTAGCTGCATCTACTACCATCAATAGAAGGGTTCGCCTCGTGTTTCTAGGATTACTATTTCCTGACCAAGCGAAGTTGGAAACTGGTCTTCAGAGCTTTAGAGTAAACGGATGGTCAGGAATTCATTGGAGCGAGTGGGCGATGCTTTGTGCAACCTCAATATGGTTTGGACTGCTTCATCTTCTCGGTGGGGGCGGTTGGCAAGTCGGAAAGGTTGCCAGCGCATCCCTTCAGGGTTTTGCAATCGGCATCGCTTTCATGGTATACGGGGCCTACGCCTCAATCCTCTTCCATTGGTACTTTGATGTCTACTTCTATGTGACCTTCCTCGCCCCTGCGGTTCTAGGAAACATTGTCTCGCTTCTCATATGGATAACCGGTATTCTCGGGTTCTGGATCCTCGCTAGAGCATTTCTGGAAATGACTAGGCCTCAAAACGGGGCCTCACGAAATGGCTTATATCCCGCTGGGCAAAGTTCCATCTCAGCCGAGGCGTAGGGGTATGCATCACAGCCACGTCGAGTAGGCCGTAAGTCCACCGAGAAACACAGACGTTGCACAATGCAGGATTCTAGGGAAAGACAGAAGCCGAGTCTGACCTATTCTCTTCCCAAAGAGTACGAACCTTCGGCAGAGGAACCAAAGTGGCAAGAATACTGGGCCGACGGTAGGGTCTACGCGTATGACCCTAGGGATGACTCAAAGCCACCATACGGTATCGACACGCCACCGCCGTATCCTAGCGGGGACTTCCACGTAGGAAACGCTCTGAACTGGTGCTACATCGATTTTGTTGCTCGATACCGTCGAATGAAAGGCTTCAATGTTCACTTTCCTCAAGGATGGGACTGCCATGGATTGCCCACCGAGGTAAGAGCAGAGAAAACGTTCAAGATCAGAAAGAACGACGTGCCGCCTGCGCAGTTTGTCGAAATGTGCAGGAAGCTTACCGACGAGTACATCTCGAAGATGAAGAACACGATTATCCGGCTCGGAATCTCAATCGACTGGAGCCTAGAGTACCGGACAATGGACCCGTCCTATTACAAGCTCACCCAAGCCTCGTTCCTTCGGCTCTACAAATCGGGCTACCTCTACAAAGGAGAACACCCGGTAAACTGGTGTCCCAGAGACGAGACAGCCATCGCGGAAGCCGAGGTAGTCCACGAAGAGAGAAAGGGAACACTGCAGTACATCAAATTCGGACCAAGAGACGAAATCGAGATCGCATCGACAAGACCCGAACTCCTTCCGGCCTGCGTTGCCGTAGCCGTGCATCCAGAAGATCAGCGATACAAAAAACTACGAGGCCAGAAAACCACGGTGCCCATCTTCGGCCAGGAAGTTCCGATTATCGAAGACCCGGAGGTGGACAGCTCATTTGGAACAGGCGCAGTAATGGTCTGCACATTCGGAGACAAGACCGATGTCAAATGGCAGAATCGACACAAGCTACCCGTCATCAAGGCAATCAGTGAAAACGGCCGCCTCACCTCCGTGGCAGGGCGATACCAAGGCCTGAAGCTCGAAGAGGCAAGAAAGCAAATCGTGGAAGAGCTAGGGCGGCAAAAGAAGATCTCGAGAACAGAGCCTTCTCAACAGAGTATAGGAACCTGCTGGCGGTGCAACACTCCTGTGGAGATCATCTCACGTCCTCAATGGTTCATGAGGACCAAAGCAATGACGCAGTCAATCGTCGACTGGTGCGAAAAGCTGCAGTGGATCCCAGCCTTCGCCAAGCAACGACTCATAGACTGGGCCAACTCCCTCGACTGGGACTGGGTAATTTCACGCCAGAGAATATTTGCAACTCCCATCCCCGTTTGGTATTGCAAGAAATGCGGTGAAATCACGGCAGCCACGGAAGAGCACTTGCCTGTCGACCCTCGTAAAGAGGCTCCTCAAGTGGAAAAGTGTCCTCACTGTGGGTCGCGGGAGTTCATTGGGGAAGTTGACGTGTTAGACACCTGGATGGACTCTTCGATAACCTCAGCGGTTCACGCTGGATGGCCGAATCAGGGACCCGAATTTGAAAGACTATTCCCCGCAGACCTCCAGCCAAACGGCCTGGACATAGTGCGGACTTGGGACTACTATCTGCTAGCGCGAAGCCTGGCCCTTTTCTCAAGGGCTCCTTACAAGACGCTACTCATCAACGGAATGGTGAGAGGGACCGATGGAAGAATGATGCACAAGTCATACGGCAACTTCGTGATAACAGATGAAGTGTTGCAAAAATTCGGAGCAGACGCCTTAAGGCAATGGGTCGCAGCAGGCGGTTCCACCGGCTATGACATTCCCTTTAGATGGACCGAGGTGGAGCACGGGAAAAAGTTCCTGACGAAACTCTGGAACGTTTCGAGATTCATCTTGGGAAACCTCACTTCCCCAGACTTGAGCAACGCCCAATTTACACTCATCGACAGGTGGCTCATCAACTCTATGGAGAAACTAGTCTCAGACGTCTCCGCGGCAATGGAAGCATTCCAATTCAATACAGCTCTAGAAGCAATCCGCAATTTTACATGGCACTCTCTCGCCGATGACTATCTCGAAGCTGTGAAATACCGACTGCAGCCCGGAGCGAACGAGAAAAACCAACAAGCCGTACAATATTGCCTTCATAAGGCGATAATCACAGTATGCAAACTTCTTGCACCAGTTTGCCCGCATGTTGCGGAAGCTATCTACCAGCAGATTCCACAGCGAGAGGGCTCAGAAAGCGTTCACAACAGTCCCTGGCCCTCGGTAGGCTCGATAGATGAAACGGTGATAAGGAATGGGGAGGTGCTAGTTGAGACAATTGCCGCCTGTCGTCGGAAGAAATCCGCAGGGGGAATATCCCTCAAAACCCCGATCAAAGAGCTTGTCGTCGTTGGACCCGAGGCCGTGATTAGCGTACTGCGGGACAACGAGGAGACAATTCTGAGCACCATTCGAGCGGAAGCGCTTGTTCTAAAACCCTCGAATAATCCGAAGGCCGACGAAAACCCCCTAGGCATCTCGGTGGATATTGTCGCCTGAGGGTTCTGTTAACTTGTCGTTGGATGCCTCTCTGGCGTATTTGGAGGGTTTTGGGCTCTTGTCGTTCGTTTGTTAGCTGTCAAGTCTGTCTGGCAACACTATGCTCCGACACGGGACGTGCTAGGATTACTGAAAATGTTCAGGAGGGATGGTCAACGAGTCCATACGGATAGGTCTGGCTAACGATTTATCTTCGCTGAGAAAGCTCTCCCAACTCTCCTACAACCAATTAGCCCAGTATGATTCTCCCAGTTGTTACAAGCTCTGCCCTATTAGCAGAGCAGCAGGAATACTAGCAGCTAGGAAGAAGTCTCTCAGGAGGAGGATTTCCCACCAGAGAGCCCTATACTGTCAGACAGCAGCTCGTATCATGCTACGGCTTCAAGACGAAGAACGGAGGATTGGAGATTCCGATCGCGAGAGGGAAACGTCTCAGCATACCCCTAACCAAGCACACGCTAAACATGATCTCTCAACCACGGGTAGAAAGTATCGGGGTAGGATGAACGGGTGGAGCTTCAGTGAAGCCCAGCGACAGTTAGAGTATAAGGCGCGATGGACTGGTCTTCCAGTCATTCGAATATCTAGACGCGGGACCAGAGGCTCCAGCATGACATGTCCGAGATGCGGGGAGAGACTCCAATCGGACAAGAGACTGACACGCAAGCTCTGGTGCAGTAGCTGTCGAGCAGTGATGGACCGGGACAGGGTAGCGGCTGTTAACCTGGCCTGGCGGGGACGGGTGAGGTTCGACCGTTCACGGGCCCATGAGGGGCCGCAAGGCGGAGCAGTTGAAGCAGTGAAGGGGAACCCGACGCCTACGGTAATCCCTGGAGTCGATGCTCCGAAGCTAACTCAACCAACCAAGAGTTAACGGAACCAGTCAAATCTTTAATACGCTACTGGCCAGCTACCGTGCAAGGCGTGGTTTGGGTCAATCATAGGATGTATGGAGTAGTCATGCGGATCAACGCAGTGCCGCTCTTTGACAATCCTAGACTTCAAGCAAGCCAGAGAGGAAAATGAATTGAGCGAGGGAAGCGATAGAGGAGGAGATAGGCCGAGAACCAGCTACGGAAGACGAGGGGGATACAGAGGAGGGGGAAGACGCGGAGGTGGCAGTAGCGGTTATGGCGGCCAAGGAGGAGGATATGGAGGTCGAGGAGGCGGATATGGCGGCGGTAGCCGTGGAGGTTACGGCCGAACTCGTCGAGATTCCGACCGGGATCGCGGACCAGTTCCAGTTGAAGAAGGCCAAGAAGTTGACATAACGGTCGACTCCGTGGGCAGACGAGGAGACGGAATAGGTCGCATCAACAATTTCGTGGTATTCATCCCCGGAACAAACGCAGGTGACAAGGTGAAGATCAGAATAACCGGCGTGAGAGGAAGCTTCGCCACCGGCGAAGTGATCTCAAAGAGCGAGGTTGTGGAAGAGGAGAAGGAAGAGGAGGAGAACGTTGAAGATCGCTGAGCTAAGACCTGGAATGCGGAGAGTAGACGTTGCGGGCAAGATTGTGAATATCGAAGGACCAAGAGATGTCAACACCAAGTTCGGCCCCGGCCAAGTTGCAACTGCAACTCTCGAAGATGAATCCGGTTCAGTAAAAGTCACGCTCTGGAACGAGAACATCTCGAAGGTCGCGGTTAACGACAAGGTCTCGATAGAAAACGGATACGTTGACTCGTTCCGCGGAGAGCTTCAGCTCAACGTCGGAAAATACGGAAAAATGAGCAAGGTCGAATAATCATCACTTTCAAAGATCGCGTCTTTATCAGACAACGCATCTTGCGCTTGGCCGAACCGCCTCACCTTTGAGCCGAGGCCTGGACGGACGGCTGTTCCGGCGACGCCCCTAGCGTGTAGCGCGAGAGAACCGTTTTTCTCTGCTGGTTTTCCACCTGCGCAACGACTTCGATAAATCCCTCAATCTTTGTGCCGGCAATCTTCTTCTTCAAGAGCTGGTCCACTTGGAAGATTCCTGACTCGTTGTACATACTGATTTCGACAATAATCGGTTTCAGCTTTCCTTTTCGAATCTTGACATCGTGAATGGACATTGCGGAGAGGGCGTGAATGTCCTTCTTACCCGCGGTGAAAGGAATCCTTGCGCGCCCTTCCTTCATGTCCAGCGCATCAGCAACCCTAACCACACCAGCCTCAAGCGTGAACTGCGGAATCTCAGACTCATGAGCGTAGATCGCATGCAACGTCTCCGCGGTTATGACGGCGCGCTCCTTGTCACCATAGACTCCGCGAACCAAGTCCGGAATCATCTGTGCAGCGAGAGAGACGCTGAAGACCTCATGGTTGTCCCTGTGAGCGACCATGCCAAGGTCATGAAGAACAGCTCCCAAGAACACGACAACCTCAGCATCCTCGTTCGTCATTGAGTGTTCTGTTACAATGTTAGGCTGAACCTTGGCCTCGACGAGGCTCCTCAATATCTTCAGTGCAATGTTCGACACAATGGCGAAGTGAACTCGTCCGTGGTCTGACAGACCAAGCCGCCTGACCGCGTTGACGTTAATGCAATCCCACAGGCTCTGTAGATACTCGTCCGAGTTAACCCGGTCTAGAACTGTCTTCAGCTTCGTGTTCGAATTGTACGGAAGGTTAATCAGAAAAGCGCACCGTGACGATGAGCGAAACAGAAAGTGCCTCAAAAACGTTCTCGAACCCAGTCTCACCGAGGAAGACAAGACCCGACAAGTCCTACATCTGGCGGTGTTAGAGGTGAAGGAGAGAGTGTTCGGGTCGAAGTCTCGAATCGAACCGCGTGGATAACTATGGAGAGACCGGCGATTCTGAACGCTCTTTCCAAGGCCATGTTTCGGGGCCTGAAAAACGCGATCGCCATCGCCTCCGACGACCCCCATGTCCGGTATGTTGCTATCACCGGGGCCGGAACCGGATTCTCAGCCGGTCTCGACATCAAAGAGGTCGGGGGGTTTCAGACGTTGGACTCTGCGCGGAGTTTCGTGTACTCTCTCGTGAGACCCTTCTGGAGACAGTTCTTCGACTGCGACAAGCCAATAGTGGCCCTGGTTAATGGTCCCGCTTATGGCGCGGGCGCAGAAATGGCTCTGGCTTCTGACATCGTCATCGCCTCCCGCGAAGCCACTTTTGCCTTTTCAGGAGGCCGGGTGGGAGCACTCTGCTGCATATCAGGAATTGTTGGACCTCTGCTCATGCAGGGTCGGAAACTCGTCGAGATGAACCTGACTGGGCATCCCGTCACTGCAACAGAAGCCCTTCGACTCGGCCTCGTCAATTATGTAACGCCGGGAGACCGGCTAAGGCGAACCGGAGAAGAGACGATTCGAAGCATGGACGGTGTTTCGCCTATTTCAAACTCGAGCTTCAAACGGATTCGGAACGACTTCATAACCAATAGACTTCTCGACAAGGCTCACCTAGAGCTGCTGAGGGCAATAACAAGCCCGGATTTCCGGAAAGGCTCTCAGGCCTTTCTAGCCAAGACAACCCCCGTCTTCTAGAAATCGCCCACAACAGGCCCCGAATCGCCCGGAGTCAACACTGGTTCACAATCTGTCACCTATTACTCAGAGCCTCGTTACGGGCCCCCGCATGATTTGCAGCTAGAGCAAGATAACGAAGACTGACGACTCGCCCCGCTCGATACTCGAAAATCGCAATTCTGGTGAACGAGGGCTTATATCCAGTCCATGACCTTCACATGGTAGGATAGGAAGATTAGAAGAAATGCGTGGCGGAAGTTGGAAAAACCGGAACGTCCGGACAGAGATGAAGACTCTTGAGTGTCCACGATGCCACGACCACGTCCGCCTAGACAAGTACACGGCTCATATTGCCACCTGCCCAAGGCCAGTCGTCGCCACTACTTGACCTGCTGAAAATCTAGTTTTTGGCGCCGGGAGTGGGATTCGAACCCACGCGGCCCTAAAGGGCCACAGGCTCTCAAGGCCTACGCTCCCTCCAAAACGGGAACTGCGCCTCTAGACCCACACTCACGAGGTTAATCCACTCGGCCAACGGGACACGGCTCCACGCCGCGTAATCCCGGCGCGAACCACGCGTTCAGGTCTCTTGCTCACGTCGCGAAGCTTACCTAATAAGAAGTATCCCAAACAATTCCACGAAATTCGATGTCGAGGAGTAGAGATGAGGGACATCAGCTTCTCGACCATGTAACCGATGCTCTTATCGAAGCCTGGGGGCCAACCCTCGAACGCGCTCTGGCCCAAGCCGGGCTTGGACTCTTCGAGACAATTGCAGACCTCAACAACGTCATCCCCTCCGAGGCTCGGAAGATAAGAGTCTCAGGACACGACGAGCTAGAACTTGTCTACAACTGGCTAGAGGAACTTCTTCTCTCTTTTGAGATAAAACGAATGATATTTTCCGAGTTCGACATCGAGAAGATTACGAACATAGACTCATCGGAGCTACTGAAAGCTACGGCTCACGGAGAGCACTACGACCCTGACCGACACCACGGACGCGTTGAAGTGAAAGGAGTCACATATCATGAGATGTCAGTCGTGCGTCGTGCTGGAAGAGTCACCGTAAGGTTCCTCCTAGACCTCTAACACGCAACGATTCGGCCTAGACCGACAGTCTTGTCGCACCACTCAATGAGGCTTATAGGCTACAGCTTCAAGGCCCAGCCTGACGAGGGATGAGCGAGACAGTGCAGGGCTTCGGCAGAACCACCAGCAGCCAAATTCCAGTTCACAAAGTTGCTCCCAACATATGGGAAGTCTCCAGCGACCACCAGCCCGGCATGAAAGTACCAGCACGTATCTACGCGGACGACGACCTCCTCGCAAAGATGAGAACAGACAGGACAATCCAGCAGTGCGTCAACGTGGCTCACCTCCAGGGAATATGCAACTACTCAATCACCATGCCCGACGGTCACGAAGGCTACGGTTTTCCAATAGGAGGAGTCGCGGCGACCGACTATGACGAGGGACTTGTTAGTCCAGGCGGAGTAGGCTACGATATCAACTGCGGCGTCCGGCTCATAAGAACCAACCTGACCGAAGAAGAGGTTCGGCCCCAACTCACAAAACTCGTCGAGACAATATTCAACTTCATACCATCAGGCCTGGGGAGCAAAGGGCAGATCCGGCTGAGCACCAGCGAGCTCGACAAGGCTGTGACTGACGGCCTTGACTGGGCCCTCGACCATGGCTATGCTTGGCCAGAGGATCATAGGACCATCGAGGAAGAGGGTTGCATGGAGGCTGCCGACCCAGCGAAAATCTCCAACAATGCCAAATCCCGTGGCGCCCCACAACTCGGAAGTCTGGGAAGCGGAAACCATTTCATCGAGATAGAAAGAGCCGACAAGATCTTCGACAAACGAGTCGCTGACAGATTCGGAATAACAAAGGAAGGACAAATCCTAGTGTTGATTCACACAGGCAGCAGGGGCTTTGGCCACCAAGTTTGCAGCGATTACCTGCGGGTGATGGAGAGAGCCATCGGCAAATACAATATCCAGCTTCCAGACCGCGAATTAGCAGCCTGTCCCAGCAAGAGCCCGGAGGCAGAGGACTACATTCCCGCGATGTCGGCTGCTTGCAACTTCGCTTGGGTGAACCGGCAGATGATAACCCACTGGACACGCCAGGCGTTCGAGAAAGTATTCCAGAAGCCAGCTGACTCTCTGGACATGCGGATCGTCTACGACGTCGCACACAATGTTGCGAAGGTTGAGACGCACACTGTGAAAGGTCAGATGCGAAAAGTGACAGTACACCGGAAGGGGGCGACGCGTTCTTTTCCCCCAGGGAACCCGGATATTCCTGCTGAGTACCGCGACGTAGGTCAGCCGGTTTTGATTCCGGGTAGTATGGGGACTAGTAGTTGGGTTCTTGTTGGGACACCTAGGGCGATGGAGTTGAGTTTTGGGACGACTGCTCATGGGGCTGGTCGGTTTATGAGCAGGTCTGCCGCGCGGCGGAAGTGGTGGGGTGCTGACCTGAAGAAGTCGTTGGAGAGTCGGGGAATTGTTGTTCGGGCTGCGAGTCTGGAGGTTGTGGCGGAAGAGGCGCCGGACGCATACAAGGATGTTGACCGGGTGGTGGAAGTCAGCCACCAGTTGGGAATTGGGACAAAAGTTGTTCGGATGACACCTATTGGTGTGGCCAAGGGCTAGTTACTTTTGCAAATCTTCGTTTGATGTGAGCATTATTACGTAAGGGACGGGTGTGCTCTTCGGCGTGGGCGAGCGTGAGGCGCCTGCCTCGAGAGAGCCGGGCTGAGGGAAGACTCTCGTCTTCACTGTGAGGCTTTGGTGTTAGTGTTGCAGGCGACAGCCTCTGTCAAAGGGGCTTACGCGAAACTCGCCCTAAAGTCGTGGGCTAGAGGCTTTAAGCCGAGAACTGTTTTGGGTTGATGTCGTGGATAGGAGGCCTCGATGAGCTTAGAGAAGCGTCTCGACCTTGCTTGTCGTGGGACTATTGAGGTTGTCCAGCGTTCCGAGCTGGAGAAGCTCTTGGCTGAAAAGAAAAAGCCTCGGGCGTACTGGGGCTTTGAGTGTTCCGGAAAGCGGCGCTAGCCGCCTGGACTGATGCACATCGGCCAAGGACTTGTCTGCGGCCTCAAAATCCGAGACATGGTCGAGGCTGGTTTCGAGTTCATCATATTCCTCGCCGACTGGCATTCCATGGTGAACAACAAGTTCGGCGGAGACATGAGCAAGATTCGACAGATCGGCGAATACTTCAAGCACTGTTTTACTGCGCTGGGGCTACCGGAGGGGAAGGTCCACTATGTCTGGGCGTCGGAGCTTGCCGGCAGGGCTGAATACTGGGAGAGAGTGTTGCGTGTTGGGAAGGCGTCGAGTGCGCAACGTGTGATGAGGGCTCTTCCGATCATGGGCCGGGAGATGACGGGCAAAGATGCGGAGGCCGCTAGCCTGTTCTACCCTTGCATGCAGGCTGCCGATATTTTCGAGATGCGGCTTGATGTTGCGTGCGCGGGAGTTGACCAGCGGAAGGCGCACATTCTCGCCCGGGAGACAGGGGAGAAGCTTGGCTGGGGTAAGCCGGTTTGTCTCCATACTCCCTTGTTGATGGGCTTAGCGGGCTTGGGGGCTGGTGTTGTCGGGAGTTTTGACGAAGACCCGAAGGTGAGCAGCGTGATCGCGGCGAAAATGTCGAAGAGCAAGCCTGAGAGTAGCGTTTTGATTCATGATAGTCCGCAGGTAATTGGAGAGAAGCTGCGCGGGGCGTTCTGCCCGCCGGGTGTTGTCGAGGGTAATCCGTTGATGGAGTACTTCGGGACTCTAGTCTTTCCCCGCTATGCAGAGTTTGTTTTGAAGCGTGAGACGAAGTACGGCGGGGATATCGTGGTTCAGGGTTTTGAGGAGCTGGAGCGGTTGTACGTGGCTGGGAAGGTTCATCCTCAGGATTTGAAGGTGAACATGGCCGGGTTCTTGTCTGACGAGCTGGCTCCGGTCCGGGAGTATTTTGCTGCTAGGCCCAAGGTTTTGGAAGAGGTTCGAGGAATCGATGCTGGTTAGTGTTAGGGTTTGGTTGTGAAGGAGAGGCGTAGGTGTCGGCTGGCCGTTCGTCAGCCCCGGGCATCGTATTACGCCTGGAAGAAGGAGGAGGTGGAGAAGGTGTTGGATTTGTTGCGGAGAAGTTCGAGTGAGGGTGTTCCGGTCATTGTGGAGGGGCGGAAGGATGAGGCCGCTCTCCGGAAGCTGGCGGTTTCGGGGAGGGTTTTGTGTTTGAAGGCGAGACGGGGCTCGAGGCTGGACTTTGTCGAGCAGCTGGACGGATTCGACAGAGTGATTGTCCTGACGGACTTCGACCGCGAAGGACGTGAGCTCCGAGACTGGCTCTATCATGAACTGTCAAGGCTCGGTGTCAAGACGGATGATACGTTGTGGCGTAGGGTCAAGGCGTTGTCGCGGTCGGATGTTCGGAGTGTGGAGGAACTGCCGAGCTTCATCAGAGCTTTGGAAGCCCGAGCAATGGGCAGGAGGCTTTGACTGAGCGCCGGGTCTGGACATTTCGGCCTTTTTTTTCGATTGGGGGCGATTTGCGGGGCAGTAACGGGGCCACGATGGGCCGATGAGCCGCCTTAACGGGTGCATCGACCCGCTCTGTTCGAGTTTCACACTTCTTAATGGGAACGTGATGAAAGCCTCCTCAGCGCATCGATCGCTAGAGTTGTGATTGTGAATGTCAGCGGGACCTCGTATGCGGCAGTCGTTTCGGAACGGCCTCCCGGCGTACGGCAAGGTCTTGTTGTTGCAGGGCGTGGTTGTTGCTTCTTTCGCATTCTGGCTGTTGAAAGAGTACCAGAACAACCGGTACCTTCAGGAGTACATTCGGGGCAGGATTCCGATGTGGTTATCACTCCCGGAAGTGGCTGCGTCATTGGCCTTCCTAGTTCTCGGAGCTGGAATGCTCGCTAGGTCTAGAAGTCTGAAACAGAGGGCAAGACAGATCGCTCAGGCAGATAAGCTCACTCCGGTCAGTCCCATGTTTGCGGGGTCTCAGCCGGATATTCGGACCCCTTCAGCGGCTTCCGCTATTGGTGACAGGTCAGCTTCACCGCCTGCCAAGGTCTCAGCATTCGCCGCATTCGATGCCGAGAATGTCGGGCCCCCCGTCCTCAAACTCATCGAGTCACCTCCTGGTCTGAATCGAAACCCGTCTGCGCCAAAGCCCTTCCCTGTCATCCTACGAATTGAACCTCTCGAGGAACCCTTCAGGGAATGGGAGCAACAGCCCGCGACGACTGAATCTATCCTGAAGAGAATTGCCCCGACTCAAGCTACGCTGCCCTCCTCCCCCATGGGGTCAGTGAGAAGGATTGGGTCCTTCGACGAAACCTCCGGGAGACCCCTGGTCT
>VBBN01000021.1 GCA_005888735.1 Candidatus Bathyarchaeota archaeon
CTTCTCACTTTCGCTTAGCAAATGTTTTGGCAGTTTTGTTGACACCTTTGTTGACGGGTT
The DNA here is from genome assembly GCA_005888735.1 of Candidatus Bathyarchaeota archaeon. Lineage (GTDB taxonomy): Archaea > Thermoproteota > Bathyarchaeia > 40CM-2-53-6 > 40CM-2-53-6 > BA-19. Next base: position 61 of record VBBN01000021.1, read on the forward strand.
TGACAGTTATTTTGCGGGTTCTGATAGGGACACCTGCGATCTCATACTTCGGGACTCGACCTGAATCCCGATGATATGGGACAGGGGCAAGTTCCAGAGGCCACGGTTGCCCAGCCCATCCGAGCAAATACGAGTCGAGTCATTATGCCTCCTCTCAGCCTACCATCACCCAAGATTGCACCCCTAGCTGAACCGCCCCCGCGAAACAGGTCTCTCAAGCCTCGTGTGGATTTCTCCAGATACCCATCGGAGTCCACTTACCGAAAATGTTCTTATGAGAAGAACAGCTCAACCTCCATCATTCTAGCAAGTGTGAACACAAAGACGAAAAAACTTGGAACTCTCAGTCTCACGCTTCTAATCGTCTTAGCCCTAACGCTCAGCCCGACAAGCCCACGGCTGACAAAGGCGCAAAGCCTGAGCCCGCACGATCCGATCTACATCTCAAACGATGCAGGCTTCACTCCTGCCAACGGTGTCGTAAACGGTTCCGGTACCTTAATGGACCCCTACGTCATTGCAGGCTGGGACATCAGCAACGTCAACAACGCTACAATAGGGCCTCCTCCTGGCTCCGCGATCCACATCGCCAACACACATGCCTCTTTCATAATCCGGGACAATTACATCCACAGCCCCTACTCACCCGCCCAAACCTCCGGCATCCTGCTGGAAAACGCACCGCACGGCATCATTGCCAACGTCCAAATCACAGGTTCCTACTACGGCATCTCAGTCTCCACGAGCCCTTCATCCATAATTGAGAACAACAATATCTGGAACACTACGTTTGGAATCTCTCTTGCTTCAGGCTCAAGCTACTCGCTGGCGTCAAACAATCTAGTACGCAACATCACCCAGACAGGAATGTTCATCAGCGGAATCGACAGATCCACTATCTCTGGCAACAACGTTACCTGCGTCGGTCCGAACTGTACAGTCTTCCTCGTAACGGCCACTAACAGCATATTTGAAAGAAACTCCGCCGTAAACGGGCCGAGCTGTCTTGATACGACACTTCCATTATGCTACGGTTATCGAATAATTTCAACCACCGACAGTATTTTCAGGAACAACACAATCCGGGGCAACGCCTTCGGCTTCATCCTGAACGGCGCCGCTGATCGAAACATTGTGCAAGGAAATCAACTCAGTGGAAATCAGTATGGAATTGGCCTAGAAGGCGCCAAAGACTCGAATGGGACAATCATTTTGACGAACGTCGACAACACCGTCTCGGAGAACATTGTCACGGACAACACTCATGGAATCTATCTGTTTGCAAGCGTCCAGAACAAGATCTACAACAACTATCTCAATAACACTTCACCAAACCCTACCACGTGCCCGTACTCGTGTGAAAATGCCAACGCAGACAACACTCTGAACTCCTGGAACATCACCCGGATCCACGGCAGAAACATCCTCGGTGGCCCTCTGCTCGGGGGAAACTTCTACAGCGACTATCAGGGAACTGACTCGGACGGTGATGGCATCGGCGACACGCCCTACAGAGACTCGACGGGAAACGTGTTAGATCTTCTCCCTCTCGCATTCGCCCAGCCCCCCCTTCACGACATTGCAGTCCTAGGGCTAACGGCAGACTCCTCCTCAGTCAAGGTCGGAGCAACGATAGCATTCACCGTAGACATCGGCAACTTTGGAGCCTATGCCGAAACCTTCACAATCAACCTGTACGCAAACCAGACAATCGTTGAGACCAAGACTATCCTAAACATGCCGCCTGTGCCTCAGACGAGTGCCACCATAACGTGGAAAACAACCAACCTCCAGGCGGGAAATTACAACATTATCGCCAAAGTCCCCCCGCTCAATGGGGAAACCGACGTCACCAACAACAACTCACCAGAAATAATTGCGAAACTGAACCTCAACAAGCCACCCGTGATTGTCCTCGCCAGCAGCACCAACAGTACAACTGTTCGAAGCTCAGTGAGCTTCAATGCTACCGCAAGCTACGACCCTGACGGTACCATCTTCTCCTATTCATGGAACTTCGGGGACAACACAGCCCCTGAAACCGGCGCCATACGAACACACACCTACTCACAAGCGGGAAACTACACAGTGACCATAACAGTAACGGATGATAACGGCACAACTTCCAGCGCCGCCAGAGTCGTCAAAGTATCAGCCCTAGCGCCAACCTCGCCCCTGGCGCTTCAAGTGGGCTACGCTAACGGCACGATAAGTCTTAGCTGGAGTCCGCCTAGTGACTTTGGAGGAGCACCTATTACAGGGTACAGGGTCTACCGCGGAGTTAACCCGACAAACCTCGTTTATTATCGGACCGTAGCAGGCACTGTCACAACCTATGACGATGACTTTGTCTCGAATGGCCAAGTCTACTACTACAAGATCACAGCCGTGAACTCTGGAGGAGAAAGCCTCGCGTCCAACCAGGAGAACCTAACAGTACCGCTTCCCACCTACCCAGCACCGAGCCAAGACAACACGCTGTTATACGCCTCCATTGGAGTAGGCGTAATCCTCCTTGTAGGCTCGCTAGTTTTGATTCGAAGAATAGGGTCCCGAAGAAAACGCGCAAAACAGACCACGAACCGAGCTCTACGGGCAACGCGGGCCTTTCTGACCGGCAAAGGCCTCGACACGGTAATCCCGCATAATACGCGGATATCCAGAGCACCCATTGGATCTGAAGGATTTCACTCTTCTACAAAGTGAGACATAACGAATTTGGAGTTGATTCTGTAAACGGATAAATAGACGCCGACCACTAGTTTGCTAGAAGAGTGGCGAGAACAGAACAGTAGACCCGTATCAGGCAGCAAATGCAGAAGGCGGTAGAAGAATAATTTTGACCCTGCGGAAAAGCCTCGGGCCATTCAGAGCTACGGTTGCCTTATCGATAACAATCCTAGCGGTCATGGCAACCATGCCCCCTGCGCCCGTCCACGCCGGGGCCTACAGCGTCAACTCAGTTAGAAACGGAAATTTCGAGGGCGGGGTCGACACCTATGGCCTACCAATCTACTGGCAGAACGTCACGAATGAATGTCACTGTCAACCCGCACCAACAATCACAGTTAACAACACCGAAGCAATTTATAACAACGCTGCAAGACTGGACATAGGCAAGGCCTCAAACGGCTTCATGGGGGTTCGGCAATTCTATCCTCAGAACACCCTGTTCAGCAATTTCACACAGAGGCAGGACGAACTCGACTTTTGGTTTCGATTAGACCCCAAGTATGATGGGCTAGGGGACTTCCGAATAAGATTACAAGCCCAAAACGGACAAGAACTCAACTATGTCATAGACCCGGACACCACGTTCCTCACCTATCCCAACGACACCTTCACCTACGGAGACCTTAACGGCCAACCGAGCCTGAAGTATATTTTCCTGGGAAGACTCGGCAGCGACCTCTCAACCCCTTTGATGGCGCCCCCAAGCAAATGGGTACACTTCACGCGCGACGTTACGGCGGACTGGTTAGCACCGATGAGATTTACGGGCAACAGCACATGCACCGTAGCTAGCCCATGCACGCTTCCAGGCTTTCCCCTCGATGACGTGTTTAGCCGATTGGAGTTTGGCCTCCAAGGGTATCAGAATTCCGACCTTGGAACGCAGTATGGAATGACCGCCTGGATTGACAATGTGAACTTCTACTGGAACAGTAACTACCCCGCCCCACCACCTCCAATGCACTTCCTGAAGTTCAACTTCACAGACCTCAGCAAGACCAACGTCGACCAGTCCGTCAAGTGGAGGATATTCAATGCAACATCCGATATTGCCTCCTATACGAGAGGAGCGCAAACATTGCCCGACGGCGATTACACCTTGGAGGCCTACTACCCCACTATTACACCTCCCTACTTGATCTACCGCGCCAGAATCCCGTTCGACACAAACATCACGATTACGCTATCGTTGCTAGCAGAGCCCATGTCGCCGGGAACGTTCGTCGCGTTCTTCCCATCTGTTCTTAACACCACGAGAATAGAACAAGACAGTACTCGGCTGGCTGTTGATGTCAAAGCGACTACGGGAACATCCTATGCCATGTTCGCCAAAGTTCCCTACTTACCGAAAGCTATCGTGAAGACTACATCTTCGAGAGTGGAACTGGTCCCAGGCGTGGACTGGACATATGACGCTGCCCAATCAATAGCTACTCTTACAAGCGTAACACCCGCACTTTACGCCATCTACTTGCAGGAACCTGTCCGGGTCCCAACCGTCACATTCACAGACCGGGCCGGGACAAACGTCAACAACCTCCTTGTTTTCAACATGACGAACTCCCGAGGAAAACTGATTCCAATAGTGCAGCATCAGATCACTCCGGACGAGAACTACCCCTACTACCTTCAGGCATTCTATCAAGGCCACAGAACATACAGAGATACTGTAGACTTCAGCCGAACGAGCCCAATACAGCTCCCGATGCTTCCCCTCTCGAGCGGCTACCTTGTCGTGAACTCGACCGTGGTTGGCATTAACATAATCGGTCAATCCGACAATTCTTTGAAATTCGACCTCACTGGACCAGGCCCATTTCTCATTCTAGTTGGAGTCCCACAGAAACCGCTCTACATAGAACTGAACGGGGCAAAAATCTTCTGGAGCTACGACGCAACGAGCCGCACGGTCATCATAGAAACTCCAACCCAAGGAACAGTCTCGCTTCTCTACACAAATCCCCCCCAACAACCCCCGCCTAATTCTGCTTCAGACTACACCAACTACTACATTGCCGGGGGCATCCTTGCGGTCGCAGTATCTGCATCCCTTGGCATCGGAATATTCTTCACCCGCCAGAACAAACATCGAGTCGAAACCCCAACGAACCGGGCAGATAGAGAACGAAACAGGGAGCCATCTTTAGGACCAATGAGACGAGCCAACATGAATAGATCTGCTGGAGGAAGGATCTGATGCAACTCGAGAAATCTCGAAGATTGAGGAGGAGTCTCCTGGCAGTTACCGTTCTCTACGTTGTCGTTTTCGCTCAAGTCCCGTTCTTCACAGCCCGCTCTGCACCGCCGCCCACTGTGAATTTTGACTGGACTCCCAAGTCTGCGGTAATCGGTAACCTTCTCAACTTCAACGCCACAGCAACTGGCGGAACTCCCCCCTACACCTACTCCTGGAATTTTGGAGATGGACAAACGGGAACAGGTGTAACTGTTCTACACCCGTACAACAGACCGGGCTTCTACTCCGTCGCCCTCAACGTCAGCGACTCTTCCGGGGCGTTCAACGTCCTCACCCAGAGTGTTACGATCTACGACTGGCCTGTCAGAACATACAACTGGCTCATCCACTGGAACGCAACAGCCGATGACGGTTTCAATATCTGGGATGTTTCTTACAAGGGCGTACCGCTGATCCGTGACGCTCGTCTGGCATACGTCGTAAACGATTATCTTGAAAACTTCTGCGGACCCTTTCAGGACGAGACCGCTTCATCAGGGCTGCAAGGAACTCTGGCCTCAGGAAACCTGAGATATGAGAACTTCACAACAGCCTCTGACCCGTACTTCCAGATCCGAACTGAATATCCCGTCGGGGGCTACAACTATCAGGAGGTCTTCAGGTTCTATCTGAGCGGGCGCTGGGAGCCAGAGATTCTCATTGGACGCGGAGGATGCATAGCGGATCACATCTACAAACCAATGTGGCGCATAGATATCGTGCTGGGCGAAGACTCGAACAATTTCATGAGCCAGTACACACCCTACAGGACTTGGGAGAACCTCATCTGGGAAGGAAACTATGTCGACAACGGTTTCCGAGACCCGACACACAACGCGGCGCAGTGGCGGATGGGTCACCAAGGCATGTACTACTACATGATACCCAAGATTTTCAGGGTCGACACAGACCTGCCCAACCTACCGACGAGCATCTACCTTGTTCGCGCACATCCTAACGAAATCCAATTCCAGCATTCACTAGAGTGCTATCCTAATCCCTGCGAGGACCCCTCGGAATTCATAAACGGAGAGCTGGCCTTCCGCCGAGATATTGCAATCTGGTTCATCCCACGAATCTGGGACCATGGACCCATCGACACTACGTCTCCGCAAAAAGTCGCAACTCTTTCCTTCTATCCGGGGGGTAGCTGGCCGTGACAGGCAGCTCTTCTAATGGACGTTGGAAATGGACGAGGCTACTATCCCTTGTAATGGCGGTCCTCGTTGTCGTGGGCGTCCCGCTCGCAATGGCTTCCGCCGGCTCAGCCGCGAGTGCTGTGGCTCGGAACGCGGCTGCGGGTCCAGCCACGATAGTTTGGGGAAATCCGTTTGCAGTCCCAACAATTGCCCTTGGTAACGGTTGGGAGAAAGTCACTGTGCGCGGCTCAGTCGAGCCTGTTCCGGGGAAAAGCGGGTACTATGCATTCCAATCTCCCAGGTTAGTGGGAAGTCTTCATGCTGAGTGGACCAACGCCAGTGACAAGTATGTTCTAGACGCATCTTTCTCGGGAATAAGCCAGTACGAGGAATACTCCCACTACTACCCGATCAGAATCATTCCCGCGGCCATCGCCCTGGAAGCAACAGGCTTAGAGATCACGGGAACCCTAACCATTAACGGAAAGACGACAACGCTCGACGCGTTGGCTGCACTATCCACTGCCATTCCCGGATATTCAGGCTTCCAAGGAGTCTCCCCCTCAATCTACGTCGTCTTCTACATTTCCTCAGAACTCATGATCACTATTGGCTGGTCGCAGGCCGACCAGACCATTCGCGGAATTTTCCACCCAGCATGCTCGAGGATGATTCACGCGGTGAGATTAGTCTCCACGGCGAGCTGGTGGTAGACAATAATCAGCGTCGTGCTCACCAGAAAATTGAGGGCTATTGAAATGAAGAATATCAATATTCTATGCGTTTCACTGCTGGTTCTTCTCCTAGTCCCAATTGCCAGCTCAGGCGTCGACCGGGCCGCGCGAAATAGTGTGCTCCATCTTGCCCCACTGAGGAATCCTCTTGGCCATTTTGAGGGAGATGGACCGCTAGCACCGACCTCTTGGACCGGCGATGGAGGGAGAATAGGCAACCCGTCGTTTGAAAACGGACTTGGTCCTTGGGTTAGCACGTCGTACAACGCCGGAAACAGATCGAGCGTCCTGGTCACGACGCCAGGCCACACCGGGGCCAAGAGTGCTCGAATAACGCTCTTCTCCGCAAACCTGTCAATAGGCTCGACCTCGAGCCTACAGTACGACCTATCACAGAACCAGACCGCGTTTAACCCAAGCGCGAGGATGATAGCAGCCGTCTTCGTGGAGAACATAACTGGAACGACTGTCCAAACGAGCTCATTGGACCGAGTCGAGGTCACGCTTCTCCTCACGACATCGGTGGGTAATCTCAGAACTATCCACTATCTATTTGGCGCAGGCGCCGTGCCTTCGAATACCGTTACGGACATCTACATTGCGGCTTCCGGATTCGGTACGACAGGGACTTGGCTCGTAATTGATAGGAATCTCGCTAACGACGCCTCTACCTTCGCCGACAACTCCCTAATCAACGCAGTCAAACAGGTTAGCCTGACATCGATGTCCCAGACCCACGGCACTCCAAACCATGATGCGCATTTCCGATACGATGATCTCAACAGTGTCAGCCATTGGGCCACAGGGGACCCTTTGGTCTACGACTCAAACCTAGACGGAACGTACGAGACATCTTCGGATACAATCCTCTCCTGCCCGTTTCCGTGCCCAGTGACGAATGGTACACTGCTGAAAGACGACCCGCTGATAAGATTCGTGGATATTAATGGAGCCGGAACCTGGGAATCCAGCGAGCCAATAGTCTACGATACAAACAACGATGGCATTTACGATTACGCAAGCCGCTACGGAAGTGAACCGCTAATCTACTATGTCGGTCCTCAGCCGAACCGCGACGAGTCCTTGTTGACACCAGTGATTGAGGCGACTAGCGCGCTGTTTGACAGCATTCAACTGTACACGGCTTCAGGGAGTACTGACTTTGTGCGCAACGGAGGGTTTGAAACAGGCTCGATAACAGGCTGGTACAACAACGCAAGCTTCGTCGCTTCAAGCTCAACCTTCCTCTCAGGAGCCTACAGTGTAGGCGGAACCGTGACCAACGGTGGAGGCGAGATGGCACAGAGCATAGACCCCACTCCAGTGATAGACAGTTCCACGGTTTTCAAAGCGTCATCCGACATCCATACAATGTCGGGTTCGACATCGGGGGACTTTGCTGAGATCTGGCTGAGCCTCGTCGACAGTAGCACTAACGCCAACCCTGTCAGCGTCCACTATTACTTCAGGACCGGCGACGGGAGCATCCCGGCCAACCGAACGGACGCGTCGTACCACAAGGCTCCAGGATTCGGGGCCACCAGCCCCCAGTGGTTCTCGCTGAGCGTTCCGCTTCTAATGGAAGAGTCATACTTCAACGGACTCGGACTTGGGTACACCCCCCCATACAGGGTTAACCTAGCCGTCGTAGAGATTGGGGCAGGAGTAGGCTCCTCGACCACATTAGCCTATTTTGACCAGATTTCTCTTCTAAAAGGCGGGCGAGTCGGCTCCGCCTCATCCTACTTCTATGCAAATGATGGGCAAAACTCAACCTACCTATATTCTGCAAACAACATACCTCAGGGTTCGTTGAGTTTCCAAATACCTCTTGGGCAGCAAGTTCTCAACGTTACATCTCCCAGCGGAACGAGCCTCCAGCCAGGAGAGTATTCAACCTCCGCCTCCGCAAACGCTCTTACAGTAACGATCTCCCCCTCAGCTTTCTTCAACAATCCCCCCGCCGGAAATTGGAATCTCTACGCCACCTCGACGAACGCAGCCGCAAGCATCTATGCGCAAGACCCCTTGACGCTAGCTAGCCTCTCAAGCATCACAAACGGCACAGTCAACCTCGTTTCGCAGACCGCAGACCCAACGGGTATTCCGATCTCCGGGGCAATTGCCAACATCACCGTGTGGAACCCCTCAGGCAACATTGCAGGCTACTGGGCAGGAACCTCGGACGCTCAGGGATTGTGGACAGCTACTAACGTGGTTCTTCCACCTCACGGAAATCCTCTGGGAACGTACACCCTACAAGCAACATTCTTATCATCATACCCATCATTTTTCGCCGGGGTTAAGACAACCCAGCTGCCGATCATCCCCGCAATAGTCCCAGTTACGGTTTCCCTCAGCGTTTCCATCGGAAGCATCTCTCAAGGAACGCCTGTGACAATCTCTGGGACAGTGGTCAACACTGGAACAAGCACGCCTAGGCCTGGCCTCACCATAACACTCTCCTATCAGCAAGCTGGCAACAACACCTGGAACCTCATAGCCGCCCTAACAACAGACTCCACCGGGAGGTACACGTACACATGGACCCCGCCCCAAGGAGAATACCACGTGCATGCCTCTTTCGCCGGGGACTCTCAGACCCCTTCAACACAGAGCTCCACTTCTCAGATCATAGTGGGCCCTCCCTCCGTCATTCCCCCAGGCGTATCATCGCTTCCTTGGATAATGATCGCAATTGCTGCTTCAGCAGTCGCAGCCGTTGCCATTGCGGCACTTGTCCTTGTCCGCCGACGACAGTCTCCAAATGGACAACCTCCTACGTCTTCTTGATGCCTCTGGTAAAAATCGCCCAGAATGGGCTCTGAATCGCAATCTGTCCGCGACTTCCAACTCTCACCTTGATGTTTTTGAAGGAAATGCCAACGATTCCAAAACGACCGGGTACGGACGCGGCCGTTTTTAGACGTAGGACAGGCAAAACCAGGCTAGAACACAAAACTCTCCCAGAATGGAAAGCTCCCTAGTTCAGGGAGAGAAAGAAAAAGGGGAGAGTTCAGAGGCGCTTTGACGACTAGTCGACTAGTGATGGCACTGTCCGGAGCACATATCAGCGGAACCGCCTTGACCGCGGTTGGGGGCCAACTGTAGCGCTGCTATAGCGTTGACGAGTCCGAAGCCGAAGAACTCCTTGGGACCGATATTGGTGGCTGACTGTTCGAGGATTGCTCTGACCTGGCTGGGTGAAAGGTTCGGGTTGGCGCTCAGTACAAGAGCCGCAACGCCTGCAACAATCGGTGTCGACCCGCTAGTGCCAGTGGCTCGGACGTAGTAGACGTTGCCTAGGGTAAAGCACTTGGAGTTGGGGTTCGACGCTTTACCAGGGCTGCAAGCACCCCTGACAAAACCCGTAGTTCCGATGGCGCCGCCAGCGGGCAAACTTCCTCCGGGTGCAGCTAGGGAGTTGATGTTGGTTCCATAGTTGCTGTAGAACGCAAGTCCGTCGGGACCAGATGCACATACAGCACCGGGGGTCAGGTTCTCAACGCAGGCTGGATTGGTCGTCGCAACGATAGAAATCACGTTTGGAAGGTCGCCTGGAAGTTCGACGAAGGGGCGAATATTGTTCAGGTTGAGACCATCGTTGCCCGCGGCTGCGAAGAGGATGCTGCCATGGCTGAACGCGTAATTTGTGGCGCGAACGAGCGCGACGTAGATAGCATGGTCTCCCTTGTTGGTAAGGTCAGCGTATCCCCCGAGACTCATCGAGATGACCTTGTATCCCTGGTTTGCTGCGTAGACAATGGCTGCGATGGTCCAAGCGAACTCGCCCGAACCGCCTCCGGTTGGAGTTCTGACTAACGTTTTGAGATTAGCCAGGTTCACACCAGGGGCTACTCCGACAACGGCTCCCAGACCGCCGGCAGAATCAAGGCTTCCAGCGGCAAGAGACGAAGTCCACGTTCCGTGGCCTTGTTGGTCGTCAGGGGCCCCGTCGTCAGAGGGACCGAAGATGGGCGCAGTGCCGAAGATCGAGGCTTGTGAATCGATGACCTTGGGGCCAACATCAGGATGCAACGGTGAAATTCCAGTGTCGATAATGGCTACGGTTATTGAACTGCTTCCGATGGTCGTGTCCCAAGCTCCACCCGCTGGACCGTAGCATGTGGGGCAAGTGCCAAACCCGCCAACGCGGCGTATGGCCCACTGGTTTGAGGGAATGTTGCCGTTTGCTTCGATATAGTATCTATCTCGTGCAGGTGCGCCTAGGATTGTTGTGGGAGGTGGCGGTATGGAGGTTGGCGAAACGTCCTCGTCCGTGGTTATAGATGTGGGCATGATGAGGTTCGCTACTAGGTCGTAGCCCGCCTCAAAGACCTGATTGTTTCCTCTGAGGTTAGAGAGGAAGGTGTCACTCGAGGTTGTGGAAGCTTTCGCATCAACTACCCCGATTTCCGGAATTGCCTTGATGACCTGCCCGCCGGCATCAGAGATGATGCCAGCGTAGTTGCCTGGTAGGGCACCGCCATTGAAATTCACGACAACGTTAGAGGAGTGCTGACTGCTGACTGCATTCGCTCCGAAATGAGGGAATGACGACAATAGCATGAGTGCTGAGACTGTGATTGCGATGGCGAAAGATGTTCGAGTCTTCATAGAATATCTTCAAAGGGTCTCACGACATCTGTAGCTACTTTAACACTTTCGGTCACCATAACCGTCCCCTTCAGCATAGAGCAGCCTTGAGCTGCATTTAGCAATCTAGAAGTATGATGAGCCGACTGTGAAAATCGAGAATGGTACACAGAAGCCAGTTGGCAAAGGGAAGCCACAGGCTAAGCCAATCGCCAGTTACCGCAGCTCCAACTTTTGACCGGACAGAATCCTCCCAATCGTCATATTCTGTCGATCACATCTCTCCGAGGAGGCTTGCGCCACGCCAATAATGAGCAATTCTAGCAACTCATATAATTCACTCTTATCTTGGTGCCGCCAGAGTGCCCCGGTGGCTCAGCCTGGTAGATGCCACAATGCACCAGTGAGCGTTGCCTTGGTAGACTCCTCAAAAAGGCAAAGGCCACGGGTTCAAATCCCGTCCGGGGCTCCACAACTTCTCGCCTGAGTCCCTCATTATCCATAGTCTCCCACTCTTCTCGAAAATTCGTTGCCACTCGGCCCCAGCCTTTGAGGGACCAAACCTCCGTAACAGTTCCAGCGCAATCAGCATTTTCCGCTGCTTCCTACGGATGGCGAAGCCAATACGGTCAGCAAATGACTGCTGATCCCTACGTCGCCCGATCTTGAGGTAGTAACAGGGAACCTTACCCCACATACTCGGATGCATCTTTCCCTTTAACAACCGAGAATCGATCCCGAATCTCAACCTCATGAGGCGTCTGATCCATTTCAGCAAATCGACATCAGCGTTCACCAGGACAATATAGAAGCCGAACAATGGATTTTGGGACTGCCCAACGGAAATTGCAGGGGAACCCTCCGCATCTGCAAACCCTCTAATGAATTCAGAAGGAAAATGATCCACGGTTTTCCGAATGGCACTGGTATCTGAGAGGTATTCGTAGAGAATGCGACTCCAAACTCTAACTATATAGAACCCACTACTGTCGTTCCTAATCTTCTTCGGCCTCCCAAGGACTGAGTTAAAGCAGGAGCAGACTTCTTCGGCGAAATCTCGGTCCCTCACTCTTAACCGAAGTTGATAGTGGTACGAGGCACTCCGTGACAGATCACCGTCGCCGAGCATAGCGCCTGCAAGGTAGCTCAATGATGGGGATGGCGTTAGAATCGGGACGATGAAACTCCCTAATGGCGAATTCTTGCCTACAATCCAGTTGTAAACTGTCGAAACGGGCAAATCTAGTTGCTTTGCAATGGCGTTGCAAGTGAATCCGCGATCGTGGCTCAGCCGGAGAACTCTGACATATGCTCTGGCACGAGCGTCGAGAGAGAGATTTTGCAGTCTTTTTGGCATCGCTTATTCGTCGAGAAGTCTTCCGTCGAACTCGAGATGCCTTAATACCTCCCAGAGCAAAGCGAAACTACTTGGTCAAAAATGGGCGGCGGCGTATGTTTGACGAGTTTAAGAGAAGAAGACCAAGACATCGCGGGTTCAAAAGCCGATAGTATGGCTGAAACCCCCGCCCGGGGCTCCACCCATCTACAGGGAGAAGGCCCAACTAGGAACCTTAGATGCGGAAAACCCACCGGTCCTTCCTTGTCGTGAGGTAGGGACACCATTTTGGCGGGTCGAGTCATTGCTCAGGTCTTGAGGCAGTAAGAGTGGAAAAGTAGATTGTATCGGCTCGCTCGAGTGCGAGCTTGAGGGTCGCGAGACCTTGTTCTCAGCCAGTTGCCACTGGAACATCGCTCCTTGAAGAGGTGGCCGCTTTTCGAATCTTATCTTTCCATGCAGGCATCTGTTCCATCTCAGCTATTGCGGTTCGCACCGCTTGCTCCCTGCTCAACCAACG
>VBBN01000022.1 GCA_005888735.1 Candidatus Bathyarchaeota archaeon
ACCGCCGTCACCAAGCTTGAGGTTCTCGCGGAAGAACCGCTGCCGAAACACCCCACTTCTGGAGTTTCGTCCACTGGCTAAGCCATTGCTTGAAGTCTGGATCGTCCGCGCGGGCCAAATCCATTCCTTCAGGGGCAACAAAGCCGTCCAGAGATACAACTACATCGAAAAACAATTTGCTCTTCGCCAATTCCTTTCTCTCCTCTCATTTGCATAGTAGTTATGCGGGCCCGGTGAGATTCAATCTAACGGTTTAGAACCAACGATTTGAGCTCCCACCATAATCTTGTGAGCAGAGATTTTCATGTTCGTCCCAACTTGCTTGGTCTTGCTTCTTGCTTGACCCCAACCAGCATAATTTCGAGTTCGAAAACTTGGTTGATCCGGGATATCGCTTCCCATGCACCCAGCTTTTTGTCTCATTTGAATTGAAAATTGGAGTAACCGAACCACTTTCACCGACCTGTTTCCAAAATATGGGCCCCACTAACCTAGTATCTAGGCATCCCAACCTAGCTGGAGCCGGTAGGGTGAGGAGAGCATCATACGTATGACCCTAACGGAGAACACTACGAACTCTAGAAAAGGCGCGATCCCTGACCGCGTCCTGTTACCCGTCCGAAAAGAAGTTCATGTTCGGAAATATTTACCCCTCGAGATCAGGGTGAGGTTGCGCTCTCGTGTCCTCGAGCTTGCAAAGCTTTCGATGAGTTATCAACAAATACAAACCGAAATCCTCGAGTCCACTCATATACGGCTGTCTAAAGGTTCGATAAGCGAATGGGTCAGAGGAATCCATAATCCCTCGGGCGGAAAGAACAAGTTCCGCGCGGTCGCTTCTCCCGAACTGGCATATGTGATCGGCGTGATCGCTGGCGATGGGAATCTTAACGTTCATGGGTACAATTACGAGATGCTACTAAGTGTAACAGACCGTGACTTTGCCGAAGAGTTTAGCAGGTGCCTTGCCAAGATTCTGGTCAAGCCGAGTCTCTACCGAATTCGGTGGAGCGAGAAGAGGAAGAGGTGGATAGTGCAAGGTTCCAGCATTCTTTTGCATAGGTTCCTAAACGGAGGATGGCAACGACTGAAAACATATATCGACCACTGCTATCGGTGCAGAGCGTCTTTTCTCAGGGCGTTATTCGACGGCGAGGGCACGATAAATAGGAAAAGAATTTCAATCTGTAACACCGATACACGTCTCCTACTTTATGTGAGAAAACTCCTTTCCGAAAGCGGAATCACGACGAACGAACCACATGTCACGACCAGAGCTGGTTCAATTCTCAAGGACCCGCATACAGGCATATCTTACACAAGGCGAAAAGATTGTTACACGGTGCGTGTTTCATCTCGAGATCTTCTGCGATTTGCCCGAAAGATCGGTTTTTCGATAGAAAGAAAAAAGAGGCTACTCCCGTCTTCTGGTGGCTGAGTTTTGAAAATCCTCGAAGGCTCTAGTCACGTTAGAGTGAGTGATCTGTGGCGGGCCCGGTGGGATTTGAACCCACGATTTTGGGCTAACTCCGAAGGCCCGCTCAATGTTTTTGGGTCAACTCCGAAGGCCCACGTCTTGGTCCTGGCTCGACTACGGGCCCTAAAACGTGCCAAGAATAAGAATAGTTAATGGTTCCTATCCTGAGCTATCATGTTGTAGGATGTCTGAACACACGCGCCTTCAGTGTCGATTCGTACTATGCGACGTCAAGAACTGGGAAATCAGTGATGTGAACGGATACGACATCTTCGAACCGACAGTCAGTCTAGAACTGGAAGGGAAAAACGCGTTTGAACCATTTGGTATCTCCGGTGTCGAACATCCTGTAATAATGCACTCTCTAGAGAGTTTCCTACGGGAGACTCTCGGGTTAATTCAGAAAGTCTCTTCTCAACCAATCGGCGAGCATCGATACTGGTTACTAGGTACAGGTTTCGGTTTCAGGTTGGTTCGGATGGGAAACAACCTAGATATCCATGTAGAAGTCGATGGACACTGGGGCCCGGTGCAGACAGTAACAAATTGGCCTCAGTCTAAGGAAGTTGGCAGAGTAACGGTGAGAGAATGGGTTCAGGGGATAGTCACCCTTGCTTCCGAGCTTCTTGCCCTTTTCCGACGCCTGAGTCCGGGGGGCTATTCTTCCCTAAAGGACCTTGAATCCGAAACACAAACACTGAGAGATTGGCTCGATTCCTACGACTAAGTTCGGAAATCCCTAGAAAATGGGTCCCTCCCAAGGCTTTGCAGGCCAGGAAGAATCCTTCTTGGCTCGACTACGGGCCCAGTACCTCTGCTCTGAACGATAAGTCCTTTTATTGTCTTGGGCTTGCGTTCTATGAGACGACTCGCAGGAACAGTACCGAATTATTTTCTTGGGAGCGACTGCGAGGTATGAACGAGTCTCTTTCTGACCGAGGTCTCTCTCCAACTAGTCCGTATCTCCACGCATGCTTCCGAGAACGTTGGGTCTTACTATTTGGAGGAGGGCGAGCGGGTTGCCGCTTGGATCGTTGAACCTGTAGCAGGGTCCTTCTGGAATCTCGAACTTCCCTCCCTCTGGCTTCCAGCCGTGTTTTCGTAGCTCCTTTGAGGTCGCCTCTATGTCGTCGACTTGAAAGATGAGAATGCAGCTCGGCGCGGGACGATGGTCTGCGAGTAAAAGAAGCGGGCCCTTCCCAAGGCGTACGGCCACAACCCTCGTGCCAAAGCTTGAGAGGTCCCAGACCTTCTTTGCCCCCAGGACCCGGGTGTAGTAGTCCAGGTCCTTCTGAACGTTCGAGGTTCCGATGTAGAGATATTTGAGCGGTCCAAAGGGGGCATCCTTTTCCTCCATCCTTCGCTTCGCCAAGTTCACCTGGCCTTCTCGTGGTTCAAATGCCGTTTGGTTTACAAAATGTGCTAAAGATAACAGTGCCTAGCTAGATGTGGAGGAATGTGAGGATGAGAATTCTCGCCACAACCCCGAGTAACGGGGGTAGGGCGAGCACTGTTGCGAGCCGTGTCATAACACCCAGGTCGAAGGGCCACCCCATGATTCTGTGAATGTCAGCTTGCAGCTGGCGGACAATTGTGAGCTCGTCGGCAAGGGCCTGCCTGTCGCGGATGTTCTCACTTTGAGGAGAGCTGGCTGCTTGGTCTTTCAAACGCTGGACAATCAAGGTATATCGGGGCGTTATCCAATCCAGCTCATGGCGTTTCTCCTCAAGAAGACGGCGGTGGATGCCCATGAGCGGAACGAAGAAGAGCGCAACTCCAATAAGCACCAACCCACCAGTGAAAATGATATCGCTAGGTCGAAGTACCAGGGGTGTGAAAGTGACCCCGCCGGGGAATTCGACGGTTATGTTCACCAGTGGAAGAACGGTCGCGACAATTGGCAAGATGGCGTAGACGCTGGTTAGCCTCAGCGAGGTTGTCCCGAAGGGTTTCAGGCCGAGAGTTCTGTCCTCAGTGAAGGGTTTGAGTTTCAGGGGAAACTTCCCAGCTCGGTAGATTGCCAGCATCGACGAGCCATAGACGTAGAGGAGAGCTGCAAGGATGAGAAAGAAGTACGCGAAGACAGGAATGGCTTCCGCGAAGACCCCGGCGAGACTCGTCGGCGTGGGGAACAGAACAGTGTTGACCCCGAGAGTTGCTAACCAGACTACTAGGACCCTACTCCAACGGTACGATGGAGTGATGCGTCCCGGGAGGGTTTCAGGGCTCATTTGAGCCACGTAGTCGCTGAGTCGACCTAATCTTCTCGAAATGTACCGCATCGCATAGAGAAAGTAGATTATGAGAAACGACAGGACGAACCCAGTGTCTAGGAACAGGCTTCCAATCGCACCAGAGGGCGAAGCCAGATAGTCTATTATCGCGAGGATTCTTATCGGGACGAAGCTGACAATGACTGCTCCGAGCCAGAAGGGGAGCTTCTGAAGGAATCTAGGTAATGGGAATTGAGAGGGGACACTACTGTTGCCTTTCAAGCCGCATCCTGCCTTGAAACCGGCTGACTTCGCAGGTAAAATCCAACCGCCCTATCCGCGGCAATATGCCCGAACCAGGCAAGGAGGGGCAGGTATACAGTTTGCAGGAGAAACCAGGAAATCACGAAGACGAGCCCGCAGACTACCGCGCTGTGAAAGCTGTTGTAGAGGCGCGCGCCCCAGCTCGGCCAGCTCCCACCTTTGGAGAATAACCCAATTGGGATGAAGGAGACCAAGTCGGGAAGAATGAGCCAAAAAACGATTGAGCCCCAGTAAATGGTAGCTGCCCCACCTGCCAGCTCAGCTCCTCTCCAGACTAGACAGACCAAAATCCCCAGGAATAATCCGGCGTACTCTGCTCTGTACAGATTGGAGTCTATGCTTTGAAAGCCAGGACCCCACTTAGGCGACTTCAAACTCCTATACTCCCAATCAAGACTAATTGCCTGTTCCAGCCTGTTGGAAAAGTCTTGGGTCCACGGATCTTTCAGGACCTATGCAACCCACACGTATAGAAATGCATGTGCAGGTTCTACGGGTGCTATCTCTGCAACGCGTTTGAAGTAGGAACGAGCTCGGAGCGAAGCTTCGCTGCCCGTCGAGTCTCGAGTAGGTCTCTAAATTTTCTGTTCTTCATCAACTCGTCGGCTATCGTCTCATCCTCCTTCCCAACTCTGTTCCAGACGAGGTAGCGCGATTCTCGGTCCCGCGATAGCTTGATGATGTAGTAAGGTATGTAGAAGAGGTTCCCTTCGAGAAACTCGAAAGTATCAAGGTCTATCTTCGAAGGTAGCTTGAGCCCGTCAGAGAAGAGCTTCCACCGGAACGACCTCTGCTTTGCGACGTATTCCATGTGTTCCTTCAAGCTCTTTCTAGTAACATCGTCCTCTCCATTACCTTCTGATTGTTTAGCGAGGGTTTCTAGTTTCTCGTCGTGGTCATAGAGCAGGCCCTTAAGCTCAGTCAGTCTCTGGTTGAGGAGTTCTGTTGAGTCGACTCCGACAACAACGCTTCGGGGATCCAATTCCTCCTCGCTGACCTGAGAAGTCAACTCCAACAACTCGGGCTGGAATCCAAGGTCCACCTCTTTCAATGCTAGAACAGCAGACCTGCCCTCTTGGATCACCATCTGTTTTGACACGAGACCCTTCTTTGCAGAGTATCGGTAGGAAAACTCAAGGTACGGGAGGTAAACCGTGTTCTGGAAAAGATATCGCTCCTCGGTGCCCCCAAGAAACCCTCGTTTGATCCTTTTCTTCTCTGCCTCGCGAACGAGGGCTTCCTCCGGAACTAGTAGGGGCAATGCTCTAACAGAAGTCTTCGGAGCCGGCAGCCCTGCAGTCAGCATCTTCACCTCTTTTGCCTCCAGAGGTCCGCGGTGGTAGCTCATCAGCCATCTTGGAGTGATGATGCTTGATTCGCCCTGGTCGAAGACCTGGTGGTAGAACTGACGGGTCCTCAGTGTCGAGATGGTCTGAAACGCATCGGAGCCTAAAGACAGCCCGGTTCTGACCCTTTCGATGTCTTGTCTCGTGGAGAGGTTGCCGATGAACCTGAAATTGGCGTTTGAGATTACTTTGTAGTCCACGTCCGACGGGTTTTGTGTCGCCATTATGATTCCGAGCCCGTAGGCTCTGCTAACATGTATCAAGTGCATCAGAATCTTCTTGGAAGGTGGCTCTCTCACAGGGGGACAATATCCGTGGACCTCATCGAAGTAGAGCAAATATTGCAGAGCCTGAGTTCCCTCCTGGCGAGTTAGCCAGTAGAAGAGTTCCTGAAGCAGATACTCGACGAAGACCTGCTTTCCTATTTCGCTGGGTATTCCCCGAAGGTCCACTACACAAATCGGCGTTCGTCCCTGGCTCTTGCGAAACCATTTGTCAAAATCCGGAGTTTCACCGATGAACCAGGCCTTGGCTCCCGCGTCCGTGACGAGAACGTTAAGCCTCCGAGCGAGCTCACTTCTGTCCCTTGTCCCTATGGCCTCGTCTAGTTCTAGCATCCCCAGCTTGTCAAAACTAGGAGCTGAAACCTCCTGGATCAGCGTTTCAAGGGTTAGCTCGTGACCACTCCTCCACGCCTCTTCGAGAATCTTCGTAATCAGAGCGTGTTGGACCTTGCTCTCCTCACCGTAGCCAGCCAGACGGAGAATGTTGGAAGCTTTCAATTCTAACAGATCTAGGGCGAGGCTTGGCTCCTCAGCCATCATCTTGACGAAATCTCTTGGTGGTGCGAGCCTAGGAGACATTGAAACGGGAAAGCCGCTACTAGACCTAGGAGTGTAGATTCTCACCTCTGTCCTCTTGACGAATCCTTCCAAGTCTTCATCGCCATGGCCCTCCTCAGCGTACTTGTTCCTGTATTCCGTAGCGAGCCCTGTGGCATACTCTTCCGGCGTCCTACCGAGAAGTTTTGCTTCAACATCCGAGAAAGGGCGAAAGCGAAAATCGAGAGAACGAATCGCCAAGCATCCAATGTCACCCTTCGGATCAATGGCCAATACCGGGACGCCTTGAACGGCCGCTTCTTCGATGATGGCCTTGCAGAGTACCGTCTTACCGGAGCCAGTCGCTCCGAACACGACGGAATGTTTTGTGAGACCTGTAGGATCTATTGTTAGGACTGTTCCGTCGGACTTATGACCCACCAGGAATTCCCACACAGTCTTTTCTCCTTTCTTCAGTCTAGAAGATGAAGCGTATCGAACGTTCCCATTCATAAGCCCAACTTGACCGAAGTAAGATGTGCCGGGTGCCGAGCCAACTCGGTTGTCCCGGCTGCTCTGGAACTTATCGTGCGGAATTTGTGGCTTCTACCGCGAACTTTGCTCGCAAGTTATCCTCTAACGGTTGTCCGACGACTCCCTTGTCTGTGATTATTCCAGTGACGAGTTCCGCGGGTGTTATGTCGAAGGCAGGGTTCAACGCCTCAACACTGCGTGGTCCAATCCGCTTCCCCGCAAAGTAGAGAATCTCTCTCTGGTCCCGTTCTTCGATAATGACCTGAGACGGATCGGTCTCCAGATCCATCGTCGAAATAGGCGCTGCCACATAGAAAGGAACTCCGTAGAACTTCGCGGCAATGGCGATAGGAAGTGTCCCGATCTTGTTTGTAACATGACCGGTTCTGAGGATTCTGTCGGCGCCGACGATGACTTTGTCGATTGCTCCGCGAGCCATTAGTTGGGCTGCGGCACTGTCTACGATTATCTTGACTGGAACCTTGTCCTTGGCCAGTTCGAAGGCTGTTAGCCGGGCGCCTTGAAGCAGGGGTCTGGTTTCCGTGGCTATTACTGAAACGTGTTTTCCCTCTTCTATTGCAGCTCGGATAACGGCGAGGGCTGTCCCATATCCCGCAGTCGCCAGAGCACCTGCATTGCAGTGGGTCAGAACGGTGTCATCTTCATCTATCAACGTCGCGCCGAAGATTCCGATGCTGTGAGCAGCCCTCAGCTCCTCGTCCAGTATTGAATTAGCTTCTTCGAGAAGCCGCGTTTCAAGGGAGGCGGTCGAGCTGATTTTGGATGAGGCGCTGTAGACCCTTTCCACAGCCCATCGAAGGTTGACACCTGTAGGACGGGTTGCTATCAAAGTGTCCGCCGACTTGCGCAGCTGTCGTCGTGCCTCGTCTCGATCCTTCGAGTGTATTCTCTTAGAGGCTAGAACGAGTCCGTAGGCACCGACTACGCCTATGAGAGGAGCACCTCGGACCTTCATGATGCGGATTGCGTTACAAACTTGGTCCAAGGTTCGCATTCTGACGTATCTGAGCCTCAGCGGGAGGAGCGTCTGGTCAATGACTTGCAACGTTCCATTCCGCCACTTGACCGGCTCCAGCTCGTTGCGAACTGTTCGGGGCATTGCTTTTCCCTAATTATTTCGGTCTCCGTTTGTTATGCCTTTATAGCCGCGTGTCCCAGCCGAGCCACCGTTGCAAGTTCCAACGTTGCAAACTCCAAGCGATAGCAAGACAGGCCCCGAGGCTGTAACGGTTGAGGTTCATGAGGCCTTCCTCTCCAAAGGACAGACCTTCCTTCCTGAGCCCAGCAAGCTTATGGAGCTTCGAGAGAAAGCCTTCGGAACCCTCGCAGATGATAAGATAATCCTAAACCCATACGAAACATTCTACCTCGTCGAGAAGAACCGAATCAGAGTCCTGAACGAGAAGACGAAGAAGAAGCTCTCTCTTCAGGAACTAGTGACGAAACTCTCCGTAGGGAAACCGGCGATATGGACGAAGTATTTGGTTTACCGCGACCTTCGAGACCGGGGCTATCTGGTCAGAGTTGAGAACAAAGGCTTCGACTTCGAGACGTTCGGAAAAGGAGCGACCCGGCGAATGGTCTCCATCGTGTTCGAAGGCGGAGAATCCACGCTTGAGAAGCTGGCCCAGCTGTCGGCCCGGGCCAACAGTCAGGGGAAGGACTTGGTTCTCGCGGTCATCGACAGAAGGACTGACATTGTCTACTACACTCTGAACACTGAGAGCTTCAAGGGCGAACAAGCAGAGTAGGCGGAACCGCTCGTGTCCGAGCCGCAGTTCACAATTCCGCGCGGCATGCGGGACATCGAACCAGACGAGATGGCCCGTAGAATCTGGCTCGCCGACAAAATCCGCCAAGTCTTGTGGAGCCACGGCTTTCAACTGTTGGAACCCAGCCCTTTGGAAAACCTTGAGACTCTGGAGGCAAAATCGGGCCCAGAAATTCGAGACCAAGTCTACTGGTTCAAAGACAAGGGCGGGCGAGACCTCGGACTGAGATTCGACCTGACTGTGGGCATGACACGGATGGTGGCCAACAGGCTTGACCTGCCAGTTCCCATCAAGGTCGCATGCATAGGCGGCAACTGGAGGTACGAGGAGCCACAGTTCGGACGATACCGATACTTCACGCAGTGGGACGCGGAAATCTATGGCGTAACAGAGCCGACCGCCGACGCTGAAATAATCGCCACAGGCTCAGACATCCTAGACGCCGTGGGTCTCAAAGACCACGTGATCCGGATCAGCAACAGAAAACTGCTAGAAGGCTTTCTGCGAAGCCTCGGAATCCAAACCCAGCCAGAGCTGGAGCGGTTCTTCAGAGTAGTCGACAAGCTCGGAAAAATAGGCCCGGGACAGGCAGAAAGAGAACTCGCAACAGCGGGCCTGTCAAAGGACCAAATCAGAAGCATCCTCGGTTTCGCAGGAATGGGAGGTGACCCCGCCAAGGTCATGGGTGACCTAGAGAAGCGACTCCCGAAGGGCGAAATGATAACGAAAGGGTTCCAGGAATTGTCGGGGACAATAGAAGCCGCGGAGTATCTGGGCAAACTGTCAAAGTGTACGGTAGACCTCGGCATTGTCAGAGGAATAGGATACTACGATGGGACCGTGTACGAAGGGTTTGACCGCGACGCTGACGACCTAGGCTCGATTTTCGGCGGAGGACGCTTCGACAAGCTGACCAAGACCTACGGTAAGAGAGACATGCCAGCAACAGGAGTTGCCGGTGGAATAGAGCGGCTCATGCTGTCCCTCGACAGGAAGAAACTGTTTCCAGACCTGGAACAGCGTCCCGAAGCCTTTGTGGTTACGGTGAACGAGAGCTTGCGGAGGGAAGGTTTGAAAATTGTTGAGAGGTTGCGAGAGGCGGGGATCAGAACGGATTACGATTTGAAACAGCGAACTCTTCAGAAACAGCTCGAGTATGCTAATGCGGTGGGAGCTCGTGTCACGGTCATTGTCGGCCCGCGGGAGTTGGAGGAGGGAAAGGTTCGGTTGAGAGATATGAAAAGCGGCAAGGAGAGAGATGTTCCGCAGTCACTTGTAGCTGAGGAAGTTCAAAAGAACGCATCCTGATTCAAGGGACCCGCACTGATTCGGATCGTAAAGCTTACTCGACCCGAACAATTTGCCGAGTCAATCGAGGTTCAGCGCAGCGCGTGGGGCCTAGGCGCCTCAGGCGCGGTCCCGGCTCACCTGCTAATTGCTGGCCAGCATCACAGTGGTCTTGTTCTAGGAGCTTATGATGGCCGGAAGATGGTTGGAGTTCTTTTCGGGTTTACAGCCCTAGACAAGGGGAGACCCTATCACTATTCGCATATTACCGGAGTCATGAGGGATTACCAGGCGAAAGGAGTCGGCTTCAAGCTAAAGCTCGCCCAGCGGCAACATGTTCTCCGCCAAGGCCAGAACCTTGTAAAGTGGACCTTTGACCCCCTCCAGGCTGGAAACGCGTATTTCAACATCGGAAAATTGGGAGCGGTCTGTCGAACATACCGGCGAGAAGTGTACGGGTCCCTAGACGATTCATTGAACAGGGGTAGAATAACGGATAGGTTCGAGGTCGAATGGTGGATTCGAAGTAAGAGTGTTCGCGACAGGCTTGAGAAGAGTCCGAGAAGTGAAATGTCTCTCAGCTTCCCGAGACATGATGTCAAGGCCGTGAACGAAACTCGGAGAGACAAAGGAGAAGTGAGGATGACACTCGGCATGCGTCTAGGTCTCAGAGACGAGCAATTGCTTGTCGAGATTCCTGAGAGTATCGGCAAGGTTAGAGATTCCAGCTTGAGCCTTGCCCGAGACTGGTGTTTGAGCTTCAGAAAAATCTTCGAACACTATTTCCCGCGAGGCTACATAGCCACCGATGTCTCTGTTCTTAAGGAAGGAAAAGAGAGAAGAGTCTTCTACCTACTAGAACATTCTCGACGAATAGAGTAGGCTCGACCAGTGCGGATTGACGCGGTCGAACTGCGGCACCTTCGAATGCCACTTGTCTCGTCCTTCGAGACTAGCAACTGGAAGGAAGAAGAGAAGACCTGCATAATTGTCGAGTTGCATTCCGGCCGCGAGTCGGGCTACGGAGAGTGTCCCGTAAGTGCGGGTCCATGGTACAGCTACGAGACAACGACCAGTTCCTGGCACGTGATGAAGGACTATCTCATACCGTTGGTCCTTGGGAAGGATTTCGAATCTCCAAAGAACTTGCTCGACTCCATCGACAGCATACGGGGACACAATATGGCCAAGGCGTCTTTCGAGATGGCCTTCTGGGACCTCATGGCAAAGACAAAGCGGGTCTCGCTCAGCAAATTGCTTGGGGGAACCCAGACCAAAGTGGCCAGCGGAGTCAGCGTCGGAATCCAGAAGACCACCGCGAAACTAGTCGAGGCGGTTGAGAGGTTCCTCGAGCAGGGCTACCGAAGAATCAAAATCAAGATCAAACCCGGCCAAGACATCGAACTCGTAACAGCGATCCGAGAGGACTTCCCGGATACTCCATTAATGGTGGACGCAAACGGGGCATATCGCCCAGAGGATTCCGAAATACTAGCGAAGCTGGACACGTTCGACCTATTGATGATTGAGCAACCGTTCGCCTGGGACGACTTGGTTGACCACGCGGAGCTCCAGAAGAATATCAAGACCCCTGTCTGTCTCGATGAAAGTGTCGCTAGCCTGAGCGATTTCAAAGCGGCGCTCGCCTTGAAGAGTTGCAGGATTCTAAACATCAAGCCTACTAGAGTAGGAGGATTTACGACGAGCACGGAGATTCACAACCTTTGCAAGTCGAACGGGATACCAGTGTGGTGTGGAGGGTTGCTTGAGACAGGCATTGGACGAGCCCATAACATTGCCTTGGCCAGCCTTCCCAATTTTGTCATGCCCAATGATATTTCCGCGAGCTCGCGATATTTCAAGAAGGACATTGTTGAGCCCGAGTTTTCTCTGAACAACGATGGAACCATTACAGTCCCAACCCGCCCCGGGCTTGGAGTCGAAGTTGCAGAGGAGAAGCTGACCGAGTTCACAGAAAGACGCAAAGTGTTCAAACCCTAGCGTTGAACAGGTTAGAACGACTGGAATAGAACTGCTTTCGTGCCCTGGATGTCGCGTTCAGAGCAATGGACGAGTGGATTGCTCTTTGAAACTCGTTGATTTCAGAAGGATTAGTCTATGGAATCGAGCCCGACATGTCGCTGGTCGTTGACGCGGCCGCGCGACTGGGCGGACCCGAAGCCTCTTGCCGATGATCAGCGACGTCCAAGGGTTCTCTGTTCATGAGCATCCTGCCAGGTCGAAGTGTGACCCGAAGCCGAAAAGATAGTAACTAATAGACTGCCACTCAGTGAATGTTCCCGGACAATGCACAGGATATGATTTCTGCACGGCGACTAGGGGAACTGCAATAGAAAAGGTTAGGACAAAGACTGCAACGAGAAGTGTCCCAGTGGTGAGACCGATCATGTTCTTGGCCGCGAGATTTAGTCCGATAGCCATCGGAAACAGTAGGACAACCAAACCAACTGCTACCAAGTAGGGCACTACATGACCGGCACCGAGATAGACCAGTGTAGACCAGGAGACCAGCAGTGAAATCAGCAAGAAAAACGCGGCCGAGGAAAATGGCAGAAGTGCTTGTCTGAAACGCCTCCAAGGCTGACGGTTCAGGAACGCGAATTGCATCGCTCTACCAGACTCGAGTCCCGCGAATAAATGGTTTTGCGACAGTCAAAGGGGTTCCGACTGAAGGGCCGAGAGACCGACTGTATAATAGTTCCTGAGGGGACACCGTCGATTTTATTAAGTATTTAGGAACAGTCTCATCGGCACGTTTGCATAAAGGCCTGGTGGTCTTTGTATTAGTAATCTCGTTATCCATAGGACTGACCATGTATCTCTACAACACCTCATTAGGTGGCTCCAACAGCCGAAACCAAGACAATAAGGGGGGAACGCATCGCATCCAGATTTTTCACTTACCCAGCTCAAGCGAGCCTCGACGGCCATTGTGATAGGAATCGTCACAAAGCAATTTGCGAGCTATGGTGCTACTGCGACACCTCCTACTGATATAGTGTTCCAGTTCACAATTTCAAGCTACATCAAAGGTAATGGGACAAGTTCGGTCTATGTTACTGACTCTGGCTCGGCTCCAGACGACCCCATGGTTGCGAAAAACGGAGATGCGTTGATAGAAGTGGGACAGTCCTATTTTCTTTTCCTCTCATCGGATTGGACGTGCCCCCCCTCTCCTCCGTACGCGCCATGCACCCTTCCGCCAACAGCT
>VBBN01000004.1 GCA_005888735.1 Candidatus Bathyarchaeota archaeon
GCTGAACCACGCGTGGACGCAACTGCAATCCAGACGGTAAGCAGCAAAGGATACGATGGCTTCGCGATTGCGCTCGTAAGAGCCGACCCGTAGCGACAAGCTTCCCCCGTAGGCTGTGCGCTAAGCCCAGCGCAGCATCGCACACTTCATAGAGCGTCCTTGCATCTCTTAAATCCGCGGGGGGGAAAGTCAGTGAGCTGGGCAATCGCTCCGACAAACGAAAATCGTCCATTCTCCTACCGACAGAAAGGGCCTTCGAAAAACTCGGTACGGATTCGGCCGTTGGAGCAGTGAAACATAGAATCCTAGAAGGACGCTTAGCAGTTGGTCCATGCAGTTTACGTGCGAAGCTGGCCTAGGCAGAATGCTTCCTGTTGGGATACATTACAATCTTGCCGCAGCGGCCCGACTTCATTAATGCAAACGCCTTCGAGAACTCGTCAAGATTAAACCTGTGAGTGATGACTCTTGACAGGTCCACTTTGCCGGTCTTCAAAACCTCAGCAGTCTCATACCAGGTTTCGAAAAGCCGCCGTCCAAACACACCACGGACCCGTGCGTCTTTGAAAACAATCCAGTTCTCCACGTCGAACTCGATCCGTTTCGACGGCAGACCGAACAGCACGGCGGTCCCTCCTGGTCTCAAGACCTCAAAGCCCTGCTGAAAAGAGGGCTCAGCACCGGACATTTCAAAAAACACGTCCACCCCATGACCATCTGTCAAACGCTTAATCTCATCGACAACCTTCACCTCCCCCGCGTTGAGAAGTGTGGTTGCACCCATGTCCGCAGCGAGCTTCAACCTGTAGTCAACAATATCCACCCCGAAAATACTCGTCGCCCCGAAGGACTTGCACAGGCCAATCAGACAAGCCCCAATAGGCCCACAGCCAAAGACCGCGACTCGTTTCCCGGAAATCTCCGCCGAAGATGCAGCGTGAACCGCGTTCCCAAGAGGCTCCTGCGCCGAGGCGACCTCAATCGGAATCTTACGATCGTTAAGCCAAGCAGTCTGCTCATTCAAGCGATGGTAGTTTGCAAAACATCCGTCCGTGTCAACTCCTCGAAGCTTCATCCGCTCACAAATGTGCGCGTTCCCCGTTCGGCACTGGAAACACTTACCACAGAAAATATGCGTCTCGCCTGAAACAATATCCCCCACTCGAAGGTCGGAAACCTCGGGACCCACCTCGACCACCTTACCCGCGAACTCGTGCCCCATGACAAACGGAGGCTTCACCCTGTCCCGCACCCAATCACGCCAATCGTAAATCTGCATATCAGTCCCGCAAATCGACGTTGCCTCCACACGGACAAGCACCTCGT
The DNA here is from genome assembly GCA_005888735.1 of Candidatus Bathyarchaeota archaeon. Taxonomy (GTDB): domain Archaea; phylum Thermoproteota; class Bathyarchaeia; order 40CM-2-53-6; family 40CM-2-53-6; genus BA-19. Next base: position 1,327 of record VBBN01000004.1, read on the forward strand.
GCAGTCCGGGCTTGGGCTGAGGCCAGTTCTCAAATACGGCACCACTACCAGGCTCGTCTTTCACAACAGCTTGCATCTGGGACTTCAACAAAGGGCCCTCGAGACTGAGCGTTTTGCTCCGTCGTGACCTGTAAACGTTTGTTCCTAGCGGTTGCTCCTAGAAATCTACGCTTTCCTGTATGGCCCGTAAGACAGCATTACCCTTCTACCAATGAGATACGAGACAACGCCGGCTGTCACGGTCGGGACCGGTAGAACAAATGGAAGACCAAGCACACTTGACCCCACCCCAGCCAAGGCCATGAACACTCCCACTAGTCGTATCATGCTTCCAACCAGGTGCTTCCAGAACCGCATTTGCGAACAAACGTTTTACTCTGGTCGCTAATTCTAGCTCTTGAGATTATGGGCCAGCAGTCCGGTTTCCAACGCCAACCCCTACTCACCGCGCTTCGTTCCGAGCTTGAATGTCTCGAAAAAGACGAGCTATTATGGCGGGTACGAACCCTCCAGACCCCATCAGCCCCGCATGCGATCGTTGACGGGAAGAAAGTCCTCGTTCTCTGCTCAAACAATTACCTGGGACTGGCGAACCATCCGAAACTGAAACAGGCCGCGATCGCAGCCACCAAGAAGTACGGCGCAGGCTCGGGCTCGGTCCGCGTCATCGCCGGCACAATGTCTATCCATCGCAAACTAGAACAGGCTCTCGCCAGGTTCAAGCACAGCGAAGCATCGATAACCTTCCAGTCCGGCTTCGCAACAAACGCGGGAACAATACCAGCCCTCGTCGACGAACACGACCTCATCATCAGCGACGAGCTCAACCATGGGAGCATCATCGACGGCTGCCGGCTCACAAGGGCCGAGAGACGCGTCTACAAGCACCGCGACGTCTCAGATCTTGAGAAGCAGTTCCAGAACACCGACCAGTACCGCCGCGTCCTAGTCATAACAGACGGCGTCTTCAGCATGGACGGAGACATCGCACCGCTCGAAGACATCGTAAAAACCATCCAGGACCACGGAGCAATACTCTACGTTGACGATGCCCACGGTGACGGCGTCCTAGGTAAGAATGGACGCGGAATCTCAAACCACTTCAACGTTGAAGGACAGGTCGACATTGAAATGGGAACCTTCTCCAAAGCGTTCGGCTGCGTTGGAGGCTACGTCGCCGGCTCTCGAGACCTCTGCTTCTATCTGCAGAACAAGGTCCGAAGCTACCTCTTATCCGGGTCCCAACCACCAATGGTCGTAGGAGCATGCTTGGCCGCCGTTCAGCTGGTAGAGAAACAACCGGGCCTAGTCAAGAGGCTCTGGGATAACACGGGCTACTTCAAAAAAGGTCTTAGGAGCCTCGGTTTCGACACTGGAAACAGTGAGACCCCGATAACACCAGTCATAACAGGCGACAGCAAGAAAGCACGAACACTAGCAGATGAACTATTCAAAGAGAAAGTCTTCGTCCTCCCAATCGTCTACCCAATGGTCGCCAAGGACAAGGCTCGAGTCCGAACAATTGTAACCAGCGCGCACACGTGCAGAGACCTCGACACAGCGCTCTCCGCGTTCGAAAAAGCCGGGCGGGCGCAACAACTAATTTAGCACACCACGAGCCAACCGGCAACTCAAGGCCCGAATGCCTGTAAGGCCCCATTCACGCGCGCTCACCGTCCGTACCGTGCAGACTCTGGACCCCGCAGACAAGCCCAATTCAAGCCCTAGACCACGAGACAAGCCTAAGACAGGCCCAAACCCCACAACCAATCCCCTCAGGGGCGACCACCCTCAAACCCTACAGAACCCGATCCCCGGTCTCCCTATGAAACCAGAATTACGATCCAAGAACCTGACCCGGAATGTCCAAAACAGGCGCAGCCAAAACCGTACGCCGCCTCCCAATCCTGTCAAGAAGCCTAAGATAAGCAGTAACAGGGCTCTTCCTTCTCAACAAGTACGAAAAGTGAATACCCTCAGCCTCATCCTCCAGCTTCTCGAACGCTTCCCCGGCAAGCTCCACCCCCACCTGAAGCCCGTCAGCGGACAACCTACGCATCACGGGGGCAGGCAACGGAATACCAAATTTTTGCGTGACATAGACAATATTGTTCAGACTGGCAGGTATCGACACCTGGATAAAAAGAGGAACATTAAGCCCGGCTGACAAGAGGGCATCACGATGGTCAAGTACCTTCTCACTGTCAAATGACATGTTCGTGATGACAAAGTCCGCACCCGCTTCGACCTTCGTGAGGGCTCTCAAAACCTCGGACTCAGTATCTTGAGCATACTGGTTTGTTGTCGCTCCAATAGACGGACGCTTTCCATTAGCGGAGTCTACAACTCTGCGGATCAGGTCTGCGGTCTTGGCGAACTCGTACTTATCCCGCTCCCGGTCAGAGAACGGGTCCCCGTAGAGAACGAGAATGTTCTCAAGCCCCTTCAAAAGCAAACCTTGAACTTTGACAACATCCTCCTCTCTACAGTCCCTACAGGTTAAGGTCGGCACCGTCTCGATACCGGCTCCTCTAGTCAGAACAGCAGAGGCTAGGCTTCTCTGCTGAGGACTAACATTGAATGTGACTGGATAGCTTGAGTCATGGTTGCCGTTTCTCAGAGCAGGAATAGTGATTGCGTCGACACGACCATTGAGACTTGAGAGGTCTTCTTTCGTCACCCGATCGGGAATGACTTCGACAGTGACGAGGCGTCTTTGTCGAGCCAGCTCACCCAGCTTCAGGAGTATTCCTCCCGAGCGAGCGCAGCTCCCTTCACAATGTTCGACAGTTTGCTGCTAGATGTTTCCCACGTCCTGGTCCGCAACCCGCAGTCAGGGTTGACCCAGACTTTCGCAGGGTCCCCGACTAGCTTTGTTGCGTAGACAATTCTATCCCGGATGAGTTCAGGAGACTCGATGATGTTCCTTCCCAAGACCCTGCCGGCTCCATACCCCACTTCTCCCGAGAAATCATGCACGTGAACGACTCCTACCCCGAACTCGCCTCCAAAGCCGCCGTCGACAAAATCCCGAATCGATTCGTATCCAACCCTCTCACTCTTGTCAGCCCCAAGTCGGGCCGAATCCCGATTGGCAAACTCCAATGCCAATTGACTGCACTTGTCCAGCTTCGGCGCATATTCAGCAAGCACCTTGTAACCGATTTCCGAGGGGTAGCAAGTGTGGTCGCTGAACTTACAGTTGAAACCCCGCACCGTCTCATTCCACCCCTCGACAAACAGCTCCAAGTCAAACGGTTCCGGGTGGGTTGTCACCGCGGGCTCATCGATCTGAATCCACTTCGCCCCAGCATCTACAAGGTCTCGAATCTCGGGGCGTATGACGTTCTGAACAATGTTGAGAAGAAACTCACGTTTCGCCTCCTGTTTTCGCTGTTTCAACCCGCTAGCGGAGCCACGCCTTAGATAGAACTCATTGAAAGACCACTCGACGAGTGTGTAGGGTCCGGTAATGGGGACCTTAACCTGGCTTCTAGAATTCTCTTTAACGTCTCCGAACTCTTGAAGGTAAATCGGATGCCGCCGCTTAACCTCTCCCAAAGCAACCGCTTTCTTGAAGTACTTGTAGTCGAAAGATTGGACGTGGCCGAGAAATTCCATTCCTTCAATCGCTTTGATTGCATGTTCGTACATCTCTACCCGCTGTTGTTCCCCGCCGACCCCGATGTTATCTAGCCCGGCGTTCTCGAACAAACGAAGTCCATACAGCGTGGAGAGCTGGAACACGAGACGCGATCGGTTCTTCGTGTCGGGCTCTTTCAGAACAGCTTTGATCCTATCATGGAAGTCTCTAACTGTAAGCCTGTCGGCCCAAGCCTCAGCGTCTTCGACATCAACTGTCGATAATGGACGACGTATGCCCTCAATCCTCCATCTGGGTTTGGATAGGCTTCCTATTTCTTGAACTGGAAACAGTTTCTCCACTAAGGCCAATCCTCCGTGAGGAGTTTGGAGGCCTTAGCTAGGGACTGGGCTTTCTGGTCAGCAATGTTCCTCGGAACATGTCTTAGGTCCGTGTTGGGCGCGAGAACCAATTCCTTGGCTTCTAGCCTGCGGCTAACTTGTTTAGCCGTTTTCGCGATCCAGTCCGGTTCTTCGACATGTGATTCTCTCGAGTCTACTATCCCAAGAACAAGCTGTCCCCGTGTGTTTCCATGAATGGTTGAGAGGTCTGTTTCGTAGAGGTCTACCCCTACGCCTGCGACTGGAAGGTTTAGAAGCTCTTGAAGGACTGGTCCAGGGTCTCCGAAGAAGGTGTGGACGATAACCTTCGAAGCGTTTGCATTCGCAGCGATTTTAACTGCGCTTAGAGCTGAATCCAGCTCTTCTGGCCCAAATGGTTTCTTCCGATAGGGTCGGTATACGAGGCACGGTTCTGAAAGCTGAACTAGGGACACTCCTGATTCAACAAGTTTGTCAACGACCTGACGCTCGGCTCTGGCAACATCTCGAAGCAACTCCTCCGGATCTTCATAGAACTCGTTCTCCGAAAGCTCAGAAAAGGAAAAAGGACCAGGGATTGAGACTTTCCAATTTCCGATGATAGGAGAGATGCTTTTCTGAACGAAACCGTCGACATCAAACTCTCCTAGCCCCACCTCCCGCGTCACGATTGGCTTCTGGTAGAACGTATTCGTGTCGAACCATCTTGAGTATCTAGCGCCGTATGTCACACCGGAGAGCGAGCGCGTTAGAGGTCTCATCGGGTCCTGCCAGGTGAGAGCGCCATCCGACAAATAGTCGAAATTGAGTCCATGTTGGAGCTCAAGAAGCTGCATTGTGTCTAACTTGAGGCGCTCTTGAACCTCATTCCACCCGACCTGCCCTCTATCAAAGGCTCTTGTGAGCCCGATCAAGGCCTCGGACCGTGAGTGAAGACCTGAAAGGTGGACACCGGGACACATGAGCTTTCGCATGTGCCCGAGAATATTCCCGTTATATAAGCCGTCCCGTACTGCTATTCCCAAGAGAATATATAAGTGAGCCTATTCCCATGGGAATAGTCCCCGTCGAGTGTGATGAAACATAGGAATGCTACCACTTCTTGAAGAGATTCAGCAGCGTAGGAGAGAACTTGGATTGACACAGTCGAGACTCGCGGTCCTAGCCGGCGTTAGCCAATCGATAATAGCTAAGATTGAGGGTGGGTCCGTGGACCCCTCCTATTCTATTGCTGGAAAATTGTTCGCCGCCCTTGACAGGGTTGGCGTAGCGCCCACTCGAAGGGTCAGCGAGTTGATGAGTCATCCCGTGGTCTCGGTTTCGAGAATGCAGCTGGTCCGTGAAGCCGTTGATCTGATGAAGCGGAGGGGGTACTCCCAACTCCCTGTTTTCGAGTCGAGTAGACCGGTTGGAAGCATATCCGAGAAAACCATCCTCGACCGTGCAGCGCGCGGCGAGACCCTTGAGGGATTGCTGGGACGAAGAGTGCGGGAGATCATGGACCCTTCCTTTCCCGTCGTCGATGAAGACACCCCCTTGGATTTCGTATTCGGCCTCTTGCAGGGAAACTACGGGGTTCTCATAACGAGAGGGGCGAACGTTGTTGGCATGCTCACTAAGTCCGATCTTTTGAAGATCCGAAGATAGCCTGACAGATTGAGGCTTGTTTCTTTCGAACAAGACTCGAAGTAACAGCATCATTATTCGGGGTATGGATAGCCTGTTCCCTGCTGCTCGTGAGTTGTGTGAGTGGCTGTTAGGGTCAGGGAGAGGAAACAGAGTAGGCTAGACAGAAATGTTTCACATGTCGATTTTGGACCTGTTAATGTTTGCGCCCACACTTATTGGAATAATCACATTATTCGGCAAGAAGAAAGAGGAGCTTCACGTGCCTGTGGAGATACCGGCTCAGACTGGACAGTCAAATGATTCAGGGGCAGGCCTGGACTCTTCAACCCAGACCTCGACGCCGTTACCGGCAAGGTCGCTCCAACAGAGCGATGATAAGGCAAGTCGTCCGCCTCCTGAAGGTTCGTTGAACAACCTTCTGCAGTCGTTGCTAAACGAAGTGCCAGCGGGTGAGCGCAATTCCTCAGAAGGGAGGCTCCCGGAGCAGCTCAGTACTCCAGACTGGGTTCCTCGCAGAGCAACTCCTCCTAGCAGACCAATGGTTCTCGTTCCTGATGACACTGGAAAGCGGGTGCTGCAGCCTGTCGGAACACAAGAACAATCCGTACCCACCAAGCCAACGTCTATCCCCGTGACGGATTTTGGCCAGAAGCAGGCGCCCCCAATGACACCTGGAACTGTTAACAGGACCATAATTTCCGAGCCGAAGAAACCTGAAAGGATTGAAGCGTCTCGAAAAGAGGAGGAACTGGCATCTTCGTCTCAGCCATCTGCTGCACGATCAACCCGCGTCTATGGGGGGTTCGGCCGCTTGTTCGAGCTGACCCAAAACGCCCTTGCAACCCCAGGGCTAGTACTGGTCTCAGGCGTGAAAGGTGTTGGGAAAACGAGTCTTTGCATCTCGCTCTCAGACGCCTATATCAAACAAGGCAGCCCTTGCGTTTTTGTCGAGTACGACCAGCCATGCTCTACTCTAAGAGAGAAGATGAAAACTCTAGGCTGCGACCCATCACCTAGCGAATCATCCTACAGGCTATTGATGGTTGATGGATTCTCGGCACAGTCAGAAGTCTTTTCGATGGAACCCTACTATGTTGAGAAGCCTCTCGATCTAGAAAACGTTCAGGACGTCGTTTCAAGGAATGCGAGCATCTTCACTGGGGAAAAGCTGGGAATCATATTGGACTCGTTGGACCCTGTTGCTTCCAAGATTCCTGCGAATGAAGCCATTCGGAAGCTTACCGCAATGGTCGCCAAAATGCGGGAGCTTGGAGCGACTTTTGTCGTTACGGTAACTCCTGACTCGCTTTCCAAGGAATTGGCTACGTCGCTTGAGGAATTGGCCGATTGCGTGCTCGACCTGGAAAAGTCTGGGTCCGGCGGTCGTTTGAGAGTTCGAAAACTCAAAGGGGCTGCTTCGAAGCAAAAGCCTGAAGACTTTGAGATAGGCTCAGGTAAAGGAATGGTGTTCGCCTAGTTCGACCAGGTACCAAGCTTTCTTCCGGGTTCGAAAACCTATGTTGCGTCATACCACCTCTCCGTCCTCATTGATTCTGCAGGGGGAGAGGTGACGATTTTCGGCGGCTTCGCACTAATTTGTGACCGGTTTCCGTTCTTTGGCCGGGAGCTGTTGGGAAATGTTGGCTAGGGGGTTTCGAAATACGATTAACATTTTCTCCAAGAGGTCACCTATCGGGCGATGGAAAGGAATGAATCGTTATTCTTCAGGTGCTGGCTGTTTCTCTTTCCTTGTCTCGACCGGTGCAGGTGCGGGGAGCAGGGATTCGAGTGGAACCCACCTTGATTTCTGAGCGCCCGCGCCCTTAACCCAGGCTCCATTGCCATCTATCCACTCGATTGCGCCTTCGATGACGTCTCCATTCATGAGTGTGACCTTTACGCTCTCTCCAGGCTTAGGAAATGGAGATGACATCGTGCGTCCGTTTCTTCACGAGAGCGACTGGATAAAACCCTGTTCTTAGGCAGGAAAACCCGAGCAAAGTCATGTACGTGACGCCATCTATCCTTTAGGGATGGTACGAACTCAAGATTGCACTCGTCCATAAGGGCTTCAGCTGGAACGCTAAGTCTGCGAGGGCCGTACCTGCTGCGTCCACCTGTAGCTAGTGACGAAACCCTGCCTCGACACGTAGCCAGCTAGGCCCTTCTTCAGACTCGCCAAGTGTCCAAATCCGACCACACCCACCACTAGACCGCTAGAAGCGTCCATAATGTCCTGCAGCCGCTCCACCATATGCTCCTCTCGCCGGTCAAGAAGAAGTCGGCTAAGATTCGGGTAACGCGACCGAAACGCGACCACCTGCTCTTGAATGTTCTCCGTCAAGCCCAGCAATCCCTGTCGCCCAAATGGCAACGCCGCGATCCCTGCAACAGAGTCGACCGCTACCCGGAGCTTCTCTTTCAAAGGAAGAGAACGAAGCCCCTCCACCGTAGCTGAAATTGGCAAATCAATCAGTTCAACCCTGGCCCCCACTGAGCGGGCCGCTTCCAGTGCTCGCAACATCTCAGTCCCCGGTGCAGAACCGGTCAACTGGCCCGCAAATCGTTCCAGCAATACCAAACCAAGATACGATGGTCCAAGGGATCCGGTCGCTCTCGCAGACCCAGGCTTCTCGAGAGCCAGAAGCCTTGAACGGTCTAGTTCCAGTGCTACAACTTCCGGGCGTAGCCTAAGAATGGTATCCCTGACAAACACCGCCGCCCTCGGGTCAACGTGCACGGTCCCCGCTAACCTCAGCCGGTCCCCTACCTGTTCGAGCCCTGTTGTCTCTTCAGCCAAGTCCGCCCGCCTGGAGGTTGAACGTCTATAAGGCGGGGTCCTTGTGCCTTTCTACGCTCACTGGGAAATATCAGCGAAGGGGCCACAACCTGGAGAATCTTGACGAACTCGCGGACGAACGCGACAGGGTCAGGGTTCAAGAGCGCGAAGCTCTAGAACATCTAAGCCAGACCCGCGCAAAACTGTCAAGAGTCCGAACGGAACTCCAAAACCTCCGAAAAACCCGCGACGAGCTCAACGAAACCGTCAAGGCCTTAAAAAAGGCCCGGGACGGACTCCGTGATTCAGGCCGCAAGAACATAATTTCACTAAGCGGCGTCCAGAAATTCGCCAAAGGTATTCGCGAAGGGACAGAGGCACAGCGCGAACTATCTCGGCTTGAATGGAAGATGCAGACCTCGCCCCTCGAGAAAGAGGAGGAGAAACGCCTTATGGTCAAAATCCGTGTCCTAGAGACAAAAGTAGCGGCACAGAAGAGAACGCAGAGACTCCAAGACAACGTAATAAAAAACCGCCAAGAGGCCGACGAGCTACACATGAAAATCCAGGAGGTCGCAGCGCGAAGCCAAGCCCACCATGAAGAGATAGTGAAGCTTGGAGAGGTGTTTCAAGCTTTGAGGACCAAAGCTGACGAGCAGAAGAAGATACTCGATGAGGTGCGGGCTCGGTCCGCCGAGATTCGCCAGAGGTTCTTTTCAATGAGAACAATAACCGCGGTGGCTGAGAGAAAAGCGCAAATGGAGAAGGAGAAGGCCCACAAGCAGAGCCTGAGAAAGGAAGCCCAACGAAAACTTAGCCAAGGTGGAAGAGTCTCGCTAGAAGAGCTCGAGGCTCTCTACGGAGATGATGAATGAAGCCACCAGTAGCCATCATAGGCGGGTCTGGAATCAGCAACATCATTAAAGGTCAAAGGCTAACCGTCGGCACTCCATACGGGCCAACGCCACCCCTCACCGTTGGCGAGCTGGAGGGAAAAAAAGTGATATTCATTCCTCGACACGGAGAAAACCATTCCGTGCCACCACACAAGGTGAACTATCGAGCAAACATACATGGTCTCAAGAAGCTTGGAGTAGAGCGAATAATCGCGACAAACGCAGTCGGGGCTATTGACCAACGCCTAACACCTGGCGACATAGTGATCCCTAACGATTTGGTTGACTTTACCAGATCCAGACACAATACCTTCTACGAAGGCCCACCTGTTACACACATTGACGTTTCCGAGCCCTATTGCCCGACTCTACGAGGGGTCCTGACAAGCGCAAATGGATCTAGCGGACATGAAAGTGTCGAACAAGTTGTGATGGCTTGCACGGAGGGACCCCGATATGAAACGCCTGCGGAGATACGAATGCTTAGAACTGTGGGCTGCGGCATTGTTGGTATGACAGGGGCTCCCGAGGTATTCCTTGCCCGTGAGCTAGAATTATGCTATGCTTCCATTTGTTTCATCTCCAATATGGCGGCGGGACTCCAGAATAGTCTTTCAGCCCAAGAGGTAGAAGATAGAGGGAGAGACACAACCAGGATTCTAAACGATATTATCGCAGAAGCCGTTCGAGAGATTCCTGACAGGAGAACCTGCCCGTGCGCAAAAGCTCTAGCTTCGGCCCAACTATCCAAGCCAGAGAGAGCAAGAGGGGGTGGCAAAATTGCTTGACCGAATGCTGAGGCTGGCGGGAGTCTACACTGCGTACGAAAAGTGGTTAACGCAGCAGGTCAAAGGGCAGCAAATGCCCGAGCATGTCGGCATCATCCTAGATGGGAATAGGAGGTGGGCTTGGCAGAAAGCTCTCACTCCAAACGACGGTCACTCTGTGGGAGCAAAGGTTGGAGAAGAAGTCCTCAATTGGTGCCTTGACCTAGGAATCAAGACACTTACCCTGTATACCTTCTCGACCGAGAACTTTGAGAGGCCAAGCGAGGAGGTCAACGCAGTTCTCAAGATTGTCGAGGAGGAGGCAAGCAAGCTTCGCAGAGATCAGCGCCTTCATTCCCAGAGGGTTCGGGTCAAGGTGCTTGGAAAGATTGATCTTCTCCCGAGCAGTCTAAGAGATGTTCTCGTCCAGCTTGAAAACGAGACTCGTAATTACGACGGGCACTTTCTGAATGTTGCAATAGCCTATACGGGAAGGGCGGAGATTGTCGACGCGACGAAGAAGATTGTTGAGGCCGTCTACCAGGGAAGTCTTTCGGCTGACCAGATTGACGAGGATATTTTCCACAAGTACCTGTACACCGCGCATCTGCCAAACCCTTACCCCGACCTCGTGGTTCGAACTTCCGGCGAGGAACGATTGAGCGGCTTCCTCCTGTGGCAGGCTGCCTACAGCGAGCTGGTATTTGTGGACGTATACTGGCCCGAGTTTAGGAAGATCGACTTCCTGCGAGCCATAAGACTGTACCAAAGACGGCACCGCCGGTTCGGCAGGTAGCAATGCAACTCACGGGACCTCAGCCTAGACCGATCGGTCCAGCGCGTAATCCGTAGGCCAGGCAGAAGAGGCCCGAGACTTTGGTGTTTATCAAGAGAATAGACATCCGCGGTTTCAAAACGTTCAGCAAGAAGGTCTCGATTAGCCTCGACAGAGGATTTACTGTAATCACCGGACCAAACGGGTCTGGAAAGTCCAACATTCTCGACGGGCTCAAGTTCGCTCTGGGAGAACTAAGCCCGAAAGAGTTGAGAGGTGCCAGTCTGTCAGATCTCGTCCACAAATCTCAGGCAGAAGGTGCCCGGTCGGCCCACGTAGCCGTCCAGTTTGAAAATGGAGATCGGAGGATTCCAATCGAATCAGACCTAGTAACCATATCGCGAGAGTTTTCGAAGGGTGGTGAAGGTATCTACCGTCTTAATGGCAGACGAATGTCGAGAAAACAGGTCCAGGATATTCTCAGCTCCGCTGACATTCAAGTCTCAGGCTTCAACATGATCGCACAGCATGCGATAACTCGGTTGGCAGAGATTGGATCGGAGGAGCGGCGAAGGATTCTCGAAGAGCTGATCGGAATTGGGGTCTTCGAAGCGAAGAAGGCCGAGGCGAAGCAGCAGCTCCAACAGGCAGATGTGAACCTGAAAGTTGCGGCGGCTAGGGTTGATGAGGTTCGAACTCGGATAGAGCAGCTTGAACTGGAGAGGAACAACTTGTTGAGGTTTCAACTCTTAAAGCGGGAGATTGGCGGGCAGCAGGCCAGGATACTTTCAGGCCAAGTGGCCGGTCTGGAGAGGAGGCGGACAAGTCTTAGCCAACAGCTGGAAGGCGAGCAGGAGAAACTCGACGCCGTGCGCGTGGAGAGGGATGCCCTCACAAAGCAGCGTGTGCGTGTAGAGGCGGAGAGGCAACGGTTCGAAGAGACGACGGTCACTAAGGGAAACCAGGAGCTTTTCGACATAGAGAGAAAAGTTGCAGAAGCTGGCAGTGAGATGGTTAAGGCGAGGACTGAGGTTGAGACTCGGAAGAATATTCTATCAACCCGGACCAAGCAACATGACGCGCTTCTCCTAGAAACCCAGGGGATAGAGAGCAAAGTCAAAGATCTCACAGCTTCTATCCGTTCACTGTCAGCACGAGGAGCTAGTGTTGAGGAGAAATATGTAGAATCGCTTGCGACCGTTCGGAAATTGGCCGAGAAATCCCAGGCCGCTCGAGAATCTCTTGTTGAGGATGAGGAGAAACTTGGCAATTTGCTAGGCGAAATTGACGGGCTTAGCAGGGCGCTCGTCGAACATACGGTGGCGAGCAAAAGTAGCTCGACGAAACTTGACTTGACGGCCGGTACGCTTCAATCTCTTGAGGTTAGGCGGCAAGAGTTCTCGCAGATGGTTGACGAGTTGAAGCTGCGGATACGTGAACTGGAGCGTTTGGAGAAGGACGAGGGGAAGAGACTGCTGGGTGTAGAGGAGAGGGCGGCTCAGAACCTGCAGCTGAAGGGACAGAAGGAGAGGGAAGTGGAAGAGGCTCTCGACGTAGCCAAGAGAGCACGTGTGACTGTCATAGAGTTCAATACCCAGAAGAGCCTGGCGGACAGCCTGCAGGCCGAGGAGCGTGCCCTTCAGAAGCTTGAGGAGATGGCGAAGCAGGGAGCCCTCGACGGAATCCTGGGAAGGCTAGAGGAGCTTGTCAAGTTTGGCGACGAACACAGGAAGGCGGTCGAAGCCGCGAGTGCCGGATGGATGAGCGCGCTCGTCGTGAAAGACCTGTCCGTGGCTGTCAAGTGCATTGAAAGTCTCAAACGGACAAAGCTAGGTCGGGTGAAGCTCATTCCATTGGACGATCTGGAGCTGAAGGACGAAGGGTCCGAGCTCACGGAAACAGTGGGTGTTGTGGGTCCACTTTCTGCAGTGATTAGATGTGATAAGATGATTGCTCCCGCCGTCGAGTTCGTGTTCGGTGATACCGTGTTGGCGAGTAACCAGAAAGCGGCGTTCCTCACGGCGGCTAGTGGCAGAAGGTGCGTTGTGATTAGCGGGGACCTCTACGAGCCGGGAGGCGGCTTGGAGAGCGGGTATTACAGGGCCCCGTTCGACGTCTCGACTCTGGTGCCCCGGTATAATGCGTTAGAGGGTTTGGAGAAGACTGTCAAGTCTCTGGAGTCGCTGGTGCAACGTCAGCGAGGAGAGATTGACCGACTGGACTTGGAGATTCGCAGGCAGGGGGAGGAGCGAGTTGAGTCTGCGAAGACGCGAGAGACACTGATGAAGGAGGTGGAGGCAGCGCGCAAGAGCCTTGAGCGGTTGAGGGAGGCGCTTCAGACGACGCGGAAGAGAATCGGCTCGCTTGAGGGGTCGATAGAGAGGGAGAAGCAGCTTCTCGACGAGATGGTTGGCAAACAGGTGGAGCTGAAGAAGCGCTTGTCCGTTCTCGAAGAGGAAAAGGCTAGGATGAGAGTCGAGCAAAGACGGCAGATTCTTGGAGAGATGGAGCAGGAGCGGGTCAGAGTGGCCGGGGAGACGGAGGCCTTGTTGAGGGAGAAGCTGGATTTGGAGAGTAAACTGGCCTCTCAACACTCCTCGCTTGACACTCTGAGGCCGAATTATGACCCGGTTCGGATTCAGCTCCGCTCGTTCGAGTCCGAGATTGGCAAAGAAGAGTCGCGAGTCAAAGAAGCCTTGGGCAGAATGGAGCAGCTTCAGCAGCAAGTGAGGGAGCTGGAGCATGAGAAGAATCGTGTGGTCGAGAGTCTGGGGGCTGTGAGCGGGGAGAGGGAGAAGTACAATGTGCAGTTTGGGGAGATTGAGAAGAAACTTCAGGCTCTCTTGGAGCAGATGGACCCCGTTAACTCCACCGTTTCCGAGCTGAAGGCGGGCTTGAGAGAGGTGGATACCCAACTTGCCATGTGGAAGTCCCAACTGTCAGGCCTGGGATTAGAGGCGCCGTTGGAGGTCGGCGAGGAGGTTTTCCGGGAGGCTGAAGAACTGAAACGTGTCTTGCAGGACGAGATGGACGAGATTGGAGCGGTGAACCAGCTCGCTGTGCAGCAGTATGACTCGCAGAAAGATGGGTACAAGCAGCTGTCAGTCCGCATAACGGAGCTAGAACGGGAGAAGCTCGGCATCATCGATTTCATGAACGAGCTCGAGTCGAAGAAGCGGGACGCCTTCATGTCAGCCTTCAATAGGGTCAACGACACGTTCCAGTCACTCTTCGCGGAGATGACTGATGGTCAAGGGCATGGCCGAATGGCACTGGAGAACCCTGACAGTCCATTCGAGGGTGGACTGGACGTGTTCTTACAGTTTCCCGGAAAGCCGGAGTTGACCATGGGCAGCGCAAGTGGAGGCGAGAAGTCTGTCGCTACTGTGTGCTATTTGCTGGCGTTGCAGCAGATTCACCCGATGCCGTACTACGTGATGGATGAGATTGATGCTCACTTGGATGTTCTCAACACGAAAAGGCTTGCGACTCTGGTCCGCTCAAGGAGTAAGGGTTCGCAGTTCATTGTCATCTCGCTGAAAGACACGACGATCTCCCGGGCGGATAGGGTCTACGGTGTCTTCCAGGAGAAGGGTATGAGCCAGGTCATCTCGCTGCCTGCTCGGGCGGTAGCTGTTGATTGAGCGAGCCTGTCGGGGACCAGTTCTGGCTGAAGCATCCGTACTCGGTACTCTTCGACCTAATTCATCTGCAAAGGGTGAAGCCTTGGGACGTAAATCTGTCAGCCCTGCTCGGCGAGCTGTTGAGGGAGATGAAGGGCCGTGGGTTTATCGACTTCTCTGTGTCTGGGACGGCTCTTTTGTCTTCTGCTATTCTGTTGCGGATGAAGTCGGAGCTTGTCTTGAAGATGGAGGATCCGCCTAAGCCGCCGGTGGCGAGGCCGACAGACTATGTTCCACCTCCGCTCATGTTCCCGTTGAGGTTCGAGTCGACGACCACCTCGCTGGACCAAGTGTTGAAGGGGATTTTGGAGGTTTTGAAGGCGGAGCGGCTCTTGCCAGCTCAGCTGCAGCAAGCGTCTCGGACTCCTGAAGTGTTCGAACAGGTTGACGATTTTCTCGTGAAGATTGAGGAGAACATCAAAGCATTCTATGCCAAGGTTATCTTGGAGCATTCGCGGGGGCGTAGCATTAGCTTTCTACGTTTGCTCGGGAAAGGTAGCGTGTTAGAAGCTGTCAGGATTTTCATCATGCTCTTGTTCCTCGCTGCAGAGGGTAAGATTGGTTTGTCCCAGGACGAGGAGTTCGGGGATATTAGGGTCGAGTTGAGGTCGAGTGGAGGCTCAGCAAGTCCAGCCGCAGCCTAGTCCTTCCTCATCTGGGAGGTCGAAGGCTCAGCAGGAGCAGTTGTGCGAGGCTGCGTTGTACGTTTCGGGGCGGCCTTTGGATCTGAAGACGTTGGGCTCGATTATTGGCGCGCGGTCTGAGGAGAGAATCAGGAGTGTAGCTGTGGCGGTGTCGGAGCGCTACAAGGCGGGTGAGAGCCCGGTTCAGGTTTTGGAGTTGCCTGATGGGAGGTGGGTGATGCAGTTGAGGGCGGAGTTTGCTAGGTTTGTGAAGAAGCTGTCGAACAGGCCTTTGTTGACGCCGGGGCCCTTGCGGACCTTGTCTTTCATTGCTTTGCGGCAGCCTGTTAACCAGTCTTACGTGGTCCGTGTTCGGGGGAAGTTGGCGTATGGACACGTGAAGGTGTTGAAGGACATGGACTTGGTCGCTTACGAGGTGTTGGGGCGGACGAAGAGGTTGAGGACGACGGGGACGTTTGCTGATTATTTCAACTTGAGTCATGATGTGGATGTGATGAAGAAGGAGTTGAAGCAGGTGTTGGCGTTGCAGGAGAGGGCGGAGGCTGCAGGAAAGCCGGGTGGAAAAGAGATTGAGGGAGAGAAACTTGAGTAGCGCCGACTCGTGACTGGCAGCATGGCTTGCAGGTTTGAGGATTCGTCTTGAGAGGGCTGGATTTTAGTGCGTCTAGTGTTAGGGGTTTGTTTCGTGCTTGTCGCCCAGTCTGGAACATGCGGTATGGACAGGTGAAGAGCGGCATCAAAGCGGGGGAATCCGGTTTTGTCTCTCGAGGCCGCCAAACGACAAGAAATTTTTCCAGAGGAGGACCGCTAGCCTGGGCTGTTTTAGGCTTTTTCTCGAGTATTAGCCGATTATGGGCTTACTTTCCCGTCAGCGAACCCTGCGGATTCCCCCAAGGGTTAGTTGTGGAATAAGCGAGTCTGGAAATCGTGTGCCTGGATCGTCGAAATGGGCTGATTTATGGCGCCACCGTCAGGTTTGGGCTGGATAACGTGGTTTTCTGAAATAGGCCGATATTGGTTTAAGCAAGATTTCGTTCTGTAGAAAGACGGGGTCTCGAATGATGGGTCGGTGGTTATGGTTCCAAGCCTTGAGGATTGTGCCTCCTTTTATGCTGGCTATGGCCCTCTTGCTCTCTGCTCTCCCTCTCACGGGGCGCGCGGCACAGGCAACAGTTGGAGTGAACGTTCCTATTGTCGGTGAAGGTTTTCCGGATCGGCAGCAGGTCGAGACTACGATTGCAGTAGACCCGCGCAACCCTAGCATCATTGTCGCCGGGGCACAGGATTACCGGTTGAGAGCCGCAGGCGAGCATCGTTGGCATGGATATTATCGGTCCACAGACGGCGGAGCGACTTGGACCCAGGGACTAGTTCCAGGCTTTCCCGGAGACAACTCCGCTCTAGGAATAGCATCACCATTGCACTGGTCGAATGCAACCTCGGACCCTGTTCTGAGTTTTGACCGGCAAGGAAACGTGTACTACACAGGTCTCGTCTTCAACATTACAGGACCCGACTCCAGCTCGACTATCAGTGGAAACCTGGCCTTTGTGGCCAAGTACACGAATGACGGAGCGACCTATGATGGTGCAACGCTGATTAGAGGTGTTGCGGACGCTGACAAGCCGTGGATCGCGGTTGACACTACGGGTGGACCGAACGATGGAAACGTCTACGTTGCTTTCGATGCTACCATTGGAAACTTCTTCGCAACCGTGTTCACTCGTTCCATAGACGGCGGAAAAACGTTCTCAGCACCATTCTTCGCTCCTACGGACAAGACGGGCGGACTTCCAGGGGTCGCCGTGGACACTGCGGGAAACGTGTACGTTTCAACCGTCGCATTCAACAACATCACAGGCTTTGCACTGAACTACGTGCAAGTCACTAAGGTGACAAATGGGGGAACCGTTGTGGCAGCGAACGTTAAGGCCGTGAACCCTACGACCGGTCTCCCGTCACCGCTTCCGGGCGGACGCTTCCGCACTTTCACAATCCCTCAGATCGCAGCCGACTCGCAAGGCGTCTACTTGGTATTCGACGACTATAGAACGGGCGATGCTAATGTTCTCCTGACAAAATCCACCGATGGAGGTACGACATGGACCTCGCCAAGCCTTGTCAACGACGTCACGACGGGACAGCAGTTCTTTCCCACCATCACATCATCCGCCGGAACCCTCAGCATCGCCTGGTACGACAGCCGTTTCAATCCAGGCTCAACTCTTAACACGTTGGACCTGTTCTATACCGGTTCTATAGATGCTGGGGTGACCTTTGCGCCGAGTGTAAGAGTGACAAGCGTTTCGTTCAACCCTGAACTGGTCAATCGAACGGATGCGCCGAACTACAGAGAGGTGTTCATGGGAGACTACATAGGTATCGCCGCTAGCCCAACGATGGTCCATCCCATCTGGGCGGACAACCGGTTCGCCTGTGACACTGTGGACGCCACGTATGGATGTGTTGACCAGGACGCCCTCACCGGAACCATCACTGTTACACCCGCGCAGCCGGTCCATGATGTGTCAGTTTATGGATTCGCCGTGTCTCGGGACTTTGCCTACAGTGGCGTCCCGGCGAACCCTGTCAACCTCACCGTTACTGCTGTAAATCTAGGAAGCATATCGGAGAGCTTTACTGTGACATTCAAGGCGAGCTCGATAATCATAACGAGCCAGAATATTGTACTGGCGGCAGGCGGAAGTCTAGGTTTGAAGTTTGCCTGGAACACACAGTCTCTGGCTAGAGGTAACTACACGCTCTTGGCCCATGCATCCACCGTTCCATCCGAGACAAATATTGCGAACAACGTTGCTGTGGGGCCGGTTTTTGATGTGAAGTTCCAGGGGGATGTGGTGCCTGATTGTAAGGTAGACATAATCGACATAGCAACAGTAGCCTTGGCCTTCGGGTCCACCCCTGGCAGTCCACACTGGAACTTGTACTCCGACCTAGACGATAATGGAATCGTCAACATCATCGACGTGGCAACTGCAGCTATCAACTTTGGAAAGAGTTGCTAAGCCTTAAGCGAACACCTCGGGACTTCTGACTTCTTGAATTGTCGCTAATAGTAGCCGTCTTCGTGCCGACGGGAATAGTGCTGTCGGGTGATAGTCGAATGATGGGGACAACCTCCTCCCAGGTTCCGAGCCTAAGTGACTCGGCGGCGCAAATGAGCGTTCAGACGAACATGGTTATTTCGGATGCTAACGAGAAGATTTTCAGTCTCATGAACCGGTTTGGCATCGGAACCTACGGCGACGCCCACGTAAACAACCTGCTAATTGCTCATCACATCGAAGCTTTCAAGTCTCAACTGACCAAGAGTTCCACAGTCTCGACTACTAGCGACTTGGCCGCGCGCCTCCTGAAATATTTCCAGCAGTTCCACTCGGTGCAGATCCTTGGATTCGTCGTTGTCGGATATGATGGAAGTGAGCCGTGGGTTATGGGGGTGGATGTGAAGAAGAACGAGGTGAAGCGGGTAAACCGGAACCTTCAGAGTGGCGAGGTCGAATATGGAGTTCACGCGGGTGGAGACACTTCCATTGTGGGGAGGTTACTAAGTCAGCCTGTGTTCAACCCGCCTTTTCCACTATTGAACCTTCAAGATGCAGTGGACTTTTCGCGTCATCTGATCCGGACGACCATTGACCAGATGCGGTTCGAGCCCCGGTTTGCGACTGTGGGAGGGCCTATCGATACTCTCCTGGCTACTTCTGATGGGGCGCGTTTTCTCGCGCACAAGTCGTTAACAGCGTCCTAGCACTGGGTCTGTTTTCAGGAGGGATTGCCGGTTTCGAGAATTGTTCCTCACTGCTCTTGTGGTGGAGAGCTGGTCATCGTGGGAGAGGTCAGGTCCGCTGATGGATGGAGGACAGGTTTCAAGCTAAAGTGCAAAAGCTGTGGGAAGGCATGGACGTATTCAGGAGGAGTCTACCGCCAAGACCAACTAGAAACGGGAGGATGAGCAACGTTGTCTCTTGACGCGATGGCGGAGGAGATTCAGAACCAGACAGAAGACCTTCCAAGACTGGCTCTAGAGTTCAAGAGGAATGGTCGAAGTATCGATGCCTCTGAGACTATCTTCACAGGGTCTGGGGATTCCTACGCCTCGGCCCTATTCGCGCGAGAAATCTCTGGCTGGAATGCTCGTGTCGAAGACCCGTACGAATTGTTGAACCATCCCGCGAGTACCCGCGGGAAAGTAGTGGTCGTGATATCCACGAGCGGGAAGACTCGGACCAACATATTACTGGCCAGAAAAATTGCCAGAATTGCAAGGAAGACGATCGCAATAACGTCAAACGCGGACAGCCCCTTGGCGAGAAATTCTTCCGAGACGCTTGTACTGAGATATCGAAAGGCTGAGAGATTAACGGCCGGGACCGTCAGCTTCACCTCGAGCCTGCTCGCATGCGCATCGTTGATGGGGAGACTCCCAAAAATCCCACTCCTCCAGGGAACCCTAGAGCATGCGCACCAATGGGCTCAGAGGGTCAGGCTGTCAAAGAACGGATCGGTCCTGTTCGTAGGCACGGGTCTGGGGCATGCTTTAGCCGAGTACGGTGCATGCAAAGTCCAAGAGGTTCTTGGCATAAGAGCTGACGCGGTCTACTCTGAGCAGTTGGGGCATGCGCGGCTTTTCTCGGTCCGGCCGAGCAAAGACCTGATCGTAAGCGTCAAGCCGAAGTCGGGTCGAAAAGCTAGGGCGGTGGCTAGATCGCTCTCCGAACACGGATCTACTGTCCACACTCTAGAAGGGTCCTCGATAAACCCGGTCATCTGGAGTATCGAAGTAAGCTTTCAGCTGCAGATGCTAGCGCACACTCTTGCAAGACGGAGACGTATGAAAGAGTGCGCGTTCGTGGCTGATAGGAGTAAGCTCGCGCTGAGTAGCAGTTTGATTTACTAAGTATGCTATTGCTCTAGCTCAACGTGGCTAAGTGACGGTAGACATCCATGAGGTCGCTTGTTTCGACAGCGAATGATGCTCTGTCCCGAACCTTCTCTGTCTTGGGGTTCAAAGCTACTGAGTGGCCCACTATTTTGAAGACAGGTATGTCATTTACCCAGTCTCCCACGTGAATGCATTTCTTCGGGATGATTGACATCCAGCTACAGTACTTCTTGAGTCCCTCGGCTTTGTCTGGCAAAGGTTCGTTCTTGTCGGTTACGATTCCGTCCTTGACCTCCACCTTCGAGGCGGTGTAGCCGTTGAATCCGAAGCTTTCGACGAGGTACGAGCATAGAAAGTCTGGATTGTCTGTCAGGAGGGTTACTCCAAGGCCGTGGCCTTGAAGCTTCACGACTGTCTCCCGTATGTTCCGGATCGTCTCGACCTTTACCACTTCCCTCAGAATGTCCTGGACGCGCATGCCTGCTAGGAGTTTGTATTGTTGGTCGAGGCATTCTCTTAGAGTGATTCTTTTCTGGTGGTACATCTTGTCGTAAGTGTTCCAGCGTTCGCCTATGCCTAAGGCTTGGGCGGCGGTTGTGAGCGCTGCTCTCCTGAACAGGGTCCCGTCTACGTCGAATGAGACCATGGAATAGGATGTGAGAGGCATAGGGCTGCGCGTTCAGTGATTACTATTGTTTTCCTTTCGTTTGTGCGAGAAGTTTGGAGTCGTCGCTAGAGTGGCTCGACATAGCCATAATTGTCGCGTACTATCTTGCGGACCTTCTCGGCTTCCTCTGTCGTGTTCTTGTTGAGGTGGATGGTCACAATGTGACCCTTCTGAACTTCGCTCTTCAAGCCGAGTTTAGTGAACCCTGCAACGGCCTCGTTTAGGGAGAAGTGGTTTCCGAAGGTTGCGATCACGACTGCTTTGTTCCTTTTCTTCGAGCCGAGGCTGAAACGTGACTTTCTCAGCCCTTCTGCTAATCCGTACGCCATGGGTTTGGTTGACCTTTGCGATTCTCGTGTCTCAGCTTTGACTATATGGTCATTTGGGGCAGGGTACTTGTTCGGGTGGGCCGTTTTCCGAGGACCCTTCCAAGCTCGACCTCAACGGCTTTTCTCCTGGCCCGTTTTCCCCCGTACCACCTCTCGATTTGGTTGTCGCCATACTTGCGCCTGAAGACTTGGAACGCGTGGGCTAGCCTCTCTGGGACGAGCTTGCCGATTCCCTCAAAGAGTATTTCCCCGGCCTCAACTTGGACCTTCGGGTTTTGGGCAATGTTCCTCCACCATTGAGAATCCTCATGTGCTAGAAACAGGAGTCGCCCATCTTCGAATACAAACCAGAGTTCGACATTACGCTCCGAGCCTGTCTTCCTCCCCCGGGTTGTTAGTTTGAGGTAGGGTGTTTCTTCGAGAAGAAGTTCGCTGGTAGCCAGGTCTCCCAACCAGCCCGGGTTAGGGCCGAGCCAGCCTATAACCTGTACCCTTGGTCAGATATTCTGTTATTGCTCGTAGCTCTTGGCCTGGGCGGGTGCCTCTGGCTCTGGTGTGGAGCCAGTTACGGGTTGCTGGCGTTCTGGGAGGAGAGCATACCGTCCATCAGAGGTCCTGTAGACCGCTAGCCGTCCGACAGTTTCCCAGCCTTCGGCCGCTTGTCGCCTGACCTGTATTGTTACAACCTCAGCTGACGGATCTGTCTTCCCGGGCCACACTGTTAAGCTGAGAAAGTCTCCGTTCGGGAGCTTCGTTGAATATCGAGCCTTGTACTTCTGCCTCTCCAACCAATACACCCAGCTAAACGTCCTGGTTTCCGAGTATTAAGCAACACCGACCGTTACCTATTTAATGAAACATGGATTTCACCTCAAACGGTTGATTTGAGCATCCCAGATCTAAAGGCGCAGAAAGGAGACACTGTCTCCGTCCACTACTTGGGAAGGTATCCTGGCGGGAAGGTTTTCGACACATCGATGGAGAAAGAGGCCAGAACTGCGGGTCTCTTCAACCCGGCCCGGGACTACAAGCCATTACAGGTCGTGCTTGGAAAGGGCCAGGTGATAGTGGGTTTCGAGGAAGCATTGAATGGCATGAAGGTCAACGAGGAGAAGGACGTGACGATTCCGCCTGAGAAAGCCTATGGAAAGACAGGGAAGCATCAGATGGCGGGAAAGACTCTACAGTTCAAGTTGAGGGTCACGAATATCAAGAGACCCTAGACAGCCTCCCTCCGCGAATTCTGAGGTCATGCCCGCGGCACTGATGGGGGTTCACGGCACCACGAGAGAAGAGTCGTCGAGTCATTAGGCGAGTTTCTTGGGAAAACCTCGAGTCTTTGGGAGATTCATCGCTCACAACCGTACCAGGGTCGTCTTACGAGAGCCGGAATCAGAAGACTTGGAGGGACTACTCGCCTTTGTCAACGAGCTTG
The DNA here is from genome assembly GCA_005888735.1 of Candidatus Bathyarchaeota archaeon. Taxonomy (GTDB): domain Archaea; phylum Thermoproteota; class Bathyarchaeia; order 40CM-2-53-6; family 40CM-2-53-6; genus BA-19. The sequence goes on from VBBN01000004.1 coordinate 23,800, forward strand.
TGACCGAGAAAAAGGAAGACAAGAATTCACAGCTCTTCACTGGTTTCGAGTCTAGGTTCGATAGGCGACAAGAGTCGAAATGGCTCCGGGAGCTTCTCGCTAGAATCCGCGACGGTGGGGTCCTCTGTGTTCTTGCAGAAGTTGACGGAGAGATTGTCGGAAACGGCGAGATAGTGCGCGGCGAGTACGCTGAAACAAGGCATCATGGGCGTTTGGCGCTTACGATTGATGAGACGCACAGAGGCTTGGGAATAGGACGTGAAATGTTGAAGGCACTACTGACGGAGGCAGGGAGGGTCGGATTGAAAACAGTCCATGTGGAGTTTCTCTCCACTAACAAGTCCGCGTTGCGTGCCTACCGCAAAACGGGGTTCAAAAAGGTCGGAACGATTCCCAAAAAAGTCTACAGGAATGGCACATTTGTCGATTCCTTGATTATGGCACGCGATTTGTGAAGCGTTTGGTTTACCCTCGGACCTGAAGCTTCACTAGTCAATACAATTATTTTCTATCTAGCTTGCCCAACTGTTTGGCCATGCCTTCAGGAAAGAAGGTTGTTCTCCAGGCCCTGGAACGTGAGGACCTAGTTTGGCTTTACAAGTGGCAGAATGACCACCAGATTATGCGGCTTGCAAGGTCCTTTCCAGATCACTTGGTCTCGAAGGAAGCGCTTGCAGCAGGGCTCGAAAAAGAACTGAAGGGAGAATATACCGGGAGGAGGGTGTTCATAATCGAGGAGAAATCCAATGGAAAGCCGGTTGGCTGGACTACGCCCCGTACTCGCGGCTATACGCGAAGAATGACAGACGCAGATGTTGGCCTGGCTCCGGGCGAGAGGCGGGCGTGGAAAAAGGGATATGGATCAGAGACGGTGCAGCTGTTGCTAAAGGAGTTTTTCGAACAGCTGAACCTCCACTGCGCCGCATGTGGACGTTCGCCGGGAACACTGCGAGTTTGAAGCTGGCGACTAAGTTGGGGTTCAAGGTAGAAGGAAAGCTTCGAGACGCTACGTTCTTCGACAACCGATTCCACGACATTGTGGTTCTAAGTCTCCTTAGGAATGAGTACAAGCCCACGAGATGAGCGTGCGGGAATAGCGGACTGTCGCCGTATTGTGACTGCAGGTCCATTATCTTGGCGAGAATGATTCCCGATATCGGTGACGTCTGCAATCCTTAAGCTACTCTGAAATGAGTCGGGCTGGTATGAGTGCTCCGAGGATCAGTTTTGGCATCAATCGGCTTGTGAACGAGTTCTGCCATCTCTCTGTGCTCTACTCGGACTGTCTACCTCCAGAGCTAGCCGATGGAATGCTAGGCAACAAGAGCTACCGGCAACAGAATGCTGCGCTGAGACTGGATGAGGTTTTTCACAGGTTAGAGAGGGCGCCGCAGATTTCGCCTGAATCATGGTACTCTTTCACAAGGGCTCTGATGCTAACAAATAGCTTGGAGAAAGCCTGTACAATGCGCACTACCGTGGCCGGAATAGGAGAAGAGCTGGTCGAAACCCTTCGCAAGGGTCCGATAGGTTATGAACAGATCTGGGATAAGACCCATAGACGGCTAGAAGAATATCGACAGAGGTTTGAGGCCGCGTGGAATCCCATTAGCGAGAATGTGCTGGCTAACTTGTCAGATCTGGCCAAGCGCGATTGGGTCCAGAAGGACATTCAGGTTCATTTCGTGGACTGCTTGTGGGGAGGGTTTGCCTGGATGGACTGCATAGCCTTCACACCTTTTCCGGATAGTGAGGTCCAGAAAAAGTTCCTCGCCCACGAGCTGTCGGAACTCATAACTCCGCATTCCATTGTGGAACGGGAGCTTGCCTCGTCGGGACTCAGCCGTGGGATAACGCATACAGTCGTTGACATGATCGCATATTTCAGCGTCAGGGAGTTCATGGTGAAGCCTGTCCCTCCAAGCCTTGAGAGACGGGGAATAAGGCCCAATCCCGACTACTACCCCAAGGCGGAGGAGCTGTACCCTTTTTTCGAGCAATACGCAGAGGATCCCGGCTCGTATAGCGGGTTCGACGCGTTAGTAAACGAGATGGTTGCGAGGCTAAAGAGTCGCCCCTAAGGGCAGATGGCTCAAACAGCATAGAGTTTGGCCCCCCAAGGGGACTTGGGGAACACTGAAAATCGTACGGCTGGAACTTGCTGGACCGTTCGACGAGTTTCTCTCATGATGGGCGAGAATCCGTGCGATAGGAGACCCGGCCGAGAGACTAATGATACTTCTCGGATGCTCTCACAGAGATGAGTTGGGGACAGGTTGTGCTATGACTATTCTACGCCAAATGACAGCTTCAGATTGACTCTGTACTCGACTACCCTGCCATCTTTGACGATTGCTTTCTGTCCCACAACGTCTACTCCGCGAACATTCTTCACCGTCTTTGACGATCTCTTGACCGCTTCGTTGATCGCGTCCTCGAAGCCTCTGCTTGAGGTTCCGACAAGTTCGATTATCTTTCCAACTGGCATTTTACTCTTGCCGAGCGTTGTGGCCTGACTATTTCACGCTTTCAGGTAGGTTGTCAGTCCGGCTAGACATGTGTAGAAGTGATGGTCATAGGTGCGAGCCGCAGGCTCCGCAGAACTTTAGGCCCTGGGCACTTTTCTGCCCGCACTTAGAGCATGTCTTCATTTGTGCCACCATTTGTTGCTGGAGTGGTGGCGTGCCGCCGGGACCCATGGCTGCGTAGCCAGTGGAGAACGGCGTCTGGAACCGGGCCAGGTTCTCACGGATTATTCCATAGGCCTTCTCGGCCTGCTCATTGGGCAGGTCGTTCAGCATCAGGGGATCTCCGCCGAACCTCAGGACGCATTTCACGGTTGAACGGATTATTCCCTTGTCGAGGATCGCGTTAGCAATGTCCGTATAGGAGAAGTCAGTATAGTCTTTCTTCAAGCCCAAGGCGTGGGGGTGACGGAGGATCACTCGCTCGTTGGTCAGAACAACCGAATCGACATTGATCTTTGGATGGTATATTTTCTGCTGGATGTACAGCTGAACTTGTTCGTTTGGTCCTAGGAGATGGGCAATGTCAGAAGGAGGGTCTACCATGAAACCTCGAATCCACTGTTCTTTGGAGCTTCGAGGATAAGCCTTGCGCAGGCAAGTATCGTTTGTAGCGGAAAGACAACCAAGGCGAAGCGAAGCTGGCTCGGTAGTGTAGGTTGTTGAACTATCCGATGCAGCCCTTGTTTGTCATCTTGAGGGTGGCTACGAAGCCGGCTCGGTTGTCGTGTCTTGCGTGTAGCTCTCGGTCTCCCATCCACCATTTCCTTATGCTTGTGACCAAGGCCTTCTTCCAGTTGATGCCGCCTGGGAGGTAGATTTCTCCCTTGAACTTCTCCCCTGTGACGGGGTTTGTGATGTTCGTGGACCGTACTTCTCCGATTCCGTCGACTTTGAACCAGCTGTTGTAGCCGTTGAAATGGAAGTCGATCTTGGCGATCTTGGTCGGGAGCTTCTTTGTCCATGTTTTTGGGAAAATCTCGAAGACTCCGCCTCCGTGTTTTCCGCTGAAGACCGCCTCGACGGCTTTCCTTTGTTCAGGGGTCGTATTCTCGTCAATGTAGAGGGCTCCGACGCCGTTGCCCTCGTGGATGGCTTTTGGCCACCACAGGCCCTCAGCGAAGATCACTCCATCTAATTTGGTGTCGCCGAATTTTCCCTTCTTCACTTTGTAGGCTACCAGTGCTTCACAGTTACCGTGTGTGGGGAGACTGTTGAAATTGCAGGGACACCCGTAATCGCAGTTGCAGCTCTGGATATATTCCGCTTCCCAATTCCACTTCGTCTGTGCAGCCAAGAACTCAACCAAAAAAGGGACGGACCAATGTGGATATAAGATGATGGGATAATAGTGGAGTGCGCTCTTTTGTCGAGACGCGCTCTGTTGGCTTAGTCTTGGCTTCTCCGATTCTAATTGACGTAGGTTTCAACTTCGATTTTGGAGGGTTCGTAGTCGATTAGTTTTCCGGCCAGGAAGTCCTCGTAGGCTTTCAGGTCGAGGAGGCCGTGGCCACAGTTGTTGAACGCGATAACCTTATCCTGGTTTGTTTCCTTGCAACGTAGGGCTTCGTCAATGATGTACTTGATGCAGTGGGCTGTCTCCGGGGCAGGTATGAGTCCTTCTGTCTGGGCGAATGTTCTGGCGGCCTGGAAGACCTCGTTCTGATGGTAGGCTACTGACCTCACATGGCCGTTGTTGATGAGAGCGCATAGCGAGGGTGCTTTTCCATGGTAACGCAGTCCCCCAGAATGGATTGGTGGGGAGAGGTACTTGTGGCCTATCGTGTACATCTTCACGAGCGGAGTCATCTCGGCAGCATCTCCGAAGTCGTACGTGTAGACCCCCCTCGTGGTCGACGGGACCGCTTTGGGTTCGCAGGCGACGAACTCAGCGTCTAGTTTCCCTTTGAGCTTGTCCATCATGAAGGGGTACGCGAAGCCTGCGAAGTTGGAGCCACCTCCAATGCAGCCTGCTATAACGTCCGGCTGGACATCTATTGATTCGAATTGTTTCTTTGCTTCCTGGCCGATAATTGACTGGTGTAGGAGCACGTGGTTCAGAACGGATCCTAGAGAGTACCTTGTGTCTTCGCGTGTTACGGTGTCTTCTATGGCTTCGCTGATAGCGATTCCTAGGGTCCCCGGGTGATTCGGGTCTTTTGCCAGCAGTGACTTGCCGAAGTTTGTCGCGTCGCTTGGTGATGGTAGGACTTCGCTGCCGTAGGTTTCCATCATGGTTCGTCGTCCTGGTTTTTGCTGGTAGCTGATCCGGACCATGTAGATTCTGCACTTCAGGCCGAAGAGGGCTGCACTCATGGCTAGTGCCGATCCCCATTGTCCTGCGCCGCTCTCGGTGACGAGGCGTTCTGTTCCTTGTTTGCTGTTGTAGTAGGCTTGGGCGAGGGCGGTGTTGGGTTTGTGGCTTCCTGTGGGGCTCAAGTATTCGGCCTTGTAAAAAATCTTGGCCGGAGTTTTCAGGAACCGTTCTAATCGTCTGGCGCGGACGAGCGGTGTGGGCCGGCCTATTCTTGCGTATGCTTCCAGAACTTCGTCAGGTATGCTGATGAAACGTTCCTGGCTAACTTCCTGGCGTACGAGCTCTTTGGCGAAAAGACGCTCAAGAAGCGCTGGGTTGACGGGCTGCTTGGTCTTAGGATCGAGAGGCGGTGGGAGGGGTTCGCGGAGGTCGGCTTGAATATTGTAGTAGCGTGTTGGTATTTCGTCTTGTGGAAGGTTGACCCTGTTCTCGGGTAGAACTGCTTCTTCGGCCTGAAGCATGTCTTCTAGAGCTGTCATGCGTAACATTTTAAGCTTGCTTGTATAATTCTGTACGTATGCAAACGCTGTGGAAGAAGGTACAGGCACTGGTTGGTGGCCATGCTGAACGGTTGCAAGTCGCACGTCTTTGCCTTGAAAATGGTCTCGCGATACGAAAAGACGGCATCTACCTGAACCAGATCGAAATACCAACCGCCAGAATCGCAAGAGGAGCAGGAGTCGATAGACGAACCGTTGTTGAAACCGTGCGAATGGTCAGCGGGGATCAGAGCCTCAGCGCAATCTTCGGAAACCTACAATCCGCAGGCCTCTCCCTCAGAGGAGTCGCGAAACAGCTCGGGCTAGGCGTGGTCGAGATAACCGCAGAGGACCCCAAGACAGTCGGCATACTTTCGAGTAGTTCGACACTTCTTGCCGACGCAGGCATAAGCATCCGTCAGGCACTTGTCGATGACCCGGAACTAGTTCCTGAGCCCAAGCTCACATTGATAGGAGATAGGAGTGTTCCCGGGAAAATTATTCCGGAAATGCTGAAGATCAGAGGAGTAGCCAAGGTTTCGGTTTACTAGCCAGAATCGACCCTAGCGAACTTGGACTTCCTTGGCCTCGGGAAATGCTGACGTTATTTTTCCTGCCACACGGGTAGCCTCCGACGCTGTGGAAAGGGAAACCTCAATCTTCGTGGCGGGACCCCGCAGGACGAATGTCGTTGCGTCTCTCCACTCTATTGTTTTCAGAAGCACCGGGTCCGAGCCACGCTTGGTCTTGACCGAAACAAACTTTCCCTCAATCCTCAGAAAGGCCGTCACCCGCTTTCTCCGGCGTTGCGTCAGGTAGAGGATGAATGCAGCCTCGAGCCCGATTATCATTAGGATCGCGAGTTGCCAGAAGTCTCCGGGAGAGAATGAGGTGCCATTCAGGGCCAATACTGCGAGAACTCTGACGAAAAGGAACATGAAAAAGACAAGAGGCAGAATTAGCATTGCTGGGTTGACTAGGAACCGGATCTTCACCTGAACCTCCTCGACTGGGAGGAGAGGCTCCTCTAGGACTTTAGCAGCCACCTTCAAGGCAGATGCTGCTAGCTCAGCTTTCTCAGCCGTTTCGAATCGGAGAGAAACGCGGTTTAGCGTCTGACGCTTGCCCAGACCCGCGACAGTAAATTGGTTCGGGGATTTCCAGCTCAGTCGGCGGGGCCGAAACTCCTCAGTTCCTTCGGTTGTTGAAACTCGGAGCGAATCATCGTCGATGTACACGGTTGCCGGGAGCCAGAGTCTTCCTTTGCTGGTGATTCCTTTCAGGGATTGTCTGGCTGAGAACCATGACCGTTTGGCTTCCGCGTTGAACGATTCCAGATGAGGGCCTCAGATGCCGCTAGGAAATTCTTGTCGATTCAAGCCGATAAAGCTTCGAGCCGGCTATGTATTGCCGGGCATTCCTACGCGGAAGTTCGAACCTTGTGGTTGTCGCTGAGCTACTAGGTATTTGGCCCCTATTTTTCCGAGGAGATTTCAACCCAGTGCCCGTCAGGGTCCTTGAATTTGACGCTTCGGTGCTTGTCTTCGGTCATGTCTTCGAGTATGGTGACGTTCTTGCTTCTGAGCCAGTCTCGCCACTCCTTGACCTGCTGAAGCGTTTCGACATTGAATCCGAAATGGAAATCCGACGTTCCTGAGTTCGCATCATAAACCACCAATCTATCCCTGCCAGCGGGAAGGAATACGACCCCAGGCTGACCCAGCTCATCCTTGAACCCCAGGATTTCCCTATAGAACTTCCTGGATTTCTCAATGTCAGAGACTTTCAGACCAACATGTGTGATTCCCCTACTTACCAAAGAGGGTGGACGGCTCAGAACGTGGGGATTACGTGTTATGGGTTCCAGCCTGCTCTCTGAATAGAGAGATTAGGTATAAGCTAGGTCGAGTGTTGACGAGACCACCATGGAGCTTGGGCTCAAAAACAAAGTGGTGCTGGTCCCCGCGTCGAGCAAGGGGATAGGGTTTGGAGTGGCGAAGGTTCTCGCATCGGAAGGCTGCAAGGTCGTAATCTCGTCAAGAAACCAAGACGCGATTTCGAAAGCTCAGGATGTGATTGTGAAGGAGACTGGGAACGAGAACGTGCAAGCGATCAGAGCCGACTTGACTGTTAAGCGGGAGGTTGACCGGCTGGTCGACGAGGCAACCAGTGAGTTTGGGGCCATCGACATACTTGCGTACAATACCGGACCGCCGAAACCGGGCACGTTCAAAGAACTCAGCTACGAGGACTGGGAACAGGCCGTGAGACTGCTTTTGATGAGCGCTGTCTGGCTCACCAAGCGCGTCATCACGGGGATGGTCGGGAAGAAGTCGGGACGACTAATCTACATTACATCGTCCGCGTTGAGACAGCCCGTTCCGAACCTGGTTCTCTCCAACACTGTGCGGCTCAGTCTTGCTGGACTGTCAAAATCTCTTGCCATAGAATACGGTTCATCAGGGATAACATCGAATGGAATCATGCTAGGACACATCTTAACAGAGAGGCAACGCCAGGTGGCTCAGGACATTTCTTCGAGAACGGGAAAGAATGTGGAACAGGCTATGAAGGAACTCGTTCTAGATGTGCCCCAAGGAAGGTACGGACAACCCGAAGAGGTGGGATGTCTCGTAGCGTTCCTTGCAAGTGACAAGGCTGGCTATGTCAACGGTTCAATGCTCGCAATTGACGGTGGGCTAATCAGGTCAGTATTCTAGGAAGGCTAACACGCTTCACCGGGTAGCTCCTAGTCTGGCAAGATTTCCTGCGCGAACTTAATGCTTGTTTTGGTCGAGGGACTGGGACTCTCCATGTAGAATATGCCGACAATGAATTTACTAGCGTCTATCCGGCCAGACCTGATAATAGGTCGCGATTGACATCGTCGAGTTTCCGCCTACAGTTGTGAACAACTGAGTTCGGGTGCTCCACGAGCCGGCCGTACCGGAGTACTGGTAAACGGTGTTAGTCGTGTAGTTGTAATAGACGAGGTAGTATTTCGAGTGAAACGTATCGAAAGTTACGAACCATCGGGGCGTTCCGTTCGCTTCAGCAATGCCGATCTGTCCATTCACTTTGTCCAGTTCACGTGTGGTCATTGGTGGGCCTCCGGGTCCGCTCGGTGGTGCGGCCGCCGGGATTTGAATTCCCGAACCGTTGCTTTTAGGGACGGTTTCCCGGGTCGTTGGCTTGGAAGGCCACTGGACATCCCGTGGACTATGTCCTAGACCAGGTTTTCCGAGTAGATTCGACCGCGTAATCGCCTCTACTCTCTAGACTACGGCCGCACAAAATCGACAACTTGCCCAGTCTCTATATCTTGTTTGCTTTCAGCAAAGCTGTCTCCCTAGCCTACAAGGAAAATGCCAGAAAGGGGCCCCGGTTTCCCAGGCCGTAGAGGCATTGGACTATGACAAGATGAAATTCTAGGCTGCCGTGGCGGCCGAACGATCATAGACGAATCATCACTTAGTAGGATGGAATGATCTCTTTACCGAACTTTCGCAAGCCTTCCTCGTAGCTGTCTCGCGGGAGGGACGTCAGGTAGTATTCTGCCCCGTCATGCTTCGCTTTCTCCACGTCCTCCCTCATTGCTTTCAAGTCGAACTTCTCCTGCGGCCGCGGAGACCCTATAGCAAACGTAACCTCGTTCTCTCTTCCGAATTTTCTCGCTTCTTGTTTGACGATCATCTTCGCCTTCGCATGGTCCATTTGGACCCAGGGCGGGATGTAGCAAATGTCCCCGTACTGACCTGCTAGCTGTAGCATTCTTCTCCCCACCCCACCGAACAATAAAGGTGGGTGCGGCTTCTGGACAGGCTTCGGATCCAAGACGGCTCCCTTCGCATGGTAGAACTTTCCGTTGAAATCCACCGTCGGCTTCTCCCAGAGCTGCAGAATCAGTTCCAAACCCTCCCGGGTCTTATCCACCCGCGTCCCGGGCGGGTCCCAGTGGCTGTACCCTTCGAACTCTGTCTGGGACCAACCGGCACCCACGCCGAAAATTACCCGTCCCGATGATAGCACGTCCATCGTCGACACCATCTTCGCCAGTATTCCCGGCGGACGAAACGGAATAGGTGTTACGAGTGTTCCTAGCTTCAGCTTCTCAGTCTTCGCCGCGAGATAGGTCAGCGCGATCCAGCTGTCGACTGTGGAGTCCTTCTCAGGCTGGCCCCACGCTTCTGCCCACATGTAATGGTCCGGAATCACCGCGCCCCAGAACCCCAGTTCGTCCGCCAAGGGTGTGGTCTTCTCGGCAAGGCTCCAATTCCGATACCAGTTCGCTCCACTCGAAAGAATGAACTTCAATACTAGTTAGACCATCATGCACCCTTTGAAGAGTTCTTGATAAGCTGTCCCGTTTACAAACCGTGCAAGTTGCCTAGGAGCGGGAAAATAGGCCTTTCGGCTACTGGGTGGCGCCACTATCCTTGAGAACGACTACGACGTCTTGATGCCCCTTCTCGAGCGCGAAGGATAGTGCTGTCTTGTTGTCTTTCGTCCTCGCATTGACGTCAGCTCCGTGTTCTATCAGGAACCTTGTCATTTCGGCATCGCCATCTTCGACCGCGAGCATCAAAGGTGAGAATCCTTGTTCGTAGCGATGGTTGACGTTCGCCCCTCGCAAAACGAGGATCCTCGCAATCTCGGCATGGTTTCCAGCCAGAGCTCCCGTCAGAGCCGTGAACCCTGTGGGGTTGCTCGCTACGGCGTTGACGTCCGCTCCGTTCTCAACCAACAATTCTACAACTCCCTTCCGTCCAAAGTGGGCTGCGAGTCCCAGCACATTGAACCCATCCGGTGAAAACGTGTTCGCCGATTTCGGGTACTCCCTAAGCAGTTCTTGGACTCTGCTTAGTTTGCCGAGGCTCGCGGCTTCGAATATGTCTAGAGATGTCTTCCGTTCTGCGAGAAGCTCTGCGATCTCCACGCGTCCTCTGTACAAGGCGTAGAGAATGGCACTAACCCCGGTTGCATCTTTGGCATTGGTTATGTCGGGGTTCGAGCGAACCATTTGTTCCACGTGTGTTTTGTTGCCGGACCCTATCGCCTTGAACAACTCCTCTCTCTGCATGGTTAGCATAGCTAATGATTAGCTAAGCTAATATATATGCATTGAGGCTCCGCATAGGGATGCCGATGGCAAGACAGAGTCTAGACGAGGTCAGCAGAAAGCTCCACAATGCAGCACTCCACCTCATGCGGTACGTCCGAACACAGGACACAGCACTGGGCATCGGCCCGGCACAGCTCTCCGCCCTCTCAGTCATCGTCTTCGGAGGGCCCGAGTCGCTGAACGAACTTGCAAAGGCAGAACAAGTCCGCCCGCCAACAATGAGCCGTATCGTGGACGCTCTCGTCAAGGAGGGACTCGTCAAACGAGAAGTGAACCGGTCCGACAGACGAGCCATCACCATTACCTCAACCGAGAAAGGAACGCGGCTCATGCATGAAGGAAGAAGCCGGAGGGAAAAGCAACTCATCAATCTTCTCAAGAATCTCAGTCAGAGCGAGGTAGACCAGTTGGACCAGGCATCAGAGATCGTGATGAGAGCGCTCAAGCACTCCTAGAGATTCATTCTCTGAAGGATCCTCTGCCCCAGTTTTCGCTGTTCGGGCACCCATCCCGAGAACCCCCACAAATAAGTCCCCAAGTAATGACAGTGGCCACTGGTGTGGGAGAAACGAGTGTAGATCTTTCGGAAAGGGCTCAGAAGATTCTCGAGATGGCCGTTGGAGTGTGTCTGCTGCTTGACCTCCCCGTCTTCTATTTGAAAACCCTCGAGTGGAGTGACAAGACGGCATCCCTTCGGGGGGGCGGTGGCCGGATTGTCCCTTCTGATCAATGTTTCATTCTTCCTGCGGGAGACGTTATTCTTCCGAAGCGTATGAAAGAGAAGCTCTCGGTTGATGAGTGGAAGCCTCTCATTGCGAGCTCGCTCATCTATGAACGAAAACTACTCCCGATGCTTAGGGGTAAGGTATTGAAACTCATTGTTGTCCCAACGGCGACCTCAACAGTGGTCGCGGGAGTATTCCTTGCGCTCACTAGGAGTTTCTGGGCCGCGCTCCCGTTTCCAACCGGCTTAGTTGTCTTCGCCGTTCCGCCCTCAATAGTGCTATTCCTGGGTCTTGGCCGGTTCACGCCTTACCAGAAGAGCGCACGGCTTCAGGCTGACATGCAAGCGACCAGGCTCGTGGGTAGAGAATTTTTCCTCGAGGTCCTTCGAAAAATCGATGGTTTAGGGATGGAGGATATTGAAGAGCGAAAGAGGAAGAATTCAGAGGGCTCATCTTCGGAGTTTCCCTCGCTCGCTGAGAAGCTCGAAAACCTGCTCGGAGGAGTTAGCTGAACCCGTTTTTCCATCCTTCTTGCCTCTGTTATCGCCCGGCATACTTTCGCCTCTCTCTGCTCTCATTAGCTAAAGGTGTATGTCGAATGTGGTGTTCATGTTGAAGATCATCCTCACCGGCCTAGGCAACTGGTCAGCAGGCTGGCATCTAGTTGACAGGGCAGTCAAAGAGGCTGAGAGACTGGGCTACTGGGGAGTCGTCTTCCCCGACCAATACATGTGGGACCCGAAAGACCTCGGCGTAGAGTCAACCGAGGGAATAGACTCGACACTCGACACTTGGACAGCGCTAACTTATCTCGCAGCCAGAACTTGGACGATAAAGCTGGGAACGTGGGTCACGCCGATCCCTCTACGTCCGCCCGGAGTGCTCGCGAAACAGGTCGCGACCCTCGACGTCCTCTCCAAAGGAAGAACCATTCTAGGCGTCGGAGCAGGCATAACCCAGCGAATGTTCGAGGGATACTCCGAATGGGACCCACCGCGCGTCCGTGTTGACAAGACGGAAGAGGGGCTTGATCTAATCCTCAAGCTCTGGCACGAGGACAAGGTCGACCACAAAGGAACACACTACTCTGCCAAGGGAGCCATCCTCTCCCCGAAACCGGCCCAGAAACCTCACCCTCCGTTACTGTTCGGGGGCGCCGGAAAACGCATGCTAAAACTCGCCGGAAGATACGCGGACATTTGCTACATTCCAAACTGGAACAAGATGAACCATGTAACCGCGCGGAAAATCGTCCTCGACGAGGCCCAACGCTACGGCCGTGAGAAACAGGTCGCCTTCGCAGAAGCCTACACTCCTCTAGCCCCCACCGACCAGTACGACATCAAAGAGTACCAGAAGAGAGCAGAAGACGCAGTGAAGACCGGCTTCGAGTACTTCATCACAGCCTTCGCCTGGGACATCGCACCCTGGGAAGTCAACAAGTCCAACGCTTGGCAGGTTGAGAAGCACTACATGAACCACTTGATCAACTTCGGCAGGAAAATCATACCGCTCTTCAAAAAGTGAGGCCGGCATTCGTGTTTCGGGTTCTGTTAACTCTTGGTTGGTTGAGTTAGCTTCGGAGCATCGACTCCAGGGACTACCGTAGGCGCCGGGTTCCCCTTCACTGCTTCAACCGCTCCGCCTTGCG
>VBBN01000005.1 GCA_005888735.1 Candidatus Bathyarchaeota archaeon
TGCGTTTCAGCCTCTTGTCCGATTGGAGTCTCTCCCCGCATCTCGGACAAGTCATGCTGGAGCCTCTGGTCTCACGCCTAGACAGACGAATAACTGGTAGTCCTATCCATCGGGCCTTGTACTCTAACTGTCGTTGGGCTTCGCTGAAGCTCCACGCGTTCATCCTACCCCGATACTTTCTACCCTGACCATTACCCTTACAGTAGAGAGCACGTATACTCTGAATGTTTTCCAGAACAATTACCTGTCTCCGCTGGACCGCTAATGCCACAATCGTCTTCGTGGCATTGTGGAGTAGATGACCGGTCCTAGCGGTTCTACGTTGACCATGCTTCGATGCTATCACGGTTCTTATCCTCGCATCGTCTCGTTTGAAAGATGCCACTATACGCACCGTAGTACTGGCCACTCTCACAGTCTCTGAGAGGTCGTAGTGACTTGTCT
>VBBN01000024.1 GCA_005888735.1 Candidatus Bathyarchaeota archaeon
TACAGGGCCGCACAACGGCCACTTTCATGCCGTAATTAAGCGCGTAGGACTGTGCTATCAAGTCCGCCGCCGCCTTCGAGGTACCGTAGATCTCGGAAACGCCAACTCCCTGCGACTCCCGGTAAGGCTTTCTCTGTACAGTATCGCCGTATGCCTTGTCAGTCGAACAGTGAACTACTCTAATCTCTTCTATTCCCCTGTCCCTCGCCGCCTCCAAGACATTCCATGTTCCCGCAATGTTCGTCTCGAACACGGGGACAGGGGACCGGCCGGCAATCCGGACTATTGGCAGAGCCGCGAAGTGATAGATCTCGTCAATTTCATAGTCGTTGACCACTCGCTTGACAAAATTCGCATCGAGGACATCGCCATACGTCCAGGTTACCCTGTTGTCTATTCCGAGTAATCGCGCTGCGTCAATCGGACTATTGTCATGTCGAATACCGATTATACTGTGGTCCTTCTCCTCTGATAGGAACTTTGCCATGTTCGCCCCTACGAAACCCGTTGTTCCGGTGACAAGGATGTTGGCCATGTCAGCTCACTGGAAACCGGAGCGGAGATTACCACCCTCCTTAATGAGTTTCTCCAAAGGTCATTCCACCCAACACTAAGGCTGTATTCCCCGCGCCTTGGCTGCTGCCGGAGGCCTTTTCAGGAATTCTAGCTTGTTCTGTGCGGGACCTTTTATGAAGTTTGTACGGGTCGGGGCACACTCTTGGGCGTGTATAGGGGGAGGGGAAGACGTTCTTCATTCGTATGGTGCAAATCAGGGATATGCAGTCGATGGAGAAACGTGTGTGGTCATCGATTCCGGCTTTCACCCTGGAACGGCGGACCGGATTCTCCGACGGGTTCACAGGCAACACCCAAAACGTCTGATTCTTGTAGATACTCACTATCACTCCGACCACGTCTTCGGAAACAGCATCCTAGGTGACGATGGCGCAGCAATCATCTCCCACGAGAAGTGCCGGCACAGAATGCTTTCCCAGTCTCCAAGCCTCCTTGTCAAATACAGGGCGCGAGACTCGCGCCTCTCCAAGCTCCTTCACGGAGTAAAGATCACCTATCCCACCATCACGTACACAGATAGGCTCAAGGTTCACCTTGACAAGGTCGAAGCTCGAATCATCCACCCTGGCGAGAGAGCCCACACTGACGGTGACTCGATGGTTTACGTTCCAGAAGACAGGGTTCTCTTCTCAGGCGACGTCCTCTGGGTCGGGTACCATCCCAACCTCGAGGACGCGAACATTCCCGGCCAAGTCAGAGCCCTGAGACAAATCATTCGACTAGAGCCGAGGAAGATTGTTCCGGGCCACGGGCCCGTCTGCGGCCTCTTCGAGGTGAGGAGGCTCATTCGCTACTTGGAGCAATTCGACCGAAATCTCTACAAAGCCCTCGTCGATAAGCTCACTCTAGACCAAACCATAGACCGGACGATTCCTATATGGGCGAGGGAGTGGAAGATGCGACGTCTTGCCGAGAGCTATGTTCGAAGCCGGTGGAGCAATGCGCGTGGCTAGGCGAGCCGCTAGCGTTCGCGGCCTGATTGGTCCACTCGTTTGAGAACCGGCAAGGGGGACCCGACAACCGAGCTGGCTGGAGCAGGATTCTCCCGCAACGTGCGAGCTGAGATAGGATGCTCAGTAGCGCTCTGAACGGCATTATCGGCTGATGCCTTCCTCCGAATCATCTCGATCAGATGCCTCTCCGTGGATTCATCCAGGCCGCCTGCTTGCCTCTTCGCGTGCTCAGCGACCGTCTGGCCCTTCGCCTCTATAGCGATGATCTCACCCAACTCTTTGTGTGTCTTGTGAAGCTTGACGAAGAGAACTAGGCTGACTAGGCTGAAGATCCCGACCGTGCCGAGTATGATGGATGAGCCTGTGCCACCTTGAAATTGGCTGTTCAGGTACGATTGGAAGTAGTAGTTGTTGTTGTACTCGGAGACTGCCCAGTAGGAGAAGTAGAGGATGACAATGGTCTGGGTTAGGATGAGGAACTTGGCAAAGCCTGGCGTACTCTTCCAACCGGAGCCATGTGCTTCTTCAACGGCCAAGTTTTTCCAGCCAGGACCTTAGGGGACGTCTGTACAAGGCTTGGCGGACAGGTCGAATATGGGCGGATTGTGTCCCCCAAATGAACACCTCAGTATCAACCGGACCCAGCGAACCTAGACGTGTCTCCTAGAGTGCCTTGTTCACGCTCGGAGGCCCAGCTGAACTCTGCTTTGAGAGGTAACTTCTGATCCCCTGAATAGTGCCAAGTCCAAGAGTCAGAACTAGAACGACATGTCCTAGAGAGATCGCTGTAAGGGCTCTCCTGCTGAAGGCAAAAGTTGCGAGGGGAATGTTATTGTCCCCGGCGAAGAGTAAGGTCAGAGTGACGATTGAGACTAGAGTTATCGACATCATCATGCTTTCCTCGTGCGGCCCCCTGAAGAATTCGTAGTCGCCGTTTCGCAGAGCGTACACCATTGCAACAGCTAGAGCTCCAACCTCAAGAATGGTGTCCGCGGGACTCGGAAGTCCCAGGGATAACCCGACGGTTACTGTCGATGCTGGGTAGAAAATCGGGATAGTCCCAACGAGGCTATCGGTAAGGAGATGGGAGAGAATTCCGAGGCTAAAGGCTCCTCCTAGGCGTTTGAACTTGTAGGTGAGGAGAATAGAAAGGGGGAGGAGGACTAGTAACGAGTGAGTGTACGTGTGATGCTCGATGACCGGCTTGAAGTATATGTCAAGATCCGGGAGAACTCCAGCCAAAAGCGCAAGGTAGACTGGCAGCCTAACATTCAGCTTCTCGCCTGAACCCCTTGAGATAATGTAGCTCCAGCAGCTGTGGCCCAGAAGGAACATGATAGGTTGTCTCCGTTTCCTCCAAGGTCCTGAGAGGCCGCTGTCATGCGTCCGGTTGACAAGCGGTACAAATGCTTGTTGATGGACTTAGGTAAGGATACTCCAGTAGGAGAAATCATTTGTTCAAGTGTTGATGGCCAATCTGAGGTGCCTAGAGCCGAGGAATATGGTTCGCTAGGGACACGAGAGCTCGTGGGCCCTTTGCGGCACGTCGGGATTTGTACTTGAGCATTGCCAACACGAATACACCAATACCTCCGCCAATTGCTAGAATCGTCCAAGGACTAGCGAGGAAGGCCGCCAGTGGAGTGTTTGAGGAGGGCCCGGGAGTGTTCGTGAAGAACTCTGTGATTGGAGATGCATTCCCATCGTTTGCCGTCAGGGACGATAGGCCCCAGATGGTTTCCAATGTCTTCAAAAACGAATAGTGAGTGTATTGGTTCTGTGATTGGTAGTGTCGTCTGACAGCTGGTCCTGACCAGGAAGCATAGACGTAGTCGTTCGGGTAAGAACTCCTACCTTCGTCGAACAGGATGAAGAGCGCCGCATTACGAGTGACAAATGTTGTAGACGCCAGTATCTTCGGAACCAGTGCCGCGAGGTACGCGTCGCCGGTTGCTATGGAGCAGTCGTGCATATTGTTGCAGTCGTTGGGTGTGAGCCAAATGAAGTTGGCCGGGTCTGGTGAGTTCAGTTCCGCCACAAACTCCGAATCATCAGATGAAGTTGTAGCGACAAGTTTGCCGCACCTCGAGGGAGTATTAATGTCACTAAACTCGAGAAACCCGAAGTGGTCTGCTGCTCGGGGCGGATTGAAAGAGCACGTTCCAGAGCCGGAGGCGTCTTCTGCGAATGCCTTCCAGCTCATCTTTGCCCCTTCAATGCTGTCGACTATGTTTGGGGCAGAGATTTGCCAACAGCAGTTGCCGTCTCCGGAGAGGAAAGTATTTCCTCCAAGCAGCGCTAGGTAGTTGGGCTCGCTTGGATGGGTCAGCGCCGAATAGTGCGTTGCGAGAGAGTAGTTTTGTGCTAGCGAAGTCATGAAGATCGCTGTGCCTTCTATTTCACCAAGACCATGGTTCTCCATTACGATAACGACGAGATTGTCGAACGCCCGATTGCTAGCGACCGCAGGGGTGAGAAAGCCCGAGACTGCGCCGATCAAGAGGATTGCAGTGACTAGCAGAGTACTAGGACGGGTGGAAAGATGGATTTTCTTGGCTGTCATGGTCGTTGATTAGTTGGTGAGCCGCGGTCGCTGGCTATCACACTGGCGTATCTCGCCTTGTAAGAGGCGATCCATGGTGTAGGGGACGGATCTGTTCCACGCAATATGGCCAAATATACGGATGCGTAGTCGAGGAAGAGGGCCGGCGCCAACAACCTTCCCAATTCTGACTGACCTCTTATTTTTACCTCCAGAGAGCCGTGAGCTCCCTGTCCCCGTGTGACTCGGCGAAATGTATCGAGTAGGGCCTGCTCTTCTCTGTTTTCCACTGTGTCACGTATCAGAACGAGACGGGTTGAATTTGCGGTTTTTCCCGAGGCTTCCAACTCGTTGTGGCATGCCTCTGGTAGCAAGCCCAAGATTGCGAGAACTTTGCTGTTCTCAGCTAGCTGGTTTTTGAAACGTCTTGCTACAGATGCCATCCGGTAGAGTGAGTAGACGGCGGGAACTTTTCCCAATAGTTTCGATGCGAAGAGCTTCGCCTTGTTCTTGGACGATGAGACATCTGTTCCAATCCTCTTGCGTAGTTGCCTGAGTTCATCTCCTGTTCGGGCCAACTCTTCAATGGACCCAGAAGTAGCGCCAGATTCTTGCAGGGCCACCGTTCCTGCTCGGATCATTTGAGTCAACGCAGCACGTGGTGCAAGCCCAGTATCCAAGCGGAGGAGGGGAACATCCCACTTTTCACACAACTTTTCGAGTTTCCCTCCAGAACTTACCGCTACCAAGCTGGACCCCCGCCTTCTCGCCATGTGAAACGCCTCTAGCGTTTCCCAGGTGTTTCCGGAGTAACTGAATGCGATCAGCAAAGTTCCCTTTCCAACACTGCGAGGAAGCTTTGGCTGTCGGAATATAGCAAGTTCCGTTAGGATCCTTTCCCCGAGCCAATCTTGAAGAAAGTCCCCGGCCGAGGCTGAGCCCCCCATTCCCGCAAGAGCGATATTGTCATACGACCTTTCACGACCAGCCCGGACTATCCCAAGAAAACGACCGGTCTCCGAAAGGTAGTCCGGAAAACGAGCTACGGCTCCCAACATGTCTCCGCGGTCGACTCTGGAAATTGCTACAGTGTCGTCCAGCGAATGCGTCATGTTTGACAGTTGAATCATCCGAATGTAAGGGTTCGGGACTGAAGGAGGATCGTTCAGGGAACTGTCATATGTCTCCACATTGTTCCCTAAATTATGGTCAAGGTGCCTCGACGACGAAACCAGCTCTGCGTTGCGCTTCCCGCCTCTTTCACTCAGGATATTCCGCATCTTCGGGAGAAAACTTCTCGCGTGGGGTATGCAGCCAGATCATTGACGATGTTCCGGGTCGATACGCTAATAATTTACCAAGACCGAGCGGGCGCCGAAGTGACGAAGGAGGGCGCGCTCCTCGAGAAGATTCTCCGATATTATGATACTCCGCAGTATCTGCGCAAATATCTCTTCGAGAAGGATCCCGATCTTCAATATGCTGGAACTCTCCCACCTCTGAGGGGCCCCCATCACCCTAACCTTGAGGCTCCTGACCTGGGTCAGTTGCGGGAAGGGATAGTCACGGCTTCGGGACCGGTTTCAATTCTCAATACTGGATACGGGCAGCCTGTTCACGTGAACGGTCGCTTGGCTATCTCTCGGCGTTTGACGGTTAGGATTACGCGCGACAGCCCACGGATTGAGGCTGAAATTGTGGATGGAAGCGAGTTAACCATATATTGGGGGCCCCGATTCAGCCGGGGGAATCGAACTCTGGGGCAACTGGTGAAAGGAGGCGGGTATGACATGACAATCTCGACATCTCGACGAGGGGCAGATGTACGTCACGTTATGGGCCAACTCGCACAAAACTGGAAGTCGGCGAAGAGTACCCTTCTATTGTTCGGGTCCCCGCGGGAAGGAGTACCCGAAATCCTGGCACGAGAACAAGTCAAGGTCTCGGACCTTTCCTTCAATCTCAATACTATTCCGGAGCAAGCGGTGGAAACCGTCAGAACAGAGGAGGCGCTTCACGCGACGCTAGCAGTCCTGAACACGCTAGGAGAAGGTTGAACAGATGGGTCACCGGAAGTATAGCGCCCCTAGAAGAGGCTCGCTCGCATACCTTCCCCGGGGGCGGGCTACTCACTGGAGCCCACGAATCCGTTTTTGGCCCAGGTACGAAGGTCCTCCGAAGCTTCTCGCCTTTGCAGGTTTCAAGGCCGGGACCACTCACTCGACAATCGTTGACAATCGTCAAGGATCCCTGACCTACGGAAAGGAGGTCACATTTCCCGTCACCGTGGTTGAAACCCCCCCTCTCGTTGTTAGCGGCCTGAGGTTCTATGAGATGTGGAACGGCGCGCTTAGGTCCGTAGGTGAAGTGTGGGCTTCTGACACCCAGAGAGACCTAGGCCGGGCCATAAAGCTTCCTGAGAAGTTCAATTCCGATGCCGCTTGGGAGAAACTGGAGCCGCTCAAGGAACGAGTCCGAGAAGTTCGAGCCATTGTCTCTAGCCAGCCCCGGCTGGCAAAAACCGGTAAGAAGGAACCTGATATTCTCGAAGTGAAGATTGATGGTGGAAGCGTTACGGAGAGATGGGAGTTTGGCAAGAAGCTCTTGGGAACCGAGGTTAAGGTTACGGATGTCTTCAAGGAAGGTGGTGAGGTTGACGTTGTCGCGATCACGAAAGGTAAAGGGATTCAGGGTCCTGTGAAAAGGTGGGGAATCAAGAAACTCAAACACAAGTCCCGTAAGACAGTCCGAGGCGTAGGGTCGATAGGCCCGTGGCACCCACATTTCGTAATGTACTCCGTTCCCAGGCCGGGACAAATGGGCTTTGCACAGAGAACGGAATACAACAAACAGATTCTCCGCCTTTCCGATAATCCCGCTGACATCAATCCTCAGGGAGGATTCCTTCACTATGGCCCAATCAAAACGCAATACGCACTGCTGCGGGGTACCGTGCCAGGCCCCGCGAAGCGGCTCGTGGCATTGAGGTATCCGTCAAGAGGAATCGTGGAGGCGGAGCCTCCGAAGTTGGAGCAGGTGAGCTTGGCCTCCAAGCAGGGAGCGTAACTATGCAATCTTCTCCAAGAACTGCAAGGGTCCTCGATGCTGAAGGTAAACAGGCTGGGGAGATTACCTTACCACCCGTTTTCACGGAACGGTTAAGGTTGGACGTTATCAAGAAGGCTGTTGTAGCGCAGCAGTCTCATCGCTTCCAGGCTCAAGGGAGGAATAGGATGGCGGGTAAAAGGACAACAGCAGAAGGTTTTGGAGTCGGGAGAGGGATCTCTCGTGTCCCACGCATTGGAGGGGGAGGACCACTCTCTGGAACGGCCGCTTTCGCCCCCGGGACCGTCGGTGGTCGCAATGCCTTTCCACCAGTTCCTTGGAAACGAACTGCTAAGAGAATCAACCGAAAGGAGCGGACATTGGCACTCCGCTCGGCAATCGCGGCGACCGCGTCCAGGGACATGGTGATGAAGAGAGGCCACCGTGTTGAGGATGGTGTCGAGTTTCCACTGGTTTCGACTGATGATTTCGAGAAGTTCTCGAAGGCGTCAGAAGCACGTCGATTCCTTGGAGCCATTGGCCTGTGGGATGATATTCTTCGAGTGAATCGCAGCAGAGAACCGCATAGGGGAAGAACGCTTCACTCGGTTGGACCGCTTCTAGTTGTCGAAGAGTATCGGGGTGCAGAGAAGGCGTTTGAAAATTTTCAGGGGGTTCAGGTCGTGAGGGCTAAAGATCTAAGTGTCGAGGCCCTAGCTCCGGGAACCCATCCTGGCAGGCTAACCGTGTGGAGTGAGTCTGCAATCAAAACCTTGGCGGGGAGAGGCAGCTCAAGTTGACAAGACTCGACTCCGAGCTAGTCATAATCTATCCGATGATGTCTGAGGACACTGTAAAACTCATCGAGACCGAGAACAAGATCACCTTCATCGTCCGAAACGAGGCCTCCAAGCATGACATCAGAAGGGCGGTAGAGGAGCTCTACGAGGTCAAAGTTTCAAGGGTTTCAACTCTAACGACTCCCGAAGGGCGAAAGAAAGCATACGTCAAGTTAAGCCCGGAGTCGAAAGCGTCAGACTTGGCCGTGAGACTGGGAATACTCTAGGAGAGCCTGACCGTTGGGTAAGAATATTCTCGTTCAGAGACGTGGACGTGGCTATTTCATCTTCAGGGCTCCAACACACAGACGCATACACCCAACTGGCTACAACCCCGTTAACGTCCATACTAGAGGGTGGGTCCGTGAATTGTTGCATGAAACGGCGAGAGGGGCCCCGCTAGCTCGGCTGACGATAGAAAGTGGAGAAGATGTCTATGTTCCCGCGCCTGAGGGGCTCTCGGTTGGACAACCGATCACAATCGGAGCGGAAGCACCCGCCGAAATTGGCAACATCAAAACCATAGGAAAGATTCCAGAGGGAACAATGATCTGCAACATCGAGAACAAGCCGGGCGACGGTGGAACAGTAGCTCGGTCTTCAGGCTCCTTCGCTCTCGTCGTATCTCATACTCCTCAGGGAACAGAGTTGCGTTTGCCTTCAGGCAGGTCGGTTTTTCTGAACAACGCCTGCCGGGCAATGATCGGAGTGGTCGCAGGGTCGGGGAGAACCGAGAAGCCGTTCCTGAAGGCCGGACCCAAATGGTTCCTTCAACGTTCTCGAGGAAGAAAGTGGCCGGTTGTCAAAGGTCAGGCCATGATTTCCGCGTCCCACCCGCACGGTGGTGGGAGACACAAACACGCCGGCAAGCCAACAACCGTAGGGCGCTGGACATCTCCCGGACGAAAAGTCGGGAACATTGCTGCCCGGCAAACCGGCAGGGCAAAGCGTCGCACAGCGCGATAGTCCCGAAGGGTTCTGTTAACTTGTCGTTTGATAAGCAACTTGCTCTCATCGACTCCGGGGATTACCGTCGTCGTCGGGTTCCTCTTCACTGCTTCACCTGAGAGCCCTTCCGCCTCAGAAGCATGAATGCTTCATCTTGGCCTGGAACGGTCGAACCTCAACCGCCCCAGAATAAGCCCATGCAGGCCTGTCACGGTTTGTTAGCCTACGTCACACCCGTAACCATCCTTTCATGGTCTAGAGATCAATGGACGGTTCTTGCACGGGTGCCCATTCACGACGGAGAGACTACTAGGGACCATACGGGTTAGGGTGTAGAAGTGGGTGAATCTGAAAACCGTCCATCCATCGACAAGTCAACAGAGCCTCCCGAAGCAATCTTAATCAGGGTCGACGGTCCGGTAGCATGCCCAAACAATTCAGTTATCGCGGTCACGGTGTTGAGGAGTTGCGCCAGATGTCCATGGATGAGTTCATCAAACTCCTCCCGTCGCGCCAACGCCGGTCGTTGCTGAAAGGGCTCACAAACGATCAGAGAATCCTGCTTGAACACATTCGTCAGTCTCGAAAACAAAACGGGGGGAAGGAGCCGGTCAAGACACATTCGCGTGACATGATAATCATACCCGAAATGTTGGGTCTTACGATTCACCTTCACACAGGAAAAGAATACTCTCCTGTTGAGATTAAGCCGGACATGATAGGTCACTTTCTCGGCGAGTTCGCGATCACTAACCAGAAGGTCGTTCATGGCACGCCAGGGATAGGCGCCTCTCGGTCAAGCATGTATGTGCCTCTCAAGTAGACGGGCCGAAATCCCTTCTTTCTGCAGATGAGTCAAGATCCAAATGTGAGTCGAGTACTAGTTGGAGAAATTTCTCGAGTCACTGGATGTTTGAGACGGAGTTCTTTGTTCTAGTTAGGCCGCTGTGCCAGCCCTTGGCCTAGGCTATGACACAGTGGCCTCCGCTTGCTCGGCTTAACTGACTCGTTTGTGGAGCCGACGGGGGAAGCTGCTACAACAGTCTTGGCTTGGTCGAAGCGCGGAATAACCTCTGTGCGTAGGGCCTTTTCGTCTTCTCCTGAATCCCTAGTTCTTTCCGTTCTTGTGCTTGCTCGGCTTGGCGTGTCCATTGCGCTGGAAGTAGTCTCGGAGGATCTGCTCGAAAAATATCGAGAGGCCCCCGACTCGTCCGTGGTAGACCCGGTTGACTTCGGTGCGGACCATGTTCTCTGCACTGTCGCTTAGGGATATCATCAGTTTGCCCAAGGTAGGTTCGGATTGCCAGTGACAAATTGAAGCTCATTGATTATTATTGACGGGAACTGCTACATTTTCAGCCCTTTGATAGAGGATATCCACAGATATATGTGACCCCAGCCCAGTTTTGCCCCGTTTGAAGCAACTTTTCCCAGCTAGAATGTGCGTCCTAACTATAAATAGGGTAGGGGAAAGCTGAGGAAAATTCTAGATTTGATTGAGTTCACGAAGAAAGTTCAAATCGCCTCTCCAGTCCGGACGATGGCTCATAAATGGGTTGACTAGCACGTGTGTGGGTCTTGACTGCACATACTAGCGCAGTAGTGTTCAGGGCAAAGTAGACGAGACTTGTGACAAAGAACCCATAGGCAGTATTCATCGCTGGGAGTGGGTTTGGCGGTGTGTTCCACGACCAGACCGCCATAGTATTTGCAAGCTCCAACAACCCACCAGCGAGGACCGACTGCAAAGCCCTGCCACGTGCCAAGAATGGGACCATTGCCCAGACAACGTAATGAGTATACAGTTGGCGTAGAGGAATCAACCAAACAAGCAAGCCTATCAAGATCACGTCCACACTGCTCAGGGTTCGAGCGTGCACCCAAATGTAGCCCAGTGCGGCAACAAACAACGCAGCTGTTGCTAGCACCCAGAGCTGGTTGAGCGCGAAGGGGTCGAATGAGATGTGTAGGCTCGAAGGAAGTACACCGTAAAACAAGTCCATCACGCTGAAGCTCCCTGTTCCATTCCCGAAACCCGTCGAGAGATTGAAACCGAAAACCGTGCCCGAATAGCCCGGCAAGAAGAGAGGTGCAACAAGACCAGCACCAGTTACGGTTGACGCCCCGAATATGCTGGGGACCGTCCGTCTTAGCCCATCTCTTCTCACAAGCCAAACCATCATCAGCGGAATGGCGAGCAGGGGGTGAATCTTGAAAATGGCTGATAGACCTAGCATGAGAGAGCCCAGAAAACTTCGGCGTTTCTCGTATGCGAGCAGGGACCCCGCGAGGATCGTGTAGCCGAAAACATCACTGTGGAAGAAAAAGTAGGGAGTGATGCTGATTGATGGAAGGAGCAGAAAGATACTCGCAGGGACGAGGAGCTGGAGTCCTGATGTGCCCCGTGCCCGGAGCGTCAGGAAGATCATCGCCGCAGTAGAGATATCAGCTAGAATTCCCGCGACCATGATGTTCCTGGAGATTAGAGCTGCTGGCACTTGGCCGGAGAGCGCGTTCGAGGTGGTTAGCCGAATGATGCCGCCGAGGACGACAAGGAAGAACGGTGGGTATGGCGCGGCCCAGGGCTGTGTGGAGTACGGGTTCTCACCCTTGAGAAGGATCAAGCTCTTGGGGATGTCGGCGCCCAGCAAGTCTCCTCCACCATCGCTTCGGAGGACCAGCATGTACTTCCCAGCTGCAGC
Source organism: Candidatus Bathyarchaeota archaeon (assembly GCA_005888735.1). Taxonomy (GTDB): domain Archaea; phylum Thermoproteota; class Bathyarchaeia; order 40CM-2-53-6; family 40CM-2-53-6; genus BA-19. The sequence goes on from VBBN01000024.1 coordinate 11,606, forward strand.
CAAGGCCAAGAAGACTGTGAAGATCACTGGTGATGCCCGCGTCAGCAATATTTCCGCGTACGCAAGGCTATGCCTCTGCCGACGGAGGATTCCTAGCGAAAACATCCGAAAGCTCGGCCTCATTCTAAGATGCTAAATAGCCTTTCAGGCGTCCCGAGACACCAAGGCGGGGGAAAAGTGGGGCTTGCAGAATGGTGTGTCTTGGCTCTGACCATTCTCTTTCTAGCCTACTTCGCCTATGCGACTCCAATAATAATGGTTGGAATATGGCACTATAAACGACACGGGTTCGGAGATGAGAATCCCGGCGAAGACTGGGACCCCCCCAATGTTTCCATCCTCATCCCGGTAAAAAATGAGGAGAAAGTGATTGGCAGATTACTCGATGCGGTAACGCGGCTAGATTATCCTCGGGAGAACCTTGAGGCTGTTGTGGTAGAGGATGGGTCTGTCGACCGCACGTTGGAAATTTGCCGCGAGTACGCCTCTAGGTTTCCTTGGGTCAAGATTTTCCATCGAAACACGAGCCGAGGTAAGGGCGACGCGTTGAACTTTGCTTTTCAGCAGTCCACAGGTGAAATAATAGCCACCTTTGATGCTGACGACGTACCCGAGGTGCAGTCGATTCGGAAAGCTCTCAGATACTTCAACAGGCCAGAGGTCGGTGCGGTTCACGGTTTCCACAGGACATTGAACCTGAAGGAAAGCGTCATCGCTCGACTCGCGGCCTACGAAACCTTTCTGTACCGTCTCGCCAACGATGGAAAATATGCACTGAGGCTCTTTGTGACCTTCTCCGGGTCAAACACGTTCTTCCGCCGTTCAGCGCTTGAAAGAGTTGGGCTGTGGGATTCTAACTCGCTGGTTGAAGATGCGGAATTGGCGGTCCGATTCGCCAAGGCAAACATCGCGACACGGCTGGCTCCTGTAGAGAGTTGGCAGGAGATGCCAGCTAAGGTTGGAAGTCTCTTCCGCCAGCGGGTCCGCTGGAGTGGAGGGAATGTTCAGACAGGAGTCAAGCACTGGGACGCTTGGAAGTTCATGCCTTGGTATCGGGCGTTTGACATGGAGGCGCTCATGTTGAGTCCAATTGTTGCGATTCTCGCGTTGGTAGGCTGGATCTTGCTGGGCTTCGGCTTTGTCAGGGTCGGCCTTCCGTTTGGAACTCTTCTCCCTCTACTCGTCGCTATGACGGTGCTGAACATTGTATACTTGGGCACGATGGTTGCAGCGGTTCTGTCACAGGCAAAGTCCAGCACCACCTCCTACCTAGGAATGATTATCGCCACGTACCCCTATGCTGCTCTTATTTCAATTGCCAACTTGGTCGGCTTGTTCACAGTGGGCTTGATGGGACGACGAATGTGGTTGAAAACAGATAAGACAGGTTTCGAGGACAATAGAATTCTCGTGCCAGCATGAGCCGGACGCCTAGTCGTCGTGGGCTAACCCGTAACGGCTAAGGTGGTTTGTGGCGGGGTAGTGTCCCCACCATTCCCGCTTCCGCTACTTCCACCGCTTGGCGGCGTGGTTCCTCCAGGGGGAGGAGGGGTGGTTGTGCCGCTGAGCGAGGAGCTGCGAAGAAGGAACGGAATTGCGAGGGCAGTAAGTCCGGCAATTATCATTAACACAGCGCCTATTCGTCTTCGTCTATCGCGGGGCAAGAGCAGCGTTCAATTCTACTTATTTCCCTGGGAAGTGTAATAAACGGCGCGGAGAAGATGCGGTGGGAGAACTACTGAGGATTCGGAGGATATCTCCGCAATACCGCAGTGGGCTCAGAGTACCCAATTGGGATGTGGTCTAGGTTTTTCTCTTTCGCTATCGCACGGTAATCTTGAAAGAAAAAGGTGGTGTGGGTAGGGTTGCGCCAATGTCGAACCTGCAATCGATGGTCCAATTGGCTTGGGGGCTGGCGTCAGTTGCTATTGTGAGACTATAGGATGTCTGCGGGCTGCTGTTGGGTGCTAGTGTTAGCGTCACGGTGAAGCAACTTAGACTAGGAGTTGTGGCTGTGGTGTTGACCTGTGCGTCGAAGACAATATTTCCTGGAATGATCGCCGTGTTCGCAATCTGAGCGCTAGAAGCAAAGGTTACGTTGCTGACGGGGCAGCTACCGGCGGCTGAGGCTGCGGATTGCGCTTTGGAGAAGCCCTTGTCTATTGAGAGCAGCCTGTTTGTGACTGTCAGATGACTGCCTTGCTCTCCCGTGTACTGTTTCTGGTTTATGGTGAAACTTGCTGCATAGGCGAGGATGAAGAGGGTGAGGACCAATTTGAGGGCGAGAGTCGCCTTGAGTGTCCGGAAAGGAATTCGGAGTCGCGTGTTTCCCGCTTCCTAGGTGACTGTTACTTTGAACGAGAAAGGAGACGAAGGTATTGATGAGCCAATGTCGAATTTGCAATCTATAGTCTGCCCTGCGACAACGGATACACCTGTAGAGACATATGCGTTGAAGATTGTTGGACTGTCATCGCTAGGGGTGATGACGAGGGTAACTGTGAAGCAGGTGCTTGGTGGAGTGCTGCCTGTAGTGTTGACTTGAACATGGTAGATGATGTCACTGGCAGTGATCACGTTGGTGGCGTTGCCGGGGCTCGCTCCGAATGCTACGCTGGACCCTGGACAGGGCCCGGCCGTTTGTCCTGAGGATGCACCTGCCTTCGAGAATCCCTTGTCGGCACCGACTAGGCTACTAGTAATGTTGAGGGAACCGCCTGTAAGCGATTCTTGGGTTGTTGGGGAAACCTGCAGAACTACCGCTTGCGTTACCAAGAGCAGAGATAGGAGAACCTTGACAGTCACGAACAAAAGTCCCTTCTCTGCCAGGAAGGATCGTGCTGCTCTCTCTCTTCCCAAGTCTTGTCTTTTGCAGATGTCAATCCAATTTCGGGGAAGAAATCTCAGTTACTCAGCAAACAAGGCAGGGGTAACAAGTATGGGGACATGAAGCGATTCAAGTTGGAGTTTCAGATGGATCTGTGGGACTGATAGAGTTTGAAAAAATATGAAGAGGTTCAGGCTCTACTATCGCTTTAGTCGTCTAGGTCACGGAAACGTACACGGTGAGCGGTGAGGTAATCGATTGCACACCAAGGTCTAGGTAGATGGTTATTGTAGCGGTGCTGCTGGTTGTTGTTGGAGCTGTCCAAGTCCCTGTGGAGAACGATGCGAGGGTCGTGCCGGTTGCTCCAGTCCCGTTACGCACCGTAACGGTGACTATGTGTGTGCTGGTGTCTGTTAGCGTTGTCGAGAAGACAATGCTGTCGAGCCAATTGCCTGCCACAGAGCTTGCACCGCTGCTGTAGTAGACTTGCTTGTTTGTTCCTGTAGAACCCCAAGTGACCGCTGAGGAAGAGTTGGCTGTTACCGCGTTGGCGTTTACCGCCAGCCCGCTGTCGGTGAATGTTATGCCACCGGTAGTGTTATGGTAGGTTCCGCCCTCTCCGCTGCGATTGACTTGGGAGACGACCAATGTGGCTGCTATTGCTCCCGCAACCATCCCTACAGACAGCATGACGAGGAGCGATACGGCCGGAACCTTTCTCGTCGCGAACTGGTTGATTTTGGCTATGAAGCCCATTCTTGATTCCTAAGCGCGCCTTTGGAAAGGTGTCGCGCGATAAGCCACGCGTTACTCGCGTGGACACTAGACGGTAGCACTGGGATAGCTAGTCTTCGTCTTCCCTTCGTTTTTTCTTGTTGTAGCGGGAGCGAGTACGGTGGACGGGAACTTTGTGGAGTAGCTGCTTGAACTTCGGAATTGTTGGACTCGTAATCTTTGAGAGTCGTTTCCATATGTTGAAGGGTGCTTTTCGTTCTTCGGGAACTCCCTCTTCGCCTAGCCACCATTTTCTTACTAGTCGACCGTTTGTCTCGTCGAATCCTTCGACGATGGTGAGTTCCTTGTCTACTCGGCTGATGAGAGTGTTTTCGATCTGACGTGCTGATTCGAACTGCACCTTTCTGTCAAGAAGGTCCATGTAGACTTCGTTTACGAGTTCTCGGTAGAGTACTGGTTCTTTGTGTCTCTCGATCACAGTGGTTGCAGACTTGACCATGGCTTGTTGCAGTCTATTCATTTGGGGCCCAGTCCAGGCTGGTTCCGCAGCGGCTTCTACTGGAGGTTCCTCGGTCTCCTGACTTGCTGGGTCGCTCACGAAGGACGGGACATTTTCGATCGGGGCTGAGACTTCGAGTGTTAGTGTGTCGGTTTTCACCATGGGTTTTCGGAATACGAGCTCATTTTCCGGTTTTCCGGGTGTGCGGTAGATGACTTCGCTCCGTTCTAAGTGGAGCCCTGTCCATGGTAGGATTTTGAGGAGTCTCTCGCTGAGCGCTGCGGCCCAGCCGGGGACGACGATGGAGACAAGTCCACCCGGAGCGAGAGTTTCACCTAGCCTTCGGAAGGAGAACCCGAGTTCTGTGTCGGAGAGTTTCTCAGGGTCTTCGCTAAGCGGGTTGATTGTTTTCTCAGAAGTTGAGACCCAGATGTGATGGTAGGGTGGAGCTAAGTGGACTTCTTTGAAGCCCTTAGTCAAGTCCGAGGTGTACTTTCTTGGCTCTTGGTTGTGGAGGAAGAGGTAGATTTCTCCGATGCTGACGACCAGAACGCTGGAGAGTCCGATGAGGAACGATGCGGCGAAACCTGTTTGGAGGATTGGACTCTGGTACGATGTGAGGTCTAGGCCGATGATTCGGCCAGGGATGGTCATATCTCCAATTATTGGAGGGCTGTAGCCATATGTTGCGAGGAAGGAGGTTTGGACTGCGTGGATCATGAGGAAGAGGCTGAGGAACACTTCACCGATGCTTGTATAGCTGAACCAGAGGGCGGGTTTTCTCCACCAAGCCTGGGGTCTAAGACTCGAAAGGGCTAGAATGAGGATGGTGAGGAGCGCGAGGATTCTTGTCGCAGTGCCGAGTTGTCCTGTTGCGGCGTTCACATCTGATAGGCCTACTGCGTTTACGTGGACGTAGAAGGGGGAGACGAGGATTGTGAAAACGTTGGGGGCGCTTAGGGTCCACCATGGGTCGCTTGCGACCGCGACGATTGCGAGTATTATCGCGCCTGCTAATGTGGCCGGGTCGAATTTTTCCAGCAGGGTTTTCTCTACGTTTTGTGTCGGTGTCTCCGTTGGTCGTCCCCGTCTTTGGAGAGGGATTGAGCTAGGACCCGTTTGCTCAACGCGGGAGATTGTGGGCTTGGCGACGATAGGTCTCCCGTAACTAGCAACGTTACTAGTCCAGTGCCATTCGAGACGCGTAGTCCACGCTAGTGTAAACACTGGTTCTGCGTGGAGAGTCTACGCTGTTCAGGCCGAAGAAAACTGGAAAAAGAAAGAAAGAAAGGAGAGGGGTCTTGGGGCACTTGTCTGTTCAGTGAGTCGCGGCTGTCATGCCGCGCAGTTCCTTTGGACGCCTGAACGCATAGACAATTCCTCCAACCCCGGCGACGACCGCGCCGATTCCTAGGAGTAGGAATCCCCAGCCTTGAACTGTCTGACCAAGTTCCAGGCCACCGCCTGTGGACTTGTCAGCTGAGAGTGCCTGGTTCCAGTCGTTGAGTGCTGTTTGGTAGGCGTTCTTGGCACCTGTGAAATCGGCTTGACCGTAGAGGTTCAGTGCTAAGTTTGCCTGTTGCTGGGATTCTATGCAGAGGGTGTTCGCTCCAGCGGTCCTGAAGCCAGTCGTCACGCCTAGGAAAGATACCCCGCAGTACTGGTAAGAGCCGGATCCCGTTGCGGTCTGCAGGGACTCGGGGAGCTGTTGCGCTGCGGTCAATGCGTCGGCCTGATCTGCGGAGAGAACGAAGATTCTCCCAGAGCCGAAATCGGGTGCAGAGTCGACATAGAAGGGATGAGTGGTCGCGCTTGGATAGGGCCCGGTCCAGTTGATGTACCAATTATAGCCTTGACCATTCCTGTCAAGGTTGGAGGCTACTGTTGTCGCGGGAATTTGGAAGCTGAAGGTGAGAGTCACCACCGTCTGCCCGTTAACGGGTATCGGGTTGGATGCGCTGGCTGATGGAGAAGAGCTGACGTTAAGGTTCCAATCTAGATGTAGCCTTGCTCCTGTGATGCTGATGTTGGTGTTGTACGTGTTGTCGATTACTACAGTGAGCGTGGCGGGTGAGCCGGTCTTGAAGCCGTTGATGGTTGCGCCGTAGTAGGGGTCTGATCCATGGTAGGCCTGGCCTTGCCAAGTCGCTGCAACAATATCTGTCGCGGCTGAAGCAGGGCTTACGAGGAATATGCCGAGAAGACCTAGTGCGGATAGTGCTAAACTGCGTGTTTTCATTGTGTTTCGGTGTCGTTCCGAATTGCGTATTTAAGACGACTTATTCTCTCCGACCCATTATGAACTCGTGATGGAATTAGGATCTCCCGATTGCGTTGGTGTAGAATTTTCTCGTTCTGAAGAAGCCTTTCGTCGAGAGGTTTGACCTAGCGGTCCCTTCTGGTCTGCTGATTCGTCGGCTTTGGCTTTTCGGGGTCGCCGGGGAGAAACGAACGGAAGAGATGGGGGGATTCCGCCCGTCGCGGTTGAGAGAAAGGGGCCTATCGGTCTGATCGTAGGTCTTGGAATTTTCTCTACGAAAGTCCTCAGCGGTTGCTCTGTAGGCTCAGCCCTTCGAAAAACCCCGTTTATCTCATCTCGAGTTGAAGGTGGGGGCCCCCATGTTTGCGTCGGCATGACGCTCTGGAAACGGAGAATTCGGCCTCCTATCAGAATGGCGTATGATGTTCCAACTGCCACCATGAGCCAGTTTATGATCGACGGATACGGCAACAGGTACATTGCAGCCGCCGCTGAGACAATGGCGAGGATGACGGCAAAGGGGTACACGAAGAAGCAGGTCAGTCCAATAACTCGAGCAGTTCTCCTGGTCCTCGGATGGAAGAGATCGTCAGAAAAATAGACGATCATTCCCAGGGCGTAGATAACCCAAAACATTGCAAGTAGCGCCAGTGAGGAGGCCAGGAGAGGTCCAACAGGCGAGACGATAAGGGCCAACAGGATGATTGATAGTCCTACCAGTAGAATGGAACGTCTTTCCTCGCGCTGGAAATCATCTTGTAATGGCATATCGGTACCGGACCCTCTCCCTAATGGATAGGGTCGCATCTTAGAGTGGGAATCAATCACCAATTGACTATTCTGATACCATTGGTTGAAAAGGAAAGAATCGGATTCGGCGTACTCTTTCCTTGCAAGAAGGGTGGAGTATAGGAACGGTCTCTCGCTTGGGGGTCGCGGTCGTTTTTCGCAAGAGGCCTAGGTTGGTCAGGTATACGGAGCACTTTGACGTCCCGGTTACTACAATCTAATCTACCCTCGCCAGCACTTTCAAGGAACGGTGGAATCTCATGGGCGACAATAAGCCGAGTAAGGAATGGTCTCCCTTCTCAAAGGAGATCAAGCTGGACGAGAAGGACTGGGCAGTAGTGGAAGGTCTCTTCCAGAACCACAGGAACACCGTCGGTGTAATATCAAAGGCGGATTTCGTAAAGCAGCTTGTGCTGGACGGAGCTAGCTCCCTATTAGTTCAGATAAAGCAGGCGGACCCTGAGGCATTAAAGAGAATATCAACGACTAGCCAATCCTTCCAGAAGAAAAACTAAGGACAAGCCAGGCAACTAGCAGCCGAGCGACCCCTCGCTGTTCGATCCCTGAGATCTTAACATCTCTGCATGGGGACTGAAGACCTTCCCACCGTTCCACAGGCAAGTCTTGCCGTCACTTGTAGAGTGTCGATGATACCTAACAGCTTCCTGCTCAAGGTTTCGGAGCTCGCATTGCGACATATGAACCGGGCACAAGGCTTCACACCGCGCCATTCTATCGGGCCAGTGTTCGACCCCGCGAATTACTTCCAATACTATCCCTAGTTGTATTACTCACAAGATCAAGATATTGGGCTCGTTCCCGAAGCGGGTTGGGCCAAGCAGACACGATTCTGCCTAGACACGTGGGTTGTCGTGTGGTACACCGAAAGCTACTGAGGACCCGGTAGTTAGCTGCTTCAAGTGGCGCACTTTGTGCGTCGTATCACCGTATTCGGGGACCCCAATGCAGCTGCATTGGGGCTTGAGTTTACCTGACTCCTGCTCCGCTTCTCGGATTCGGCCGGCTATTAGGGAAAAACGGATACTGAACCGGTTGGGAGGAGGTTTCGTTCTGTTAACATGGAAGGTAGTGCTCTCGGTTCCTTGGGTTGGCGAGTTGGACCGAACGGCTTCTACCACGGGTCCTAGAGTTGGTCTCTGGAAGCGGGTCCCCGGCATGGCGAAGGTGGTCATGCTTGTCGAAGGGTTTGTGATCTTGTTTCTCTCGTCCTGGCTTTATGAGGAGTATGTCAGCAACCCCTTCATGCAATCGTACGTGAACGACTTCATCCGGTCTGACGTGGGGTCGACGGCGATCCTCGGGACCCTTGTTACGATCATAGCTTTCACGATAACTGGTATGGTGTACCGAACCAGGTCGGCCGGAAAACTCGAAAGGGTTTCGGCCGGGATCAAACCAGCTTCACCCAGTCCAATGGTATCCCCGACGCTCACAAAGGGAGTGGGCCCTGAGCAAACAGGTCCGCTTCATCCGGTGGTCGCGGCCTTGAAGGCAGAGATCTCTGGAACATCAACAAGCGCAGGAGGTGTTTCGGGGCTTGCTCCGCAATCGTTTGGGTTGCCGGCCGGGGTGCCAACTGAGACCGATTCGTCACCCGTTGTTGTTAGGATGATGGAGGTTACCGGGACGAGGCCGACTCTCAAGAAATCGGAAACTGAGAGTCAAACCGGAGACAAGACTCCGGTCAGTGCCTGAGCCCGAGAGTTGTAAGCTACGTCGATCTGAATTTCCGCAGCACGCCACACGTCCGACGGCGACGGGTTTGCCTCATCCAGCATGAATAATCCCTAGCCTATCTCTCTCCCGACCTTGGTCCAGGTGGACTCGGCGAAGGGAAAACCAAGTCGCGTACATTTCAAGACCAAGAAGCCGCTCAAGAGCGGACCAAGACTTGAGGAAAGCTCTCCTGATCCTCGTACCTGCTACCGTGTACGGCCAAAGTCTTAAGAGGAATTTGGATGGGCTCCGAGCTGTGCCCCAGTTTCTTGATTCGCATCCGTTCAACCCGCTTTCCGAAAGACAGCTCAAGGAGGCTCAGAGTGCCCCTAGAGACGGGTTTGGTGTCGTTCACGACAACATAATCCACAATGAAAAAGAACACAAGCTGTTCTGTCTACTCAACGCACGTAGCAAAGAAGCTGTGGAGAAGCATCACAAGAAGCCAGGGATCAAATGCGACTGGATACATGAAGTAAAAACTACGAAGTAGAGCCTCGCAGGCATCAAAATCCTTCCAGCGACTCGTTCCACAAGTCGCCCTTACTTGCAGAACGTCTTAGGTTGATATATCAGCGTAAGACGGCGCTCGCGTCCGCTTCTCAGAAGCTAGCTGGTCAGAGGTCTACGAGTACCGGGTGAGACGTCTCATTCTCCGGACTTCTTGGAGCCGGCCTCGTGCGCGCAAGTAGATCGCCGTCATCGTGAGCATGAACCCGGCCAAGATGCCCGTGACGAGTACCCAAGTGTTCGTCTTCGTGGTCTGAGTGATTTGGCAAAGCAGACAGGTTCCCTGATTCTGTGTCGGGGGCGGCGGAGTGCCCGTTCCCTCAACGGTTACTGTGACAGAGTTGCTGTTCGACATTGGAGGGTTGCCATCGTCTGTTGCCGTGAACGTCATCGTGTAGG
>VBBN01000006.1 GCA_005888735.1 Candidatus Bathyarchaeota archaeon
TAGCTCCTTTTGAGCGACTCTTTTGTTGCTAATTATTCGCTTTCGCCTCAATCGTCAACCGAAGTGGCACAACCAGTGTGGGCTGAGACCTCTATTGAGATGTTCAGATGTTCGCTCTGTTGGTTGGGACCACGATGACTGTTAGGGTGATGGTCGAGATTATCCACTTATTGCTGGCAAACACCATCACAATGTAAGCTCCAGGATGGGTTGTGCTGTTTGTCGAAACGACTATCGAGCTGAGCAGAGTAAAGGTAGGTAGACTGGTTTCGGACAACCCATAACGAATGCTTGGGCCCTTCTTAAGGTCCGGGCTAATCGAAGTGGAGAACCCCCAAAGACCCACGCAACCTTTGTCAGGTTGATAGATGTTCCCACAACTCGTCTCGGTTAAGCGAAGTGTGATGGTTCCCGATTGTCCTCGCTGAAGTGTTAGCGTGGAGGTGTCGGTTGAGATGGAGAATCGAGGTGGAGGTACGATTTTGAAGGTGGCCGTGACAGAGTTAGATATGCTGCCGCTCGTTGCCGTGACGTTGACGTTCCACGTGCCTGCTGGTGTACCAGGAGGAACGGAGAAAGTTAGAGCCGCCAAAGCGGCTCTTTCAGAGAAGAGTGTCAACGTAGTCACGCTCAGACTCCATGACGGGCAGTTCGAAGCTGGGCAGAGAGGAGGGAGTGTAGTTGAAAGATCGACCGGCCCAGTGAACCCTCCCGTGCCGAACAATACTATCATAGAGTCGCTGCCGGAACCAATCACTGTGTCGGAAGAACCCAGTAACGTTTGGAAAGATGGTGAAGCGGTCATGGAAAAATCTGGTGCCAATGGTCCCCCAAAACTTGCTGTTTGCAGCGTGACATAGACGACACCCGGGTTAGTCAATGTCACGCAGATACCCTCGGCGCTGGCTTGGTGCGTGCAACCTAACCCGAAAGTTATCGCTGTCCCGTTGTCCGAAGAGAGAACCTCGTAAACAATCTCGAACAGATTCCCGGTCCCTGGGACGGTGTATCCCAGAGCCGACGTTGCAAGCCGGGCAATCCCGCTCGTCGAGTTTACGGTTTGTAGAACTAGGATGCGGGGTTCTTGAATCAAGCTATCCGCAAGGATAACGCTGACAGGTTGCAGAATAGCAGGGTTTACGTGGACAGCGATGTCGAATCCATTCAAGGAATCGACTCCCTGAACGTTGACAGCGACGGTTACGTTCGACCCTACCAGGCCCGTGAGATTTGCGGGTGACGAGGGGCAATCCGTCGGGTTCGATAATTGGTCTGCTATGCAAACAAGGTCCGTTGTAGCTCTGGCCTGCATAGCCAGACTGGGAACTCCGAAGAATGCTGATAGGAAGAGAAGAAGGACTGGTAGAAGCAACTTCATTTTCGCAATCATACCACAACCAGAGCCCAAATTGTCTCCTCGCTTCTGACTATTAGGCATATTTTTGTCGATGGGCTCGTGGCAATTTCTGGTTACGCTATGTATCTGGCTTTAGTTCTCAGCCGTGGAAAGGCGAACAAAACAAGAATGAACAAGACCATCACAGATACCATGAATTCACCCAACGAATATTCGACTAATGTATCTAATGATGTGAACTGAACACTCGTGGCGTAATAGAACATTCCGAGTATCGTGATCCCTTCTACTGCGAAAAAACCGTACATTGAGCGCGTGTGTTCAGTCAGTTTGTCGATGATGTCGCTCAAGCCTTTCTGATTTCCCGGGCAATGAATATCATTGCATAAACAACACTGGCTATGGCACCAACATTCGCAATGAGAAGCAAGGCTCTAGAACTAGGACTTACGTAGAATGTGACAACACCAACAAACCCAAAAGTGGTACGAGCGCCAGGTAAAACGGAAGTGTGTTACTACTTGGGACAGTTTCGGTTTTGAAGTCTTTAGACCTAACCGTCGGGGTAACGGAAGCCCGACATTCTGCGGAACCGGTTTAATTCCATCCGGAAATGCGCCCCGTTGAACCGTCTGTAGGAGAGTACCGGTCTCCCTGGCGTTTGCTATCAATTCTTGAAATTCCTCGTTCGTTAATACGTTATCGTCGAAGTTTTCAACCTCTACTCGCAGAGCTATCCTTTTGTCGGCACTAACATCAGGTGGAACCTCATTCTTAGGAATCTTTTGTATGGTGTAAAAGCCACTACTCCAAACACATGGTTCGGCCACAAGCGCCATTTGATCGCTCCCTTCAAGGATGCATTCGTATTCCCTTTCTCGACTGCATATTGGACAACGAATGACCCTTCCATTCCTAGGAGAAGCATTGTCTGCCAAGATTAGAGTTATTCCACAAGTCCGGGTTTCGGCTCATTGAAAATCGGTAAGCTCTTAAAGATTCACGCGGCCGACGAGTCACCAATTCAACCAGAAAATCTCAGACCAAATCTCCACGAATTAAGACTACAACCTAAACCAGTTTTTCACCTAGCACGAACAAATGTGCTGATTTTGGATATATTGGATCTTTTACAATCTTAGACCAAATGATTTCATATCCACATTCTCGCAGAAGTCTTAGATTTTTCTCCCTACCATAGTGACTCCAAAACATTTGGATGCCATGATAGTCTGCAATGTCATGAGGAAGATCGCCGGCACCCAAGCAGAGGAGAGCTAAACCTTTAGGCTTGAGCATTCGGTAAAAGTTCAGCAGAATTCCTTTATGTTCAGAACGGGGAACGTGAAAGATCGCATAGTATGAACAAATTGCATCGAAACTTTCGTCAGGGAAATCGAGGTTTGTAAAATCACCACGGATGAATTTTTCCTTTGGAACCGATTTACGGGCCAGTTGGATCTGTTTTTCTGAAATATCCACGCCTATGACATCAAAATATCGTGCTAGGATTCGAGTCACAGGAATGCCCGAACCACAACCGGCATCCAGCACTCTTGCTCCTTTGGGCAAACGTTCAACAAGTTGTTGCAACAAACGTACGTCTTCAGAATCTCGAGCTCTTAATGCTCTGTATTGTGTTGCAATTTTATTGTATCCTTCTTTCACCATTTCTCTAGGATTCTTACTGATTTCTTCTTTCACCATAATCTGTAACACGGAACAAAAATTCAAATATTTATTCTAGTGGGGCCAACTAGACTAGTGTTCCGGAATTTTCGGCATTGTCGGAACATTTGTCTTCACTCTATTGACTCACAGCATGGATGTGAATCCCACCCCCTGCATAACAGTTCAACTGTTAAGCGCATGCGTTGGTACGGTTGTGCGTCCGTAAGGCTGAAGGTAGGAAATGCAAAAGATGATTGAGTGGCAACAAACATTGAAGTCTACGACTACGAGGGACAAATCGAACGTCTGCTGGCCAGAGTAAAGTCTTCTTCTCTCGTTGAAGAGAACAAGCAAGCTCTGCAGGGGTTCTACCGTTACCTGATTGCCAACGGCCTCAGTACTGCACGCACTTGCAAGTATCTCCTCGAAGCTTTCAGACTTTCCCAGCTCGGTGCAAAACCATTCGTCGATTTCGACAAGGCCGCCGACATGAGTACTCCCTTTCGTAAAATATCAACTCGGATTCCCAGAAGAGACAGAGGGCTCTGTCGCGAGCTTTGAAGTTTGCAGGCGTTTGACAAGAACGCTTTGAATGGCCTAGCAAAAGATCTGGCCAAGTCTCAGTAGGCGTTTGAACGTTCCAAATTCTTCCTAGTTAGGACAAGGAGGATAAGACTAATGAAACTCTGTGCTTTGGGGTGGACTGAATGCACCCCTCTATCAAGTCACTTCTCCAAGACATTGATTTGGAACGTATAGCCCTACCCGAAGTTCAACGAGAGTTTGTGTGGTCTGAGAACCAGGCCAAGGACCTAGTTGACTCTCTATACAAGGGATTTCCCGTCGGGTACATCTATTTGTGGCGGCCTAAGGACTCGAAGCCATTCAGACAGATTGACACCCACTCAATCGGCGAACGAGAGCCAGAGTGGTACATCTTGGATGGACAGCAGAGACTGACAGCGTTGACAAAGATTGAGGAGGGCGGAATCAAGGTCCGCTTCAATATCGAGAAGGAAGTGTTCCAACTTGAGAATACGGCGATTATGAACGACCCCAAATGGATTCAGGTTAGTGAGGTCTGGAGTTCCGGGACGGTCGAAGTTGCCAGAGCCTTAAAGGAGAAATTAGGAATAAGCCTCGACGAAATCTACGAAAAATATGTTCCACGTATTGACAAGTTGTACCGTATCCTCGATAGGGAACTCCCAATTCACGAGATACGTGAAGACGACTATGGGAAGATTGCAGAAATCTACATCAGACTAAACTCCAAAGGGACTCGGCTGAAGAAGGCGGAGCTGTACCTGGCCCTTGCCGTTTTGCACATCCCTACCGAATTCAGGTCGAAGCTTGATGTGCTAGAAGAGGAGTTTGACGACTGGGACTTCGACGCTAACTTCTTCATGAGGTGCTTCACATGTCTTGCAACTGGTCAGAGTAAGTTTGAAGCAATAAGAGAATACGTGGCCCATGAACCCAAAGACAAGATTATCGGAATCTTGGATGAACTGCTGGTCTACCTACGTCAGGCCCTAAATTTGCTCAACACCCACTTGGGGCTGACAGCCGATAAGTCACGGGAAATGATGCCGTCAGAGGTGGCGTTGGTCCCGTTTGTAGCATATCTCTATTCACGGAAGGGAGAAATGAAGAGTGACGAGGAGGTTGGCAAACTGATTTACTGGTATCTCATGGCCTCGTTCTGGGGAAGATACAGCGGCTCAACCGAGACAGCACTTGATTCTGACCTTTCCGCATTGGGCAAGGAGGATTCCTTGGCAAAGTGGATCTCGAACATTGTGGACGAAACGGGAAGGCTCGCAATCAATGATTCAGATTTAGCAGGGAAATTTACCAAGAATAAGATACTCATGCTCTATTTCGTAGTTCAGAGGAACCATGGACTCGATTGGTTTAGTGGGACTGATTTGAAGAACACCCAGCAAATCGAACTCCACCACATCTTTCCAAAGGCTCTCCTACGGAAATTACGAGTCCCGGACAATGAGATAAACGATGTTCGTAACATGGCAATGGTTTCGGGCAAGGCCAATCGAAAAATTGGCGCCAAGGAGCCTGCTGACTACTTCAAAAGCGAAGGAATTTCAAAGGAGAGGCTGGTGGCCCAGCTTGTTCCAAATGAGGAAGCTTTATGGCACAAAGAGTCTTCATGGTTACAAGTGTGTCGTTGAGAACGTCTGCTAGAATCTGCCCCTTGCAGCGAGGAACTTTCTGTACAAACCTATCGCAGAACTGTAGGGTTTGCCAGTGAACTTGTACGTCTCGGAGCCTGTCGGTGTTGCATTGTCCTGGCCGAAAGGCTGATACTCATCAGAGAATAGAACTGCTCTTGTTGTTGAAGTTTCAGTCGAGTACTCCCGAGAAGCAGAGTTTTCAGAGAACACGGAAACCGGCTGGAGAAAGGACCGTCCTAGATTAGCCGTTCTCTAGTGGAGGTTCCGGCGCGATGTTCAGATTCGGTTGGAAGCCTCTTGAGAGGTCAAGGAATGCGTCATGATTCAGCTCCGCTTTGGCATTCTTCTCTGCAGCTAAGACCTCCTGCTGGTTCCAGTGGAAAGGGTCCGGAGCAAACACTAGCAGGAATCCATCGTCTACTCGTTCATTTCGCAGAGACTCTACTCGAGCCAAAGTTTGCTGACCAAATAGGTCCACATAGGCCTTTCCGAAGTAGTTCCCCCAGAACATGTCCACTACTCCCTCTCGGGGGGTCAGCGAAATGCTTTCACGACTGACCCTTCCATCCTTCAGAACGCGTTCTCTAAACTGCTTTGATTCGAACTCTGATTGGTGGTATCCTCTTCCATACAAAGGACTTCCTAGAGTTGCAAGAGCCTTCATCAATCGAACAGATTTCTCTGTCACATCCGGGGCTTTCCATTTGGTCCAGAAACTCTCGTTGAGCTTTACGGCTATGCTATCCACCCACGTTCTGTGAGTTCCAGGTCCGAACCAATTGACTAACGCATAGAATAGCGCAGGTTGATCGCCTTGGTATATGCAGTCCCCAAATTCACTCTGCGATACCGACCTATTTTTCTCCCATTCGACAGCCGCTTCTGTTAGGTCGAAACGCTTGGTTAGAGGTTCCCATTGGAGGTCGAAGAATTTCGCAGCGGTGCGGCCGCTACGAATTGAACTGTTGTAGTCCATGCTGATTGTAACCGAGCCTTTGCGCATCGTTCTATCCATGGTACTTCTCAGGTGCATTCTAGCTTAGAAACGGTACTCGGATTAGTTCGATTATAAGTCGATCTACATAGCCTTGCAAGGGATCCGACAGCTCGGTGTAGGGACGGGTGTATAGCGTGAATCGAGTTCCCGTATCTATGGCGTTCTGTATGGCTATTTGCATCTGCGATGTACGCGATAGGTAAGTAACGCTTTTGGCCTCGGAGCCGCTAAGGAAGTCGGGAATGTATGTGCCTAACTGGTTTGTAACCCGGAGCTGGCCGGGGCCCGTGTTTGGCGCTTCACCGTAAAGTTGGACAATATCATTGACAAGTGAAACATGGGACGCTTGTCCCGCGGCCAATCTAGCCACAGCTGAGGCTGTCGAGTCAGCTCCGACGTTCTCGAAGAAGTCCGCCGTGTTGACTAGGCCCTGAGTGCCTAGGCCAGCAAGGTCTTCGCATCCGCCTTCTTCGCATGCGGCAGGCCCTCCGATTGCGAGGGAAGCCGCTATTGCAGGGCAAGCAACGACACAGACGAATGCTATTCCGATTGCCGCTTCGACACCAAGGAAAATCCACATCACCTTAACGTTGACCTCTACCGCCTCCTTGGTCAGCGGCTTGCACCAAGAGAGGGTGTGATCCCGGTCGCACTGCTCTCGTCGATGGTCCGAACCAAAACCTCCATCCATTCCGGTAGGATCGGTTGATGAAGTAGGCGTGTCAGTCACGTAGACGTATGGGTTGAGACTCTGAGGGTTGGACAAATGTCCAGCTAGTGGGTCTTGACTGATGAACCGTCCAATACTCGGGTCGTACCAGCGCTGGTACTCATAATACAAACCTGTCGTTGCGCTTACAGGTTTGCCAGTGAACCTGTCCTTCTCAGTATTGGCAAGGTTTCCTTTGGGTGTTCCATTGTCTTTGCCGAACGGCTGGTAGTTGTCGGTGAAGACATACGTGGCGTCATTGTAGGTAATCATCCGGGTGCTGCCCAGAGCGTCCGTGTGGTAGTAGTACATCGCCGTCCTGTCCACGACTCGAGCTATCTTCAGCCCACCAGCGAAGACGTAAGCCTGGTTGTTCATGTTCAGCAGGTTCCTGTACATTATTTCTGTCCCCCTGTAGGCTAGGAACCAAGTGGAGGCGCCTTCGACCGCCTCCACCATCCGTCCGACACCATCATAGGCATACAGCGCCTGACCTGTACCATTCGTGGCCTTCAAGAGACGGTTTGCAGCATCCCAAGTGTACGTCCATCTGACCGTTCCGGTCGTGGTCACGTTCTGAGTCTTCAGGTTCCCGGTCAAATCATAGCCGTAGGTGATCTTGGTCTGCGGAGTGGTGTATGCTGTCGAGTTTGTCAACTGGCTTATCGAGTTGTAAGCGTAACTGGTGATGGTTGAGTTGAGCTTCTGCCGGACCCTGTTCCCAACATTGTCGTACTCGTACCATCCGCTCGTAGCGGAACCGCTACTCGTGATGGTATAGTTTGTGAGCCGCTGAAGGGCATCGTGCCGGTATTGCTCGTTGACAGTTACCAGGTTCACTGTGCCGACAACAGTCGCCACTGTTCCAGTGTTATTGTAAGAGTAGGTCAGGGACATTGTCGTAGCTCCACTCAGCGTGATGGTCGAAGGGCGGGACAGGTTGTCGTAGGTGTAATTTCCAATCAGTCCGTTGCCGAACTGCAATCCCTTGACTTGGTCGTTCTTGTAGTAGGTGAACGATCTCGCGTAGTATGTGGAGGCGCCCAGCCGGGTCACGTTGAGCACTCTTCCCAGAGTATCATACGCATACTTTATCGTGATGTCAGGGTTCAACTGTGAAATAGTCGGGTACATCAGAGTGTCCAGGAATTCGCCCTTGTAGGTGAAGCCCACTGTGTAGGTTTTGGAGACACCGCCGTTACGGGTCAGAGTGCCCCAGGGGCCGAAACATCCGAGGTCCACGACCTGCCGGCTCGCAAGGTTGACGGCAGACGTCTCGTTGAGAACCCTGTTTCTCGCATCGTAAATGTAGGTCACAGTAGCATTCTCGTTCTTCATCTGCAACAGGTTTCCATTCTTGTCATAAGTGTAGCTCGTGCCAATAATTGTGGTCGCTCCGCAGAAAGTGACTGTCTTGAGCCTGTTAACCGAATCGTAACTGTATAGAGTCTTGACGTTCATCCTATCGAAGCTTTGGACGAGGTTGCCGTTGTTGTCATAGACGTATGATTCGGAACGACTGTCAGGGTAACTGGACGATTTCAATCGATTAAGATTGTCGTAGGAGTAGGATCTGGTCTCAGCCAGGCTCACTAGTACATCGTCCATCACGATGTTCCAACCCACGCCCGTAGTTCTGACGACTTTGATTCCGGTTATTTGTTTGCTCTTGTCGAAAGCTGCGTTGATAAGAGTCCACGATACCACGTGGGGAAGAAATGTTGACGTGTAGCTTCCGTCGGAGTAGAGGACCTGGATGCTGTCGACGGTCGAGTTGGCATACAAGTACCACAGCGCGAGGGAAGAAACGTGGTCTGCGCGAATAGGTGCGGGAAAGTTCTGTTGCAGCGTGAAAGCCTTGTACTTGAGACTTGTAGAGTCATAGTACGGTGCGGCGGCATACCTTCCCGAATGGAAAAGGTCTGTTCTGATTATCATTCCTCCAGTCATCGTCCAGGAGCTGAAGGTTCCTGTTTCGAAGCTAGGATTCGAGATGTTGTTGTAGTCGGAGGTCGTAGTCTTCGTGAGCCTGCCCAACTCATCGTAGAAGTAGCTAGTAATGTAATAGTAGCCAGCCAGGAAGAGAGCGTTGCAAGACGAATCTGCTCGCTCGACCACGGATATTAGACGTTCGAGCCGGTCGTAGATGTTGCAACGGAAGTTTCCATCCTCGTCCTTCGAATGGATCCATGAGGACAAGTCATTGTAAAGCTGCAATGTCGACTTTCCATCTGGCCTCGTTGAGTTCACCGTTCGGCCAAGAGCATCGTACTGGAAACGATAGACACTTCCCATTGGATCAGTTCTCGTGGCTACCCTGTCCTGCCATGTGTAAGTGAACGTTTCGTTGGAATATGATGTTCCAGAAAGGAATCTATCAATAACCGTCAGCCTAGATAATCCGTCATAGATCTGACGGGTCTTCGATCCATTCTCGTTGGTGATATCAACATAGTTGGATTGGTCATTGTAAGCGTACTGGGCGTATCCGCCAAGGGGATACGTTATTTTCTTGACACGTCCGAGGTTGTCGTTTTGATAACTTGTCACATTGCCCATTGGGTCCGTTACGATTCGAACGTTCCCAGTCGTGAAGTTGTATGCGTATAGGGTGGTTATCTTTGTGCTCCCATCGCGCATCGTCTGATTTGTGAGGTATGCGTTGGTGTAGTTTCCTGAGAAAGCGTAGTACGTGCTGTTGCCTCGCGCGTCTACAGTGACCTTTGGGTTTCCATACTGCCCATCGAAAGTGGTTGACGCGGTGACCCACTGAACCGGGGGCGAGTCGTAGCGACGTTTCTGTTGATTCAGCCCGCCCCAAGACATGTAGCTGAAGTACGACTCTATTGGTTGGATGGCTCCGGTCGAATTTGATAGTCCTGCAATTCCCGCAACCTCGCTGTGAATGTTAGGTCTTGGAGCCCCGTTTGCATAGAATGAATTTGAAAAGCCCGTGCCCGTAATGAGAGGAGCTACTGTGGCTACTGTTACATTGTCAAACTGGGCTGAATATCCTCCGGGGTAGAGTCCGAAACCGTTGCCCAGAGCTGCAGGGCTGCTGCTGGAAAATGTTCCCGTAACAGTGGTGCAGGTTGTGTGACCATCAGCCTGGGCCCATCCCGTCCCTGCGTAACCATGAATTGTCATGTTGAAGGTGTACCAAGTGTTCGTGTATATCGTGCAGGAGTTTGCTCCCGGGAGCCATTGATTCCCTTCATCCAAGAATTCCAGGTACATGCCTCCGTTGCTCGTCCTGTTGTGAAGGACGAGTCCCCATTTTGAAATGCCTGTGCCAGGATAATGGACGAATATCCCTATCCTCTGGTCCGAAGAGGTCACATTCTTACCGACGAATACTCTTGCTTGGATCGACACATCGGCTCTGCTTATGTTGGCCCAAGCAAATACGCTCTCCTGTTTTCCGCTGATCGAGGTACCATTGTAGGCACCGTTCTTCACCAGCCAGTACCCATTCTGGACCGACCAGGGATTGTCGGGCGAGTTTCCTTGGTTCCGGCTGAAAGTTTCCTCGAACGCGTAGAATCCCGGCCGTAGACCGTTGTTGTAGTAGGCGTTGAAGCTCTCGTGATACCAGTTGGCCGATGGATTGATGACGCTTCGGCTGTAGATAAGATTCCCCCATAAATCGTATCCGTAATAGTTAGTGTAAGAGCCTACTCCTCCGGAGCCGTCGGTGACAAGGACGATCTCGCGAGGTACCTCACCGTGAAGGCCGAATCGTTGCTGATAGCCTCGCACCAGACTATGATTTGCGTCAGAAACGGTCCGGTTCACTCGATCGAACGCGAAGGCGTAGTCCGTGTAGGATGCCAACTGTAGTTGGCCGGAAGTTGCATTGTAGCTCTTTACTGTAGACGCGATTATGGGGTCACCGTCACCTTGTGTGTAACTGTAGAGGTTTTGGCGAACGGGGGAACCCGACGAAGTGGCCAGGAATTGTTTCGCGATGCGATAAGAGTAGCTACTGCCGTCTCCCAGCCAGACCGTTGTGTAGGTGTAGTTTGTGTACCACCTTGTCGGGTACGTAATTCGTGAGAGAAGCCATGGTGCGTCAGTCCCCGAGTTTACGGCGTTGTACCGGTAGCTCGTCACCCTTCCTGCCGGGTCTGTTTCGTTCGTCAGGCTAGAGCCGCTGTAGGTGTATGCTATCCTTCTCACGAAGCCTGTTTCACTGCCACAGCTTCCGTTCGCTTGATCGATTCTGGAAAGCAAACCATTTGAGTAGCAGAAGAGGAAGACCCGATTCGTTGTGTCTGTTATGTATGAAATCCAGTTGTTGGCAGTATAGGTAAAGGCGATGGTGTTATTCCCGGCAGTGTCTGTGAATTTCACCAACCGGTTTAGGTTATTCTGGTCGAAGGTGTAGGAAACACCGGTCTTTGTGTACAGAAATATTCCTGTGCTGTTCCTCGTGAGGCTAAAGCTCTCGCCCTGATGGTTCTCTATGTATCCGCTGGACCCGGACCAGAAGGCGGAGGGGATTCCATACCCTTCACCATTCCACAACTGGATGAAAGGGGGTGCCGATGAGTTCATCATCCACGGAAAATTGAGTTGCCAAGCATAACCGAGGGGTGCCCATGGGTAGCTAATCGGCATGGGTATTCCGGTGAAGGTGGAAGGTTCAATGTATACACGGGTAATCTCTAGGTTGAGACTTCGCCCGGGAACCGTGAGGTCCGTTTGACGGACGGTCAGAAATCCCGTACTCGCGGATACGTATTCGTTTAGGTTGGAGAAGTACTGCCCGTAAGGTGCTAGACCGTTGCGATTCCAGGGGTCCGCTGGTGAAGAGAATGGTGACCAGGCCGTCTGAATTGGGATTGACGCGAACGATACATTGTATGGTCCTTGGCCCTCCGTCCAGCCCAAGAGCAATCTGCTCGAATTCGACGCACTGGCCGATGCGTAGTTAGATCCAACATACCACGGGTAGACTCTCTGAGTCACTGGGAATGTCGAAGATTGATCCGCCCAGTCCTGCCCCACCGGCCTACGCTTCATGATAATAGACTCCGGACTGGTGTAGCAAGCACCATAGGGATCCTGGGGGACACATCCCCAAGACTGAGCAAACGCATACAGATCACTGGTCGAGTAGTCAACAGTGAGCGCGGGGTACCTCACGCTAGTGAGCTGGCTTGAGGTACGCAATATCGGAACCGCGACACTCCAGAGGGTCCCGGTGGCTGCCATGAAAGCGTAATTGGCCGTTCCATCATTCCTGTTAATGATGAGCACATGGGTCCCGTAATCAGCGTCCGAAACGGCCGAAAATTCATCGGTATAAGGAACGTTGAAGGACGAAGGGTTCACAGTTTGGATATTAGGATTGCCTGGAGACGTGAAGGTCGCCGACCTGATAGCATAATTACCAAAATACCGCCATTGATACACAACGCGAACCCCATTTGCTCCGAGTGTCGAGCCCAAGGGTAGTACCACCGACCTTCCGAGGTACAGGTTAGGAGATGCTTGTCCACAATTGGATTGATCCACGAGGCCCTCTGCTTCAAAGGAGGTTGTTCCCCAGGGTGAGCTTGCTGATGGGCTGAATAGCAGTCGGAGGCGCACGTGACTCTCGTCGTAGGGATTACTAAAAGTGGGACACAGGTAGTTTGTCGTTTGCGAGAACCAATCATACGAAACGGCGAGGCTACCGTCGGCGTACAAGTGAACGTTGGAAAATCGCGTGCTCAGAGTCATGCTGCAGGGAGTGCCTGGAGGGTAAACTGGCATAAGGGTGCATGTTTTTGTTTGTGTTTCCGCAATCCTCACAGGTCCCCACAGTATCGATTGTCCGGTAATGTTCCCGACTGAATAATAGACTGAAACGGAGCCAGTCCAAGGAGAAGGCTTGTTGAGCGTCGTATTTGCCTGCCCGACCACGGCAACAACTGTTTGGCCGTAGTTGAAAATGGCCGGGATCGACGAATCAGTGCTACTCCATGATGGCCAGCCGCTCGGCATAGTTGAGGCGGAGGACCAGACAATGCCGTCCGTGGAACTTCTATAAACTTCTGAGGATCCGTTATAGTAGAAGAACCAGTACCTTCCTCCCTTCGAGTCGTAGAAAATGTGGCGTTGGAACGTGTTTGCCGTCGCTGTAGAGGCAACATTGGTGGAGACGATGCTGGGGTCCACCTGAATCCTGGAACCAGCGTTTACAGTCCCAAGGTCGATGAGTAGCCGGAACTGGTCTGAAGATACGACCGCCGAGGAGTTCAGGTGGCTCGGAACGTCGCTCCATGAGAAGGTATAGTTGTAACTCCCAAAATTGACCGTAAATTTCTTCGCGACTAGTGAGAGGTCCGTCGTACTTGTTATGTTTCGCCAAACGTAGACCAGTCTGTAACGCCCGCTCGAAGCGGAGTCAAGCCTGAGGTCCCATTTTAGAGGACCTTGGTTCGTAGCCTTGTAGACAATTGTTAACGCACCTAGCGAACTTGAGGCTGAACTGACATTCAGTCTCCTGACAAGGTATGCGCCCGTTGAGTTTGTTCCGATAATCGTAAACCTGTTGGATGTTGTGATAG
Source organism: Candidatus Bathyarchaeota archaeon (assembly GCA_005888735.1). Classification (GTDB taxonomy): domain Archaea; phylum Thermoproteota; class Bathyarchaeia; order 40CM-2-53-6; family 40CM-2-53-6; genus BA-19. Next base: position 13,490 of record VBBN01000006.1, read on the forward strand.
TTGGCATCCAGAGTCCATTAACATTCTCTTCAATCATCCATCGCGAATACGAGTTAGCGGTCTTGCGATCTGGCGCCAGAAGCAGGTCAATAGAGGCAACGCCTCCCAAAAGTCTTAGAGACACAGCAGGATTTCGCAGGGTGAGATTGTCAGCAGAGGTTTGAATCACACCAGCTGCTCCGAGGAGCTTGTCTGGACTTGAAACAACAGTCCTAGGGACTGAAAGGTCGGGCACCGGATCAGCACCCACAGTATTCGACGGAATGGAACCGGCTGGAGGTCCAGATACTCCACCGAAAGGTTGGTCACTCGGCCCAGTTTCGCCCGGAGAGGCGAACAGTGCGTTGACTAGACTCGGTATCTGAGGACCAATTGGCCCGAGAACCGTCAGAAGGATAAGACATGACACCAAAGCTGCCTTTGCAAGTTCCTTGGCGCGACGCCCCGGACAGGGCAGATTGACCGGACCATTCTTCCGCATAGTCTCACCCTTCCGTCCAATCTGGGTCGACTGCAAGAACTAGACTGGGCTGTGAAACTATGCATTGAATTTAACGCTTCCGGGGCACTAGCGTAAATGTGTAAAAACAGTATGTCGGTCCGGGTCTATAATTTTTGTAGAAAGGCCCTCAACTGGTTGTGAACCAGTTCCGGCTCAAATCCCACCAGTCCCGCCAGCCAACAGTGCGATCAGTAGCTTCCGGAAATCTCTCTCATGTTTCACATGTTTAGAAAAGAAGAGGGGAAGTTTGGAGATCCTGGAAGACATTCGTGCTCATGACCGGTGCTCTCCCCCGGGCTACCACAGTCCAGACTCGAAGAATACCGCGGCTAGGCGAAAGTAATCTCCAAGGCTGGAAGGTCTTGGGCTTCACGGAGGGAGCTCTGTACCGATGCTCTTCTTCCTCGTAGCCGGGAAAAATGGCACTAGCCTTACGTTTCACTGGGAACACGCTGCCCAACTCACCCTGAAGACAACAACATGACTTGGACGGCATTGCAGTGGACAATCCGGTGGATCAGGAGCCACCAAGCCGCGGCCGCCGCGATAACGGCGGTCGTGCTCTCGGGACTCACCGGCTACGGGCTCTACAACATGCACAATCAGTTGCTTGTCTGCCCCGGCTGCAACCCGCCGGAGGTGTTGCGTGTAGACCATTACACCATCCGGAACAACACGAATCAAGAGCCTAGTCTGCTAACGATCTGGTTCGCCAGTACGGGTCCCGCGGGCAAGAGTCTAACGGTGCAAGCTCTATACATCGAAAACGGGCCATCGAAGTATCCCGATTGCCACTGGATCCCCTATAATGAGTCCAGCTGTCTCACACCTTTCACAGTCCAAGGGGTCTCCATTCCCGCGCTTTCCGTCGTTCCAGTAAGTATCGACACCGGCAGCCAAGGATTCTATTTCGCCGCTGGCCAGACATACACGATAGACGTCGTGACTGATCAAAGCTGGTTCGGCGGGTTCAGAGTCTCGTATCCTCCGGTGAATCCTGATAGGTAGGACCTATCATTCGAGGAGTTTGACGAAAGTTCGAATCTCGCCCCCTGGGGACCACAACAGCCAAACTCGATAACACCGCGGCTAGGTGAAAGTAGCCTACGGACACGAGGAACTCAATCCAGGTCCTCCGGGCCCGCCATATCGGCCTGACCTTTGTATCGACCTCTCTTTTTGGGAGTGAGAAGGAGGAGGAGGACGGCTCACGACATCTTTCGCTATGCTGGGGGGCTGTTCGTTATGGATGAAGGGCCACTGGCTCTTGCGGCGGCCGCCTTTCCCCCAGCAGAAATTATCGTGGTCGGCGATGAGGTCGTTCGGGTACACATTGGTCGGTGCGACTCATTGGCGCAGTTTGGCTCAGTGTCCCTCAACGCTCGCATCTGCTTCCTTAATCCCTACGCTTGCGAAGTCGGCATCTATTCGTTTACCTCGCAGGGTTTTGACAATCAGTACACAATGCAGAATTGCTGCCCGTGCGTAACTAACGTATCAACTACGGCTGTCAAAAGCGCCAGCACCTTTACAACGACCTGGATAACCACCCGAAATACACCATTCCATCCCTGTTAGCTCGGAAGGCAATAAACGAAACGCCTTGCGATTAAGAGGTACTTTGCCATTATCGACTACAGAGTTCCAAGAATGGAAGCAAAACAACAAGTCTGTTTCGAGCCTATAGGCTGACGGCAGTGTAGCGGGGGTTCGTCTGCAATGCTTGCGTTCGATAGGCTCTAGTTATAGACTCCTCCCAAACCGGGGCCGGTATAAAACGAATCCCCGATTGTTAGCACAACTTGAGGACCGCATGTAGACCAAAAGGTTCCGGTGTAGGCTCCGTTTAGGGCTGAGGCCGACGCGCTCACCTCGTAGGTTGCTGTCAAAGTGTGATTTCCAGTCACCGTCACATCGACTGTCGCAGCTGCCAGCCCAACTTCCGCATCAGTTAAGCTATTCACGGCGGTACCTATTCTGGCCCAATACTGGACCGGAGTAAAGTATTCTGACTATTGACATAGATGTTCTCAACTGAGTTGGCACCCACAAAGTAGCTGATTTGCAGGAATGCGGTCGAGTTCGGTTTTATGACGAATTGCATTCCATTAGGACCGAATCCAGTTGTCTTGCTCATCAAGAACCCTGAGCCGTGAAAAGATGGTGGAATTGCAATGAATGATGGACAGTTGTAGGAAGACTCCTGGTTCCGAGCTAAGAGTGGCTGGCCGACGACGACTCCGCCTATTACGGCAAGGGCAACGATAGCTCCGATGCTAAACGCCTTGACGAATCCAGTGTTGAGCACGGTCGGGAACTAAAGCCACTCCCTCAGTCTTATTTCTAATCTTTGGAAAGCATGCCTCCAAACCTTAGAACGGTCTTCTTTTCCACACACGCCAAGACTCATAGCGAAAAGCGCCAACAGACCCATTCAATGGGAATCGCAAGCTTACAAGTGGTTTGAGAGATGTCGCAATATCCGAGGCAATTTCTGGTGACCGAATCTTGAGTGAGCCAGGGGCAACTGTTAAATTCCTGCATATTTCCTCCCAATTGAAATCCCGCGCCCGATTGTTTGAAAAGACTTAGTTCAACCGCACGGAGGTGGTGACATTCGGTGCTCGCTTGCTGTAACGATGTTGATCTCCGGCTGTATCTGCAGGCACTCCCGTCTAGGACGGCGATGGGGCTATTAGGCGAAATTTAACCTTTCCAAAGAGATGAGGCCTTCAGGCGACTCTTCAGTTTGTCTGGGAATAGAGTCCACGGCCCACACCTTCGGAGTCGGAATAGTTGATTCCGACGGCCGAATAGTAGTGAACTTGAACTCGACCTACAGGCCTCCTTTGGGGGTTGGTATTCATCCAAGAAAAGCTGCACTGCATCATGTCGAAGTTGCGCATGATGTGATCAGGCAAGCACTTGGTATGAGCCCTCTCCAACCAACGATAATAGGGTTCTCAGCAGGGCCAGGCCTGGGACCCTGTCTCAGAATCGGCGCAACCGTCGCAAGGACTCTTGCAGCGTTTCTCGAACGGCCCCTTGTCTCAGTCCATCACGGAGTGGCCCATCTGGACCTAGCAATTTCCGCCGCTGGTGCGCGCGATCCTCTTGCTGTTCTCGTTTCGGGAGGACACACGGCCATCGCGGTGCACATTGGGAAGAGATGGTTATTCTACGGTGAGACGCAGGACATTACTCTGGGCAATCTCTTCGACATGTTCGCTAGGGCGGCGAAGCTTCCCTCACCTGGAGGCGTATCGATTGAGAAGGTGGCTCAACGAGGGACGACGTTTCTCCCGTTGCCCTACACGGTCAAAGGAAATGACGTGTCATATTCGGGAGTTCTGACCGCGGCGTTGCGACTCCTTGAGAAGGGCGAGAGATTAGCGGACATCTGCTTCTCTTTGCAGGAGGTTGCATTCTCGATGCTGGTTGAGGCTGTTGAGCGAAGTCTTGTTCAAACACGGAAGGATGAAGTACTTCTCGCGGGTGGAGTTGCAGCTAATGAGCGATTGAGAGAGATGTTGAAACTTGTTGCTGATGACCACGGTGCGAGCTTCCATCCCGTACCAGTTCAATACTCAGGTGATTGTGGCGCTCAAATCGCCTGCTCAGGACAGTTGGCGTACCGCGAGGGTTTTTCTTTGCCAGTCGAGACTAGCAGGGTTATTCCAAGGTGGAGACTTGACGAGGTCGACGTGACATGGATTCCTCGACAAAACTGACCCTTCTCCATCGCGGGGCAGAGGCAGACCTTTTCACTCTCGTGCTAGCCCGTTGGAAAGCGGTTCTGAAGAGAAGAATTAGGAAGACGTACAGAACAGCAGAACTCGACGTGAAAATTCGGAGGGAGCGCACCACCCGAGAAGCTTTGGCGATGCACGCGGCGAAGCGGTTAGGAGTGAGGGCCCCAACCTTGCTCGAGGTTAACCCGGAGGACTGCTCAATCAAAATGAATTTCATAGATGGGGTTTTGGCAAGAAATGTCATCGACCCGACGTCTTCTTCGGATTCGATAACCATCTTTGAGAACTTCGGGCGTCAGGTAGGGATCCTCCATAATGGGGGCATTGTCCATGGCGACCTTACAACCTCCAACGTAATCATCGCTCCGGGCTTCAGGACCTTCATGCTTGACTTTGGTATGTCTTCCCATTCCGATGAGATCGAAGACATAGGAGTCGACCTTCACCTGTTTGAGAGGTCGCTTGCCACCACTCACACTCGAGACACGAGAGCATTCATGCGAGCATTTTCAAAGGGGTATAGAGAAACCGTCGGCTCAGCACAATCCCAAAAATCGCTCAAAAAGGCCGCCGTGATCGCGAGGAGGGGAAGGTATCTTGCCCTCCGATAGCTCGACCCTCTGGTTTGCCACTTCGAATCGAAACAAGTTTCACGAGGCCCAGTCAGTTTTGTCGAGATATGGAATCTCACTCAGGCATCTGCGGAGGCAAAAAACGGAGATCCAAAGTAGAAGCCTCACGACAATAGCAAGGTTCGCTGCGGAGAAAATAGCGGTCAAGGAATCCCGTATCGTAGTCGTTGAGGATTCCGGGCTATTCGTTGAGGCTATCGGCGGATTTCCGGGACCATTTTCATCTTATGTGCTGACGACAATCGGTCTGTCTGGAATGCTTAGGTTGATCCATGGATTTCGAAATCGGAGTGCTTACTTCCAGGCCGCAATCGCTCTTTCATTTCCCGGGTCAGGCTCTGCCATGTTTACGGGATATGCTCGTGGGAGAATCTCCAAGAAGGCTCGAGGAAGTCAAGGTTTCGGCTACGATCCAATCTTCATTCGAAACGGAGCGACCAGAACCTTTGCTGAAATGGGTCTTGAGTACAAGAACCGCTACTCTCATAGAGCAGTAGCCTTTGGAAAGCTTGCCAGATGGTGTCGAGCAAGGGGAATCGCGAGATCGGAAACTACCATCACGACGGAGTCCTAAAATAACGGCCTTAGCGCGGCTGTCGATGACATGTTTAGGATGGTGTCTGTGGAGGATGTGGTCAGGATTCCACCGCAGAAGTTTGGTGAGCCAATTGACCAGGTAGCTCTTGAACAAATCAAATTGAAGTACGAAAACTATGTTGATGAGGAACTCGGATACGTGATCTTAGTGACAGACGTAGACATTGAGACTACAGGGAAAATTCTTCCAGGGGACGGTTCCACGCATCACAAAGCGCTTTTCAAGCTGTTAACATTTTTCCCTGAACTCCACGAGGTTGTGGAAGGCGAAATCGTGGAGGTCACTGATTTCGGGGCCTTTGTCCGAATTGGCCCCGAAGATGCGCTTCTCCACGTCTCACAAATCATAGACGACTTCATTACCTACGATGAGAAGCACGGAGTCCTATCTGGCCGAGAGACCCAAAGAAAACTCGGCAAAGGGAACCTGGTTCGAGGACGAATAATAGCAGTCAGTTTTCCACGAGGAGGATCTGGTGGCAAGATCGGGATTACTCTAAGACAGCCTTTCCTCGGACGACTGGAGTGGATTCAGGAAGAACTCAAGGGCAAGCCTGCGAGGGCCGAGCGCAAAGCTTGACCGAAAAAGCATGCAAGAATTGCCGGATGATAAGTAACGGCCCTATCTGCCCCAACTGCAAATCGAGCAATCTAAGCGATGATTGGACTGGATTCGTGGTCGTGCTGGACCCATCCAATTCTGAGGTCGGGCGACTAATGGGAATAAAACTTGCTGGTCGATACGCGATCAGAGTCCGATAGTTCCGACATTTGCCGTTTCTTGGAAGGTGACGCTAGGGCTTCTGGCCGTAGTCTGTGAAGCTGCATGAGCCACAGACCCAGCGCTGCACGGGTTGCGAGTGTGACGCCATGATAGACCCGCACCGAGGGCATTTTCGGTTTTTCAGTCGAGCCGAAGACGCGGAGAGCTCGTAGAGTTCCGCCCTTGAACGCGCCTTCTTTTTCTTAGCCGGTGCCTGTTGCTGTTGTGGCTTCGACAATTCTTGCGGCAGAGCTTCAAGTCGGGTATTTAGTGTTGTCTAAGGTTTCCTAATCGAAACCTTGATAAAAGCCCCACCCCGCCCCGTTCTGCCAACTAGGCCGATGAGAGTGAGGCTAAATGTCCCAGAAATCAGTTTACGTCCGATTTCAAGTTCCTAAGGAGACCTCCGACAAGGCGTACCAGCTTCTCCAAGTCGCGAAGGACACAGGGAAGCTGAGAAAAGGAACAAATGAGACCACAAAAGCTATTGAAAGAGGAATTGCAAAGCTAGTCGTGATCGCGGAGGATGTCGAGCCGCCCCAAGTCGTCGCTCATCTGCCAATCTTGTGCGACGAGAGGAAAATCCCATATCTCTACGTTCCAAGCAAGCTAGAGCTGGGAAAGTCTGCTGGGCTCGATGTTGGCTCCGCAGCGATTTCTGTCGTAGAACCGGGCGATGGAGCCCAGTCCTTGAAGGACATATCGAAGACGATTGAAAGTCTGAAGCGAACAGGTGCTACAAAGTGAGTAGGGGGAGGGAGAGGAGTGACGAGCCTCTCACGCCCGCTGAAGTCACCCAAATAATTGGGCGAACCGGTGTAACCGGAGAAGTAATCCAGGTCCGGGTGAGAGTCCTCGAGGGGAGAGACAAGGGCAGAATTATAACCCGAAACGTGAAAGGCCCGATCCGCCTGAGTGATGTATTGATGCTTCGAGAGACTGAAAGAGAAGCGAAGAAGATCCGATAGGAGGCACCGCTTCATGCCGAGAACGCTCAAGTGCAGTTTTTGCGGGAAGAGCTTTCTCAATACAACCGGCATGATGCATGTCAAAAACGACGGTACGCTTGTCTACTTCTGTTCCAGAAGATGTAGAGTGAGTAGTGTAACGATGAAACGGGACTCTAGAAAGATGAAATGGACCGCGTACTATGGAAAGAGAGAGAAGGGGCGCTGAGTTCCGCACCGAGCCAGTGGACGTTCTCCTTCCTCAAACCGGAGTCACTCAGACAACGAATCGCCGGTGAGGTCATCACACGCCTCGAAAGGAAAGGTCTAACACTAAAACAACTGAGGCTGCACCGGATTACGCCAGCTGAGGCTCACGCGCTCTACGAGGTTCACAAAGGGAAACCCTTCTTTCACGAACTGGTTGACCACGTGACTTCCGGTCCGGTTCTCTTGCTTGTACTCGAGGGTCCGAACGCAGTTGAAACGGTTCGGAAGGTTATTGGAGGAACAAACCCTCTTTTAGCCGAACCGGGGTCGATAAGAGGAGACTTTTCGGTATCGATTACGGCTAACGTAATACACGCGTCCGACAGCGCCGAGAACGCTCGGAGAGAGGCCGCCATATTCTTTCCAGAGCTCTAGACCTAAGAATCACATTTTTTTACTGAAACGAGGAGAGTCAGAGTAGAGATGGAGATTTGGCGACATGCCCATCAGGCAACCGATTGCAGTGGTCTTGGGACACGTGGACCATGGAAAGACCACTCTGCTGGATAGGATCCGGGGTACCTCAGTCGCCGCTAGGGAGCCCGGACAAATCACGCAATGGATCGGGGCAAGTTTTATTCCGGCGGAAACCCTCAACAAGATTTGCGGCCCTCTCCTAACAAGGTTCAAGCTAAAAATCGAGATACCCGGGCTCCTGCTAATAGACACACCCGGTCACGAAACATTTAGCAACCTTCGGAAGCGAGGAGGCTCCGCCGCAGATGTGGCAATCCTAGTGATAGACATCACGAAGGGTGTGGAACCGCAGACTGTTGAGTCGCTCAACATTCTCAGGGCCCGCAAAACCCCCTTCATAGTCTGCTGCAACAAAATCGATGCTATTCCGGGATGGAAGTCGAAGTCGGAACAATCATTCCTTGAAAACAAGGAAAATCAAAGGCCCGAAGTCCTGGCAGACCTTGACAATAGACTGTACACAATGATGGGAGTTCTGTCGAGATACGGGTTCAGAGCAGAAAGATTTGACAGGATAACCGAGTTCGCCCGCACGGTTGCACTAGTCCCGGCAAGCGCGAAGACAGGGGAAGGGGTCCCGGACCTCATAGCCGTTTTGGTCGGGCTAACGCAGAGCTACATGCAGAATGAGCTCTTAGTGACAACAGGTGCAGCCGAAGGAACTGTGCTTGAAGTTAACGAGGAGCCTGGCCTAGGGGTCACCATCGACGCGATGATCTATGACGGGCATCTCGCGATTGACGACCAGATTGTCCTCGCGCGCCGTAGCGGTGGCATCATCTCCACAAGGGTTCGAGCCCTGCTCTTACCGAAACCGCTCGACGAGATCCGAGACCCGAGAGACAAGTTTACGCGAGCCAGTTTCATTGACGCCGCGGCTGGAGTAAAAATTGCCGCTCCCGACCTAGAAGATGCAATTGCAGGCTCGCCGATTTACGCAGTAAGAGGGACCGCCTCGAAAAAAGAGCTTGAAGAGAGAATTCTAGCCGAGGTTGAGACGGTAAAAGTCAGCACTGACCGAAATGGAGTGATTGTGAAGGCAGACGCTCTGGGGTCGCTTGAAGCGTTGACCACCTCTCTCGAGGCAGCCCATGTTCCTGTTCGAATCGCAGATGTTGGGGATGTCTCAAGAAGGGACGTGGTAGAAGCAGAGGTGGTCCGAGGAAAGGACAAGTACTTGGCCGCGATTCTTGCCTTCAACGCTCGTTTGCTTCCAGACGCGGAAGAGGAAGTCGCTTCCTCGGGGATTCCGGTTTTCAGGGGTGACGTAATCTATCGTGTGCTGGATGACTACTCTAGATGGGTTCAGACTCAGAGGGCCGCGGGAGTGAAAGCGGAAATGGACCTTTTAGTTCGACCTGGAAAGGTGAGGCTGCTCAAAGGGTTCGTCTTCCGGAGAAGCGGCCCGGCCATCGTGGGAGTAGAGATTCTAGAGGGCACGATTCGGCCAAAATACCCATTGGTAAACAGCAACGGCAAAAGAATCGGAACAGTCGTGCGAATCCAAGATCAAGGCAAGGATGTTACGGAGGCAGGTCACGGCAAGGAGATTGCGATTTCAATAGACAAGCCAACAGTCGGAAGGCACATCTTCGAAGGGGATGTCCTTTATGTCGACGTGCCCCCTCAGCATGCTCGGATCCTCTCAACAAAGTTCAAAGACTATCTATCGCCGGGCGAAGCGGAGCTGCTGAGCGAGTCCCAAGCACTTGGGCACACTGTTCAGGACGCTGTGCCATAGTCGCTGGGACGTTTATTAGCAGGATAGAAAGTTCCGGCTCCCTTCGAGGTAGCAACAAATGGCCAAGTTCCAAATAATAGTATCGGATACGAAAACCAAGACTTCCAAGGCCACAGTTCTTGAAGGTCCCAAAGCACAGGCTTTGATTGGTAAGAGCATTGGAGAGGAAGTTGAGGGAAAACTGTTGGGAATTGGAAGCCTCACGCTTCGAATAACAGGAGGAACCGATAAGGACGGCATTCCAATGAGGTTCGACATTCAAGGGGGAGCCAAGAAGAGAGCAATCCTCTCCTCGGGCGTAGGGTTCAAACCTAAAACTGAGGGTGAGAGAATAAGGAAGCTCGTGCGCGGCCGCACCATAAACGAGGACACGTTTCAGGTCAACAGTGTTATCGTTAGCGGCGAGTCAGAGAAGGCCGACAAGTCTCGAGGGCCCGAGGGGACCAGAAATTGAGCTTCGAGGTCGTCGAGGAACGGGTAAACCCTTTGATGGGAAGGAGAGAAACCAAGCTTATCGTTCATCATGAGGGGGCGGGAACACCTGACCGGCTTACTGTTAGGAAGCTGGCTTCCGATCATTTCAAGGCCCCCATGGAGAGAGTGTTCGTTCGGAGCATAGCCACCCGCACTGGAGGGTCAAGCGCTGTCTGCGCGGTAGAGGTTTACGACGACAGAGAGACCGCTGACCTGGTGTTGCCCTTCTATCTCAAGAACAGGAATCTTCCCAAGAACGAACGAGTATCCAAGTCCAAGAAGCAAGAAGAGCCTAAAGCCGCTCCACCGGCAAAACCGTCCGCTCCAGGAAAGCCCGCGGCCCAAGCGAAAACTCATGTCGCTGAGAAGCCAGCTCCTCCAGCGAAGCCTCCAAGCCAGAAGCGTGAGAGTAGTGCCACGAAGGAAAGTAAAGCGCCGATCACTCCTGACCCGGCACCGAAACCTTAGCCTGAAGCAGGGACCCTTGATTTTGTTCCGAGCAATAGGGATAGAGTCTTCTAGCGCCGACGGGCCGCACTGATAATACTCACCACATCATCATTCTTGAGAGTGTAGGACTCGCCCAGGCGCATGCCATCCCTCGCGTTCAATCCGTAGAGAAACGACTCGCCCAGCTCTTTGTGAATCTTCAGCGCGAGCTGTCCAAGAGTCGTGCCCTGCTGAACGAGGAAAGCATCAGGGAGGACATTCCCCGAGTGGTCCGTCATTTTTTCAGCGTCTTCGACAGGATACACAACAATCATGTTGAGAAGACGAAAGAAAGCTTCATTGATACAGAGTTGTACGCCTGTGCTTTCGTAAGGCCTCAAGACTCTTTGGTTAATCATCTCGAGAGCGGCTTTCTGTTCGGGTGTCAGGATGGACCCCTCTCTTGCCTGGAAGTTCGCGTCGCCCGGCTTGTACGCCACCAACCCTTTCTCGGCTGCCCTACGGAGGGCTATTTCGGCCATGGCGCAGACCGGAATGGTCAGAGTATCGGCATACCGCAACTTCTCGAGATTTGGTTGTGATGAAGGAAGGTCGACCTTGTTGGCGGCGATAAGGATAGGTTTGGAGCTTTTCCGGAGCGAATTCACCAACCGACGCATGTCCTCATTCGACCATCGAGATGGTCTGGATGAAAGGTTCTCTTTCTCGAGAGAGCTCTCTATCTGAGACTTCTTCACTCCTAGCCCGCTAAGTCTTTCAGAAAGCGACTCCACAAGATCTTCGGTTGAAAGGTCGGTCCTCCGGGCAATCTTGTCCCACTCTTTCTTGAGTAACTGTAGGATCCAAAGCTCTAGTTCTTCGTTGAGGAATTTCACGTCTTCTCGTGGATCGTGACTCCCCATGGCGACCAGTTTACCTTCAGGGTCAGTCGAGCCCGACGCGTCAACGACATGGATCATCGCGTCTGCCCTTCTGACCTCGTCCAAAAACTGGTTTCCTAAACCTCTTCCCTGAGAAGCACCTGGCACGAGTCCCGGGAGGTCGACCAGGTCGACCGGTATGAATCGTTCACCGTCTATGCACTTCGAATTGCGCGGAGAATCGCGAACTCCGAGAGCCTTGCAAACACATCGTGTGCGAAGGTACGTGACACCGTGACTAGGCTTAATTGTTGTAAAGGGGTAATTGGCAATGGCCACGTCATTGAGAGTAGCGGAGCTGAAGAACGTGCTTTTTCCAGCATTGGGTTTTCCGACTATGCCAACCTGCACAAAGACCACGAGGCACTAGCCGGTAGCGATTCCGGTTATTCTTATCCCGGCGCTCTTTGTGCCATAGCGAATGTTGAGAGAGACCAACAGCGCCGTAATTTGTTCAATGGTTCTCGAATTGTCCAAACGCCCAGCGTCGATAGCCCTGGCTCCAGGAAGAGCCTGGACCATTCCGAAAACTATGCGCTTCGCGTCCTCGTCATCGCCGCAAACCAATATGTCACAGTCGACACGCTTCGAAGAGTCGCCCAGCACCTCTGCACTGACATTGTTGAAAGCTGATACTACCTTTACCCCGCGGGGAAGGAGTGTTGCAGCGAACTCCCCCGCTGAACCGGTCCATAAACTCAGAGTCCTCGTCGCTTTTCCACCCACCGAGGTTTCGAGAGGAACCGTGACGTTGACCACGATTTGCCCTTGCCTGAAGGAGGGCTTGATCGTCCGAAGGGTTTCCGCGAGACCAGAAAACGGCACGGTTACAACCACAACATCTGCCTTCGAAACGGCATCCAAATTGGTCAGTCCGGAAACGTCAGCCTGGCCTCCCACTGATTCTCTAATGGCCTTAGCCGCGGTTTGGGCGCGTTCGAGGTTTCTCGAGCCGATGTAGATGTGGTGTCCATGTCTTGCCCATCGAAGCGCTAGTCCGTATCCTTCATCCCCCGTTCCGCCGATGACCGCTACCTTGTACGATTCCGTTGTTGCTTCCTCCGATGAATATGTCCTGGCATGCTCTTGATGAGGCCTCTGCGCATGAGTAATTCCGTTGATCTGCGAGCGTGTGATATCGTTGATACTGCGCGTTCGTACAGCTCCGTTCGGGACAATTGAAGTCCAGCTATACCCTGCCTCTGAGCTTCCATGCCAACGGCTACTGCTTCTCGAGGAAACACCTCCTTATCCCTCATCGACGGAATTATCCGCTCCTCGTTCAACCCCTTCTCCTCGGCGACCTTCGCGATTTCCTTGGCGGCGGCTATGCACATTTCGTCGGTGATTGTTCTTGCTCTCACGTCAAGGGTTCCTCGGAATATGGCTGGGAAGCCCAAGGAGTTGTTGACTTGGTTAGGAAAGTCTGAACGTCCAGTTGCGACAATCTTAGCGCCCTCTGCTTTTGCTTCCCACGGCCAAATCTCGGGAACAGGGTTGGCGCAGGCAAAAACCACGGCGCTGTTCTCCATCGAGTGCAAGAGCTTTGCAGGGATGACTCCTGGCCCTGAATGCGCCATGGCGATTAGGACATCTCTTCCCTTGATCGCCTGTTCTAATCCACCATCGATTCCTTCACGATTTGTCTTAAGGCACATGTCCCACTTTGCGTGATAGGTTCCCTCTAGGTCCTTCCTATTTCGGCTGAGGATGCCGTGGCTGTCGACCATGATTATGTTTCCCGGTGTAACACCGGCCTCGATGATAATTCGCGCTATCGCAATATTCGCCGCTCCGGCTCCGACCATGCATAGTGACGCCGAACCAAGCTTCTTCCCAACCACCTTGAGCGCGTTTATCAGGCCTGCAAGGACAACCGTTCCTGTGCCTTGCTGATCGTCGTGCCAAACCGGAATCCTAAGCTCGTCTCTCAACGTGTCAAGTATGTCGAAACACTTGGGCTGGGCAATATCCTCAAGATTCACTCCTCCGAAGGAGGGCTGAATCCATCGAACCGCGCTCATGATTTCTGTAGGCTCCTTGGTTCCCAGACAAATAGGGAATGCGTCGACACCCCCCAAGTACTTGAAGAGGAGACTTTTTCCTTCCATGACGGGAAGCCCGGCTTCAGGCCCAATGTCACCGAGGCCAAGGACACGCGTGCCGTCGGTTATGATAGCAATGCTGTTCCACTTGTTTGTATATTCGAAAACTTTGTCGGGATGGCTCTGAATCTCCTTGCAGGGATCAGCAACACCTGGAGTGTACCAGACAGCAAAATCGTCATAGGAGCTTATTGGAACCTTTGGAGCGATTTCAATTTTTCCGTGGTACAGAGGGTGGTATTTCATCGCAAGGCGCGCCGGTTCGTAAGCACGCTTCAGGAGTTTTGCTTCTTGAGCCATTTGACTCAATGGACACTTCCGATGATTGCTCGGACGTCGGAGACCATGATTTAACGATGTTTAGATTCCAGGAAGTTCGCAATCCTTATCAGTGGTCCATCGTCCTGGGTCGAAGATTCGAACAGCAATGGCGTACTCTTACCTGCAAGACAGCTGGATTGAGATGGGTCCCGAGCTTAGGGAGTGGCTCCGTCGTTCATCGATCGGTTGGCGTAGAGAGCCCACTGTTAGGCGTCTAGTCCGTCCAACGCGAATTGACAGAGCGCGGCGCCTAGGCTACAAAGCAAAACCAGGCATGGTGGTTGTTAGAGTTCGAGTCAGACGGGGAGGCGCTCGGAAGTCGAGGCCCGTGTCTGGGCGTCGACAGAAGGCATTGGGCGTCTCAAAGATCACGCGCTCGATTTCGCTACAAAGGATCGGTGAGATGAGAGCGGCGGCCAAATATCCAAACTTGGAAGTCGTCAGCTCGTACTACCTCTACTCTGATGGGCGAAATCTCTGGTATGAAGTGGTTCTTTGGGCTCCCACTCCCGCCTCGACAAAGCACTTGAAGGCGATAGGCGCACGCAAGACGACCGAAGAGTCCAACAAACAGACAACACAGTGATGAGGTCAGACCGGAAGGAAGCGCTTGATCGGGCAAGCGAGAGTCTTGCGCTTGGAAGCCACCCTAGACTTCACTGCGGAAACACAGTGACCCTGATGAAGAAGCAGATTTCTGTCCGGGGGGCGTGAACATGGTTAGATCTCTGCCTCGACTCATTCGGTTGGGGCGTCAGGTAGACCCGATAATAATTGGGGCTCTCTCGAAGGGTTCATCTCGAAGATTCAGTTCTCTTCTTAGCTATCACTTCAAGGTAGGAGGGAAGCGTGTAAGGGCGACGATGGTGATATTGTCGTCACTAGCCTGTGGAGGCAGCTTGGAGGAGTCTCTCAAGCCCGCGGCAGTTGTTGAAATGATTCACAACTATTCACTTGTCATGGATGACATAATAGACCACGCGAAATTGCGTCGTGGACAACCAACTATTCGAGTGCGTGCAGGTGAATCGATTGCCTTGCTTATCGCGATGCATTACCGGGAGGTAATCGACGACATCATTAACGAATGTAAGGGGAGCGATGAAGTCAGACAGGTTGCGGTGAACACAATGAAGGAAATCATCGACGGGGAACGATTAGACCTACTCTTCGAACAGGCTGGAAGGAAAGACCCGTACTTAGTCACCAATCGTACTACTGTACCCAGCATCCTGCTTTACTTGGAGATGATTGGGAAAAAAACTGCGGCTCTATTCAGGGCTTCATCGGAGATTGGAGCACTGACAGCAGGAGCCTCTAGAAGAGCCACTGCCGGCTTTAGAAACTATGGCTGGAACGCCGGGCTCGCCTTTCAAGTGATGGACGATGTACTAGACATTTTCGGGAATGCTACAGGGAAGCAATCCGCGAAGGACATCATTGAACACAAGATGGGGAACGTCGCTGTACTCATGGCGTTGAAGTTTCTGCCGACAAAGGATCGTGTTGAACTACAGCATATTCTTCAGGCAAAGAGAGTGTCCCCAAAGTTGGCTGAGAAGGCCCGAAGAATCATCGGGAAAACGCCTGCAGAGACAGCGAGCAGGGAGGTTGCACAGGGCTTCTTAGAGAAGGCAAAAGCGCAACTTATTGCGTTTGGAGACTCCCAGTACGCGAGGGGGCTAGGAGAACTGGCAGAAGAGTTTGTGAAACGGACCTACTAGCTCCAAGGAACGAATCGAGTTGAGGGAGTCCATCTACCATCCAGAACATCAGCTAGAGCGTTTCTCCGTTTCAGATTGAACACAATGCTCTCTATCCCCCTGCGCGCACTTTGGAGGGCTTCGGTCGCTTTCCCGAGCATTCCGCCGGAGGCGTCATCGCTGGGTTCACGAGCCAGATTACGAATCAAAGATGGGCCTGTAGCCCTAGTTACCTCGACTATTGGCCGGGCTTCACCCGAGAGTTTCGGGTTTCTAGAATAGATACCGTCGACGTCGCACCCAAGCAAGACTCTGCCGACCTTAAGCTGAGTCCCCAAAAGCGTGGCAAGCTTGTCAGCGGAGAGGACTCCCCATCCCCTCTCATTGTCGAATACCATGTCTCCGTGCAGCAGTGGGGTAAGTTCCAGCTCTAGGGATTTGCGTATCGGGTCGAGGAAGCAGCGATTAATCCTTCCATTCCGCATGGTGACGAACCCCATAGGGTGCAATGGTACGAATGGTTTCTTGTTGAATAGAAGTGTCGCACCAATTACTCTTGCTAGCTGGTCTAGGTTGAGTTCTGTTTCAGACAGAGCAAGTCTCTGGGTCTTCTCGATGAATCCTCTTTCGAGTTTTGACCTAGTGACTAATGGATGAGCGAAGGACCCTCCCCCGTGGAGCAGGATAATGGGGTGCCTGTAACGCGCAAGCTGTTCAACTGCGTGTTGAATCACTGGGATGTTGGGAGTGCAATCCCTCGCCTTGTCCGTTATGGCGGAGCCTCCGAGCTTCACGACTGTTATGGACTCCATCGACCGAGTTGCTTGCGTTGTCGGTAGATTAAGGTCTTCTAAAGTGACCCAAATCTCGTTCGGAAGGTAACATCCAACTTATGAGAGCAACCGTCTGCGTCTGACACGGCGGCCTATGTTGGCGATCGGCGGTAGTGGTAAGGACGGGTATCTTGATGAGATAGAGGAGCGCATTTTACGCTCGCTAGCTGCAAAGCCCAGCAGTTCAATAAGCGAGATTGCGAGGGAACTCACTGTCAACAGATCGACCGCTTCTAAGTATCTTCACGTGCTTAGAGCCAAGAAGAGAGTTCATTTCAGACAGATAGGTCCAGTGAAGCTCTGGTCTCTGGAGGAAGCATGATGGAAGCGCGGAGACCGGTGGCAAGCCTCCAAGATGTAGAAAGAGTTCCGACGGGAATCACAAGCCTAGACAAGATCATCGAAGGCGGACTTTGTAGAGGGGATACTATCATAGTGGCCGGCCAGCCCGGTACGGGAAAAACAACTCTCGGGCTACAGTTCCTATACTATGGAGCCACAAAATGCGGTGAAAATGGTGTGTACGCCTCGGTAATTGAAAGCGGAGACAAGCTAAAACGGAACGCTCGAAGGTACGGCTGGGATCTCGATCGCCTCGAAAAGGAGGGAAAATTGCAATTAGTCTCATTACAGTCGACGATGAAGGCCGGGGTCAGTACTGCTCTTGAAACAGTTCTCGAATCCCTTCATAGCATAAACGCGAGAAGACTCGTATTCGACTCGCTCTCGGCCTTGATGACAGCATTTGAGAGCAACGCCGAAGCGAGAAGCTTTCTTCACATAATGGTCAAATTCCTTGAAGGGGCACGGTGCACGACGATTATGATTAGTGAAGTCCCGTGGGGAAAACGGCAGCTTGGGACCAACTTTGAAGAGTTCCTCGGTGACGGATTGATAGTCTTGGACGCAAGCTTCAATGATTCGAGGGTTCGACGAAGGCTGTACATCCCTAAAATGAGGGGTACGGAACACAGACTGGAAGGCTACGACTACTACCTCACGAGGGATGGCTTTGCATTGGCACCAACCCCAATACCCCCTGATAAGATACGGTAAGCGTTGAGCGGAGACGCTCATCTAGTAGACATCGCTGTCCTTCAATGACGTGAAGGTGAGCCAATTGAAGAGCGAGCTTCTGGAAAAACTCATCGGTTCTGAAACCAAGGCGGAGCTCCTAATGTATTTCCATGATTACCCAGATACAACAGACACCATTGAGGGGATAGCAGAGAAAATACATCGGAAACCACAAGAAATCGAGCACGACATATCGGACCTGGTCGAGCTCGGACTGCTGCAGGAAGTGCGAGTAATTTCCTTCAACAAGGCTAGAGATCGGGAAATACAAGGGGAGATCTCGAAAAGGCTGATCTCTCCAAACATGTTCGAGGAGCAGTCTCCAGGTCTGTTGCGGGATCTCACTGGTGTGGCAATCGTGGACTCGTTGCTGCCAGACGGATACCCTTCGTCATCAGCCGTGCTCGTGATGGGTGATTCGTCGACTGGTAAGACAACTCTGATTATTCAAATGGTCGTTGAGGCCCTAAAAAAGGGGAGAGATGTCGTGTTTGCCACTCTTGATGACTTTCCTGACAGTGTCAGGGAATCGATCAAGTTGATGGGTCTGGACCCTAAGGGCTTCGAGGTTGAGGGCAGGCGAAAGCTGGTGTTCATAGACTGCTATTCGTTCCTCGTGGGCGTCAAGAGTCTTGAACAGTACAGCGAAGATCCTCAGAGGCTTTCCGACCTGAGCATTGTAATTTCTAAAGCCCTCTCTGAGGCTCATGATTCAGGGAACGTTCTTTTGGCGCTAGACTCCCTAACAACCCTCATTCAAAGAAGTGGCGTTAGACCCTCCTTTGATTTCCTGCACACACTTGTGGCAAAGATTCGAAGCTGTAAGGCGAGCTGTGTTACTTCCTTGTCTAGGAAGGCCTTTCACCCTGCGATAATTGCCGCGATCCAGGACAAGGTAGACGGAGTCATCGAGATGAAGGCGGAAGATAGTCCTGGAGGTCTTTCTCGTTACGTTCGAATTCCTAAGATGAGGGGCGCTAGACACACAACGGCTTGGACTGCTTACGACAGAGACCCGTCCCACGGATTGGTCCTGCCATCCCAGAACGCTCCGTGATTAGAGTACGCTTTCGCGAGGGAACACTTCTATCCCTGTTTCCGTAATCCGATAAGGGCGGGGCTGATTGTCAACGGGCGTCTTTCTCATCTTTTCGATCTGTATCACTCTTAGAAGAGACTTTCCGACCTGCAGCTGTTGCAACAGGATTACACCGTGAGCCAGGTACTCCTCATAGTCGACGTTTCTCTCAAACCCTGGTCTCCTGAGCTCTGTAGTTATGATGCAAGTCGCGTCCGTGTCGGCCAGCGCCTCTATGAGTTCCACGAGTGCGGTCCGCTGCTGGGCCTGTCCCTCATACTGAAAAACGAGGGTGGTCACCGGGTCGACTACTATTCTCTTGGCTCCGAGCTCAGACACACTCGACTTGATCATATCTATCAGGGTTGCCATTGAGAATTCTCTTCGTCCGACCGTGAGTTTTCCAACCTTGATCTCAGAGGGAAGGTATCTGATGGGAGAGGCCTCCAGGAGTGCAAGTTTCTTGTTGCTTTCAAGGTCCGAAAGGTCCCATCCGAAATCAAGCATTTCTTCGCAAACATGTTGTTTGTTTTCATCTAGGCTTACGTAGACCCCATTCTCATCGTAATCGAGTATACCGTTGACAAGAAACTGCGATGATAGGATTGTCTTCCCGGTTCCGGGCCCCCCAGTAAGGAGTATGATTCTCCCCTTTGGTAAGCCGCCATTCAAGAGTTTGTCAAGTCCGGGGATTCCCGTTGGTGTTCTAGAATTGGCATTATGGTTTCCGGACGCTGTTGCCATGACGGCTCGGTCTGCCTCGAGTACGGCTGAAATCAAATAGGTGATGATACGGCTCTTTGGCTAACGCAGATACAATGTCTGAATATGATTGGCTGGACTGGCTCACGAAGTTGTAGCCCGGAATCTGTAGGCTGGACGAGTGTTCGAAACAGTGGCAACCAAGGATAGGCAGTCGCTATACCAGGACCCTGGTGTCCAGCTATTGCTAAACAAGTTTGTAAAAGGAGACATCGTGGAGCTCGTCCCCAGCTTCGACCTTGAGCATACCGTTCGTTATCCTGAAGCGGAGATTGCTCTGGACGGAGACATCACTGCAGCAAAACAGTTAGTTGAGAGGCTTTGGGATGTGGGGATATTCAAGCGGAAGTTTTTCGAGAAGATATTGGTTTGCCCGACTTGTTTCTCTGCGAATGTTAGCAATGACTATGTGTGTCCAAACTGTAACTCTATTGATATCGAGCGCAAAACGCTTCTTGAACACACCTCATGTGGAACAATTGAGAGCGTCGACAACTTTCTCGTAGAGGGTATCCTAGTCTGTCCGAAGTGTGGAAGGGAACTCGTGGAGGCAGGCATAGACTATCAAAAGCTCGGATCCTGGTTTCAATGCTCGCAGTGTGGAAAGAGGTCAGATATTCCAAATCCCATTCATAGATGTCGTAATTGTGGCCATATATTCACGATTAGAGACACCGGATTTGTGAGCGTATACACGTATCGACTCAGCTCGGATGCGGAGGAGGAGTTCAAGAGGAGCTACGTTCTGATGAAGCCAATAGGGGCAGTCTTGGAGGGGCTGGGGTTCATGCTTGACATGCCTGGTCAAGTCGCGGGCCGATCGGGGGTGCTACACAGGTTCGACACTGTGGCTACCAAAGGGTCTGAGGTCATCGTGCTTGACTTGATTGCCAGCGACAAGCAGATCGAAGAAGCCGCAATTGCTTCGCTATATGCGAAGGTCTTTGATGTTGCGCCATCCCGAGCCTTTTTGATTGCGATCCCGAGCTTGTCGGACAAGGCTCGAAAACTAGCCGGGCTCTACCGAATATCTGCTATTGAAGCCGGAACATCTCAAGACGCATCAATATTGCTGAGGGACAAGTTCGACTGGCCGGACTTGACTGGGATTGATGATGCTGCGTCGGACCTGCCTTTGTAACCTGTTGAAGACTCGCGAAGTTACAGAACACTAAACCCCAGACGGAGCTTTGCAACCGCAAAGTCGATGATGTCTTGACCTTAGATGTAAAGCCAGTTAGGCTCAGGGATAGCTTGTACCTTCTCATACCGGTCGACATAGCAAGACTGATTGGGATCGCGTCATCCTCGAAGTTTTTGTTGAGTATTAGCGAGGGAGAACAAACGGTCAGGCTCGTTTATGAGATGAAAAAGCTAGAAACTGCCTCGAAGATGGCATGAGTCGCACAGGCGTGGTCCGCTTTGATCCGGCAAATTTGTGACGTTGTCGCTTTGGCAGCGTCGTGCCTGGGACTGTACTTTATTGTTCGCATGAGAGCGACGTATTTCCTAGACTCACGTTTCTTCATGGCGATTGCCAACGTTGCTTTTGTAATCGTACTTGTTCAAGGTCTCGCCTCCGACTTGAGTGGCACGCCTTTCCCCTGGGCGCCGTATACAGTTCTTATTTTCCTTACCGCCGTGTCTGTTGGGTTCGCCAGTTTTCTATTGAAGAGCAACAGTGGGGTGAGCCCTGGACTTGGGGGGCTGGCCAAGTTATTGTCTAAGCCTCCCGCCAAATTTCTCGTGTTCGTCGCGATTGCTCTTGTGTGGATGGTCTCCGGATTAGCCCTTCAACCTTGGAGAGTGCACCAAGTTCAAACTTTCGACGGAATCACGTATTTCTATTCGTACGAAAGTTGGTACTTGCTTAGCAGCCTTGCTTTCTTGCTAGTGTTTCTTCTAATTCCTGTGGCTACTTCATACGTGCAGTCTACAAGGATAGGAGACCCGACTGCTTCGAAGTCTGTGAGAATGATTAGCTTGTCTTGGGCTTCATTTGGCGTGGTGGCATTGTTCGAGGAGGTTGCCTCTGGGAGTCTGGCTCCCGTAGAACAAGGCATCGCTGCGCTGGCTAACGGCCTGCTTTTCATCCTGATCGCATTCGCCGTTAGGGAGCCCACCATTTTGAGCAGGATAATGAGCATTGGCGGCTTGGGTTCGGGGACAGCGCGTCCGTTGACCTCGAGCAAAATCCGGGCAGGCTCAACCAGATCTTTCGCCTTGGACTCGAAGCCGGTTGACCTCGCCCGGAAGAGCCTCTTTTCGACGATGTTGCGAATGAGACATGAGGAAATAGTAGGAAAGAGGCTACTTCTGGAATACGACCCCTCAGCCAGTTATGAACGGGTCGTGGAAAAATTTGCAGGAGAATTCGTTGCTAACCTTGAGCCTGTCGCGGTCTTCACTAGCATAGGCAGCCCGGTGCATAGGGTCTTGCGAGGTCAGCGCGATGTCAAACTTTTCAGTTTCAGTACAAACACATCCACCCCTTCAAGGCAGTCTGAGACAGAGATTTTGTTACCTGAGAGAGACGCCTCTCTGCTGCTCGATGCTGTTGACAAGCTGCTTCAAGCTCACCATGGCCAAGAAGTCGGGATTGCCTTTGATGTCTTCACGGACTTGGTCCTGTTCAAAGGCTTCGAAAAGGCTTATGCCATCATATCCTCCGTCGCAGAAATGGCAGACGCACAATCTGCGACAACCCTGGTCTTGGTCAACAGTACGGCCTTGGAAGGTCGGGCTCTGAACGCGGTCAGGGGCCTCTTCACAGCATATTTGTCGTATGGCTTCGAAGGCCTCAGAGTAGTGAGGGCTTTTGGAGGGATTCCGGCGAGGACTAATGGAACCGATGGTGGTTCGATTGAAGACGGAACAGCAGCTAGCGGGGTCGAAGGTTGACCTCCGTATCAAAGCCGTTCGGTCAGGTTCTTCTCGAGGCGATCGACGAGAGTCTCTCCGTCCTCGGAGATGAGCCTCGCCGGGCAATGTATCAGTACTTGGCCACGATTAGCTCGCTTCAGAGAGAAGACATTCCGGAGAGGCTGGAAGACTTTGCACAAGGAATGAAGAAGGCGCTAGGTGGCGCATCTAACGTACTGCAGAAGATTATCTTGAAAAAACTTTTCCAGAAAATCGGGTCAACTTTCAAGGAATCGCAAGACCTCGATCTGGTTGACTACGTAAAGGAGGCGGAGCGAAGATACGATGTGCTCGCTGAGCATAGGTCCTCTCAAGAAGAGATTAAGGCCTCTGGGAGGTCAAAGAAGGGACAGATCTCCAGTTAGAGAATCCAGAGAGGCTGCCGGGGCAGGTCCTATGCCGAGGCAGGTCGGGGAGCCCGGAGGGACCTGGGTTAAGCCCATGTCTCTTACGAGATAGACCGGGAGCCTAAGGGCTCGGGCCGCTTTCTCCAGCTTGGCAAGCTCGCCAAAGGTTGGAACCTTCAGAGCTACTTTGCGCTGCCCCTCATTGATCCAACCCTTCCACCATGGATAGTGGCCAGTTCTGGCTTCCTCAGCTGCGGCAACGGCTGCGTGGGAGCATTGAACAGCTATCTTGCCGCGACCCATCTTGAGGTCAAGACGGACCACCAAAGCCTGCTTGAACTGTAGGTCTTCCATTTTCAGCAGCTGACGATGATGACGCTATTTAACCACCTAAGAGGACTCCAGGAGGAAGGGGGAGAGTGTGAAACACGCAACAGCTTGCGGGTTTGCGCTGTCTTCGATAGTCCACGCAACCGAGGATTCGACCAAAGTTTTGTCAGCTCTCTCGAATCTCTTTCCCCCTGGCTTCTCGAAGCGGTTCGAAATCACGACGGCTAAGGGGCATTTTGGTAACGAGATCAAGATTTTCAGCATGAAGGCCAGAGGCATCTCGCATGCAGAGTCCTTTCTGAAAAGCGTTTTAGGCCGACTTTCACGCGGCGATCGGCTATCGTTGCGAGAAGGATTTGATTTGCACTTGGATCACTCAGGAAGGTTGCATTTGAGGTTTGACAAGCAGGAGGCCTTCAATGGCCTTCTTGTGTTGGGAAGCAGAGACGCAATAAAGGCTGAGGTGTCTTTTGAGTCGAGGGGCACACCCTCCAGCCTGCTCCGGGAAAAGGTGGCGAGAGACCTGAAGGAGCTGCTCAGCTAGTCTCTAGGAGACGATTGGTATTGGGTCGCGAGTGCATATTATTAGCCTAGAATAAGACTGTTGTTGCGGGGAATGACGACGCCAGTCCCAGTTTGACTTTTCCAAAAGGGATGATATCCTCTGCGACGGGCCGACCCCGCAAGTCTCCTTGAAGCAGGAAAGGTTTTAGTACGCATCAAGCCATCGCGCCGCTTCAGCTAGGTGTAAGAATTGTCAATGTTCGCCGTCCCCGGCGCTTACGACCGGGCAATAACAGTATTTTCGCCTGACGGAAGACTCTTCCAGGTGGAATATGCAAGCGAGACAGTCAAGAGAGGGGCAACTGTTCTAGGAATTGCGTGTCCGGAAGGAGTCATCTTAGCTGCTGAGGAAAGAGCCGGGTCCAAACTCCAAGATCTTTCATTCATGTGGAAGATTTTCCAAATCGACGAGCATGTTGGGACTGCCGTTGCAGGCTTGAGTTGCGATGCTCACATACTTGTAGACCAGGCAAGAATCTATGCTCAGAGCAACAAGCTCATGTACGATGAGCCAATTGACATAGAAATACTTACAAGGAGAATCGGTGAAATCAAACAACTCTACACGCAGCATGCGGGTGTTCGTCCCTTCGGTATCTCAATGCTGTTCGGAGGCGTCGACAAGAAAGGCAGCCGCCTATTCTGGACAGACCCCAGCGGGGCTTTCTTCGCGTATAGAGCATGGGCAATAGGCGCCGGAGGCGATGCCGCGAACGAGATTCTCGAGGCGGAGTACAGGGAAAACCTAACACTCGACGAATCGATTCTTCTCGGTATGAAATGCATGACTAAGGTCCTGGAAGGAAAAGCCGAGCCGCAGAAGATTCGCGTCGCGCTCATTCCAAGGGAAACTGGAAAATTCCAGAAAATCCCCGTTGAAGAGGTTGACAAGTACCTGAAACGGTTGGACGCTGGGAGAAAGGCACCGGCTGGCAAATGAGTGACAAGTTCACAACAGCCAGACTGCAGAAAGCATCCGACCATTTCGAGATTCTAGTGAAACCACAACAGGCGCTAGACTACAAGTTAGGAAAACAGGTTCCAATGTCCCAGGTCCTGATGATCGAGGAAATCTACTCAGACTCCAGCAAGGGCACCCGGGCCCCGACTGACAAACTGCAAAAGCACTTCGGGACCCTCGATCCAGTAAAAATCGCAGAAGAGATAATGAAGAGTGGCGAGCTTCAGCTGACCACTGACCAGAGACGGCAGCTCGTAGAGGAAAAGAGGAAACAGATAGTGGCATTCATCTCTCGCAACTGCATCGACCCTCGTACGGGAGCTCCCTACCCTCCTCAGAGGGTCGAGAATGCCATGAGCCAAATTCGGTTCTCAATCGATCCCTATCGAAGTGGTGAGGAGCAGGCTAAGGCAGTCATCGAAGAACTCCGTCCCATAATCCCACTCAAAATGGAACAGATGCGAATCTCCGTCAAGGTCTTTCCTGAGCACGCTGCAAGAGCGTATAACGCGCTCAAAACCTTCGGCACAGTCAGCAGAGAAGACTGGCAGTCTGACGGGTCCCTTCTCGCGATTGTCGAGATGCCCGCAGGAATGTACGGTTCCTTCATAGACCGACTCGGAAAGATGACCCAGGGAACCATTCAAGCGAAGATAATGACCTAGAGCCGTGGAATCTTGCTTCTAGCTGAACCCAAACATGTAGTGGCGCCCGGAGAGCTACTCGCAGAAGGTGACCATCTCCTCGGAGACAACGCCTATCGTATAGGAACCCAGATTTTCTCCGCGTGCGTCGGGCTGTTTGAAGTCGACGGAAACAGAGTGACCGTTGTCCCGCTCAAGGGTGGGTACATACCCAGGGTCGGCGACCTTGTCGCAGGGCGTGTCATCGACATCGGACTGTCCGGCTGGACGGTGGACATCCGATCACCGTACCTCGCAATGCTTCCTGCTTCTGAAACCCCAGGTCCGAGAGGGCCGCGACGAAGGGACCTGTCGACAACATTTGACGTGGGAGACATGATGCTCTCGGAGGTTCTCGCGTTCGACCGGACGAGAGACCCGCTGTTAACCATAAAGGGTCCAGGTTTGGGAAAAATCTCGACAGGAAGAGTAGTGGAGATATCGGCGGCCAAGATTCCGCGATTAATCGGCCGGAAAGGCTCCATGATAAGCATGCTCAAGAATGAGACTGGTTGCCAGATTACTGTTGGACAGAACGGGATAGCTTTCGTATGGGGTAAGTCCCCTGAGAACGAGAGGCTCGCGGTAGAAGCCATATACATGGTCGAACGCGAAGCTCATACACGAGGCCTAACGGATAGGATTAGGGAAATGATAGCGAAATCAAACGTGGTAGGAGAAATTGCCAGAACCCAAACAGCCTGAGAAACTAATAGACGAGAAAGGGCTGCGGATCGACGGGCGCCGCCTCGACCAGCTCCGTCCAATAAAACTAGAAGTAGGGATACTAGACAAGGCAGACGGCTCAGCGTATATTGAACAGGGAAAAAATAAGATCCTAGCCGCGGTTTACGGCCCCAGAGAAGCCCACCCCAAGCACATTGCTCTGCCTGAGAGAGCGGTAATTCGTTGCAGGTATCATATGGCTCCTTTCTCAGTGGACGAGCGAAAGTCGCCGGCCCCCTCAAGACGAGAGATGGAGCTCTCCAAAGTCATCAGAGAATCGCTGGAGCCTGTGGTACTTACCGAATTGTACCCGCGAACAATGATAGACTTGTTTGTCGAGATTCTCCAGTCTGACGGGGGTTCGAGGTGCGCTGGGATCACCGCGGCTTCCCTCGCCCTGGCGGACGCAGGCATTCCGATGCGCGAGATTGTTGCTGCCTGTGCCGTCGGGAAGATCGAGGGAAAACTGGCGCTAGATTTGTCAGATGCCGAGGACAAGTATGGTGAAGCAGACCTTCCGGTGGCACTCGTTCCAAATTCGAGCATGATTACCCTTCTCCAGATGGACGGTAGTCTCACGCCGAGCGAGTTTGAGAGGGGTCTCGGCATGGCTGTGGAAGCGTGCAAGGCAATTCATTCTATGCAGCGAGAGGCTTTGAAGAAGAAGTACCATGAAATAAAGGAGGTTGTGGAAGAGAAGGAAGAGAGCGAGGTCATCGCCTAGTGTCCCATACCCCACAGCTCCCCCCCGTTGCAAAGCTGGAGCAGAAGACAATTGTCGACATGATCTCAAGGGGAAAGAGAATTGACGAACGGAGCCCGGAAAGCTATCGTCCGATACAAATCCAAGTAGGACTTATCGAAAAAGCGAACGGCTCTGCACAGGTTCATCTCGGAAAGTCGAAAATCCTGGTCGGCGTCAAGGTTCAAACTGGAGAACCGTTCCCTGACACTCCTGACGAGGGAGTGCTTACTGTAAACGTGGAGCTTGTCCCCCTTGCCTCGCCGTCGTTCGAGCCTGGACCCCCAAGCGAACAGGCGATAGAGCTCGCCAGGGTCGTTGACAGAGGAATCCGAGAGTCGAAAGCTATCGACGTAAAGTCGCTCGTTATCCAGAAGGGGAAAAAGGTCCAGGTCGTCTATGTGGACGTGTACGTTCTGGACCATGACGGGAACCTTATCGACGCCTCGGCAATGGCCTCTCTCGCTGCCCTTGTCAACGCCAAGGTCTCGAAGATGGAGCTCAAAGGCGACGAGGTTGTAGCGAAGCCGGGCCACCATTCGCTTCCAGTGAACAATTATCCGATCGCAGTTACCTTCGCTAAGGTTGACAAGACAATACTTGTAGACCCATCTCTGGAAGAGGAACAGGTTATGAGCGCACGCTTGACCGTTACAATCGACAAGAACGGCTCCATCTGTGCGATGCAGAAGGGTGGGCTCTCAGGGTTCAGCGTCGAGGAGCTCAAGAAGGCCGTAGGTCTGGCTGTCCAGAAGGCTGCTGAGAACAGGGCAAAGGTACTGGCGGTGGCGAAGGGCTAATGGCCAAGCGACTTGGCCTTGGCGGAGGACTCGGAGCACGGTACGGAAGGTTTCCCCGAAGGCAGTATGTTGAGATTGTATCGGGGCTTCGTGCAAAGCATGAATGCCCAAGGTGCAAGTTTCGCACGGTCAAACGTTGGAGTGTAGGAGTTTGGCTTTGCAGAAAATGCGGTTTCAGGTTCGCGGGTGGAGCATATACACCGGTTACGAAACTGGGCCAGATCGCCGCGCGAGCTACCCGGGGTCAAATGAGCCCGTCAACCCTCTCAACAGAACTGGATGGTCTAAGAGGAGGAGCAAGAGTCGCAGTACAGGCGCCTGCACCGAAAAGAACGCGTACCCGGCGGAAGAAAGCCGCTGAACCTGTCGAAACTCCGAAAGAGGAACCTCGTCCCGACGAGGCGGATGAAGCACAAGTTTCCTAGGAAAACTAGCAAGTCACTCTCAGGAAGAGCCGTACTAGATGTACGCGTTGAACTTCCCAGCGCCAGAATAGCGGAGATCGTATCGTCCTCAATCAGCCCTGAAACGCACCGGGCTAAAGGGATCCGCTCCGCGACGAGCATCCGCTCAAAGCGAAATGCCCTAGAGCTGGAAATACAAGCTCGCGACCTAGTTGCTCTGCGTGCCTCAGCCAACTCCTTCCTACGACTCGCTGCCGCAGCTTCGAGAACGATTGACACCGTTGCACCCTTTTATAGAGGCCGACACCGCCGAGCCGTGTCGAATCCAGGGACGTCAGTTTGATACAGGAACAACTCTCACGGCTACAGCAACTCCAACAGACGCTTCAAGCCGTGGCAACGCAAAAACAACAGCTTGAGATCGAGGCGTCAGAAACAGACAAGGCCCTGGCTGAGCTGGAGAAAATGACCGATGACTCATCGGTCTACAAGAGCGTTGGAAGCCTGCTTCTCAAATCGGATAGGCAGACCTTGCTAAAGGAGTTGAAGGAACGAAAGGAGCTCCTCGGTACGAGAATCACGGTTCTAGGGAGACAGGAGGACCGGACTAAGGAGAGAATGAAAGAGCTTCAAGAGAAGCTTCAGGAAAAACTGCGGCCTAGTACTGCTTCAGCCAACTGAGAGATTTCTCAACTGGAAAAAACTCTTCACTCTGCACCCGAGAAGCGCACGGCTATTCGTAGCCTAATCTCGAAAGTCACACGCTCCAAGAAGACCGTTCTACTCTGCCACCAGAACGCCGACCCTGACGCAGCCTGCTCAGCTTTTGTCCTCCAGAACCTCCTGAAGCGACAGATTCCTGGAAGTGACGTGAGCATCTGTTGCCCCGAAGGCGTCGGGGCGTCGACTAGTCAACTTCTCGAAAACCTGGGCATAGACCCGCCTTCAAGTAAGCTCAGTTCTGACGTGGACCTGGCAGTGCTTGTGGACACTAACACCTTGGACCAGCTAGGCAAAGCTGCGGACGTCCTGCGCGATGCAGACGTAGAGATTGTTGTAGTTGATCATCATCATCCACACCCAGACACCAAGAAAGTGGCCAGCCTGTTGATTGTAGATGAAACAGCCGCAGCCGCCGCAGAGGTGGTCTTCGACCTTCTTCTTTCAGCAAACGAGCGGTTAGAGGCAAATGAGTCGACAGCGCTCCTAGCGGCACTATATGTGGAGACAAAACACTTCATCCTGGCTAGAGAATCTACCTTCCACATCGCAGCAAAGCTTGTCAGTTCGGGAGCGAATCCTCGTCGTCTATCTGAGATACTCGGCGCGCCCATGAATAGGTCGGAGCGAATCGCGAGGCTCAAAGCAGCCAGCCGAAACCGACTGCTCCCAGTCGGAAACTGGATCATCGTAACTTCACAGCTCGGTTCTTACCAGTCATCAGCAGCACGTGCTTTGCTGGGGTTGGGAGCTCACGTGGCGCTTGTCGGCGGCGAGGCAAGAGAGAGAGTTAGGGTCAACATGCGCTCTACAGAGGATTTCTACAACAAGACTGGAGTACACTTAGCGCGGGACCTCGCAATACCGATCGGAAAAGAATCTGGTGGGACGGGTGGCGGGCATCCTACGGCAGCAGGACTGACAACGAAGCGAGAACTTGAGCATACCATAACAGCTTGTACGGACAAGCTCAAAAAATTGTTGGTGCCTCTCCAGACCTAATATAGCGGGCCTCCCGCACCTATCCATTATAGAGTATCAACCCAAAAGTGAGTAAGACATTTGTCCGGCAGCTCTGAGATAATTCGTGCTGAGCGACTGGGCTTCAAATACGCCGGGACCGATAAGCCTGCGATCCAAAACGTCAGCCTATCAATAGGCAGGGGCGAGTTCGTACTCCTAACAGGCCCTAGCGGCTGTGGCAAGAGCACGCTATGCAGATGCCTGAACGGATTAATCCCCAACTTCTACCAGGGAGAAATCTCGGGAGATATCATGGTTGACGGGCTTAGCACCAGCAAGCAGTTGACCAGCGAGCTTTCAAGGCACATTGGTTACGTGTTCCAGAACCCTGAAAACCAGTTGTTCGCTCTCACAGTGGAGAAAGACATTGCCTTCGGGCCAGAGAACCTCGGCCTAAGCAGAGCCGAGATCAGGTCACGCGTCGACAGTGCAATGCACGTCACCAACACTGTTGGCTTGAAGGATCTGGCCCCCTACGAGCTTTCTGGCGGCCAGCAACAACGAGTTGCGCTCGCTGGAGTGCTGGCAATGCAGCCGAGCATGATCGTCTTGGACGAGCCCACCTCATTCCTCGACCCAAAGACAGCTGAAGAGATCATGAGCGCAGCGGAACAACTTCGTCAAGACCAGGGTATCACCATTCTGGTCGTGGAGCATCGCCTGGATCTCGTCGCAAGGTATGCTAAAAGAATCATCGTGATGAACAAAGGCGAGGTTGTCGCCGACGGGGGGCTCGAAGAGACATTGGACACCCAGTTCGAAATGCTAACTGGCCTAGGGGTGGGAGTACCAAGGGTTTCTCTGCTATGGGCGATGCTACGCAGAGATGGCTTCGTTACAGGAAGAGTCCCCACCCACGTTGAAGAGGCAGCTGACAGCCTCTCGAAGAGACTCGGCAATTGATTACGCTAGAGCAAGTATGGTTCAAGTACCCTTCCGGGTCTCTAGCTCTCCAGGAAGTCGACTTCTCAGTTGAGAGCGGATCGTTCATCGCAATCATGGGGGAGAACGGAGCTGGAAAGACCACGCTTGCCAAGCATCTCAACGGCCTCTTGAAACCCAGCTCTGGAAGAGTGCTCGTTGACGGCGAGGATACACGAAAGAAGAGTGTCGCCCAGCTTGCTAGAAAGGTTGGGCTCGTATTCCAAAACCCTGACCACTTGCTATTCTCGGAGAGCGTTAGGCAGGAGGTTGCCTTCGCCTTGAAGAACTTTGGCTATCCGGCAGACGTAATTGAGACGCAGGTCAAGAGAACATTGGAATCGCTTGACCTGTCGGAATACGCTGACACATCGCCGTTTCTGTTGAGCGGTGGGGAGCGTAAAAGGGTCGCGCTTGCCGCCGTGCTTGCATGGGAACCAGACTATTTGATCTTGGATGAACCGACGATAGGTCAGGACTACCAGCAGAAGGAGCGACTACGGAACTTCATCCTTCAACTATACTCTCAGGGAAAGGCTGTCGTGATGATTACTCACGATGTCGAGTTCGTCGCCGAGTGCAACCCACAAGTCGTCCTGATGTCTAAGGGAAAAGTCGTGGGGAGCGGATCCGCGGACCGAGTTCTCTCTAGCGACCAGCTGGTGGAGAAGGCCTCCTTGGTTAAGCCCCAAATGGCGAAGCTGTTCGCCCGTTTGAAACCTCAAGGATTCCCAGGCGACGTGGTTGACGTTCATAGGGCGAAGATGCTGCTTGAGGCCAAGTTGGTGGAGGTCAAGGGAAGTGTCCCTCAAAGCCCTTGAAGGGTTCAAGTTCTCAACGCTAAAGACGCCAATTCACCAGCTGGACCCAAGGGCGAAGTTCCTGCTGATCGTTGCGCTGGTGATTCCCGCGCTTTTCTTCGCTAGCATCTACGTGATGATATTTCTTCTGCTCCTCCAGATTCCCCTCTTGATGCTTGGGCGCGTACTGACAAGGTGGGCTTGGTCAATGCGTAGGGCAGTCTTTCTCTCTGTGCTGATATTTCTTGTGAACTTGTTCACCAGTACCATTTTTTCGGCGGTGGCGTTGACGATGCGTTTCCTTGTTCTCTTGACCACTTTCAGCTTGTTTTTCATGACTACTTCTCCTGACGATCTCGGGTTAGCTATTGACAAGGTTCGCCCGATTAGGTGGCTCTCGCGTAAGTGGTTGGGCTATCCGAACGCGCTTTCGTTCACGTTCACTACGGCTGTGAGACTAGTTCCGACTATGGCTGCCGATGCGCAGACGGTCGTTGACGCCCAACGGTCCAGAGGGCTGGAACTTGACAAGGGAAACTTTCTTAAAAGAATCCGGAATTATGTTCCCATTCTAATTCCGTTGTTGTTAATTGCCATAAGGCGGAGTCTTGAGCTTGCTGAGGCCTTGGAATCGCGGGGATTCCCAGGGAAGGAGGGAAGAGTGAACTTGTTCGAGCTAAAGTTCAAACCCGTGGACTACTATGTGATCGCATCTTCAATGTTGGGGTTGGCTGTCTCGGCATGGGTCCTTTTCAACTATAAGATACCGACAATCTAGCGGTTGTTCTTCGGCCTCCGCTCTGCCTCGCGCAGCATCTCGATGGCACTTTTCACTTCCTCGACCGATGCGCCATCCTCTAGAGTCGTTATGTCTCCGATATCGTCGCCCGAGGCTACAGCCTTGATTACTCGTCGCATTATCTTGCCGCTTCTCGTCTTAGGGAGGAGACTTGCGAAATAGATACGGTCGGGGACGGCAATTGGCCCGACGGTCTTCTTGACATGCTGCCGTAATTCCTCTTCAAGCTCCTTTGACGGCCTCGTTGAACTCTTGAGTGTAACAAATGCCACTATGGCCTCCCCTCTTACGGGGTCAGGCCGGCCCGCGACGGCAGCCTCAGCAACCGAAAGGTGGCTGACAAGCGCATCTTCGACCTCGATCGTTCCTAACCGGTGTCCGGCCACTTTCATCACTTCATCGGCGCGGCCTAGTAGCCAGAAATAGCCTTCTTGGTCGCGCAGGGCGTAGTCCCCTGGGTAGTAGACTCCTGGAAAACGGGACCAGTAGACTTGTTTGTATCGCTCGTTGTCTTTGTAGAGTGTAAGAAACATTCCCGGCCATGGCTTGCGAATCACCAAGAAGCCCTTCTGGCCCGGCGGAAGAGATTCTCCTTTCTCATCGACGACCTCAGCGTCGATGCCCGGCAATGGGAAGGTCGCCGAGCCTGGCTTCAAAGCAACCAGTCCGAGTTTCGGACTGGGTGATATCATGATCCCCCCTGTCTCTGTCTGCCACCAAGTGTCCACAATCGGGCATCGTCCCTGTCCTATTTCGTTGAAATACCAGTACCACGCAGCCGGGTTGATCGGCTCGCCCACAGTTCCGAGAAGGCGTAGGCTCCTCAGGTTGTGGTCGCGTGGATACTCCTCACCGTGGCGCATTAGAGATCGTATGGCTGTGGGAGCAGTGTAGAGAACAGTGATGCCATAGTTTTCGATGATTTGCCACCATCGATCTGGTTGGGGATAGTCGAGCGCGCCCTCGTACATTACGCTCGTGAGCCCGTGAAGCAGGGGACCAAAGACGATGTATGTGTGCCCAGTTACCCATCCTATGTCTGCCGTACACCAGTAAACATCATCATCCTTCGGGTCGAACACCCAGTCTTGAGTGCTTAGAGCGTGCACAAGATATCCTCCTGTGCTGTGGGCCACTCCCTTTGGCTTACCGGTGGTTCCTGATGTGTAGAGGATGTAGAGTATGTGGGATGCCTCGACTGGGACAGGCTCCACGTAGGAAGAACCCTTGCGAAGAGCATCGTCCCACCATTGGTCGCGCCCAGTTTTCATCGAGACTTGTTGGCCGGTTCGTCTAACAACGATCATGTGTCTGACGCTTGGCGTGCTCTCAAGCGCCTCGTCTACAACCGCTTTGAGGGGCAGCGTCTTGCCCCGCCTGAACCCGCCGTCTGCCGTCACAACGACTTTCGCACCGCAGTCTTGAATTCTCTCCGCTAGAGATTTGGAGCTGAAACCTGAGAAGACCACTGTGAACGGAGCGCCAATCCTTGCACATGCCAACATAGCCGCCGGGAACTCGGGGACTAGAGGAAGGTAGATCGCAACAGCGTCCCCTTTACGGACCTCGAGACGTTGGAGGGCAGAAGCAAACCTGTTAGTGATCTGAAACAGGTCTTGATACGTTACTGTCCTCTTTTCGCCCGACTCTCCCTCCCAGAGGTAGGCTACCTTGTTCTTCCTCCACGAGGCGACGTGCCTGTCAAGGGTGTTCTCAGAAGCGTTCAACTCGCCCCCTACGAACCATCGAGCGAATGGAGGGTCCCATTTCAAAGTCTGGGTCCAGCCCTTTCGCCATAGAAGCCGTCTTGCTTGGATGTCCCAGAAGCCTGCTGGGTCCTCGAGGGATTCTTTGTGAAGATCTAAATAGCGGCGGACCGGCCAGACTTTTTCATTGGAGGGAAGGCCGAAGATGTCTGACATTCAGGCAACCTCTTGGTGTTGGTAACTACTTGTATACTTGGTCTCGCCAAAAGTCTTGTCCCTAAGAGGCTCGCAAGGGAAGGAGCAGAGTGATTCTCATTATAGAATCACTACTTAGTGTTACGCACTGGGGACCGACTGCAGTAACAATCGGAATTTCTCAGCTCTCGGAGATGGTGAAGGTCGTTCCTTATCTGATCGGGGAGGTGAAACACGACGACAAGCAAGAAAGGTAATTTTGGGGGGTATGGCATTCAACTCGACGAGCATTTGGCGACCGTTCTTGGGGGCAAGGAGGGCCAGAAGGTTTCGCCATCCGAGATGACCAAGAGGCTCTGGCAGTACATCAAATCCCACCACTTGGGTGCCAAGAGCTAGAATAGGCCTAAGGAGCTTCTTCGTTGAGGACCCATTTTTTTTTCGGACCAAAAACAGGGCAGAGTCATCTACCCAAATCATACGACTGCAAATGCCTGGGTGCTCGCCTAGGCGAGCACTGAGATGATGAACGTGGTGGCGAAGTAAATCATTACGATGCTGAACATTACAAGCACGCTTCGGTACCACCTTCCGAGGTGAAAGGATCCTTTGCTGGCAAGCTTTACTGTTCCTCCAAGCCACGCATAGTCCAACCAGACACGTGCACCGAACATCGCTAACACGTCAATGACAGTTCCAGCTACGTAGGCTTGCGAGATAAGATATGTTCCCGTCAACCACCAGAGCAGGAAGAAGGGATTCAGTCCTGTGAGCGCGATTCCAACCAGGATCGCTGGCTTTCAAGACAATTTTTCGGAGATATCAGAAGTGCTCACTTCAACCTTGGAGCGTGCTTGATTCTGTTGGAGGATAGCAAATCAGGCAAGCACCAGGCCACCAGTTATCGCAACGATCTTCAGGATTGATGGCGAGAAGAAAGACCCTATCCCGATCGCTAGGCCAACGAAAATAGGAAAATCGACAATGGTGTGGCCAACCGCACACTCGATTCCAGCGACGGTTCCGGACTTCGCCGCCCGAAGGATTGACGCCAAGAATAATGGTCCCGGAGACAGAACACCGGACAAGCTCAGAAACATGACAATAGCAAGAAAGGCTGGAGTTATCATGCTAGGCTTTTACCTCCGATCGACCACCGGCATCCATCTACCCTGCATTCACCGGCTATAGGGTTGTACATCTGGTTCGGCGGAGAAGGTTACAAACGGTTTAGACAGCGGCGAATTGAGTGGTTGTCTCATGCCTACCCGAACGCGAACGAAGAAGGCTATCCAGGACATCGCTAAGGTATTCAACAGACTCGCTTCCGAGTTGACCTCCGACCTAAACCAGGCGGCCAAAGAAATAGAGGCCCTTAAACATGAGATTCACCGGCTAAAGACATCGCAAAACCGAAATGCAAACTCTTCCCCGACAATCCGAAAGAGCAGGACGAAGAGGGCCCTCAGGACGCCCAAAGTACCAAGTACCTCAAGCACAGCGACCAGCCACTCAACATCTACACACTCCAGCCAGCCCAGTCCCAGTCATCATGAGTCTCACCACGAGGGTACAAAGCCCGGTCACGAATCCTCTTTTGTGTTTCCGAACGAGCCCTTCAGTTCTTCCCCCTCACCGGAAGCCTCCAATCCCCACAATAACTAGGCTTCAAAGGAATAGTCCGAGGACTCTCGCGAGGACTCTTCGAAGCCGGCGCGCGGGCCCTTTTTCTGCAGTACCGGTCCCGGGGCCACAATGCTGGGCTTAAGAGTCAGCCAAGGGAACCAGAGTTTGATAGGGCACCGGTGTTGGGGGTTCTGCTCACTCCAATCGTTCTGCGAGAGCAGACAACCCTAAAGGCTCTGCAAGGGAAATCGTTTGCTGTGGACGGGAACATCGAGCTACATCAGTTCTTGGCGATTATCCGCAAGCGTGACGGAACACTCTTCACCGACCCCCACGGTAGGGTAACATCTCACCTTATCGGGCTTTTCACACGTACCACAAGGCTCATCACAGAGTACAGGATGAGGCTCCTTTTTGTCTTCGACGGCAAACCCAACCTACTGAAGAGACGGACGGTTGAAGCTCGAAGGATAGTCCGTCAAAAAGCAGAGAAAGAGTATGGCGCAGCAATTTCGAGAGGAGACTATTCCACAGCATGGTCCAAAGCCGTCATGACCGGAAGAGTAACAGGCGACGTCCTCGACGACGCCAAGAAGCTGCTCACCCTCATGGGGGTCCCCTGGCTCGAAGCGCTGGAGGATGCCGAAGCACAGGCAAGCCACATGGCCTCCAACGGGCTAGTTTGGGGCGTAGGAAGCAAAGACTATGACTCGCTACTTTACGGCGCCCCGATACTTGCACGGTACCTGACGATAACAGGAAGAGAATATCTTCCCGTCCAAAGGAAAATCAGGCCTCTCAAACCTGAACTTGTGA
Organism: Candidatus Bathyarchaeota archaeon; assembly: GCA_005888735.1. GTDB lineage: Archaea > Thermoproteota > Bathyarchaeia > 40CM-2-53-6 > 40CM-2-53-6 > BA-19. The sequence continues at coordinate 49,979 of VBBN01000006.1, forward strand.
ACCTCCAAAAGAACCTTCAGGCGTTGGGAATCACTCGAGAACAACTCGTCGACGTGGCGATTCTAGTCGGGACGGACTTCAACGACGGCGTCTATGGGGTCGGACCGAAGAAGGCTCTAGCTCTTATCCGAAGGTATGGGTCGCTAGACAAAGTCCCTGCGGAGGTTAGAACCCAAGTTCCAACCAATCTTGAGGAGGTGCGGCGGCTCTTCCTCAAACCTAGAGTCCGCGACATTTCGGAAATAAGACAAACCCCACCTGATGGAGATGGGCTCGTGCGCTTCCTGTTTGAGGAAAGGGGTTTTTCTAAAGAACGGGTCATTAAAGTGGCGACTCGACTCTCAGACTCCCACCAGCATCCCGACAGAGGCTTGACAGAGTGGTTGCACTGAGTCGTGAAAACACACCCTTTTCGAGACTTGCCAGAGCCTGCAGGGATCTTGAAGGTACTACGAAGAGAAACGAGAAGACCACTATCATAGCAGACCTGTTGAACAGTCTACACCCGGCCGAGATCGCCCCCGCGACATTATTCTTGTCGGGAAACGCGTTTCCTGAATCAGACCCGAGGGTCCTTGAAGTCAGTTACGCCACGATATCTGAGGCCGAAAGAAACCTTGGACAAGCAAGACTCACAAACGCACAGTTGACAGTGCTCGAGGTGTACGAGACACTCGCAAGGATGGCTGAGGCAACCGGACCAAACTCGAGGACGAGAAAGCTGAATTTGGTGCAGACCCTGCTGACCCGTTCGAGCAAGGACGAGGCTGACTTCCTCACGAGAATGCTGCTTAGAGAGATGAGGATTGGGGTTGTCGAGGGGGTACTCCTTGACGCTATTTCCAAAGCGTCCGGGATTCCGCGGGATGTAGTCAGGAAAGCAAACATGCTGCATGGTGACATCGGCGACCTTGCGAGGAAAGCGATATCCGAGGGAGTCCTCGGCCTTGAGAAAATTCAGCTTCGGCTGTTTGTTCCGATAAAGCCGATGCTCGCAGAGATCGCCGCGGACCCAGGTGAGGCTCTGACTGAGCACATCGATGGAACGGCTTTCGAGTACAAGTTTGACGGTGCAAGGATACAGATCCATAGGAGCGGTGACAAAATCCGCATCTTCAGCCGACGGTTAACCGACGTTACTGAAAGCCTCTCCGACATGGTCGAATTTGCTAGGACACACGTTAACTCGTCCGAGTACGTGATTGAAGGCGAGGCGATCGCGATCGGCGAAGGAGGTCGACCGGTGCCATTTCAAGATCTGATGCGGAGGTTCCGGCGTGTGCATGAAATTGAAGAGATGTCTGGCAAGATTCCGTTGAGACTCTACCTCTTCGACGCTCTCTATCTAGAGGGTCGGACTTTGATCGACCAGCCCTATACTGTTCGATGGGAGATCCTCTCACAGCTTGTTCCCACTTCATCTCTGACCCCGAGGATCGTCACAAGGGACCGAGCGGAGGCAGAATCCTTTCTAAAAACTGCCCTTAAGGAGGGACATGAGGGTTTGATGGCCAAGTCGCTCACGAGCAACTACTCACCAGGCGCTCGTGGAAAGAAGTGGTTCAAGATCAAATCTGCCGACACTCTGGATGTCGTCATAGTTGCGGCTGATTGGGGTAGCGGTAGACGGGTAGGATGGTTGAGCAACTATCACCTTGCAGTCCGAGACGAAGACACTGGAGAGTTCATGATCGTTGGAAAGACATTCAAAGGATTGACAGACGATGAGTTTGACACGATTACCGCGCGGCTAAAGAGACTGAAAGTGAGAGAGTCGCATTACACTGTCCACGTCAAACCGGCAATAGTTGCAGAAGTGGCATACAGTGAGGTTCAGAAAAGTCCAATTTACAAGTCAGGTTTCGCCCTCAGGTTTGCACGAATTGCTAGGTTCCGGGACGACAAATTACCTATTGATGCCAACACTCTCCAAGACTTGCGTCAGAGGTACAACAGACAGTTCGAGACAAAAGCTAGGCTCTCCCTTGGCAAGTAGCTGGTACGAGTGAAGGCCTGAATGCGCGTGGCAGTTCTCTTCAGCGGTGGCAAGGATAGTTGCTACACAGTGTGGCTTCTACAGCATCAGGGATGGGAAGTGTCTCGCCTCGTCACCATCAAGCCTAACGGGCAAGACTCAATGATGTTCCATTACCCCAATGTGGAATGGACAGGGCTACAGGCCGAAGCAATGGACATACCCCACTCGCTCATAGAAGGAGGGGATGAACTGGGGGAGCTGCAAGAGACGCTGGAAACTTTGAGGAGGAAGGAACGAATTGTTGGTATCGCAACTGGGGCTGTTGCAAGCGATTTTCAGAAGTCTAGGTTCGATCGAGTTTCTGATTCCGTTGGGTTGCGGAGCTTCAGTCCTCTGTGGCACAAAGATCCCGGAACAATTGTTCAAGACCTAATCAAAGCCGAATTCCGTACGATCATTTCGGGAGTCGCAGCTTCAGGTCTCGACCGATCCTGGCTCGGGAGGGAGATGACTGCGCCTTGGTGGGAAAAGCTTGCCGACCTGTCAGAGAGGCATGGGATACACCTATCTGGTGAGGGAGGAGAATACGAGACCTTTGTGATCGACGCCCCGCACTTCAAGAAGAGGATAATCGTTGAAAAGAGTACGACCGTCTGGGAAGGCCAAAGCGGTTACTTCAAAATAGAAAAAGCTTCAGCTAGAGATAAGCTGGCTAACTGACCGACTGACGCTCTCCGCAATGGTCTCGGGGTCTAGAAGCGTTGGCTTCCTATGAAGCATCAAGGCCTTGCCATCGACGATTGTCGTGTCCACGTTGGAACCGTTAGCAGAATAGACTAGGTCAGAAACGACGGTTTCCTTGGCGTGAATGGGGATTAGGTTTGGGTCCTTGAGGTTGAGCAAGGCCAGGTCGGCTCTCTTTCCAACCTCTACACTTCCTATCTCCTTCTCCATGTCGAGGCATTTTGCTCCGTCAATGGTAGCCATGTCGAAGACCCTTTGCGCATTTGCGATTGTCGGGTCCCATCTGTATGATTTGTGGATAAGGGCACAAATCTTCATGGTGTCGAACATGTCTAGGCTGTTGTTGCTTGCGGGTCCGTCAGTCCCCAAGCCAACTGAGACACCAGATTCCCACATCTCGGGCAACGGGGCTACTCCTCCCCCAGCGAGTTTCATATTGGACACGGGGCAGTGCGCAACTCTCACCCCCCGCTTCCCGAGAAGGGTCACTTCGCTCTTGGTCAGCCAAACCGAGTGAGCCGCAAGGACTCCGTCATAGAGGAATCCAATCTTATCTAGATAGTCAACCACACGTTGCTTCTTGTCCTTTTCGAAGCTGACCTGTTCGCCTCGAGTCTCGGCTATGTGAATATGAATCAGGGCATCCTCTTTCTCCGCCAGTTCGCGCGACCACAAGAGAATTTCTTCGCCGCATGTGTAGGGGGCATGCGGGCCTACCATGAACTTGATTCGAGGGGAGTTCATCGAGGCAATGTGCTTCAAGAGGGCCAGGGTGTTGTTACGTTCATGTTCCCTACCACTCTCGTCTCTTGGGTCTATGATTCCGTAGGACAAGAAACCTCTGAGACCAGACCGGTCCACTGCCTTCGCTACGTCTTCCATGTGAAAGTACATATCTGCAAGACATGTAGTTCCGGTCCGCGTCATCTCAAGGCTCGCGAGCAGCGCACCATCGTGACACATCTTCCCCGAGAGTTTTTTTTCCAGAGGCCAGATTTTCTTCTCTAGCCAATCTCGAAGCTCTAGGTCGTCCGCGTATCCTCGGAAGAGCGTCATTGCAAGATGCGTGTGAGTGTTTACCAGGCCTGGAATGAGTAATCGATGCTGACAGTCAATGACATCATCCTTCGGTATCGGATGAAGGGCGCCGATTTCTTCGATTCTTCCATCTGAAATCCTCACCGAGACATTTCGCAAGACACGTCGAGCGGGGTCTTGGGTGACCGTCCAGCTGCAGTCTTTGAGAAAAAGCCCCAGCGTCGAATCGCTCCTCAGCGCAACTGTGATTGTAGAGGTGTGGTTTTTGAAGCCTTGTAGGGAGCGTCGAGGATCCTATTCAGGCTCAGCGCCCTAGCCTTCCCTATTCTGGCCCCAACCGCCATTTCTGTAGTGGATGCCGCAAAGACCTTCCTGACAGAGCCGAAGCTAGCCAGCAATTGTTCCGCCATCCTAGGACCTATGCCCGGCAATGAACTCACTATAGAAGCCTGGACCCGTTTCAGGTCTCCAACTTTCGGCTTCCTTCCAATCAGGGAGGGTGCGCGCGGCCCACCCTTGTACCTTCCACCCCGCGCGAGTGTTATGATGAACTCGGCGGTCTGCCTTGGATCCGGAGTAAAGAAACAGCTCACGTGAAAGTCGAGGACCGCGGATATCAACGCCCCCCAAAGCGATCGGGTGTTCTTGAGCTTCCTCATCTGCTGTTCAAGATCGCCCTCCACGATAAGGATCGCCGTCTCATAGGCTTCACTGATTCGATGAGCCTGGTCGAATAGTCTTCCGCTGAATAGAGAGGATACGAAATCACGCGCTGACTTGCGTTCGATTCCATATTCACCGGCGACGTAATCCGCTACATCCAACAATCGATAGTCAATAGTTGCCCCTAGGTCGTGGAGTTCGTCGGGGACGCCGGATTGCTTCTCTCTCTCGTCCACTACGATTCGAAGCATTGTCAAGTTGCTAGGCTGACACTATTGTTCTGAAAAGGGTATGCGAATAATGCCGAACGGGTTACCTATGTCGCCTTCAGTTCTCCGCATGAGGAAAAAGGGGTTAATAGCGAAGGGAAATTGGCCTTGCACAATATGACCGGCATGCCACAAGCCGTCGTCGACCAGTTGTTGAAGGAAAACGAAGGCCATCGTTGCCCGGAAAGCGAGGAGGTCTGCGTGAGGATCGTTGCTATTGCAGATCTACCAACTATCCATGGCGACTATCAGGTTGTGGCTTTCTGGAATAATTTTGACAGGAAAGAGCACGCCGCTTTTGTCCACGGTGACGTCTTCGATAAGGAGGATGTTCCGGTCAGGCTTCACTCGGAATGTCTCACTGGGGACGTCATCGGCTCTCTTCGTTGCGATTGTCGAGAACAACTTGTGGAGTCTCAAAGGAGGATTGCCAAAATGGATTTTGGGGTCATCCTGTACATGCGGCAGGAAGGGCGTGGAATTGGCTTCATCAACAAGATACGAGCCTACCAGCTACAGGACAGAGGTTATGACACATTAAAGGCCAACGAGATGCTCGGTTTCAAGCGAGATGAGCGAGATTATGACGTCGCAGCCCACATGCTCAAGTCGTTGCACGTAAAATCAATCAGACTACTGACCAATAATCCCGACAAGATAAAAGACCTGCAGATGCACGGGATGAAAGTCACGACAAGAATTCCTGTGGTAGTTCCGCCAAACGAGTACAACCGGTTTTATCTCGAGACGAAGAGACGAAGAGCAGGACACCTGATGGACAATGGAAACGAGGAGAATATTCTAGAACAGCCCGACGAACTCGTTGACTATCATCATTGGCACCAAACTGAACCTCAAGCAGATTAGTCCCAGGTCAAGGCACATTACAAACGCCGGGTTTTGCATATCCAGATTTGGCTCGCGAGGTACGACCAAAAAATGCAACAAGATAATCTTGGTCACAGACGGGGATTCCGGAAAGCGATTCAACGGCAGAGGCTGTCGCCATGGACCCGCTAGACTCGTCTCGGACGATACAGTAATCCAATGTAACGAATTGTGGTGCGGCCGCCGAAGCCCACACTATAAGTGCAAATCCCATACGCCAACCCTGACCCTAAACGTCTCGGAAGGATTTGAACCCGTAGCAGACGTGAGAATGCCTAACGTCGTCGTTACGACCCAACTAGGACTTTGAACGTCTTTGGTGCGACTTCTTCAGGACTCGGGAAAAAGAAGCCGCGCACGCTCTCTGAGCTGCCAACTAGAATTTCGTCGTGTCAGGCAACCATTTCCGAAATAAGCCAGTCGCGTTCCAATTGGAAACCAGAAGCTTCAAGGTTCCTATTTGGCTGCTGGAACACTGTTGGAAGTTGAAGGGGCTGCGCTCGACCTGCCGAGCAAGACTCCCCAAAGCCATGATACTGTCCCAGCAACGACCAGGATGACTCCGATACTAAGCGGAAGCGTGTAGAGTATCGTGAAACCCGTTCGAACTATGACCCCAAGAGAACCGGTAGGAATCAACACTAATACGCCAAATCCGAGAAGCAATCGGCCAGTTGCGAGCAGCTTCAGTGCTTCTGGACCTAAGTTCTTACGCGACCTAAGACCCTCCGTGATGCTGGCCATATACAACAATCCTCCCCCCGCTAGGACTAATGGAATGAACGCCTCACCACTCACAAAAGCAGTTGTCAATACAAAACTCAACGCGACCATCAACCAGCCCAACAACGACAGAATTCTAGCTAAGTGCATGAAGAAGTCACCAACTCCAACCCGAGGGGCTTTCGATTCGTAGTCCGGCTCAGACTCCTAAGGATCATTTCCCAAAACACAAGACTAGGATTTCCTACGAATTCTTTCATTGATAGAGACGCTGATAGAAAACCCTCTCCCTTGTTCCCACGTGCAACGAATGTCTGCGTGGCTTGTTTGTTGCGCATTTTTCAGAAAAACTTAGTCGGAGTAGTACACCCCTATCTTCGCTTAAAGGCTACAGCTACGGACAGAAGTTCAACGACAATCCCGGACAAGAAAATGAATGTTGCGACCCTCGTTATCAGTTCACCCATAATGCCGGAGACGAGTAATGGTGACAAGAATGTTCCTATGACGAAAATGGAGGCTCCCGACACGAGGAGAGCGATGCCGACCTTCGCAACATTTCTAGTTTGGACCCATCCTTTCTCTTCACGTGTTAAGAAGAGAACTGAAAAGAAAAGCATGTAGGCCGTTCCTCCGGCCACAGTCAAAGCGGTTACGAAGTCATATCCTACTCTGCCAACTAAAACGACGGCGATGATGGACGCGAGTCCGAAGTGAAGCAGGAGACTCCTACGCTTCAGAGCAAGAGACTCCCGAAGTAACCAACCGAGACTCGCAACCCTTAACCCTTCAGCGACCGTAACTGGAAGTAGGCATAGGTATTCTCACGGTAAGTCCGTCCTCAGTAACTGATCTGCGTTTCTCCGGCTTAGTGCAGTGCGGTACGAGCGCACCATCCTTTAGGTCTGAATCGCCACCCGATTTCCAAAAATTTTGTTCGTGTCGTGTCCGATTTGGCCTGGTTTGGTGCGGCCGCCGGGATTCGAACCCGGGTTCCCGGCTCACTCCTCAATCAGGATTGGGAAGCCGGTGTCATAGACCAGAATACCCGCCAAAACACTGTCTGGCTCTGGACCACGGCCGCTGGTCCGTTCGGCCAGGGGTCGGCGTTTCTAAGGTTTCCCAGAAAGCGACTAGTCTACAAAGTCTGAGGGTTTCGCGGGTTCGGGCGACAATCCTTTGCGCTTTCGAATCTGTTCAATAACAGACTGTAACAACGACTGCGGGACAGGTGACCATCGGGCAAACTCCAGGCCCCAAAACGCTCGACCGGCCGTCTGACTCCGCATAACTTCCGAAAGGTCGAAGGTTTCCACGGTTGGGACTTCACCTATAACATATACCAAGTGGCCCTTTTGGTCGATTGAGACAATCTTCCCCCGCTTCTGCGTCACAACACTTGTAACAGCTCCGAGAAGGTCGTTAGGAACCTTAGTCGTAATCCGTTGAACTGGCTCCATCAATGTAGGCTGACCATTGAGGAACGCGATGAACATAGACCGACGGGTCATCGGCATGATTTGCGCCGGACCCCTGTGAACTGGGTCCTCATGCAGACTAACGTCGGTAATCTTGACCTTCAAGCCTCGAATCTGCTCGTAAGCAATTGGCCCTTCTTTGATGCCCCAGCGGTACCCTGCTAGAATCATGTCCTTGACCTCTTGCATGTATTGTGCTCCTTTTGTCACGTCTACAATCATGTTGAACGGTTCGTCAATGCTCCAGACTCCTCTAGCCTCGTCTGCTTCCCAGCCAATCTCCCGAAGCGACCGAGCCATCTCCGTTTTGTCCCCATACTCGCTAATCTTCCCGGACTTGATGAGTTCCATCACCGCCTCTTCAAGTGGTTCCACCTCGATGAAGATCTTGTTGTGCTTGTTCGGCGACCGTCCCTCGATAGGTCCGGCGGCTCTTCGGATGGCTTCCCGATAAATCACGATCGGCTTCGATGTCTGGATCTCCAGACCCGTCTTTGTGATGAGGGTGGTCGCTATTTCTAGATGAAGAGTACCCATGCCTGAGATTAGGTACTCGCCAGTTTCCTCGTTAATCGTCGTTACGAGATTCGGATCCTCGAGTGAGAGCTTTCGAAGAATGTCCACAAGCTTCGGCAGATCTCTGCTAAGCTTAGGCTCCACAGCAATGGTCACAACCGGCTCGGTGACATAGTGGACAGCCTCGAACGGAACAAACGGCTTAACCGACGAAATAGTCTCCCCCGCTTTTACATTCTCGAGCCCTAGCAGGGCTGGTATGTTCCCTGCGCTGAGACGACCGACAATCTCCCGGTTAGGTCCCATGTAAATCGCAACCTGTTGCACTCTCCCGCTGGCGTTCGAATTAATCAGGTAAATCGGCTCCCCATCCTCAATGGTGCCGGAGAACAGCCGCCCGGTCGCGACAACACCCGCCTGTGGGTCGACCACAATGTTGGTAACGGACATCAGCACCGGGCCATTGTCGTCGCATTTGATCATAGCCTGGCCAACATCGCTGTTCGGGTCTCCATGCCAGATCTTCGGTATCCTGTACCTCTGTGCGACATGAGGCGGTGGCATGACACCCACAGCCATTCCCAAGATGGCTTCATGGATAGGCATCACTGTCTTCAACTCCTCAACTTTTCCAGAGCTATAACCGTTGATTACGTCTGAGAACTTTACGCCCCTTTTCTGCGACACGTCGTAGTTGAAGCCCCAGCGGTCTTTCGCCGAACCCATGGCGACCGTGTTGCTGGCGAAACTTACCTTCCATTTCTCCTTGAATTCCGCCTCACCATAAAGGTCGATGAGTCCGTTGAAGTCTTTGATTATTCTCCCGATTCTCTCCTGGATTTGTTCGGGTGTGAGCTTTAGCTCCTTGATGAGCCGGTCAATCTTGTTGATATAGAGAACCGGCCGAACGCGCTCCTCCAACGCCTGACGTGTCACAGTCTCCGTTTGAACCATCACCTCTTCAACCGAGTCGACAACAACAACGGCCCCGTCAATTGCTCGGAGGGACCGAGTTACCTTGCCCGAAAAGTCAACGTGTCCCGGCGTGTCGATCAGGTTGAGAACATAGGCGGTGCCACCTTCTTCATGCCAAAGACTGACATTCGCAGCCTTGATAGTCATCTGCCGCTTCTGCTCCTCCTCCATGAAGTCCATGGCCAAAGCGGTGCCAGCTAGCGAGGGTGAGAGAAGCCCTGCACCGGCAAGGAGACTGTCAGTCATCGTAGTCTTCCCGTGGTCCACGTGCGCGATAATGCCCATGTTTCGAATTTGGTCCTTGTTGGACACTATCCTTAGAATGTCCTGTGAGCTCTTGAATCGAGGCACGCGCGACTACCTATCCTTGATCCTTGGAAGAAACGCCTCGGTCCCTTGGTCCTCTATTATGTATTGCGCCAAATGGCTCTGTTGACTTGTCGATGGATGGACGGTTTTCGGTTTCATCCACTTCTACACCCTAACCCGTATGGTCCCTAGTAGTCTTTCCGTCGTCGTGAATGGGCACCCGTGCAAGAACCGTCCACTGGTCTCTACACCATGAAAGGATGGTTACGGGTGTGACGTAGGCTAACAAACCGTGATAGGCCTGTATGGGCTTATTCTGGGGCGGTTGAGGTTCGACCGTTCCAGGCCAAGATGAAGCATTCATGCTTCTGAGGCGGAAGCGCTCTCAGGTGAAGCAGTGAAGAGGAACCCGACGACGACGGTAATCCCCGAGTCGATGAGAGCAAGTTACTTATCAAACGATAAGTTAACAGAACCCGCCAAATAGAGTTTCAAACATCAAAGACAAGCTCACTTTGGAGCTAGTCCTAAAATGGAGATCGACCATTGCACTTTCCCGGATGACCTGCTCTACCATCTTGAGAGCAACACCTGGGTCCGGCTGGCCAAAGACGAAGCGGTCGTAGGTGTGACAAGCGTCCTTTCAGCAATCGCGGGAAAACTCACCTCTGCGAGACTGAAGGCCACGGGGGCCATCGTTCATCGAGGAAATAGTCTAGGCACACTCGAAAGTATACGACTCCTAGGACCCATTCCTTCCCCAATATCAGGGAGAATCAAGGAAACGAACGCGTTGGTCATCAGCAAGCCAAAAATTCTGAACGATTCACCGTACGGCGAAGGCTGGGTGGCCCGGCTAGAAACAAAGAATATCGACGCGGAAAGAGCATTGTTGATGAATATCCACGATGCTGAGGAAACTCTTCGCCAGAAGCTCAAGCAATATCGAGCCAAGTGTTTCAAAGCATTCCCAGACCATGAGCTGGTTGAGATTGGGGTTGAGTGTGCAGTAGTTCTAGTGAGGCTAGATGACCTAGTTCTGTCCATTCCCACGGGCGATGTGGTCCACATCGTGTCAGACGACCCGACAGCTTATGTCGAGATGGTGCGCTGGGCAGACCGGTCGGGCCAATCCTTGGTAGATTGGCGAAACGAAGGCGGCTTGTTCCACTTCATCGTGAAGAAGACCGGCGCTTGGGATTCTGAATGAAAAGAGGGAGAAGTCAGGAAGGACGGTTCGCTTTCTTGCTCAGACAGCCACAGGTTGGACAATCGGCTTTGGTTGAGTCGTCTTTTCGATTGGGTTGCGAACCATGTTACCCCACTCAGTCCACGACCCGTCATAGTTGCGTACGTTCGGATAGCCGAGCAGGTACTTCAACACGAACCATGTGAAGGAGGACCGTTCGCCGATGCGGCAGTACGCAACGACTTCCTTGTCGGGAGTAACGCCTTGGTTCTCGTAGAGTCTCTTGATATCATCGTAGGACTTGAAAGTGCCATCTTCCTTGACGGCTTGGGACCATGGAATGTTTACCGCGTCTGGAATGTGGCCTCCGCGTTGTGCGTGCTCTGTTGGGTATTCGGGAGGTGCTAGAACCTCTCCTGTGAATTCTTTGGGGCTGCGAACGTCGACGAACTTGTGCTTCGGTGAAGTATACCAATCGAATGTTTGCCTCAAGTATGCTCTAATGCTCTCGTCGGGTAGTGAGGCCAAAAAATGGGAGGGAGTGTACTCCGAGACGTCCTTAGTGAGTGGTCTGTCCTCGTCTATCCACTTCTTCCTTCCACCATTCATCAGAACCACATTCTTTACGCCGTAGTATTGGAGGTCCCAGAAGGCGTAGGCTGCGAACCAGTTGTTGAAATCGCCATACAGGACTAGCTTCGTATCAGGGGTCACGCCGACCCGGCCGAGGAGCTCCTCCAGCTGTGCTTTAGTGAGTATATCTCGTTGAACTGGGCTGTTGAGGTCTCTCCTCCAGTCAAACAAGACCGCACCCGGTATATGGCCGAGGCTATAGTTCACGTTCGGATCGTAGTCGACTTCCACTATGCGCATTTTTGGATCGTTGAGGTGGTCTTGGACCCACCTTGTGTCCACGAGCGTTTCGGGATGCTTGTATGACATACGTTATGCTCAATTTCTGCGGCATGACATATGTTATATTTAAGATTCCTCCAAGCATTTCTGAGAAGCCGCCGGCCGGCTTCCATGGAATGCCCCCCCGATCGGCGTTATTCCCTGACTTGTCAAAAAAACCCCCCCCGAAAAACCGCTACAAAAGCGCACAAAACTCATGAAAAACTGACACTGTCCTTCGTAGAGACCATATAGAGACGGGGAGGGGGTAATCAATCTAGACCCACTTTTTGAACACGGGAAGGACATTGACCATCCGGTTAAATCCTGACTGGACCTTGGCGTAAACCCATGCTTGCCTGCCTCCTCAAGGAACATGGGGGAGTTGTTCTCGAGAATCTCCCTCCGCCCAAAGTAGGCCTGGGAGATGTGCTCGTCAGACTGAAAGCAGCTGGAATATGTGGCACCGATCTCGAGAAAATCCACGGAGGCTACGGGCCGGGAGGAATCCTCGGCCACGAAGTCAGCGGACAGATAGAACAGGTCGGCGAAGAAGTCCGTGGCTTCACCAAGGGCGACCGGGTCGTCCCTCACCATCACGTTCCATGCTACGGCTGTCATCTCTGCCAGCGCGGTGACCATACAATGTGCGACTCCTTCAAGAAGACAAACTTCGACCCATGCGGACTGGCAGAGTACTTCCGTGTGCCTGAGTACAACGTCACAAGGGGAGCCGTGACTAAGCTTCCAGACTCGGTGAGTTTCGAGGAGGCAGCGCTTCTAGAGCCGACCGCGTGTTGCCTAAGAGCGCTGAATGTTGCTAGACCGCATCGAGGTGATAGTGTGCTAATCGCGGGTCTTGGTCCGGTAGGGCTGACCCATATCCAGCTCCTTCGTAGCATCGGCACTGGACCCCTATTCGGCAGCGACGTCCGGAAGGTCAGGCTGGATGCCGCGAAGAGTATGGGTGCCCAGAGAACCTTCAACCCGGCCGAGGAAGACGTCGCGAAAGGGGTGAAGGCCGAAACCGGCGATGGGGCAGACTTCGCAATAGTGTCAACCGGAAACCCACAAGCCCTTTCACAAGCTGTCTCGGCGGTGCGCAAGGGAGGGAAGGTGCTCCTTTTCGGAGCACCTCCAAAGGGCTCAACTCTTCCTCTTGCCATCAACACGTTCTTCGCCGATCAAAAGTCAATCATCACAAGCTATTCCTGCACGGAGGCGGAAATACGAGCGACTCTGAGCTTGCTCACCCTGAGGAAGATCGACCTTAGGCCTCTCATCACACATCGATTCCAGCTAAAGGAGACCCTTGAAGCTCTTGACTTTGCCAGCTCATCAGCCGAGGCCGTGAAGACCATGATTCTCGTTTGACCACGGAGGATCGGGTCCTTAGGCTCCTTCCCAAACCATTTTTACGCTCGAATGCCCTCGAGCCGAGCTAGGAAGGATTCGGGCAGTCTCAGAAGGAATCCTAGAGTTTGAGCGGCAATGGTACTTTACGACTTCAACGATAAGATAGACGAGCAAATCGATAAGTCGGTCAAAGCGACCCTACGGTTCTACAATGAGCTGAGAAAGGCTTCGATCCTTAGAGGCGAATCACCCTCGCCCCCGTCCTTTGAAACCTTCTCAGAGATGGCCGGCGGGCTAATGAGAGCTAGCAAGGACCTCCTACTCGACAAGCTGAGAACACCCTCCATGAAGGATGTTCTCGAGCAAGAATGGGCCCAAAAGCTACAGAACTACTCTACGAAGCGTCTGTTGAAGGACTTGTATGAGAGACTTCTCGCGAGGTTCTGAGTGCAATGGTCCCTTCACCAGTTCTTCTGTAGTACCCCCCCATCTCTCTACTCTCGGCTATTTTGGGAGGAAAAGTGTCATTATCAAGTGAACTTCGTCAACTAGGCTGATTCCAGCCATTTTGGCGCGCTTTAAGCTCAGAGCCAGTCGTCCAGAACCCCTTCATGAAGTCCCCTTCTGAGCGCCTACGTGAGTGCTAAATACTACTACTTTCCCTCGTGCCCCTCAGATGTGAACGATATGCCACAAGCATACTGCGTCAAATGCAAAACAAGCGTGGAAATCAAGAACCCCCAGAACGTCACGCTCAAGAACGGCAAGCCGGCTATCAAAGGCGTCTGCCCCAACTGCGGAACATCCGTGTTCCGCATAGGCAAAGCCTAGCCCGGCCGAGCTCGCTACCCACCATTCCTCTCACCGTTTATCGTGCTCCTTCCAAGAGCCTTTTAACCCAAGACGCCTCTTCTTCCATGAAGAGAATGGGACTGAGGGCCCTCCTCCCAATCGCGCTTCTGCTGCTGACGCTTGTACCTTCAGCGCTGCCATTGGTGAATTCAGACATCGGGCCGACTCAACGGACATTCTATCTGACCTCATCGAAATTCCTTCTTCCGAGCGTTCCGAAGCCAGGGCTTCCGACTATAGCAAACCTCACGCAGACTTCTCAGCCCCGGATAGAATTCGACCTCTCGCAATTCTTATTCACCCAGACTGCAACGATTTCTGGCTCGATGGTTTTCTCCCTCTACCTCACCTCCAACGTTACCCTTCCGGGAGTCTCGCTTGTGGGCTCTTTTCTCGAAAAGCTTGCCGGCCAGACCGGCTTCTACATTAACGTCACATCAGTTCAGAGTCATCCAATAGACTCTACGAGGCTCCAGCCTCTCAACTTCACATATTCCATACCGAGCCAGACCTTAGGCTTGGGTGCGCACGTCTCTATCTCGATGCAACTTGCTTCGCCTATACCAAAAGGTGTTGGTATCAAACTCTATTACGACTCAAGTGCAACCCCCTCATTTGTCACGTTGCCCCTTTTCGGGTACATCACTCTGGATCAGAGGTCCGGACCCGTAGCCATACTTGACAAACATCTCAACCCTGTTACGAGCTTCAACCTGAACTCCACTGACTTGATTACGATTCAGACCAGCGTTGACTCGATGCTAGGCTTTCTTGACATATCGCGTGTGAACCTCACGCTAGTTGATCCTCTCCTTCGCCCTGTTAGAGGAGAAACAAACCTTACGATGACCCCGCTTCCCGTCCTGCCAAGCGCGCTACCTCCCTACTTGTATACAACTAGTTGGCCTTACCCGTCAAATGCTACGGCGGGAATCTATCAGGTATTCATCGACATTTTCGACATCCAGAATAACCGCGCCTTCAGCTTTCGTGGGCCAGCGAACTTCTTCCAACTCTCCCGTACTCCCAACTTGTTCTCACCTGAAACTCTGAACCTGATTCCGTATGCTGTGGGTGTAACTGGGGCCGCTGCTTTGGGCGTCGTCTACTACGGTAGAAGAAGGAGGTCGAAAAGCTATCTCGTTCCCTTCGACTATTTCAACACATTGACCAATGGGGAGCTTGACGGAGGAAGTCTCGTCACCGTTGAGGGTAATACTGGCTCAGGAAAAACAATCCTATCAGAAGAACTGATGTTTGAGGACCTTAAGAAGGGAAGGCATTGCATTTTCGTGGCAACTGGAGATTTTCCTACGAATATTCGAGAGGGAATGAAGTCGATGGGATTGGACGTCTCGGGGTACGAGACGAATGGACTCCTGACGTTCGTCGATGGTTACTCGTCAGAGGCTGGACAGGAATCGCGAGAGAAGTTTTTCGTTCCGTCACTTGGCGACCTGACCAATCTAGGCATGAAAATATCCACGTCGCTACAGACGGACTCTTTCAAAGAAGGCAGCCTCTTCTTCGACTCCCTAACTCCCCTGGCTTCGAAGACAAAACCCGAGAGTCTCATTTCATTCGTTCAATCTGTGGGGGCGAAAGTGCGAGGATTGGGCGGCAAGGCCTTCTTCACATTGGGACCCAGCATCGAAGGAACCGTGCAACGTCGTCTCCAGGACATGGCCGACTGCGTAGTTCAGATGGAAGCATTCGAGGAACGTGGTGTGCGAAAGAGCAGGATGCGCATCTCCAAACTAAGAGCGCGTCGGTTTCAGCAGGGCTGGGTTATCTATACTATTGAGGAGGGAAGAGGGATCATCTTCTATTCAAAGAAGCCCAGAAAGTAATTTCCTAGAACACTTTGTCTCTCGGGAAGACTTCCAATCCTGAGGGTCCGAACTGGTAGGGCCGGATCTGTGTGTCGTGGGGGATTCCCCGCATCTTTTCAACCTGCACTGCTCGCACGACATTGCCCTCGTGCATAAGAGTGTGCAACAATACGACTCCGTGAGAGAGGAATTCCTCAAGCTGGAACCGACGATCCATTAGTGACGTCTTCAGCTCGCTAGTTACCAAAGACGTGCAACCCGAATCTGCAAGAGTATCAAAGAACGCCACAGTCGCTCTTCTCCTCTTCAACTCTTCAGAATAGCGTAGCATTAGCGAGGTGACCGGGTCTAGGGCAACTCGTCGAATGTTTTCTCCCTCGATGACCTTTGAAATCGTTTTCAAGAGCTCCGGGAAACCAACGCCTTCAGTCGTGGCTGAAGCGAACATTGGATGAGGTCCTTGCTCCTTGGGTCTTGCCCGTCGCAACTGGCTTGCATCCATGACTAGCAGTTTTCCTTTTTTCTCGAGGTCGTCCAAGTCCCAGTTGTACCCTTTCATATTCTGCTTGATGTGCTCTGGATGCTCGTCAAGCGTCACGTAGAGTCCTGCATCCCCGTGCAAGGCACCATTCGCGAGGTATTGCACCGCAAAAGTCGTCTTTCCAGATCCGGGACTTCCAACGATGAGAATGCATCTTCCCTCGGGGAATCCTCCTCCCAGAAGCTCATCAAGCCCTTTGATCCCTGTGGGAACTCTATCCAAGCGCTTTGCGCCAGCAATTTGACCGTACACTGTATAAAAACAGTATTTCGTCTCTGTAAATCGGCGTTCTATGTTTCTGGCTGAAGCCAGTTTATCACGCGTTATCGCATGGTTGTCCGTGGAGCGGAGAAGTCAAACTCTCTTCCAGTCGAATCTTGACCAGTTTGCCAGAGGGGTTCTCTCGCGCCAGATTTTGGACGAAAGCAGTCGGGAGTCAGTCCTCGCGGAGGACACTTGCAAAATCATTCTATTCCCCGGTTCAGCTCCGAGGTTGCAGCCCGTCGCGAATGACCAACGCAATCCAAGAAATAGAGATGTTTAGAACACAATATTCTCCAGCCCGGGCCTTGTGAGAAGTGCGTAGACGAGCGAGATTCCTCCAGCGAACTCTGCTAGAGAAGTGAGTATTGTAGTATGGAATGGACCCGCGTCTATGCTTCTGAGCCGCAGCCCGCCGAAATAAGGGAGCGCAAGCGAAACGATTGCCACCGTTAGTGAGGCCCACATTGTCAGGGTCACAAAGTCTCTCGTTAGTGGTGCCGCAGCGTCAGATGCTTGACCAAATGGAGTTATTAGTGGCTCGCGCTTCTTTGCAAGGTAGAAAGCAAACGACACAGCTACGGCTAGTATGAGCAGGAGATAGAGAACTTGACGTCACAATTTCAACTGTGGAGCTGTGCTAGTTCCGGGCGGGCTCGCAGTCTTTCCAGGTAGCGCCAGGTGCCTTTCCCTGGTCAGATAGAGGTACAGCTTCATCGCGCGCAGCGATACTACGCCTCCAAAAAAGTACATGTACGCGAAACCCCAGGGGAATCGCGATCAGGGACACGAGTACAGTCAAGACTCATCCGAGCTCTATTATGAACAGCCCTTTGTCTGCGATGTGCACAAACCTTCCTGGCAGCAATGGCAGGACATAGACGAGGACAGCCAGCGTTCCAACTAGGAAGAGCAGGTACGTGGTTGCGACGTAGATAACGAGGCTGCGGGTGTTCGGTGTTGAGGGCATCTCCCGCTCAAAGGTTTCTTTTTTTCTGAGTTGATGCTATTTAGGAGGGTGGTTGCAGCATGTCCTACTAGGAGTTTCGGAGCGTCTGGTTAGGTGTCTGAGGAGACTGAAGCCGTTCTAAGACTGGTGCGGACAGTTCGGGACGGTGGCCGGGTCTCCATAAGGCGAATGGGAAGCTTCGTTAATGATGTGTTTCTTGTCAAGGTAGACAATGAGCGGTTCGTCGCGAAAAGGTATACGAACTGGGTTTCTTTGAAATGGGTGACGCTTAGCCTGTATGGGATTGGCAGCGTCCGTTTCTCGATCTCCGGGAGGAGAAGGATGGAGGCGGAGTATTACTTCAACGACCTGCTCTACCGTCGAGGCCTAGCAGTTCCAAAGATACTTGGTGCTGACACTCGGAATAGAATCGTGCTCTTCACACATGTCCTGGGCGACCAGCTGTCCAGCTTTCTCGGCTCCTTTGCTGGTTTCCCCCAGGCGGGCCAGAGGGAGAGAGATGCTGCCTACAACGCAGGGGTCCTGGTCGCAGGAGCTCATGAGCAGGACGTCGCATTGGGAGACACGAAACCGGAGAACTTCATCGTGGACCGGAGGGGCAATGCTACCCTTGTCGACCTTGAACAGGGAAGGTTTAGGGGAGATGTCTCATGGGACGCCGCCGAGTTTCTCTACTACTCCGGCCATTACTGGCTCACGTACAGCCGGGACTTGGCCAACTTCGTTGACTCGTTCATCAAGGGGTATTCGGAGCATGGGGAAAGCCGTGTATTAAAGTCGGCCGCGTCACCCAAGTATATCCGAGTCTTCTCCATCTGGACTCCACCTTTGATAATCAACAGTATTCGGAAAAAACTTTTGAGCTCCACCGCATCCTAGCCAAAGCTACAGTGAACCATGTCCTTAGCCTGAAATCGCATAAAACCAGCCCTGAATCGCAATCTGTCAACGACTATCAACGGTCGCCCTGACGGCCCGAACGAAAATGCGAACGATGCTCATCATCCCAAAGCTCCAGACTCGCCCGCAACAAGCCCCTGTCCTCGGAACTCGCCCATTCTCCCGGCCAGAAGAAAACGACCCCGAAAAAAACGACCAGGTACGGACCCTGGCCGTTTGAGACGTGAAACTGGTCTATGACGGTTTAGAAGTCTTCGTCCCCGCCACCCGGCGGTTTGAAATCCTTCCCGCCGCCCGCCCCAGCACCCTTGTCCACGCCCTTCGAAGCGATAACATCGTCGATGCGGAGAATCATAGAAGCCGCCTCGCTAGCCGACTTTACAACCTGCTGCTTGACCCGCAAGGGCTCAAGAACGTTCAACTTCCGCATATCGCTCACCTTCCCAGTGAACACGTCGACCCCAAACCATGGCGTCCCGGCTTTCTCATGCTTGGATCTTAACTCCACCAGCACGTCAATAGGGTCCAACCCCGCGTTCTCCGCCAGCGTGGTCGGAACAGCCTCTAACGCGTCAGCGAACGCTTCAATAGCCAGCTGCTCCCGACCGCCAACCTTGACCGCGTACTCCCGCAACCGCTTCGCCAACTCCGCCTCAGGAGCACCGCCACCAGCCACAATCTTTCCATCCTCCAGCGCGTTCCGGACCACGCATAACGCATCATGCAGAGACCGGTCAGCCTTCACGATAGTTACGGCCTTCGGGTTCTTCGCATCGCGAACGTAGACCAGTTTATCGTCACCAATCTTCACCTCCTCAACCAGCTTCGCAATACCTAGCGCATCCTTCGAGAGCTCCTTGACACTCCCAACTATCCTGGCACCTGTAGCCTTCGACAGTTTCTCCATATCACCGCTGCTGACATTCTTTATTGTTGCAATGCTCTTCTTTGCCAGGTAGTGCAGGGCCACGTCGTCCACCCCTTTCTCGCAAAAGAGAACATTGGCGCCAGTTTTTTCAACATCCTCTACCATGCCACTCAGCATTTTTTCCTCCTCTTCTATGAATAGCCGCATCTGGTCAGGGTTATTGATATTGATCTTCGCGTCGAACTCCGTCTTTTCGATCTCAAGCTTGGCGTTCAAAAGCGCGATCTTCGCGTTCTCGATCTGTTTCGGCATCTGAGCATGCGACAGTTCCTTGTCGACGACGATCCCTTTCACTAGCTCTGTCTCCTCCAGGCCCCGCCCGTGCTTCTTGAGAATCTTGATGAGGTCAATGTCCGCCTTGATCTTGCCATCGACATCTTCAGCTATCTGCTTAACGGCTTTCACTGCGATGTCCGCGAACTTTTCCTTTGCAGTGGCAATTCCCTTACTATACATCGAAGTTATGGCGACCTGTCGGAGCACCGCATCATCCTTTTCCGAAATAGGAATGGCAAGCTTGTCCAGAATCTCAATAGCCTTTTCTGCCGCCTTCTTGTAACCATCCACAATGACAGTCGGGTGGACGTCCTTGTCCAGAAGTTTCTCTGCGCGCTCTAAGAGTTCTCCGGACAACAACACAGCGGTAGTCGTCCCATCTCCAACCTCATTATCCTGTGTCTTGGAGACCTCAACGAGCATCTTGGCAGCCGGGTGTTGGACATCAAGTTCTTTCATGATTGTTGCTCCATCGTTAGTGATGGTTACATCCCCTATTGTGCTGACGAGCATCTTGTCCATTCCCCTAGGTCCAAGGGTTGACCGAACAGTCTCGGCAACGATCTTAGCTGCCGTTATGTTGTTCCTCTGCGCATCCTTGCCTGTAGTTCTTCCAGTTCCCTCTTTGAGGATAAGAACAGGTACTCCACCAGCTCCGCCTACTGACATTGTCTCAAACACACCTTTGATACGGAAATTGCTCCGAAAAAAAGGGAGAAAAACCCGATTCTTAAGGTTTACCCGAGTCAGTTCTGTTAACTCATCGTCGGGTGCCTCTCTAACGTATACGGTAAGGTTTTGGCTCTTGTCGTTCGTTTGTTAGCTCTCAAGTCTGTCTGGCAACACTATGCTCCAACACGGGAAGGGCTAGGATTACTGGAAGTGTTTAGGAAGATGGTCAACGAGTCCATACGAGCTGGTCTAGCTAACGACGCGTCTTCGCTGAGAAAACTCCCACTCCTCTCCTAGAACCAGCTCGCCCACTACGAATACTAGCAGCTAGGAAAAAGTCTCTCAGGAGGAGGATTTCCCACCAGAGAGCCCTATACTGTCAGACAGCAGCTCGTATCATGCTACGGCTTCAAGACGAAGAAACGGAGGACTAGAGATTCCGATCGCGAGAGGGAAACGTCTCAGCATACCCCTAACCAAGCACACGCTAAACGTCATCTCTCAACCAGGAGTCACTGTCCGTTCCTTCACCCTCACCCGGAACAAGTTGAGCCTCTGCATCAGCCGAGACGTTGCGCCAATAGAGTGCGCCTCCACGAATCGGAGTGGATCGTAATCTTCGTAATCTCGCGGTTGGAAACGAGCAGGGGACACGTCACTACGACCTCTCGAGGACTGTGCGCATAGCCAGTACTACAATACGCATAGTCGCATCTTTCAAACGAGACGATTCTAGGATAAGAACGGGTATAGCTTCGAAGTATGGAATGCGTAGAACCTCTAGGACCGGTCATCTACTCCACGCCACCACGAAGACAATTGTGGCAGCAGCGGTCCAGCGGAGAGAAGCAATAGTATTGGAGGATATCCAGGGCATACGTGCTCTCTACCGTAAGGGTAACCGTCAGGGTAGAAAGTATCGGGGTAGGATGAACGGCTGGAGCTTCAGTGAAGCCCAGCGACAGTTAGAGTATAAAGCCAAATGGACTGGTCTTCCAGTCATCCGTCTATCTAGGCGTGAGACCAGAGGTTCCAGCATGACCTGTCCGAGACGCGGGGAGAGACTCCAATCGGACAAGAGACTGACCCGCAAGCTCTGGTGTAACAAGTGTAGAATAGTAATGGACCGGGACAGGGTGGCGGCTGTTAACCTGGCCTGGCGGAGGCGGTTGAGGTTCGACCGTTCACGGGCCCATGAGGGGCCGCAAGGCGGAGCAGTTGAAGCAGTGAAGGGGAATCCGACGCCTACGGTAATCCCCGGAGTCGATGCCCCGAAGCTAACTCAACCAACCAAGAGTTAACAGAACCCCCGAGTCCGAGCCATGGAGAAAGGCGGAGAGCTTGATATCCGCGGGGGCTCGCGTTCCATAGTCCTCTTCCTTCGGCGTCGGTTGAAACCCTCAGCAACGTTTACTGGTATCGCTTCCTTCTTCTTGTCAGAGACGGGGCCCATATTCCATGAGTTCATCCGAGAACCCGATGGCCTACCTTCTGGAGTTCGGGTTGCGCAAGGTGGAGCGAGAGAGGCCTGAGCTGTCGAGCGATGGGCAGTACCAAGCGCTGAAGGATCAGCTGATGAGAGATGCTGACGGACACTTTCAAGAAATCCAGGCTACCTACGCCACCGTTCTAAAGACCCGCTGCACTTGCGGTGGCCAGCTCGAGCCAAAGGATCACGAATTCGGTAGGGCAGGAGACACAATCTACGACAGCGTAATTGCGAAGTGCAAGGCCTGCGGTTCCGCACAGGAGTTCCAGTTCCCTAAAGACGGTTTCATATCCGAGGCCCGATCAGCAATGGCTCTGCGTGACTATCTCAAACAGAGTTACGGAATAGACTATGCTGACATAATCATGGGCGAGTTGCAGGCACGACAGCATGGTGCCTAAGGCATCGCCCGTGAAGTACCAATTGTCTTCTCATACATTCTACGGAAGGTCCAACGGACCTTGTCTTTAATCTCGTTTAGCCGTCTTGGGTCCCCAAAGTTCCTGATTCGAAGCTCTTTCAGGATTCCTGCTTCGTGGTCGATTGTGTAGGACATTACTCTCTCCGGCTGGACTTCGTGCTTCCTGGCCGATTCTTCATCGCTCTTCCGCATAGGTTCAAGGACTTTCTCGACTAGAAAACTTCGGAACGGGGGTGAGCTCACGTCGAACCTGACATCGCTGGCTGGCGCAATTATCAAGTCCTGCCCTTCCACCGCTAGCTTGGCCAATTGCACGCCGCTCATCGTGCTAATGACTTGTCCAATCGCCTCTCTTGCTCCCTTCGAGACCATCCCTTCGAGTGACTGGGAGACATCAACTCGTCTATAGCTTCTTTCGGCGAGGAGGTTGTCAACGGTCTCGAGAAACGACTTCAGGGTTCGAATCTCACTCTCGTGTTCCGTTACTCTCTTTTCCAAGTAAGCCTTCAGCTCGGCAAGCTTCTTGATTCCCTGGTCTGGTGGCTCGGGCATTTTGCTCGAGTCTTCTCGGAATAGCCTCGGATTTTTAAATGATGCACGGCCCTGAGGCTTCTGCTGGAGAGCGGGGCCTTGGCTAGCATAACTAGGGTCAGAGAGGTGTTGGATGGAGGACTGGACGGTAAGCGGGTCACAGTGCGGGGCTGGTTGCAAAACAAACGATCTAGTGGCGGGTTGCAATTTCTGCTTGTCCGTGACGGAACAGGGGTTCTTCAATCGACTCTTAGAAAGGAGGCTGTACCCAGCGAGGTCTTTGAAAATTTCCTGATTGCCGGAGTCGAATCAACGGTAGAGCTATCTGGGCAGATCAAGAGGGACGCCCGTGCCCCAGGAGGTTGGGAGCTGCAGGCTGATCAGGGCAAAGTGATCCAGGCTGCCCTGGAGGAGTTTCCGATTGCGAAAAAGTTTCATGGTCCGGAATTTCTCCTGGACAACCGCCACCTTTACGTTCGAAGTGATAAGCTTCAGGCCGTTCTGAGAATCAGGGCCCGGCTGCTCTCGGCTGCCAGAGCCTGGTTCGAACAGCACGGGTACACCGAGGTGCATGTTCCCTCGTTGACCGCGGCCGCCGTTGAGGGCGGGGCGACACTGTTCGAGGTGAAGTATTTCGAAGAGAGGGCCTACTTGACCCAGAGCTGGCAGTTGTACGCGGAAGCGCTGATCCCGAGCGTTGGCCACATTTACACTGTTGCGCGAGGCGTCATCTAACCGAGTACTGGCATCTTGAGGCTGAGGCTCCCTGGTGCGACCTGGACTGTATCATGAAGGTCGAAGAGGAACTTCTCACACACATTGTAGCGAGGCTGCTTGAGACCTCGAGGGAAGAGTTGAAACTGTTCGGCCGAGACCCTAAGGATTTGCAAAAGGTGCGGCCGCCTTTCGACAGACTAACCTACGACGATGCGTTTAAGATGATTGGCGAGGAAAAGTCTGGAATAGAGTGGGGCGATGACTTGGGGTACGAGCAGGAGAAGATGTTGACTGAGAAGTTCGATCGGCCCTTCTTTGTGACTCACTATCCTAAGAAGGCGAAGGCGTTCTATCATAAGCCGGACCCTGTTAGGCCAGAAGTGACTTTGTCTGTGGATTTGTTAGCGCCTGAGGGATATGGTGAGATTACTGGTGGCGGGCAGAGGATTGAGGACTATGGCGAGTTGTTGAGGCGGATTCGGGAAGAGGGTTTGGACCCGAAAGCGTATGGGTGGTATTTGGATCTGCGCAAGTTTGGGAGTGTTCCTCACGCGGGTTTCGGACTTGGAGTGGAGAGGGTGGTGTCTTGGGTCTGTAAGCTAGACCACATCAGGGATGCGATTGCGTTTCCACGGCTCATCAACAGAATCTACCCTTGACTGCGCCTTGCGAGTTTCTTAGACGATAGACGAGAGTTGTTGCCCTAACGATTGGTTTGTTCGGGGTCGTGCCTCATTTCGTTCGGGCTCGCTGTCTGGAGATTAGGCACGCCCCGGGCCCCATTAAGAATGTTTGAAATTTTCTCTATGATTTCTGGCCCGTCTTCTGGTGGAAGGGAGTCTTGGACTCGGGTCTTTTGCGTCTCGAACGGCCGCGTCCGTACCCGGTCGTTTTTTTCGGGGTCGTTTTCTGTCTGCCGGGGAGAATGGGCGAGTCTGGGCTGATAAAGCGTCGAACAGACGATTGTTCAGTGCTAATTATCCCATGTTCGTCTGCAATTCAAACGGGGGATTAGTGTGGCCATTCATGACAGCTGATACATCACGATTCAGGGCCCATTCTGGGCGATTTCTGCCTTCAGTTCCACTCTTGGGTTTTCCTTGGCTTTGGGAGGCGATCGCGGAGACGATGTCTATGTCACTTGGTCTTGCTCGATTCGTCTATGATTCTGTTTGCCAGCTCGACACTTTCCTTCAACTGCGCCTGTAGAGTTTGTGCCCCGATGTGGCAAGTAGTCACGGTCGTCCCATTAGGGAGGCTTATCATCGCCTGCTCCCATTCGTCCACTGGCGGCTCTAGATGGTACACATCCAGGCCAGCACCAGCAAGCCTTCCTCTTTTCAAGAGTTCTAGCAAAGCGGGTCCATCCACGATGTCTCCTCGCGACGTGTTGACCAAGTAGGAGCCTGGCCTCAGAAGCCCTAGCCTTTTCACATTTAGTAAATGATGTGTCTGAGGCGTATACGGAACGTGCACTGTGACAATGTCTGACCGTTCTAGAAGGTCCTCGAGAGAATCGGCCATCTCCAAGGTCAGGCCAGGGACTCCTCTGGGTGGAACCACGTCATAGCCGAGGACATCTGCTTGGAACCCTGCCGTAAGAATTCGTGCGACCTCGCCGCCTATCCGCCCCGCACGGCCGATGATGCCCACTTTCTTGCTTTGAAGTTCTTCGCCCATTAACCGGTTCTTGATCCATCGACCAGCTTTCATCTCCTTGTCTGCGAACGGTATCCTCCTCAACAACGAGAGCATCAATCCGACGGTTAGTTCTGCAACGCTCGTCGAAGGTGCCGCGGGAGTGTTGATGATGGTGATGCCTTTCTGTTTCGCGGCCTGTGTGTCGATGTTGTCCAGCCCCACTCCTGCGCGGCCAATAATCCTGAGCTTCTTGCCAGCAGCGATAACTGACGAGTCAACCTTTGTTCTTCCCCGGACGATCAGAACGTCGTAGTCTCCCACCTCTCCGAGGAGCTGGGCCTTCTCTATTCCCGCCTTGTCCTCGACGCTGAAACCTTTCTTTCGAAGGAGTGCGATTCCGTCCGGATGGATCTTGTCACAGACGAGAATCTTCAGCTTTCAGTCAGCTCCTTGCAGCTTGCAATTCCGAAGGCTTCCGAGTCGATGACAGCTTCCTCACCAACGCTTGAGCGGCTATAGTCACCGGGTCCCAAACCGGAGCAAGAGGGGGCGAGTAGCATGTCTCAATGTCCGAAAATGCTTCAACTGTTAAGCCCAAGTGCCCGGCCATCGATGCGAAGTTGGCACGCAGGGTAGCGCCCTCCTCACCGACCAACTGGGCCCCAAGCAGTCTTCCACTTTGGGGTTCAGCTAGCAATTTCACTGTAAGGTCCTTTCCACCGGGGTAGTATGGGAGGCGGGTTGACCCCGTGACTCTGACCGAGACTGGATGAAGGCCTAGTTTCTCGGCAAGGACAGTTGTCGGTCCGAATGAGGCAACCTCCAAGTCGAACAGCTTCACCGTGGTGACTCCGGTCGATCCAGGGTACAGAGCGTTTCCGCCGCCTGCATTTGTTCCTGCCACTGCGGCCTGTCTCACAGCAGTGGTTGAGAGTTGAAACAACACATGTCGCCGAGTCATTCTATCATAGGTTTCAACGCAATCTCCCGCGGCATACACGTTCTTGGCCGATGTTTGCATCCTCTCATCAGTTCGAATCCCGCCGAATTCTCCAAGGAGTAAGCCACTCTCCTTTGCGGTCTCGGTATTTGGTCGAACCCTGACAGCAACTATTACCGCTTGCACCGCGTGGTTTTTTCCTGAAATCTGAACGGCCGACACTTTCCCTTTCTCTCCGAGAATCTTATCCAGGCTTGACGCAAGATAATACTCGACTCCGTGCTCCTGCGCTCTCGCTCGAACCAGCGAGGCCATGTCCGGGTCCAATATTACCGGAAGTATTTCGGGCACTATTTCGGCCTCGATTACGGAAACACCCCGAAGGAGAAGTGCTTCTGCCATCTCCGATCCTGTTAGCCCAGCACCGATAATCGCGGCTTTCTTCGCACTTACGGTTGACAGGTGGTTTGCAAGCCCTTCGATATCATCTATCGTCCGAATCGTGAAAACCCCGTCTAACTCTGCTCCAGGGATTGACAACTTTCCGGGCCGTGCCCCCGTTCCGAGTATTAGCGAGTCATATTCTAGGGTCTGCTTCGTTCCATCTGATACCTTCGATACTTCGACTTGCTGAAAATCCGTCTTGATTCTGTTCATTTTCCAGCCCAGTCGCAAGACGACCCTGTTTGTTTGTTCGTAAAACACCTCATCGTATCCCAGAAGAGAATGGGTTTCAGGGACGACACGGCTAAAAGCATACGGCAGTCCGCAGCGTGAATACTCAGGTAGGTCCTCGTCTCCCACAATAGTGATTCGAGCAGTTCGGTCTGTCTTTCTGGCATGAAAGGCCGCTGTCGTCCCGGCAACGCCACACCCGACGACGATGATTTGTCGCACCATGCAACGGCGAAATCTCTGTTATCCGATAACGGTTTGCCTAGATTTTGACTGCACTCTCGGTCGAGCGAAAGGTATTAGTTTCCTACTTGGCCTCCGGAACGATGTCCTCTAGATGAACACGAACACTCGAATGAACACCTTCCTCCGTGATGGAAAGGGACTATTGCTGGCATACGACCAGGGGTTCGAGCACGGACCCTCTGCTGACTTTGACGATAAGAACATCGATCCCAACTATATACTGGACATCGCCTCTAAGGGCGAGTTCACCGGGGTTGTCCTTCACAAGGGCATTGCCGAGAAATATTACAATGGCAGGGTTCCTCTTATTCTGAAGCTCAATGGCAAAAGCAGCCTTCCGAAAGGAGAGCCGATATCCACTCAGATATGTACTGTCGAGGAGGCAATCAGTCTCGGTGCCAAGGGGGTTGGCTACACAATCTACCTGGGAAGCGTCCACGAAAACATAATGCTCCAAGAGTTTGGAGATATCCAGCGCGAAGCTCACGAAGAAGGCGTCCCGGCAATCGCGTGGATCTATCCTAGGGGTGAGGCTGTCAAAAACGACACGGCCCCTGAGATTGTTGCGTACGCTGCGAGGGCAGGGCTAGAGGTTGGAGCCGATGCTGTGAAAATCAAGTACACTGGTGACGCCGGAACGTTCCGCTGGGCGGTAAAAGCGGCAGGTCTCGCTCGAGTATTCATGTCGGGGGGGCCGAAGGCTCCGACCGACGAGACTTTCCTCTCCCAAGTCAAAGGAGCAATCGACGCAGGCGCTTCGGGACTTGCTGTCGGCAGAAACGTGTGGCAGCACAACGACCCGCTGAAGATGGCCGCGGCTCTGAAGGAGATAATTTTCGATGGCGGAGAGCTACAGAAAGCACTGCAGCACGTAGTGGCTCAATAAAGAAGCAAGCTAGGTTGCCGGTTCGCACTCTCGCCGACGTGCTTCACGGGGAAGACCAAAACTTCCGCAAGCTCGTCTCGCTACTCTCAGAGCTTAGCTTCCAGATCGTCGCGGAGATCCCCAGATCGCTAGGAACAACCGAAGGAGTCAATATCTACGGAGAGACCCAGACAGCAATTGACGTATGGTCCAACGAGCTCCTAACCAAGAAACTCATCAAGAGCGGGCTCGTAAACCAAGTGGCATCGGAGGAATTGGACGAACCCCTTCAAGGCGTGCACGGAGAGTTTGCGGTTGTTTTGGACCCTTTGGACGGGTCTTCCAACTTGAAGACAGACAACCTCGTAGGGACAATCGTAGGGATCTATCATGACACGAAGCTCCCCGCCAAAGGCCGCGATCTTTTGTCCGCGCTCTACTTCCTTTACGGACCCTACGTGGAAGCAGTCTTAGCACTAAAAGACGCGACCTACATATCGGTAGGAGCCGGTAAAGGCTCAGGCTACGAGAGGTTTCTTACGAGTGGCGACCCTCATAGGCTCCCCGGAAAAGGCTCGATATATGGAATAGGTGGCTCCAAGAGGAAGTGGATACCCGAGCTGAAAGAGTTCGTCGAATCACTCGAGACGAGGAAACTCAAGATGCGCTACGGAGGATCGTTCGTCGGTGACTACAACCAGGTCCTTCTGAACGGGGGCTTCTTTGCCTATCCCGAGTTGCTTGACGCGCCGGAGGGGAAGTACCGTTTGCAATTCGAATCGAACCCTGTCGGATTCATAACCGAGAAAGCTGGCGGGAAGGCAAGCACAGGACGAGGAGCCGTTCTTGATGTCGAGCCAACAAGCATCGCTCAGAGAGTCCCGACCTATCTTGGCAACAAAGACTTAGTCCTGGAGTACGAGGACTTGCTCAAGAAGCAAGGTACAACAGAACGTTAGCGCGTTTCTGGAGTGAAGGCGAACTTGAACCAAAATCATCCTTTGCTAGTTGTGAACTTCAAAACCTACCTTGAGGCAACCGGCAAGAAGAGCGTAGACCTGGCTAGGGCAGCTGAGGGAGCATCTAGGGAGAGAGGAGTGATTATCGCGGTTGCCGTACAGTTCACGGACATCAAGCCGGTTTCAGAGGCCGTCGAAATTCCAGTCTTCAGCCAGCACATCGACCCGATAAGACCGGGAGCCCAGACGGGACACATACTGGCTGAAGCAGTCAAAGCGGCCGGGGCCGACGGGACAATGCTGAACCACTCTGAGAGGAGGCTGAAAGTCTCGGAGATTGAAGAGGCGATAGAGATAGCGAGAGGGTCCGGCCTGCGGACGCTAGTATGCGCAAACACCTCAGGAGTAAGCGCGGCAATCGCTTCCCTCGGGCCTGAAATGATAGCCATAGAGCCCCCAGAGCTAATCGGAACCGGCGTCTCAGTATCAAAAGCGCAGCCCGAACTGATAACAAGAACAGTCAAGAAGATACGAGATGTAAACGCGTCGACTCAAATACTGTGCGGAGCAGGAGTTGCCAACCCCGGCGATGTTGAGAGGGCAATTGAACTCGGTTCCGAGGGCGTGCTGGTGTCTAGCAGCGTGGTCAAGAGCAAAGATCCCGGCAAGCTTCTAGCCGAGATGGCGGATGCTGCACTAAAAGGCCGCAAGTTAACCTAACGCCTGCAATTTCACGGCAGTAGAAGGCACAAATGTTGCTTCAGGGCCTCACCTGGGAGGTTCTAGATTGAAAGCCTTCCAGGCGCTAGCCTACGGGTCTGTCTTATCGACGTATATCTTGATAGTCATAGGCGCTGTGGTTCGCTCTACCCTCTCGGGTGACGCATGCCCAGACTGGCCGACCTGTAACGGCCAGCTCATTCCCCAGCTAACTGGGAAAGTTCTCATCGAATACATTCACAGATTGTTCACGCTAGTTGTGACAGCGTTCGTGCTTCTCACGACTTTGACCGCCTGGGTCAGAAACAGGTCTAGCCGGGGGTCCCTGGTCTTTTCGACTGCCAGTTTTCTTGCGCTAGTTGTGCAAATAATTCTAGGAATGGTCACTGTCAACACTGCCCTTGACCCTGCCGTTGTGACCGCTCATCTTGCAGTCGCAACAGCAGTTTTCGGGCTTGTTCTTGTTAACGCAGTTCTCGTAAGAAATCTCGAAGTTCGAGCCGTCCGACAAGGGTAGCAAATTTAGCCCTGATTGGTCTGCTTATTGCTGTCCTTTTCACGGGTATAGTCAGTGCGTAACCTTTTAAAAAAGAGGACCATCGACACCGAGAAATTGAGGTCGTAGTTGACAGCTTCCAATACCGCCGACTTGTTCTATCAGCTCTTTAACACGTTCACTTTCCTCGCGGTAATAGTCGGAGGAATCGTTCTCGGCCTTATGGCCTACCTAATTGTAAGATTCAGAGGAAGAGATGGGTTCCCAGAACCGGCGGACGCTCCAACTCTGGGTCACATTCCACCAGCGAGAGGGCATTTGAAAACTGTTGCGATCTCTGTTACTCTCTCAGCAATTGTGCTCGGGGTTCTGATTTTCGGGACACTGAACGCCACCGAGGTAATTACCACGGTTCCCTCTGAATGCCGTCCACTACAGTCCTCGCCCTACGGGAGTGCGCACTGTGCGTACATCCAGGTAACTGCCTTCAGATTTGGATGGAACTTCACATACCTAAACACGATTTTGGAGGGGCAAACGCTAACGGGGAATCTAACAATCCCATTCGGGACGAACGTCATCCTACAGATTAGGAGCATGGACACTGGAGGGCGTCAGGGAGTTTTTCATGCCTTCGGCGTCGATGACTTCAAGATAAAGAAAGACGCCATACCCGGACTGACTAACACTCTCTGGTTTAGAGCCACCGATTTGGATCCACACACGATCCGATGCTTTGAGTTCTGCGGAATAGGTCACTCGGGAATGACCGGGAAGGTCAACGTGGTCCAGCCAGGAAGCCTAGGTTGCTCTAGCACGGGCTGCTGACGGAGTCAACGCCTCACGATGCAAATCAGTGGCCAAGCAGCAAAGTACTGGCTGTATAGCACTAATCACAAAGATGTAGGAGTACTCTACACAGTAACTTCACTTCTCTTCTTCCTGATCGGAGGAGTCTTAGCTCTCTCTATGAGAGCTCAACTTGCCAATCCCACGCCTGGCATTCTCCCGACGTCAACGTACAACGAATTTGTTACCATGCATGGATTGCTGATGATTCTCTGGGTCTTGTCACCGTTGGCGATAGGGCTTGCTAACTATTTCATTCCCCTACAACTAGGGGCGCGAGACTTAGCCTTTCCTCGTCTAAACGCGCTGAGCTATTGGCTCTACCTGTTTGGAGGAGTGGGTATGGTTCTGACATTTTTCGTGGGAGGGGGTCCAAACACTGGTTGGACTCTCTACAATCCACAGACAGCTTGTAGTGACCCCCTCTGTGCTGGAGCGGGGCTAAATGTTGCTACAGGAGCGTTAGTACTCTTGGTCGCGTCAATAACCCTCGGGTCTGTCAACTTTATCGTAACCATGTTCAAGATGAGAGCACCAGGCCTCAAGTTCAGCCACTTCTCGATGTTTCCATGGGCTATGCTGGTGACCGTGGTCATGATGCTGTATGCCTTTCCTTCATTCCTAGCCGGACTAGTGCTTCTGTTCGCTGACAGAACGTTTCCAGCTAGGCTGTCTTACCTTTCCTCGTCTCAGAGTGGAAACATTCCCTCATTGCTCTGGGACGATGTCTTCTGGTTCTTCGGTCACCCTGAAGTGTACATTGTCCTTTTTCCTGCGATAGGGGTCATCGGGGAGATACTTCCAACCTTTACTCGTCGACCGTTGTATGGGGCAAAATACGTTGCCTGGTCAATGATTGCCGCGGCGGTTCTCAGCTTCATCGTTTGGGGTCATCACATGTTCATCACAGGGGTGAGCCCGTTGAGTACCCAGCTCTTCACAATAACGACAATCGGCGTGTCTCTTCCCTTTGACGTGATTACGATTTCGATGATCGAGACCCTGTACAAGGCGAAGATTAGGATGAAAGCCCCCGTACTTTTCGCCATAGGGGCTGTTGCGCTCTTCGTTATAGGCGGAATTACGGGCGTCTTCCTTGCTTCGATCGCTCTTGACCATCAACTGAGGGGAACTTACTTCGTCGTTGCTCATTTCCACTACATCATGGTTGGAGCGGGGATTCTCGCCCTTATGGGAGGACTCTACTACTGGTTCCCAAAGATGACGGGGAGAATGTACAACGAGAGAATTGCGAAATTGCACTTCGCCCTCTCCTTCATTGGGTTCAACGTTCTCTACTTTCCAATGTTCTTCCTTCTCGAAATGCCGAGGAGAATCGCATCCTACACGATCAACACCGGGTGGCTCCCCCTGAACCAGATGGCGACCATCGGAGGGTTCATTTTCGGCCTTGCACAACTTCTCTTGTTTGCCAATCTAGGGAGGAGTCTGAGAAATGGAACCCCCGCAGGCCCTAATCCTTGGGAAGGCTGGACCTTCGAATGGTCAACCTCCTCTCCACCTCCACCAGAAAATTTCGGAACAATTCCCCGGGTGGCATCTGATGGAACTGTAGACTTCGGAAGTGGACACCGCGGGTCACTGGCAACTGGATTGCCTAACGGCCACGGTGCCCATCCCTCACATCTCAGCCGATGGCCGATCATCATGGCGCTTGGCGCCTTTCTGTTCCTGCTAGGCCTGACCGTAAGCAGTCCCCCACCCAACTATTTCCTTCTGGTCCCCGGAGTAGTGGTCGGGGTGTGGGGTCTCACGGGTTACGGAAGAGAGGCTTTCGTTGTTCCGGAGGGTGAGAAAACCGCCGACTGGCCCTTTGCAGGGATTCCGAGAGCCCGTTTGGGCGTCTGGGTCTTCCTTGCATCGGAAATAATCTTCTTCGGGGTGCTCCTTGGCGCCTACGCGTTCGTTCGAACCAACGCGGCTACATGGCCGGCGATAAACTCCTTGTTCGAGATTTCGCACGGAGCGACAAACACGTTCATTCTCTTAGCAAGCAGCTTGACAGCGGTTCTCGCGCTGGCGTGTGCCAGGCAGGGCTCTAAGTCAGGCCTGGTGGCAAGCCTAGTTGGAACCTTCGCGCTCGGCACCCTGTTTCTCTATAACAAGGCAATGGAGTGGCAGCAGCTAGCATCCGCTCCGGTGTCAATATTTGCCAACTTTCCGCTTCCCGCGACCACATATTACATCACCACAGGAGTCCACGGCGTACATGTCTTTGCTGGGCTTTTGATGATAGGATATCTCATTCCCAACGCGCTCAAGGGCAAGTACTTTGGGCATGGGGAGGAAACAATCCATCACTTCGGTCTATACTGGCACTTTGTGGACATCGTCTGGATCTTCCTGTTCCCGCTCTTCTATCTCATTTGAGGGAGAAAGGGTTGAGCGTTCGGGTCTACATTATCGTCTTCGCGGTCTTGATCGGGGTTACCGCCGGCGAGCTTGAGCTGATTAATCTCCCGAACCTAGCGAGAGATTTTGTTGTAACGACCTTGATTGGGCTGGCAGTGGCAAAGGCGGCGCTCGTTGTCCTATTCTTTCAAGAGTTGAAGGACGAGCCGCGGCCCTTGTCGATAGTGTTGGTTGTTGCAGTAGTAATCGTAACGGCCCTGCTGTCAGTTAGCTTTCTCCAGCTTCACCCATTCCATACATGACTCCAAAGGGTCCTTCTCTTAGAGATGCAAAGGCGTGGCGGATGCAAAGACCCAGCATGTCCGCTTGGTCAACTAGAAAAAAAATTGCTTAGCTGAAAAATTGCGAGGAGTAGAGGATTGACTGTCAAATGAGATAGCCACGAAAAAAGGGGGTAGCCTGCTGTGCAGGCGAAACCTTGTCTACGAGACGTTGACTTGCGCATGCATCCAGTTATGGAATCGGCAATAGTAGTAGTATGTCCCAGCGGTCGTGAATGTGTACGAGAAGCTTTGGCCGCTGCCAAAGCCAGAAGCCCCAGAGTCAAAAGATGATAGACCCGAAGCGTTCATGGTCGGGCATTCTGCACTCGTTGGACTATTCGTAGTGGAACAAGCCGTAACTGTATGAACCGTTGTGCTGTTACTTG
The DNA here is from genome assembly GCA_005888735.1 of Candidatus Bathyarchaeota archaeon. GTDB lineage: Archaea > Thermoproteota > Bathyarchaeia > 40CM-2-53-6 > 40CM-2-53-6 > BA-19. The sequence goes on from VBBN01000006.1 coordinate 83,862, forward strand.
TCCAAGTGACTTTTGTGTTCGTAGATACGCTGAGGGTGGCTGGTGTGAAATCGCAGTTAGAGGCGCTAGTGCAACTCCCGGTGTCATATGCCTTAGCTGATGCCGTCGCGGTCATGCCGGTGCCGGGGAAATAGCCGCCAGCATAGAGTCCGGCAACGACAACGATGATAATTATAACCACTCCCAGCACTGCGTACATTGTCTTTCTACTCTTAGCTGGTGGTGATGTTTGAGGTGTTGGTGTTGTCGACATATTGTTCACTTTTCTGACGTCGACTCATGCGGTGTCGCTATAAAGATTGTTTCGGGAGTATACGTACAAACTGTAGAACACCCGGGTAAAACCGATTAAATAGCGGTGCCAATCTCACGCCTGGAACGATTAGGACTTAGTCGGGATGAGCGGGTTCCCATCAGCATTCAAAGCCCTCCGTCGACCCATCGAGAAGAAGATCGACGAGACGCTCGAAACCAATTTTGATCGGGCAGAAGCCAACCAGATAATCAAGTACATGTTCAGGACTGGGGGGAAACGATGCCGGCCCTTATTGGTGGCACTTGCCACGCAAGCAGCAGGCGTTGATTCAGGGAAGGCACTGGATGCGGCCGCTGCGGTCGAAATTATCCACGCCGCGACTCTAGTATTTGACGATCTGATAGACAAAGACCAGGTGAGAAGAGGAGTTCCCACCATTCACATGGCGTTTAGCAATGAGAAAGCGATAACTTCGGGCCTTTTCCTCGCGTCCAAGGGTGTTCAGTTGTTAGCTAATTACAAGAACCCGGAAATCATGAGAATGGTGGGGTCCGCACTCGTGGACATCAGTAAAGGTGAACTTCTCGACATACTATCCGACGTAAACGCAAGTGTCAACGAGTGTGTTGCCATCTCCGACCTGAAAACGGCTTCGCTCTTCGGGACTGCGGCCGGAATCGGCGCCGCGATAGGGGGAGTTGAGGGTCGGGATCTCGTCTCAATGCAAAAATTTGGTAGAGCCGCGGGCATGTCGTTCCAGATAAGAGACGACATGTTGGACTTTGA
>VBBN01000040.1 GCA_005888735.1 Candidatus Bathyarchaeota archaeon
ATGACCAGAATTGTTCCGATTATCGCCCCACCTACGGAAATCAGGGTGAGGTTTGTCACAAGTCTGCCTTCCTTTGCGAAAATATCCAATGCCCAAATGCCGAAGACCAGACTTGTTATCAGAAAGATGGCGCCGGGAAGCCCGAAAACTAACAAAGGATGTCGAAGCGAGGCTACCTTGATTGTGCTGCCCACAACATCAGTAAAATGGTAGGCTGGGTTAAGCGTGGACCTGGTCTCTTTGGAGTACTTGATTTCAGAGGGCACCTCAACGATCCTGAGATTGTTTGCCTTAGCTTCGAGCAGTATCTCCGTACTTGCTCCCATTCCTCGTTCCCCCGGATGTATTGAATCAAGTGCTCTCCTTCCGTAGGCCCTAAAGCCGCTTTGGGCATCCGTCACTTTTTGCTGACTCAGACCCGCTACAATTTTCGTAATCGCCTTAATCCCCATGCTCCGAAACCGAGGAATGTTCGCATCCGCATCTCGTAGGGCGAGTCTAGTCCCTATGACCATGTCCGCTTCTCCCCTTCGGATCGGATCGATGAGAGCCTCGATTTCCTTGGGATTATGCTGGCCGTCGCCATCAACTGTAACCAGTATGTCCGCTCCACCCCCTCGAGCAGTGTCCATTAGTGTTCTGATTGCCGCACCGTAGCCTTGGTTTTTCTCGTGTCTTACCACTTTGCACCCGAGGGACTCGGCAATCTGCCGAGTTTGATCGGTAGATCCGTCGTCACACACAACTATTTGGTCACAATGGGTCTTTGCTTGAACGACGACCATGGCGATGCTTCTTTCCACATTGAAGGCCGGAATTCCCACGAAAACTACCTGACGAGAATTGTCAGTGTAGCCCGTATTCCGCCGAGAGTCAGAAGCCATTAGACCCAGATTAACGCCTGAGAAGTCAACTTAACGTTTTTTGCACATGCCTTGAACAAACGATTTGGACGACTTCCTCCAAAGAACGTCTCTGCGCTGTTCAACCAGCGTTGTAGAAGTAGGCGGCCATTCGTCCCTCTACATGTTGCACCGTGAAGCTTCCGGGCACCGAGTCACCATACCACTCGTAGCCAGCAACCCACCAGATAGTGTAAACCTGGGTGAAACCTCTGTCCAAAGTTTGCCTCAATGAGGCATTGAGGCTAGTGCCAGGCGGAAAATATAGAATCGTATTGTTCCCATGAAAATACTCTCTGACCCAACCGTAGATGGCATGGTGGGTCATTAGTACGCCTCCCGGGGGAATGTGTGCAGATAACCAATCAATGGCGTGAACCAAGCTAGCACTGTCCTCGAGAGGGATCGTGCTCTGCAACATGGAAGTTGGAGAGAAGAATCTGAAATATGGAAACGCATTCTGATCTGGAAGTGCTGCGTACGTCGCTCCCAGAATCAGTATCATGAGCAACCAACCTAACCAAGCCGTTCTCCTCAGCGTTGAAACCTTGCCCCCCACCTTGACCAATCGAGATTTGCCAACCATCGCTAGTACCACCAGCGGAAACGCCATCATCAGAGACCACCTGTATGGCACCACGATTTGCGACGAAATTGCAAACGGGGTCGCTCCTAACGCTACACCAGCACCACAGATTAGCAGCCAGTGCCCAAGCGGATGACGCGGGCGCATTCGAACTCCGAGAAGCGCCAGCGGGATTAGAGGGAGGAAAATATAGACCGGGTAGGCATATTGAGCCACCGCCTCGAAAGTAGGGCTGGACTCGGCAAGCAAGATATAGAACCCTAGGGCCGGAATGAAACAGATTACTTTCCGATTTCTCTGCTTGTTAGAACTCAGTACGTTAATCAAGACAAGCCCGGTCAGAATCGAGGCAGTCAGAAGATGAGCCGTCACAGTGAGCAGGCTAAGTGCCGAGAAGACAAAAGCTCCACGAGAACTACCAACGTATCCGAGAGCGGTTATTGCCAGCAGGAGAAGGGACAGTCCTAGCGTGTTCCGCAGGAGATCCCACGAGATTCTCAGCAGGACAAAGTAGACTGATGCGACTAGTACCAGTTCAAACGATCTCCTTTCCGTCCATCCGAGACTCCTCCTAGCGAATAGGAACTCTGAAACCCCCAACAATCCGTACAACAGCGGCCCCGCGAACTTGACTATCAAAACAGCGTCAATGTGAGTAGAGATGTAAATCAAAGCGAGAATACCGTAGAGGAGCCATCCTCCAATCTTCAGGTTTAGGGTCTCGTAATTACCCATCCGAATATCTAGCATCCCAGGAACGTAAGCAGCTATTGTATCATAGCCGATTGGATATGGGCCAGCGATTAGCTCAGGAATTCCTCTTATTGCGAGGGGGATTACTAGCGATCCAAGTGCAAACTTGAACGGAGAAAGTTTCGTGATGGTGCCGATTAGGAGGAGCCTGGGCCATATCCAACCTGATTTCTGAGCTTTCATTACTGAAGGCTTGCCACGCCTCGGTCATCGCTTGCGACTGCTCAGTGCTAGCTGCAGTCCTTCATCGAGGCGGATACTTGGAGTAATTCCAAGCTTCTTTTCCCGACTTGTGTCCGCTTGACTGTGTCTGACATCTCCCGGTCGGGGCGGAGCATAGCTTGGGCGGTTTCCTCGCGGTCCATAGAGATCGGACACTTTCCGGGCGAGTTTATTGATCGTGATTGACTCGCCGGTGCCTAGGTTGCAGACGGCTTCAGAGGGTGGACGTTCAATAGTATAAGCCACGGCCTCCGCGACGTTCTCGACGTGAATGAAGTCTCTGGTCTGTTCTCCGTCGCCGTAGATTATCGGCGGCTCCCCTTTCTCAAATCTTTTGACAAAACTGCCTATCACACCGGGGTCAGCATCCCCATTTACAGCTCCTCCGTAGACGTTGAAGAGACGGAGACTGATTGCAGGTAGCCCCACGTTCTCCCGAAAGGCCGCGCAAGCTTTCTCAGCAAGCATCTTGCTCGACGCGTACGGAGACTTTGGATCTAGAGGATAGTCCTCTGGCGTCGGAAGTTCCTTCGCATCTCCGTAAACTGCACTAGAAGATGCGAAGACGAAAGTTTCCACTTCGCCATTAGCACATGCTGATAGCAGGTTCGTTGTCCCGTTCACATTGATGTCCAGCGATTCAGCCGGGTGCTCTACTGAGAGGGGAACACTTGTTCTCGCGGCTAAGTGAACAATTGCTTCCATGCCCCTGATGCTTTGTGCCACAACCTCACGGTCTCTGATGTCCGCCCTAGTCACGCGTACTTTCCCATCTTCAAGAGGCCCATTCAAGACATCCAAGTGTCCTGTGGAAAGGTCGTCAAGGACGGTCACGTCATGGCCCTGTTCCACAAGCCGCTTCACGACGTGGCTTCCAATGAATCCAGCACCCCCAGTTACGAGAACCCTCATTCGCTCTCACCCCTACCCGTGGAGTGATCGTTGCCGGCCAAGACCCTCCCGCCGGCTCTGCATTTGCCCGTCATAGTCGTCTCCAAACCAAGCGATTGCGACCTCTCCAATTGCTCGCGACGGAAAGGTGCGAATATAATTCCTTTGCGAAACCAGGGCGAGTATAGTCCAGAAAACACACACGCGTCGATTTGGCGCGGTTAGAGGATTCTCGAAGCTAAACCGCAGTGTCTCCGCACAGTCTCCCTAGAGACGACGCCTGCCCCAGCCCCAGCTCGAGACATGTCAACAAAGGCTGAAGAGCTGATTGGCTTCTAGGGAAGCCGTTCGTAGATGAAATTGAGGAGCCGTATAGAATTGAAAATAGCCGTCAGAGCCCTCAGAAATCTTCTCCCATACTTCAAGGATTGGAACGCGTGGAACGCGGAGATTCGGAGGCTTGAGAGGAACCTGGTTACGCTTAGGAGGGATCGTTATCGCAAGCTGGCTAGGACACTCGAAAATGCTTTGCCGGTTCTAAGAACGATTCTGAATGAAGAAAGGAAGGAGCACGCCTTCACGATCAATCGTCTAGTGGCCAGGCTCAACCGAGAAGACAAGGCTCCAAGGCGAAGTTGAGCTAGACATCCTGCCAGTCTGCCCTCGTGGTAGGAATCGGAGCATTCGCATTGATGCAGAAAGAATTCGGCGCCAGATTTCGGAATTCGATACTCGCCTAATGAAAGGATTAGACAGAGGGTTTAGTGCCACTTCCCACTATTGCTTCTCCTCCGAGCCTTACAGGACCTGCCGGAAACAGACCGCGCACCGTTTCTATCACGTCTTCTCGTATCGCATTCTTCTTCTCGACGGTCATTTTGGAGAGGAGAAATACTATGGGGCCCGCCACCTCTGTTATCGCCTCCCAATACTCCTCTGGGCTCTCGGCCTGTACCACCGTTACGTCAGTAGTTTGAGATTGAAAGTTTGAGAAGCCCGCCTTTTTGAAGATGCTTCCAAGCATCTCCTGGCTCGGGATCGCGAAAGGGCCTCCAGGAGTGCCTGGAGCCAGGGGCTTCATTTCTGGAACATGCTTTGACACTGCTTTCATAGGCGTGGTGAAGAAAGGTGCTCTCTCTGGAGGACCCCATACTGCGACCGAGACTTTCCTTCCAGGCTTGAGAACCCTGCGAATCGCCCTGAGCACACGTACTGGATCCGGCATGAACATAAGGCCGAATCTGCAAACAGCGGCGTCGAAACTGTTGTCCGGAAACGCGGGGAGGTCGTCGTGTTCATTCACTTGAAAGGTCACGTTGTTGAGACCTTGGGATACCATTCGTTCCTTCGCCACGTCGAGCATGTCAGGGCTCAAGTCCATCCCAACAACTCTCCCTCCAGGTCCGACAATCTTGGCAATGGTTAGCGCGGGCTCGCCTGTCCCGGTCGCCATGTCTAGAACCGTATTGCCAGATGTGATGCCGGCATTCTTTATCAGCATATCAGCGACTGGCTGGAGGCTCTGAATAATCATCCTCTCCCACTTCTTCCACCCAGGTGCGGCCGCTTGCCATTCCAGGCGTTGACGCTGCTTAATCTCGTCCAGCTGAAAGGTTGCCATCCCTCAGAAACCTCAAGGGAACTTAACTTGCGAAAAATGTCTTAAGCTTTGGGAACAGTGTTTTCGAAACCACTTTTCATTAAGTTGTGGAGGCGGCCTTTACCTGTAGAGCTGAGCAGCTTCTTGCGCGCGATACAGATACAGGTAGAGGCGAATCCTAAAAAATGGGCCCCAAAAACCAAAAAAATGTCCAAAAAATGGCCCAAGAAGGGCAAATAGGGTATCCTAATAGTTGTTCTCCACACTCGAAATGTGTTTGTTCATCGTTTGAAGCTCTGCACCGAATCCTTTGGATGTTGGACTCACGCGGGAATGACTCAGGCAACCCTCTTCCTGGTAGCCACATAGAGGTGGGCCATGTAGCGAGACGGCTCAAGCTACTGCCAGATCATCCGATAGCTGCGGTGTTGCTCCTCGGTCTTTTCTCTTGACGTTCCAGCGCACTAGAAGAAACGCCCAGGCAATACCTGCCACAACCGCCACAACAACCCCACTAACGCTCGGCAAACATACAAGCACACAGGACGTGGGAAAGGAGGAGACTCCGAAGAGTAGCTCTACAGCCTCGCTGAAATAGAGACTCTCCAAGACACCGTTCTGAGCCTTCTCTCTAGCATAGTCTATCACGCTCTTCAAGTCAGAGCCCAGATACTGGTACTCCTCAGCCCCCGAAGAAACAATCTGGTGAAACACGAGAACCAGCACCGCACGGTTGGCCGCGGCTTGGTCGAGATAACCCGTCAAAGTCTGAACCGACGTCGTGTTAGTAACAACGTTTCCGTAGATCTGGTACCGGTCCGGCGGGCACGAATAGCAACCGCTTGGGCCAAGCTGCCTTGACCTATCGTACATGATAGGAACATTGCCGAAAACGCTTGCTTTCCGAGCCGCAACGTAAGACTGCCTCACCGAGTCAAGAACTGTCGCATTATCCCAACCCGTATCATAAGGGTACGCAAAGGAAGCGATCGGCTGAAAACCATCTCTCTTCAAGGTTCCCTTAGACGTCGCGATTTCACTCGTCAACTGACCAGAACTTAGATGGTTCAGGTCGGGGTGTGTCATCGAGTGGCTTTCAAACTGCCAGCCGAAGGTGTTCTGGAGCTTCAGAGCACCCTGCCGGTTTAGGAAGCCCTGCCAGCCCTGATCGAGGCTTCCCTCATAGAGGAACATAGTTGCCTTCACGCCGTCCTGTTGGAGGGTCGGCGCTGCATAGGCCAGCGCCCCATCCCGGCCATCATCAAACGTGACAACAAGGTATCCCTTCGAAAGAGGCTGTGCTTCAACAGGATAAGCCGGCAGCATAATCATCGCTAGGAGCATGAGTAGAAACAGCAATGCCCATTTCATGGAGATCAACCACTATCGCGCGTATCGATCCCATCGGTCCGCGACGAAGCTGGCATCATCGATACTCGGGCGGCCGCTACTTGAGCTGGCAAAACAGGCGTTTCAACCAGAGGCTTCTCGGGAACAGACCATAGCGGAGTCGCCAGGTCGCCCTCGGTTCGCGTTACCCATCCTCCCTTCCAAGGCGTCAGCCAGCCGTACAGAAGCACTGTCATCGTTATGAACAAGGTGACAAAGACGAAGACTATCCTGTACAGGATTCCTTTGAAGGAGATGCCGCTGAGCTTCTTAGAGTTGAGCCCGTGCAAGAGGCCTATCCAGAGATTGCCTGCAATGAATCCGAGACTTCCAATCCAGTCCCCTTGCAAGGGTCTTACTATCAGCCAGAGCACTATTACAACTGGTGACATGTAGGTTACGAACTGGTACACGTAGAAGGTTATCGCCATGGGAAGCCTCTTCTTCCACATGTACTTCGCCCCCCAAATGCTTCCCAACACCCACGCCCTCTTCCACCGCAGCTGCTGCTTGAAGAACTGCTTCCACGTCTCAGGAACAAGCGTATAGACGTACGCGTTTGACTGGAAAACAACCTTCGCCTCCTTCGTGGACAGCGCGAAATTGGTCAGGGTCCTATCTTCCCCTGGAGAATTCAAGAAGACCCTTCTCGGCAACCCACGAGCCACGAGATTAGTAAGCTGCCTATCGTCACCTATCGTGATTCTCCGGCCGGCAAAGCGCTCGTTCAGCCACTCGTCCAGAACAGCGTCCACAACCATCTTCCGATAGGCCGCAAGAATACCGCTACAACACGTAACGCAGCCGAATTTTGACTCCATTCCCTTAGCAAGCCGGAACATCTCCACGTACCAATAGTGTTGAAGCCGGCCCAGGACAGTTTGGAGATTAGCCGCCTCCCCGTTTCCACAGACTGCTACGACCTTGCGATCCGCGAATGGTTGGACGAGCAGCTTGATGGCTTGAGGGTCGACAAAGCTGTCGCTGTCAATGCATATGACAATGTCGCTTTTGGCTTGCGAGAACCCGCTGGCGAGGGCTACCCTCTTTCCAAAGTTTCTCTCATGATTTATCAGAGTCACTCTGGGATTGTCTCTGAAAAGCTGAAGACGTTCCCAGCTGTCGTCAGTGCTTCCATCATTGACCACAATCACCTCCAAGAGACTTCGTGGATAATCGCTGGCGAGAACCGTTTGAACAACATCCGATATACAGGCTGCCTCGTTCTTCACCGGAACAACAACAGTGACCTTCGGCCGAAAACCAGTATCAGGAATAGGTCTGTAGCGGCCTGTAATAGTGTAGACGAGGAGTAAGTAGCAGGTCATGCAGATGGAGTATCCCCAGAATAGGGGAGCAATTGTTTCACCGAGACGGACGAAGAGCAGGGGAAACAAGCTCCCAAACGTCAACAATCCCACAAATAGGTCGAAAACCCTACTCTCAGGAATGGGCCGCCTTCCTAGACTGACGACCCTCTCACGCTGTTTGGTTATTGCCCTTCCAGTCACCGTCCAGGCCTGCGGACACTTGGAAATGTCGCACGGGCCCCTCCTATCCTAGCTGCCCCACGATACGAGCGTCACTGTCGTAGAAGCTGAAGCGATCGCGGAGTTGAGTTACGCAGAATCCAATGACCTTGGCGACAGTACCAGTTCTAACTAGAACTATGCACCGAGCCCTGCTAGGGGGAAGCACGCAGAACTACGCGTTCCACACCGACCCTTAAACAGAACGGAAAAAACGCTCCCCAACTTATACCGCAACAGCCCTTGTTACATCCTGATATAGCCGTAGATATCTGCAAAAGAGCCTAGGCAAGCCTTGGTTCATCGGACACGACGGGACTCACTTATGGATATGACCAGGGACTCCTAGGCCAGTTCGAGAATCCTGCTTGGCCTCCAGAACAGGCAAAAGTGTCGCGACAGTGCCCGATCCTGATGACCGCCCACCAAACCAGCCAACTCCCGCCGACTCGCAAGAGGAGCCATTACCCCTCAACGCCCAGGCTTGACCAACTTGACGAACTCCGCTGTCCTGACTATCCGCGCACGGCCTACCCGCCCCATTGATAGAAGGTCCCGGTCCCCTGTCACCAGAAAGTCGGCCCTGCCGGCTGAGGCACAGTCAAGGAACTTCTGGTCATCTGGGTCTCTGCACCTCGCCTTCGCCTTGCCGGGGGCAAGGATAATCTCGCCAACCGAGACTACAAGTTGGAAAGCGGACCCGGCCTCGTTTGGGGAAAGCTGGAATTTCGGCCTGGAAAGGACCTCTCTGACCTCCTCGAGAATCTCCAGGCTGGTCAGAATCTTGACTCGGCGCTCTAGAGCTGCGTCAACCAGCTGTGCCTCGTTCCCTGAGCGGAAGAAGAGGCCTGAGATGAGAGTATTTGTATCTAGGACGACTCGGAGCTTCAAGAAGCCCTTTTCCGGCGTCCAGCTCGCACCTTTCGAATCTCCGCGGCAACGTCCTCCTTTGAGAGCCCTAATGCTTTGACCCTCCTCCTCAACGACTCCAGCGCCTCCCTCGTGCTAGACCCGGGTCCCAACGTCACCTTCTTCAAAATCAGAGTATCACCTTCTCCAAAGACCAAAAGGCGGGTCCCCTCGTCCAGACCAAGCTCCTCCCTAATCCGTCCAGGGATAACAACCTGTCCCTTGTTGGAGATCCTCGTCATCTCCAAATCCATAGAAACCAGCAGAGGTAAGACCCGTCTTACTCATAAACTCGTCGCAACACCTACTGCCCTCGACAATAACTCCCGCAGGATGAATTTCAAGCATCATCACAACAAAAATTTACCAAACACTCAGGCCTTTCTCTGAGAACTGCTCTGTAAGATATTAGCCCCCTTAGTCCTACCGACCAAACTAGTACGCAGTTACACTAAATTCTACCATCACGTCTGCGCGACATTGTGAACATGAACAGCTCCTCAAGAGGGAGACTCAACGACCTTGTCGCCGAGGAGACAGCCCAGCACTCTGACGGCGAAGTCTCCACTCCCACCGTCGCCGAAAACCCATCGAAAGGTGAACGGCGGAGTTCTCGGCGGTCAACTCTACAAACAGAGCCCGAGAATGAACGATGGCATCTTCGTCTGACCCAATCATACTGGCAATCATAGCAGTGAGTGTTCTGCTCACGGTGGCCAAGCTACTCGCTGAGCTCTTTGCAAGGCTCAATCTCCCGGTCGTGTTGGGAGAATTGACCGCAGGAATCATACTCGGACCTCTCTACTTCGGAGGACTGGTGCAGATCTGCTGCGTTAAGGATGCTCCTAAGCTCCTCCGGCCGAGGCGGCTTCTCGTCAGCTGTCCGGGTAAGCTGGCCCCGCCCCGTGATACGTATCTTCTTGACCACCTGGACATCGTTAAAGTCCAACCAGCTACTCACCGCCTTGACCATGTTAGCAGTGTAGCTCCCGCTTCGACCCTCCTTCTCCAGCTCCTCAAGCATGTCCAAGAGAAAGTCGGTGGCCGTTTTGACTGAAGTCTTGGCCAGGTCTTGGGGAGACTTGCCGAACCGTCTTCCAACATAGCCCAGCCGCCGAAGCAAAGTTGTAAGTGTAGCTTGTCAGTGTCCCGTTGATGCTTTGCCGCAGTCTGTTCCCAAGGGTAGACTGTCGGTTTTGTAATTAGGGTCTTGGAAGTTTGCTTGGAGTTAGGGAATGCAAAAATACCGCTACGGGCGACACCGGTGCAACCTTGGCGAGTCAAACGGCTAGAGCCCGGGAGGTTCTCTCTCGACACGCAGACGAGCTCAGGGTCAGGTTCGGACTCAAGCAACTGAGCGTCGGCTACCTCCGGAGCGGGGACAGCCTTTCGGGCCAGGTGGGAATTGTCTGCTTTGTCGGTCCAGGTGAGGGAGTTCAAGGTCTTGATGGGGTCCCGAAAGAGATCGAGGGTGTGCCAGTCCAAGTTATTCGGTTGGGAGAGAAGTTCTCTCCCCGATAGCACTGACCGCGTTGCCTAGAGTTTGAACTTCAGGTTGTGGATAATTGGTATTATTGGGCTGGCTATGGTGAGGTCGGAGCCGTGCTCGTCGGTTCCGCCGGCGAAGAGCAATGCTGCCGCTTTGTAGCTTCCCGCCCCCTTATCCTTCTCGTCTCTGAGAATTAGGCTACCTGAATCTCCTGCCCCCGAGAACGGGCCCTGTTGTGACTGAATTACTAGCTGGAGCGCGAAATCCGCATCATGACCATGGTAGGGCCCCACCCGGGTCACTGCTCCAGGGACGAAAACATGTGTCACGATTCCCTTAGTGACCTCCGTCCTTGCTCCCATCTTAGTGACCTCATCGCCTACATCCACTGATGTAGCTCCTTCCACCTTTCCTAGTTTGCGAACCTGGCCCGGTTCGAAGTCTGTGCCTTCTTCCAAGTTGTCTAGTACTCGGCCAATAGCTGCATCGTACATGTTGAAACGGTAATCTTGGTGAAGGACGGCTGGAGCTATCTTGTTCCAGCGATCGAGGACTGCCACTGCGTCGCTGGCTGTGGCGCCTCCGTGGGCTCCTGGCTGAAGCCACACATCGCCTTGTCTAGCGAAGTCTCCGCCCTCCACATCCTAGTTGGCACCAACATGGTTGTTGGTCAGGATTTCACTGTCCTTGTTTACTATTGCGAATGTGCCTGAGCCGCTGACTGCGAAGTGTATGCCAGCGTCTCCTCCCTTGAAGGGCCGCTGACGACCAAAGTTGGCACTGCGCCCGAACCCTGCGGGGGGGGTTGTTGGTGTGGTCAGAGTCTCGCTCAGAGAATCTTCAGGGAGGCGTACTTTCCGTTCCGAGCGAGGGTAGAAACCACCCGGAACTTCAACCACGTCAGTGAGAACCCCCTTCACGGAATCTTCCAAGGGAAGTATTCGGCGGTCATTCAATTGGTTTCGCGACAGTTTCGCCTGTGTGAAAGCGACGATTCCTAGATCGGAGGTGATCTTCCCACTTCGAAGTTTGAAGCCGACAGTCACCTGTCGCAGGTTGCATTCGTGGAATATTCTGTAGCGCGAATCCTGGACCACGCCGCGGATATGTCGAAGGTCCTCACGCTGCTTCTCGGTTAAACCCAAATTTCGACCCTTCCGAAGCAGGCAGGCCATAACCAAGACAAATGGTCTTTGTTACTGGAGCCAGTTCGAACCAGCAACGTGTTGAACCACTAACGATTTGTTAGGGGGGTTAAACGAGGATTTCCGACATGCCTGCAAAGTATCATCGAGCCGTACTCCACAGCATTTGCTAAAGCGAGCTTCTCAACCAAGAATAGATACAAGAAAGCCCAACGAGTCCCGTCAATATGGACGGAAGTCGCTTTGAAAACGCATCTTGGCCCTGATATTACTCAAAGCAACCGAAACATTCGAAGGTTGTTGCATCTCGCTCAAGCATCGAAGAAGGATGTTTTCTACGACCTTGGTTGCGGCCGAGGTCAACTATGCATCATCGCGGTCAGTGAATTCGGCGTAAGGCATGCGGTGGGAATTGAGAGACTCAAGAGCAGAGCGAAGAAGGCGGAGCAACGAGTAAGACACTTAGGTTTGTCACGTCAAATCGAGATAAGGAATGAGGATTTTTACGATTCAGACCTCTACGAGGCCACGATTGCATACAATGGCTTGATGGAAGACTTCGAGAGTCTGCAGTTCTATGAACAGAGCCTGAAGCGCGAATGCAGGCTGGTTACTCTGAGTATGCCTCTCGTTGGAGTAATGCTTAACTCACAAGACTATCCGTTCTATCTAATGAAGATCCCATTTAGGAAGGCCAGGAGCGTCTCCCAATGGGTTCAAACAGTTCTTTCCCAGAAGATGCCCGTGAAAGACTTCTTCAAGGAAATCGCAGAAGACCCTGACTATTGGACTGATATTCGCACGTTGAAGGCATTGATTCGAAGACGTTTTCGATAAGCCCACGCAAAAGTTTCCGCCAATATTCAGCCCTCTCTCACAGTTATGTCAAAACGGTCGAGACGCGCATGAATTCAAGAGGGACAAGAAGGTTTCCCAAGAAAATCGCCCTGAGAGGGCATTTACGAGACAAGAGATTCAATACGATCTTACATCAAGGTCTGGGAAAGGTTGCTGAAAGCCTCGCGAAACGACTGCTCATCGCTGAGGGATTCGACGTGAAAGATTTCAATTTCAACGTCTCATGGTACATTGCCGGAGTCCGCCATGCAGGAAGTATGAGCCAGTCCAAGAGAGAAGAATTGTGGGAAGACCTGCTCGAAGAACGAGGCCCCATTTTTGCCGACCATCGAGTTAAGGAGTTCGTCGACGACCTGATACAATACAAGAAGATTAAGGGAGATGGCGTCGATTTGGGCGGCGAAATAGACCTAATTGCGAGGAGAGGCGAGGAAATACTACTCGTCGAAGTAAAATCGCAAACTCTAGACTCATACCAATGCAGATACGGGCGTTGGAACTTGCGAGAAAACATGGTATCAAGACCCTGATATTGCGAGTCAGATTTCACGTCAGGTTCGACCACGAAGAACTATACGAGGTGAATAGTAACCACGATGTCAGAGTTGTCAACAACCTGCCGCATGGAACGCTAGGCTAGCCTAGTACGGCTTTCGTGATCAACGGGGCAACCGGGAATGGAAGGTTGGAGAAACAGGAAGGTCTATCGTCTGGCTCGATGATTGGTCAAAGACAGTCTGGCTGTTTTGTAGGTCAAACCAACAAGAGTAGCCTCAATGTCAATCATGTCGGCCCCCGTCGGGGTCTGACTGTTATTGAAGGATAGGATGTTGTTACCCGCCGGAAATATAGCCTTGACTTGTATTTGCCGGACAATTTCTCTATGCTCAGAATAGTGCTTCTTACAGAACCATTTACGACAACCAAAACAGAATAGTTCTGTTCCACCGTCGCAACCGGTGACCTCACAGCGGGATACCATAGGATAGGTGGGGCATGGCGGATTGTTAAGTAAGAGATGCAACGAAAAGTGCGGCTGTGTCTATCGGCTCGAAATTCAACCTGCTTGCTCTGGGTATTCCCGTAGCGGGGTTGTTGGTTCTTCTGGGACTGATCTACCTCTATGCTCCTTCACTGACGGAGCGAACCGGCCGTGCAGAATTAATAGCGGGGCTATTCCAAACACACTGCGGATTACTTTGAGTCGGTGAGACTTCCAACGGCCACGGTCGATCTGGTTCTAGGCTTTATCAGCGGCGGAAGCCTCCTCGTCGCATCCATAGTATCCTTCTACCTAGCCTACCGAAGCAGCATCACCACTCTCCGAGTTCTCAGCCTCCTCCTCGGCCTCTTCGCCCTCGCACACGGCTCCTACCACCTCCTCTTCACCTTCATCATCGGATACCCGGCCCGAGCATTTCTAGACTCAACATCAGTCACCGTCCTCATCATCTTCGCCCTCTACTACAGCAAACGAGGAGGACTCGCATGACAGACATAATCGTACCAGTCGAAATCGGCATCCTAATCGGCGTCCTGATCGCCTTCGCACTCTTCGTCAGGATGGCCGTGTCCGCTGGAACAATCCGGAGCCTCCAATTCCAGCTGGCCGGATTCCTCTCCATCTGGACCATCTCCGAGGTCCCGAGAGTCCTCAACTCTATCGGCGCTCTCAACCTGAGCGCGTTCAGCCTATATGGGACGATGACGCATACAGCTTCGATGGTAGCGTTCGCCCTCTTCATCGTGTACAGATTCTCAAGATTCGTACTGGGCGGGAAGAAATGAAACGCTCACCATCACTCGAAGACGCTCTTGAAGGAGCTGTATCCGCCGGGCTCCAAAGCCAGCTTGGCGACGCCGCTGGGGTAGTCAGCGTCTTTCTCGACCCGGGAATAGCCGTCAGCAAACCAGACTCATACGTCAAATCGCTGAGCAAAATGCTCCCCGCCGGAGCCAAGGTCGAAACAGTAGTCACAGCAATCTGCCAGCGACTATACGAAGACCTCGGCCTACAGTTCCAGGAGAGAGAAGGATGGAAACTATCCGACTACGTCAACGATGCAACCGGAAAGGTTGAGTCAGCCGGTGACTACAAGGAAGCCTCGAAGGCCTTCAAGAGAGTCGCAGAAGACTACCGGCTCACCGCACAGAAGATCCCAGGACTATCCCTTGTCCTTACCGAGCTAGCATCTTACATGGACGCCTGGTCCAGCATAGGCGAAGCACGCTCCCAACACCAAGAAGAACACTACTCAACCGCGTCCGAGAACTATGCGAAAGCAGCTGACATACTCAAAGCAACCAAGGCCCGGAGCCACTTGTCCAAACACTACGAAGCATGCACCCTCCTAGAGAAGGGGGAAGCTTACAGCAGTGAGGAGAACCCGGAAGCGTCAATCGAGTCATTCAAGACAGCAGTCGAGACGTTCCGACAAGCAAAGACACTCCTGGAGAACATGCTCGCCCAAGACCCCGCCCCCCAAGAGAAACAGGACCTGCAGAAATGGGTCGAGATCACCCGCAGCCGAGAAAGATACTGCCTGGGAAGGGCTGAGCTTGAAGAGGCTAGAATACTCGACAAGAAAGGAGACGAGGAAGGAAGCTCAGCAAGATATCGTTCAGCATCCCAACGCTTCGAAGAACTAGCCGCGGAAGCCCAGACCGACCAGGCGCGATGGGAACTCGAGACCCTAGCATTATCATGCCACGCCTGGGCGGAGATGAAAGAGGCTGAGTCCGGCGCATCGCCCGAGCTCTACGCCGAAGCAGCCGACCTGTTCAGCAAAGTCGAAAAGATCACCCCAAGGAAAAGATTCCGACTACTCGCCCTAGCCAGCTCGTCCATGTGCAAAGCCCTAGAGGCCGACACACGGTTCCGCCGCACCCGAAACACCCAGCTGTACTCCGAAATCAAGAAAGCCCTCGAAACAGCGACAGACTACTACCAAGCAGCAGGACTGCAAAACGCGGCCGACTGGACCCGCGCCACCGGAAAACTGTTCGACGCACTAGTCTACCTAACCGACGCCGCCGTTGAGAGAGAGTCCAGGAGAAAGGCGGAACTCTTCCAGCTAGCCGAGAAACATCTCGAGCTGGCAGCAAAAGCCGTTCAGCTGTTGAAGCGAGCACGGGAGGACATGGAGCTCCTGATGAGCCCGATCGAAGCCCTCGCCCAGACACCAGCCCTCACAGGAGTTGCGGTAGCACCAGTCTCTCTAGTCCGCGAGAAAACCTTTGGTCTGGAACGAGTCGACGCAGCCAACATAGTGGGGAACCCGAATCTCTCACAGAGGAACGTCTCCGTTGGGTCCGAGCTCACACTAGAACTCGAGATAGCAAACGTGGGCAAAACACCGGCAACACTCACCAGACTGGAGAATATTGTCGAGGATGGGCTTGAGCTAGTCCGCCAGAAAACAGTCTATCCAGTCG
>VBBN01000007.1 GCA_005888735.1 Candidatus Bathyarchaeota archaeon
TAGGGGGAGTTGAGGGTCGGGATCTCGTCTCAATGCAAAAATTTGGTAGAGCCGCGGGCATGTCGTTCCAGATAAGAGACGACATGTTGGACTTTGATGGTTCGCCAGATGAACCAGCTCTGAGCAGTCCTAATATCGTAACCTCGCACTTTCTTCACGAAGCCCCTCGCCCGAACAACCACACGGACTTGCTGGTTTCCAGGAAGAAGAAGCCTAGCTCAAAACAGGTACTTCGTTTACTCCGAGACTCTGGGTCGCTTGATTTTGCGAGAGATAGGGCCAAGCAGTATGCTGATGAAGCCAAGCAGAGTCTTCGGAGCGTAAAACGGCTCAGGAACCGGAAGATTCTCGATGAATACGCTGATT
The DNA here is from genome assembly GCA_005888735.1 of Candidatus Bathyarchaeota archaeon. GTDB lineage: Archaea > Thermoproteota > Bathyarchaeia > 40CM-2-53-6 > 40CM-2-53-6 > BA-19. Next base: position 367 of record VBBN01000007.1, read on the forward strand.
ATCTATGGCAGAGGAAAAATTAGCCTCAGATGGTACTCTCTAACTGGTTCTGTTAAGTCTTCGGGTAATGGCTAATACTGGTTAGCCATCCGTAGGTGACTTAACTTGTCTCCATCGACTTTGGGGATTAGGGCCGCTTTATTCGGTTCCCGTTCCTCTACCATTGCTTCAACTGGAGGCCCGTAGGGAGTGAACCTCACTCCTCCCGTAGCTATGTTCACAGCTGCGTTCACATCCCTGTCAAGCATCGTCCCGCATCCGGGACACCATACTTGTCGCATGGTGTTCTCTAGGGTCTTGTACCCGCATACCGAGCACCGTTTGCTAGTGTTTCTAGCAGGGACATAGGTTACCTTCACGCCTTCCCATCTTGCCTTGTACTCTATCTGGCGTTGTAGTTCGCCAAAGCTCCACGAGTTCATTCTCGCCCTATACTTTCTGGTTTGACCGTTTCCCTTCCGGTAGAGCCTTCTAATCCCGGTTAGTCTTTCCATGACTATTCCGTAACGTCGGGTCTTCGCCTGTACACGGTTGCGCTGTCTCAGACCATACTTGGCATAGACGACGTGTTCTATCCGTGCATCGTTTCTGTGGAATCGGCTCGTGACAAGACGATAGGTAGACTTGATCCTTGTGGCCTCGGACAGGTCGAACCGTCGAGCTTTCCCTTCTGTCGAGGCGACTGTCACATTGTCCAGGTTCCGGTCCACTCCAAGGTATCCTTCCGGTTTGTACTCAACCACTTCTTTCGAGTAGCTGATGCTGACCGTGTGAGGCGTCACAGTAACAGAGCGCACGGTCACCCCGGACAATGATCGTCGCGTGTGACTGTTGAGCGGGATGTAGACGTACGTCCGCGGCTTGACCGGCAGTCTGAGAACACCGTCTTGTATCTTGAACCCGTAGCATGTGGTCAGCATCAGCCTTCTAGCATGGGGCACTGCGGTGTGAGGGTTGTTTCTCTTAGCCTTTCGATAGTTGTGCAGTATTCCAGTGGCTGTGATGATGGCGCAGAGTCTATAGTAGCCGAGTATTTCACGGCTGAGACGGTGATAGCATCCTGACGAGAGTGTCTTGAGCGAGGAAACGTTCTGTTCTATTCCTGTGGAGACGCAGACGTTTACAATGCGTCGAAACTGGTCTAATAGATGTGGGAGTTCGCTTGAGGCATCGTTTCTCTGCCTGACCGCCTTCACCGCCAGCACTAGCGATGTCCCCTGCAAGGCTAGGATGCCAACTAATAACCCGTAGAGCGGTAAAAATGACGGAGCATCTCCCGAAGACTTAACAGAATCTTCTGACTCAAAGTTTTATAATATCACGGGTCTTGCATGCCGAAAACGGGCTAGGTTGGACCGTAAGTGGTCGCTGAGGGAATTCCAGAGATTGTTTACTATCTTGGATTCGTAACCGTCTCGACAATCGGACTAGTAGTTGTTCTCCTTCTGCTCATCAGCCCGAAAGACCCGAGGCCAACGCCGGAAAAACATGCCGCCTTCGAGTCTGGGCAGATTGCTGCCGGACGCGGACGGACACGGTTCATTGTCCAGTACTATCCCTACTTGCTAATGTTCGTGGTGTACGATGTTGTTGCTATGTTCCTATTTGCTTGGGCCGTCAACCTCCGTGCGCTAGGAGCCCCCGGAACGATTCCCATTCTTGTGTTCATGGCAGTTCTGCTCACGCCCCTCGCCTATGCGCTGAGACTCGCAAACAAGCCTGAGAACTGGTAGGTGAGTGAGGTTGGCTGAACCGTTTCCGGACCCGATTCAGATGACCTTGGCGATAATGACCAGTCCGCTTTTCTTGAAAATCGCAATTTTTCCCGGTCTCACATCGATTGCCATAATTGCTGCACTATTGACGTGGCTGGATCGAAAGATTACAGCAAGGGTCCAATTAAGAATCGGGCCGCAGTACGTGAGCCCGCTTGGGGGCATCCTGCAGTCCTTCGCAGACTTGATCAAGCTCGCTTTCAAAGAGTTGCCACTTCCGGAAAAGGCGGACAAGTTCTTCTTCGTCATGGCCCCGGTTTTTGGGATGGTCCTAGCGGGCGGGCTGATGGGGCTCATACCGTTCAGCCATGAGACCTTGATATCGAATCTTGAGATTGGGCTTCCAGTCTTTCTAGCCTTCGTTACTCTCTCGCCGACACTTGTCCTGCTGGCAGGTTGGAGTGCGAACAGCAAGTACCCGTTCATCGGCGGACTGAGGTCACTGTTCCAGCAGACAGCATACGAGATTCCACTCTGGCTCTCGGCTATAGGTGTCGTAATGTTAGCTGGGACCTTCAACTTGGAAAAAATCGTCCTGGCTCAGTCAAAGGGATGGTTTATCGTGCCTCAGGCGCTTGGAGCGCTTTTGTTCCTGATAACGTCGGTTGCGGAGCAGGAAAGGATACCCTTCGATCTTCCTGAGGCTGAGCCAGAGGTGATTATGGGATGGCAGGCTGAATACACAGGGTTCTTCTTCTTGGCTGCTCAAGGCGCGGGTTTTATCAAACTTTACGCTTTCTCCGCTTTGTTCGCTACGTTATACTTGGGAGGTTACCTCGGCCCAGGTCCACTGCCACCTCTCTTTTGGTCCCTACTCAAGACTATTGGGATTGTCGTTGCCGTTATTCTATTGCGAGGTACATTTGGACGCGTTCGAATAGACCAACTCTTGAGGGCTGGCTGGACGATCCTTCTCGGCCTAGCGCTTGTGAACATAGTGATAACCTACTTTATCGTCGTCGGATTTCCCACGATCTGATCGCGCAATGACTGAGCCTGCGTTTCTTGTTCTCGCAGCCGTTACGGTGATAGGATCTATCATGGCGCTCGAAGCCCGGGACCTGGTTTACGGTGCGGTGGCTCTCGGCGTCGCGTTTTTGGGAATGGCTGGGCTCTTCATATTGCTTGACGCATCCTATGTCGCAGCGTTTCAGATCGCTGTGTACATTGGTGCGGTTGTTATCCTAATTCTCTTCACTGTAATGCTCGTTGGACCGGCAAAAGGCGAGGCTCAGATGGAGCTGAAGCGAGTGTCGCTTCTCGCGGCGGTTCTGGTCGCAACTCTGATAGGGATGGGCGGAGCACTTGCCAGCGCGGCAGCATTCCCAGGCAGCGATGTTTGTGGAGGATCCTGCGACATCCAATCCCTAAGCAGAACACTGCTAATCGATTACGGAACGCAACTCGAATTATTGTCGTTGGTTCTGGCAGCAGCAGTCATCGGAGCCTTGACGCTGGCCAAAGCGGAGAAGAAAACCTAGACTTGGAAGCTCTGACAAGCTTCTTCGGTGTCTCAGCCATACTGCTGGGAATCGGCATTTACGGGCTTGCCACCAAGAGAAGTGCCATTCGAATCCTGTTCGCGGTGGAACTGATCTATAACGCGGCAAACCTCAACATCATTGCCTTCGCCAGGCTACGAAACCCCCCTATTGTCACTGGTCAGGTCATAGTGCTCTTCTCAATCGCCCTAGCAGCGATGGAGGCCGCCGTGGGTCTGGCGATAATCATTGTCGCATTCAGACTCAACAATGAGATTGATCTTCGAAAGCTGACGAGGTTGAAAGGATAGCCACGCAAGATGGCATCGCTACTCCTGGTCGGCACGATAGTGGCTCCTCTAGTCTCAGTTCCCATCTTATACACTCTCGGCAGGAGCCTTCGCGAGAAAACGGGGTATGCCTGCTTCGCTCTCCTTCTCATTCCACTAGCATCAATTCTGCTCGCCGCCGCGTTAGCTTCAGGAGACGCTTCAGGCTCTTACTTGGAATCGTATTCGTGGGCACCCATCGGGACATTCGGCCTAAGAGCAGACAATCTGAGCATTCCAGTGCTATTCACTATCAGCCTTCTGACAGCTGTCATCGCGCTCTTTTCGGTTCCGTATATGCAACACAAGATTGGCGACGAGCCCGAACGATATGGATTGTACTACAGTCTCTACATCCTCTACGCTCTCGGAATGGTCGGCACAGTCCTATCGACAAACCTGATTCAGTTCTACGCCTTCTTTGAAATAATGCTGATTCCCTCCTTCTTTCTCATCGCAGAATGGGGGTATGGTGAGCGAGAAAAGATCTCGCTCATGTACTTCTTCTGGACTCACGTCGGAGCCCTAGTGCTTCTCGTTGGCATATTGGTAACTGCTTACCTGTCCGGGGTCACTGACATGGACGTTGTCCGTGTCTTCTTCTCATCAAACCCAAACGTTGTTCCTAGCATCGTGCGCCTCGGAGTCGTCGCCGCAATGTGCTTCGGCTTCTTTGTCAAGATGGCCCAGTTCGGACTCCACATTTGGTTGCCGAACGCGCACGCAGAAGCGCCAACCCCGATCAGTGCTCTCCTATCCCCTGCCATGATAGGCATAGGCGGCTACGCCACGGTAAGAATTGTGATGACGATCTACCCTGACATGTTCTTCGCGCTCTCTGCCTTCTTCGCTGGCTGGGCGCTTGTGACCATGATCTACGGTGGTGCCATGGCTCTTGTCCAAGACGACATCAAACGCTTGCTCGCTTATTCCAGCGTTAGTCAAATGGGCTACATTCTATTCGGGCTTGCATCTTTCACACAGATCGGCATCGCCGGCTCGATGTTTCAGTATGTTAGCCATGGTACCGCGAAGGGCATCCTCTTCATAGTGGCGGGGGCAATAATTCTCCAGGTCAATGGGGAACGGAGCATAAGCAAACTGGGCGGGCTCGCTTCAAAGATGCCCGTCACGGCTACAGCGGCTTTCGTAGGCTTCCTCGCGATTCTCGGTCTTCCCACGACGAATGGTTTCTTTTCCGAATTCTTCCTCTTTCAGGGTAGCTTCATCAGAGCGGCGGACTCTGCGACACTTTACCGGCTTATAATCGCGATCCTCAGCGTTATCGCCACAGCACTTACAGCAGGGTATTCCCTCTGGACACTTCGTAGGATTTTCTTTGGTCCAACCACGGAGGCCACGGCGCAGGCCAAGGAGGCTCCATGGACCGTCACTCTACCGCTCATCGTGCTGTGCGTAGTGACAATCTTTCTCGGAATATATCCTGAGCCCATCCTCAGCCGCTTGGTTTCCGCTGCAAAAGTTGTGCAAGGGATAGGGTTACTATGATTTACCTTCCCTGGTTCATCTGGATCTCCCCAATCGTCGGGGCGCTTCTCACTCCTGCATTTGCAGTGATAAGCCCGAAGTTGCGCAACTGGGCTGCTGTCGGGTTCTCGCTGATTGCTGCGGTAGCCGCGACCGTCACCTCCCTGACCGTGGCCGCTGGCGACTACCAAGTCCCCTGGATACCCTCAGTGTCCTCGCCTACGAAGTCGGCGATAACCGCGGGAGTGTTGGTCGACCCACTGAGCATGTTCATGGCCAACATAGTTGCCTGGGTCAGCTTCCTGATAATGGTCTACAGTGTTGAATACATGAAAGAGGATTCAGGACTTACACGCTACTGGTTCTTCATGAACCTCTTCATCGGCAACATGCTACTGCTCATCCTTGCCGACAACCTCTTGATGATGCTCTTCGGCTGGGAAGGAGTTGGACTCTGCTCCTACGCGCTGATCGGCTACTGGTACAAGGATGAGAAGGAGCACTGGGTCGGGACGCCTGGCGACACTGCCCTAGGTCTTCCTCAGGCGTACTCTCCAAGCCAGGCTGGGATGAAGGCGTTCATCTTCACCAGAATCGGCGACATCGCTTTGATGATTGCAATCTTTCTCATCTACGCGTATGCTGGAACGTTCAACTATCTAGAGCTGGCGACGAAAGTCGCAGGTTCATCAGGCTGGGCAGCGGGCCTAGCGAGGCTGGGCCTGCTAGTGCCCACCGCGCTCCTCTTCTTCGGTGGTCCAATCGGTAAGTCAGCACAGTTTCCCCTCCAGGAATGGTTACCTGACGCAATGGCGGGTCCGACCTCTGTCTCTGCTCTCATCCACGCAGCGACAATGGTGAAGGCAGGAGTCTTCCTCACGGGAAGAATGGGGCCCATCTTCTATACAGCCCTGGTCCAGTTTCAGCAAGTGTTTCCGTTCTTCGCCACAATAGCGTGGATCGGGGCCTTCACCGCTTTTCTCGCAGCAACACAGGCCACTGTAGCCCGAGAAATCAAGAAGGTCCTCGCTTACTCTACCGTGTCGCAGATAGGCTACATGATGCTTGGCCTAGGCATAGCTGGGCTAGGGGCCAACTTCGCGCTCGGCTACACTGCGGGATTGTTTCACTTGATGAGCCATGCAATATTCAAAGCGTCTCTGTTCCTCGCAGCGGGATGGGTCATCCATGCCGCCGAGTCACGGTTCATGGATGAAATGGGAGGACTCGCAAAGGGTATGCGGCTCACGGCCGCAGCGATGCTTCTCGCCGGACTCTCTCTCATGGGAATACCGCCGTTGAGTGGTTTCTGGACGAAGGACGCGGTTCTTTCCGCGAGTTTCGAAGCCAACCAATACCTTCTCTACGGTCTCGGAATCGCAACCGTACTCCTAACTGGTTTCTACACGATGCGCATGCTGGGAATGACCTTCTCGGGCAAACCGAGCGCCCACCTTGCTGAGTTGGAACATGAGGGAAGCCATGTTCACGAAGCACGCTTCACAATGCTTCTCCCGTACCTTCTTCTAGCTGTCGGCAGCCTAATAATCGGAATCGCCTTTCCACTCATCGATCCTCCTCTTACAAACTACTTGGAAGGAACCTTCAGCGTTCTGAGGATCGCTATTCCTTCGGGTGCACCTCCAGAATCTGGTACGCTTTCAATCACACTGGTAGCCATCAGTGTCGCCGTCGCACTCGCTGGCGCGGCCCTAGGCTACATTCGATACTTCAACAAGGAACACCACCAAATCACAAAGCCCGGAGGCCTGCAAGGCTTCCTCTGGAACCGCTGGTATGTCAACGCCATCTACTACAAGATCTTCGTCAATGGCTCTATGAGGGTGGCGAACGGGCTCTATCAATACGTTGAGAAGGGAGTCTGGGACCCGCTAAACTACGTAATAGCTAGAAACGTTGTTGAATACTCCAAGGCGAGCCGCCAGCTGGACGAGAGGGTTGTCGACCAAGCCGTCAACGACGTTTCCACGGAGGGTTCGCGGCTCAGCAACATAATGAAAAGGTTCCAGACAGGGGTCACCCAGCAATACGTTATCTCGTTCGCCATTGGAGTCCTCCTCCTCCTAGCCTACATGATCTTCGTCATAGGAGCAAGCTAGCATGTTCGGCATTCTAACAGTGGCAATCTTTCTACCCGCGGCCATGGGCCTGCCCGTATACGTTCTTGGCAGAAGAAACATCCGGCTGGCCAGGCTGCTTGGCGTCGGGACTACGGCGGCAGAACTAGTCGTGACCCTCATCATCCTAGGAGTCTTCAGCTATGGGATAGGCGGGTTCCAGCTGGCCGAAAAAGTTGACTGGGCCAGTTCCTTCGGGCTCACTTACCATGTCGCCTTGGACGGAATCAGTCTTCCCCTTCTGTTAATCGCCACAATTCTCAGCTTCCTAGCCGCCTACGGCTCGACCGACTTGATCAAAGAACGCGAGCCAGAGTACTACGCCCTGTTCCTTCTCTTCGAAACCGGAATAATCGGAGTCTTCACCTCCCTTGACCTGATACTATTCTATGTCTTCTGGGAAATTGTTCTCGTTCCCATGTTCTTCTTCGTCGGCATCTGGGGTGGACCGCGGAAGAAGTATGCTTCAATGAAGTTTCTGATATTCACATATACGGGAAGTGTGATTATGCTATTTGGTTTCCTCGCTGTTTACGCGTGGACCTCTTCACAGGGAAATCCGACCTTTGATTATACAGAACTCGTCGGTAGGGTCGGAGGGCTTGCCCTGCCCCTGCAACTGGCTGCATCCATAGCCACATTCGTCGGTTTCGCAGTCAAGCTTCCAATCGTCCCCTTCCACACTTGGCTCCCGGATGCCCACGTGGAAGCACCTGCGCCGGTCAGCGTCCTCCTCGCCGGGCTTCTACTGAAAATGGGAGGATATGGCCTCATCAGGTTCAACCTTCTATTCTTCCCAGCCGCGACTAATGTACTCTGGCCATACTTCGCTGCGATTGGCTTGGTCACGATGATCTACGGGGCATCAGTAGCCATTGTACAACGCGACTTGAAGCGGATGATCGCCATGACAAGTATCAACCACATGGGGTACGTCCTCCTGGGCGCGTTCACGCTCAACGGGATCGGACTATCAGGCGCAGTCTTCCAAATGTTCAACCATGCGCTAGCTATTGGAATCCTGTTCCTCATGTCCGGATACATCCACGAACACGCAGGCACGAGGAATATCGACGAGCTTACAGGGCTGAGAGGAAAGATGCCGCTTACGGTCACCCTTCTTGTCCTAGGGTCAATGGCAGCAATGGCGGTTCCCGGGCTCTCGAATTTCATAAGCGAATATTTTGTGATTCAAGGAGCACTCAGAGCCAGTTATTTCTTCGCAATCGCAATAGTCGCGCCGGCTCTGACGGTAGGGTACTTCCTGTGGATGCTGAGAAGAGTAGTGATGACTCCGGGTGTTGGAGCTCGAAACGAAATCAGCCTCCACTCCCTAGCCATCTTGGCTGCATTTCTCATCCCCCTCTTCGTCCTGGGAGCCTACCCAGGCCCTCTCCTTGACAGCATCATCCGAGCCACAACAAACCCACTGGCTCCCGGAGGACCCTAGTGATGAGTCTCATTGATTTCACTCCGTTCATTAGCCTAGCCGTCTTCGGCCTCGCCGTCACACCCGCGGGACTCTTGGGGGAGGGCAAAGCACGGAGGACCATCGCTCCTTCAATCAGTATGATTGGGCTCTTCCTCGCTCTCGGCTCTGCGATTTGGCTGGGGTTTTCAGCGGCGCAGACGCCTGGACCCGGCGCGATCATGAGCACCGACATTTTCACCTACTTCTTTACCGGCGTTCTTCTCGTCGTCGCCATTTTCGTCGGCGTCGCGTCTCTGAGTTTCATGCGGGGTGATCCAAACGAAGCCCCCTACTTCGGGCTTCTAATTCTGTCAACACTCGGCATGATTGTTCTAGCCGCTTCCCTTGACCTCATTCTGCTCTACGTCGGCTGGGAGCTGATGAGCATTCCAACCTACGCGCTGACAGCATTTCGGAAGAGCGATCCTAACTCCAACGAGGCGGCGATGAAGTTCTTCGTTCTCTCAGCTCTCTCATCAGCGCTCATAGTGTACGCGATATCACTTGTGTTCGGGATATCAGGCTCCACGAACTTGATCGCGATTGCTAACACGTTTGGCAGCATCACTCCTGATGTTCGTCCCTTCGGGGTGTTGGCGATCGTATTGTTCATCGTGGGTTTTGGGGTCAAGATGGCGGTTGTGCCGTTCCACATGTGGATCCCCGACGCTTTTGAAGGAGCACCCACGACCATCGGCGCTCTACTGGCTGCCGGGGCGAAGATGGCCGCGTTCGCAGCAGCGTTCCGCGTATTCATCATCGCTATCGGACCCTTCCATGTGGAGTGGCACTCTATTTTCGCGATCATCGCGATTGTGACAATGACGCTGGGTAACCTTGCTGCTTTGATGCAGAAGAGCTTCACAAGATTGCTAGCATACTCAAGCATTGCTCAAGCAGGCTACATTATGATCGCGTTCGCGACCCCAAACGGTCAGGCAATCGCAGGCGGACTATTTCACGTCCTGAACTATTCTATTCTCAAGACGGCCGCTTTCATAGCCGCTACCGCCGTAGCGACACGCCTGTCGATCAGCAACTTGGACTCTTTCAACGGCCTGGCGAAGCGAATGCCCCAAACCTCGATAAACATCGCGGTTCTATTCCTCGGCTTGGCCGGTGTGCCACCGTTGAGCGGCTTCTTCAGCAAGGCACTACTCTTCGCAGGAGCCGTGAATTCTTCACTGCCATGGGGCGGCTACCTAGCGATCGCTGGGCTATTGAACAGCGGCTTTAGCATGGGCTACTACGGCTGGCTTATCAAACGAATGTACTTTGACGAGCCGTCAGACGGTTCTAGGATTCCAGAGCCACGTAGCTACATGGCGGTTCTCTGGGCTGCCACAGCCTTGACCATAATCATAGGCTTGTATCCCCAGCCCTGGATCCAATTGTCCCAGGACGCGGCCAACGCTTTGAAAGTGCTAGGCCCGCAAGCTTGAGAGACTATTTCTGCTCTGGCTCTTCGGTTCTTGCGAATCCCAGCTTCCGATTGGCAAGAGCCACGAGTTCGGCGATAGCTTGGATAACCCTGTCTCTCTTGTAAGCACGCTCCTCATGGCCAAATCCGATCTGTAAAGCCTCGATTGCGAAACTGCTGTCGTTGCTCTTCTTAGCGTACGTGGTTATGAGGCTGCCAGGTTCGATACCTCTATTCCCTTCGTTGACTTTAACTGTGAAGTCTCGCGAAAGCCATTCTTTCACGAGGCTTGTTGATTCTTCAGAAGCTGTCTCTCCGAGCCCAGTTCCAACGTCGACTCCGGAGTCCTTCTTGCCGCGCACGTCAAGAACCACGCGAATTCCATTATCGGCAAGAAGAGTGTCGATGCTCTTTCTGAATTCTGTCTGGGCGGCCCGAAGCCTGTTCAGATCCGCATAGTTTCGGCTAATCTTTCCGATTACTGCACAAGACCTCGAGACTAATGCAGCATCTTCGACTATTTGGCCGGTGTGAAGGTCTGCCTCAGAACTCGCGGCATGGGGAGCAGTAAGGAGCACGAACCCTTCACCCATGAATTCGACGTGGTCGGGTCGGATAATTTTCAGAGGCATTTTGAAGGCCTCGAATCAAGCCGGACTATTAGTCTGTTCATCGAATAGTTTTATAGCGGACGATTCTGCCCGTCGTGCAATCACTAGCTTAGAGGCTGTTGGCGACAAGGACTTGTCAGGGATCGACGCCGTTAAGAGAATCGTCGAAATAGAGGCTCAAGCTAGGAAGATTGTTGAAGAAGCAAAGTCCCGGGCCCACGAAACAGTCTCTCGAGCATCCGAAGAGGCAGAAAAGGCGAGACAGGAAGTTCTTGAGCAAGCACGACGGCAGAGGGAGCAGATTCTAACACAGGCGAGAGCGGAAGCGGAGGCTGAGGCGAGTAAGTCGGATATCGAGACCTCTCAATTACTCGAAAGCTACCAACGGATTTTCAACGAAAGAAAACAGACAGCCGTTCAAAAGGCCGTTGAACTAATACTGAGAGGTCAAGAGTGAAGTGTCAGAGTCCTTCGAAAAGCTACAAAACCGAATCTTATCGGATGCCAGGCTCAAATCAGCGTCGATTCTGAAAGAAGCAGAGGAAAAGGCGAGCAAGATCGTTGAAGAGGCAAGAGCTCGTGCGCGTCGAGAAGCGGATGAACTAATTGCCAGAGCAAAAGTGGACGCCGAGGCTCTGAGAAGAAGCATTCTAAGCACAAAGGTTCGAGCAAATAGGCTTCGCATACTAGAAGAGAAGAACAAAATAATCCAATCTGTCATCAGCTCCGTCGAGGAAAGGCTCACCACTCTCGGAAAGTCTGGAGACTTTCAAGATTCTCTGAAGATGATGGTTACCGAAGCGGCGACCGCTGTTGGATCGGATCAGCTCGTGGTACGGGTTGGCTTCCCGGGAGTTTCCAAGAAAGACTTGGACAGCATCGGAAACTCTCTGCCTAAGGGAGCTAAGCTCGTCGTCGAAGATAATCCCATCGACCAGCTGGGGGGAGTCATAGCCAGCGATCCCAAGGGCCGAGTCGTCTTCAACAACTCGTTCCGAGCACGCCTCGACAGGATGGAAACCCAGCTTCTGTCGATGATTTCGTCCACAATTTTCGGCGTGTAGGCTGCCCTTTCTTGCTCCAGCCAGTTCCAATGCGCCTGGTAAGCATCATAATACCGAGAGAACGTCTTCACAACCTGCTAGCCTACGCAGGCGACTCTGAAATCCTACACCTAGTGGAGGTTGCAGGGGACCACCTCCCTCCCGGTGCTTCAAAGTATGACATTGCCAGCGTCTTGGCCCACTCCTCGCCAGCAAAGAGCAAGATCGCAGCCCTCAACTCAGCTCTAGGGACTGCCGACCTACCTCTCGAAAAGATTGATGCTCCGGTTGAAAGCCTCGACTCGCTTGCCGCGTTTCTAGGCTCGGAATGTTCACGTCTAGAGCAGCCTGTCAAGCAACTCGAAGAGTCTGCGGGAAAACTACAAGCGGAACGTGAGAGAAGTGCTGAGCTCTCAAGATTTTTGTCCGGCTTGAAGAACGCGGGCGTTCCGCTGAGTTCCCTTGCCGAGGGCAGTTTCCTCAGCACGGTCGCCGGAGAAGTCGCCGTTGAATCGGCCGAATCACTTAGACAGGGAATCGCCGATGTAACCTACGGAAACATGATATTCGCAGTCACCGCCTCCACTGAAGATACGCAGACTTTTCTCTCCCTTTTCCCAAGTGCATTCGCAGAGGAAGCGAAACAGGCTGCGAGCGCACTAGGCGCTAAGCTAGATGCCGCTTGGGCCGACCTGCCCACGGACCTTGACGAAGCCACGAAGCAGGTCAGCTATCGGATGCAAGAAATTGAGACATCGGAAAAGAAGCTTGAACAGGATCGCCAAACCTTCGTCGAAGAGCAAGGACCCCGGATCAAGGCTCTTAGTGCGCTTGCGGAATTACTTGATGTCCGGACCAAGGCAATTGCCGGTTCGCCGACAACAGAATCCACTGTGATGCTACAAGCCTGGGTCCCGGAGTATCGCGTCGAAGAACTCAGCAAGGGAGTTGCTGAGGCTTGTCAAGGCGAAGCCTCGGTCGTCGCCGAAGAAGTAGGATCAAGCGAGTCGAAGACACATCCAGAGAGCAAGAGCATAGAACGTTCCGAGACCTCCGGCGATGAGGACTCCTCGAAGCCACCGACGCTTGTAAACACTCCGAGCTGGTTCAAGCCGGTCCAGTCGATAATTAACAACTTTGGAATTCCCAACTACAATGAATTGAATCCATTGCCGTTCATGATAATCTCCTATCCGTTAATATTCGGGCTGATGTTCGGCGATTTTGGACAAGGCCCACTGTTCATCCTATTCGGGCTCCTGTTCATGCGTGTCAGAAAGAAAGGGGGTAAGATTCCAGGTGGAGATATCGGTCAGCTAATCGTTGGCGGAGCAGAATTGATGATTCTACTTGGCATAGGCACCACTATCTTCGGGTTTGTCTTCGGCGACTTCTTCGGGTTCGAATCCGCGCAGATCTTTGGGATACACCCCATATTTTCCCCTACAGAAGGAGCACTGACCGGCACCATTGACCACTTGCAGACGTTCATGGTCTACATTCTCTACTTTGGCGTGGCCCATTATACTCTCGGTCTAGCTCTCAATGCTTATCAAAAGATTCGACGCAAGGAATACTCCGAAGCCTTCTTCGGGCCGATATGCTGGGCCTTATTCTATCTGGCGTTTGTCGACATGGTGCGGACTTTCGCTCTCGCTGGCTACAAGTTTTCAGCAGTTCTTTCCAATCCAATACCAATAGCACTGTTCGTCATTCCGTTTGGGCTCTTGTCTTGGAAGGAGGGAGGATTGCACGCTCTCGAGGCGTTTACAAGTATGGGGAGCAACACGCTCTCCTACCTTCGAATATGGGCGCTAAACATTGCAGACTTTTTCGTCAAGGTTGCACTATTCACAGCGTTCGGTATAGGAGGAGCAATTGGAGGTAACATTCTAGTCATGATTATCGAGGGCTTGATCGTATTCGTTCAAACTCTGAGGCTTCACTGGGTCGAGTGGTTTAGCAAGTTTTATGAGGGGAACGGATTGCCATTCGCGCCCTACTGGGAACCAAAGGGCTGGATAGTACAAACACGTGGTAGCTGACACAATATTATTCGCTGGACTTGGAGTCAGTCTAAGCCTGCTTCTTTCCGTACTCGGAGCTGCCCTCGGAATCAGTATCTCCGCTCCAGCTATTGCGGGGGCCGGAACCGAAAGACCCGAGACTGTATCAAGGAACCTAATAGCCACAATCCTTGCGGAAGCGCTCGCAATATACGGATTGGTCGTCGGGCTCCTCTCTCTATTCGCCATAACACCGACCCTAAGCCCGGACGGAGCTTTCCGAATATTCTCAGGTGGACTCACCATGGGAGTTGCAGCACTTGGCGCAGGGCTCGGAATCGGCACATCGGGGGCCGCCCTTGCGTCGGCTACCGCCGAAAAGCCCGAACTCTTCTCTAGGACGGTCGTGCCCCTTATCTTGTCAGAAGCGTTAGCAATCTACGCTCTGGTCGTCTCTCTGCTGCTAGTTCTCGCCGCGAAGTAAGAGACTAATCGTGATATCAGACACCCTCGTGCATCTGCTCAGAGACAATTATCTCGAAGCCAAGATTCGCGGAAAGAAAAGCTTCCTCCTCCAACGCCAGCAATTGCTCTCTCTTGCCGAGATTCCGACACTGAGTGATATCGTGGCGGCACTTGCTGATGGCCCATACGGGTCTGAGCTCTCTAAACTTCAAGAGGTCTCCTCCGCGGTTGAAACGGAGCGGGCTATCCAACGAGGATTCGCCGGTTCTGTGAATAACCTAGTCTCCGGATCCAAAGGTAACGTTCGCCAGTTTCTCCTGGAGTATGTCCGACGCTTCGACGCGTATGATCTTGCAACTCTTGTCATGTTCAAGTCTCAGGGCAAGACCTGGGAGGAGTTCTCAACGGCCCGACAACCCTTGGGAGGTGTTCGAGAAGGGCAGCTCCGTAGACTCTACATGATGGACGATCTACGGGAGTCTGTCAGAATAATCGGAGACAAGACTCTCGAGGAGAGAACTGGCGACATTGATCTGGAAGAGATGCCGCCCGAAAAGGCGGCTCTGGTGAGAGACATTTTTACCGGGTGGGGGGAGGAGCGGTTCTACAACTACGTTGTGAAGAGACTCCATGGGAGAGACCGGAGCAGCTGCCTTCCCATCGTCGGAGCAACAGTCGACCTCCTCAACCTCTCAATTGTCCTTCGTAGCAAACTCATAGGGGTCTCAAATATCGAAGAGCATCTCGTTCCGGTGCACTGGAGGCTTGACAAGCAATCCATCGGCCGACTCCTTGCCACCACCGACCTCGACGAGACCTTGGAGAAAGCTGGTTCTCTAACCCAGTACAGTAGGTTGATGGCCAACGCACGCCAAAGACACGAAGAGACAAAGTCCCTTGCTTTCTTGGAGATGGACGTCAAGAGATACCTGGTAGGTCAAGCCAGACGAATCTTTCTCGGATTCCCATACACAATCGGTGTCGTCTTGGCCTTCTTGATATTCAAGGAGAACGAAGCCCGAGGCCTAGCGGCTGTGATTTCGGGGGTCGCATCCGGACTCAAACCAGATCAGGTCAAGGCCCTAATCACTGTCTGAAAACGTCCAGAAAATGAGGACTTCATCTTCTTGACAAGAAAAATGGATATGTCCAATGTTCGCTGTTCGAACCTGCCTTTTCTTTGCGATTATGGCGCTAATCTTGGCGTCGGTTTCAGTTGCACGTGAACCCTCGCTCTTGTGAGACTACCGCCCGCCGCCTGATGCTAGAGCGTAAGTCGTATCCGGTAATGATGGAAAAAATGCCCGCGATCGCTATCGTGGCCCAGGCCAGGATACAAGTAGGCCCAGGAATAGACTACAGAACTAGGACCCATGGCTACCCTCCCGGTGGTATTCGCTGATCCAGCGTTCAAGTAATGCATGGTATAGTTGCCGGGAGTGGATATTTCAAGAATCGCCGTCTCGAAAATGATGTAGTAAGATTCCTAAGACCAGTGTATATGGAAGCGTGTATTAACTCGGACATATTGTCAACATTCTTGTAAGATTTTTGGATATCCAATACAGATTTACAGGGACCGCCACGTTTCAGCCTTCTAAAGTCTCTTGACGAAGAAGTAGACCGTGTACCCTAGTCCGGCGAAGGCCCCGATGACGATGCCGGCAATTGAACCGAGACACGGGGACGCGGCGGGCGGAGAAAAACTTACACCAATGCAGGAAGGTGCCCCGAATAAGGGGGATAGTACGATTCCCCCCAGAAAATAACCGAGGAGTAGGAAGGATATCGTGTTGCCACCGAAGTTGATCAGTTTCACCGACTTTTGGTCCATTAGAGACACGGGCCTCCTCGGCTTAGATGTCAGCTGCGGGATGGGTTCCGCAGACTTGACTGGAGGAGTACTTGTTCCGGGTCTCGAGGGTAGTCGAATGGTCGCGCCCTTGAGACATTCGCTAACGCTGCTGTGGTTAGGGTGGGGATCGCCTCCTGCCCTATTAGTCAGGCAGGCAGCGGAGACGACAGACATTGGAATGTGTGGATCCTCCGCGCCTAGAAGGAGGTCTAACTGGTTGGTCGTCAGCCCTCCGGCTGATGCAACATCTTTCTTTCCCGTCTTGTCGATCGCCGCTTGGAGGGCCTCTCTGATTCTCGGTGTAACTGATACTTCGAGGTCTGGCTCTCCCACTGAAGATGCCCGCGCCGTTACTCCATTTCCAAGATGGCCCCTTGACTTCGCACAATGTTCACCGTCTTGGGTGGGACCGGCTTCGCCAGCCATGCCACCGCGATTGAGGCTTTCGAACCTTCGCCTAGCTGAAGCAGTCCTCTGAGAGACATGTACGCTTCTTGGATCATGTCTGCGATTCGGTTCAAATGGTCCTGCGTCTCGGTCTGGAACTGTTTCATCTCGTCCTTACACTTGCCAAGCTCTTTTTGGATCGAATTTCTCTTCGCTTCCAGAGCCTCCAGGGTGGCGTCTCTGTCAACGCCTTCTGAAAGTGGATCCTCAGTTTGCACAAAGTCGTGGAGCAGGAGTGTCTGGAGTGCTTGGCTCGTCTTGTCGCGTGGGGCGACGACAAGAATGTAGACGAAGTCCTTGACACGCGCTCCTGTAGCCAGCACCGCCTGATCTTTCAGGGCACCCTCTAGGTCCCTTTGCGCTTCGGCAAGCTTGCGAGCGGGCAGGCGACCGAGAATCCGGCTGAAACTGCCTGCGTCACCCGAGGTCTCTGGAGACGTAAAACCTGCACGTCCAATTTCCTCGAGAATGTTGATTTGTTTCTCCACAGCGTCGAGCTGTCGTTGTAGCGACTCGATTTTCGACTGTAACTCTTGGTATTGACTGCGTCCGTTTTCCAGATCCTCTCGGACCTCAGCCAGGAAACCTGAAAGATTGCCGGGTGTTTGCACCGTTCCTCTCGGATCTCGTTGAACTCCAAACTGACGAATAGAGTGAAGAATATCGTCTCTGAGACGACTAAGGTCCCGAATCTGTTTGACTATGTCGTCTGTGGTCATCCTGTCGCCGCTGAGCACTAAGTCTCTTCTTTCCAGCTTAGCGGTTGGACCGAGGCTAGACAGGACCCTTTCCGCGGAGTCCTTTGGGACTAGCAGTCGCAGTGTTGTACCTTTTGGTGCGGTGCTCAATTCAAGATGGCAGGGTATGGTTGGTGTGAAAAGGGTTACGAGAGAAGCGCTTCCGGGGTACGGAGGTCCACACGAAGGGAGGTGTCCGTTTTGAGGGGATATCCGTGGTCCTGTGAGTTTTTTTGGAGCTTTCCGGGCAAGGCTTCAAGCACTACAGTAGGCGGCTAGCCAGTTAGAAGTTTGAGCAGGAAGAGGGCGAATAATGGCGCGAGGGAGAGTGTGATCGTGTTTAGCAGCTTCACGACCACGTGTAGGGAGGGTCCTGCGGTGTCTTTGAGCGGGTCGCCCACGGTGTCTCCGATGACTGTGGCTGCGTGGGTGGGTGAGCCTTTGCCTCCAAGGTTGCCGGCTTCAACATACTTTTTCGCATTGTCCATGGCTCCTCCTCCGTTGTTCATGAACAAGGCTACCATTATTCCAGTCACTGTTCCTATCATCAATAGTCCGCCGACCGCTTCAGCGCCTAGGACAAGCCCTACGATGATGGGGGTTAGGACGACAAGCAGGCTGGGAACTATCATGTTGCGAAGAGCGGCACGTGTCGATATGTCAACCGCGCGTGAATAGTCTGGTTTCGTGGTCCCTTCCATTATCCCCTTGATCTCGCGGAACTGGCGTCGAACCTCCTGAATCATCTTCGCGGCGGTGTTGCCTACTGCTTTGATGGCTAGGGCGCTGAAGACGAAGACGAGCATTGCTCCGACCATCGCGCCGACAAAGACGCTCGGATGAGCGAGATTGATACCTGTGTCGCTGAGGCCGGCCACTTCCAAGAACGCGGAGAACAGAAGGAATGCGGATAGGGCCGCGGAAGCCACTCCGTATCCCTTGGTCAAGGCTTTCGTCGTGTTGCCGGCAGAATCCATAAGGTCAGTAATGTCACGAACTCCCTCAGGCGTGCCCGACATTTCCACAATCCCCGCGGCATTATCCGTGATTGGTCCGAATCCATCCATGGCCAGCACGAAGGGGGTTACGGATAGCATTCCCATTGTCGCGATGGCAGTGGAGTAGATTCCTAGGCCGACCTTTGCCTTCACGAGGTTTGCCGTGGCCAGTAAGCCAGTGTAGTTAGGGTCCGTAGGGTTTGGCGTGAGGATGCCGGGGTTAACCAGTGGGCGCAACGCGTCCAACCCGCCTCCGAGGACGTACGAGATCAATATCGCGCCGGCGATTACGAGAACGAATAGTCCAGTTGACTCCATCCCCACAGAGATACCTGTCGTTATTCCCGGAGCAGCTCCCGATCTTGCGGCCTCAGAGATTGATCGAACGGGTTTCTTTGTGTAGGAGGTGTAGTAGTCGGTTATCCAAGTGATGAGAAGGGCAGCTATGATGCCTGTTAACGCGGCGAAGAAGAGGTTGATATTGGCTGCCCCGAGGAGCCAGATAGAAGTCCCGAGGAAGCCCAGCATAGCCAGAACAGCCGTAACGATCAAGCCACGTGTAAGGGACTTGAACGGATCCTCCTTTCCGCGGGCGCGAACGAAAAACATTCCAACGATCGCGGCCAGCAATCCGAACGCTCGGGCGACCAGGGGGAAGAGGACCCAGTTCGTCAAATCATAGTTCACAATGCTGCCCGCAGATCGGGACAGTAGCACCGCGAGGCCTGCTCCGAGAATCATGGCTCCTAGATTCTCTCCGGTGATCGACTCGAACAAGTCCGCTCCTCTTCCCGCAATGTCCCCAACGTTGTCGCCGACGAGGTCAGCGACCACCGCAGGGTTTCGAGGGTCATCCTCGGGGATGCCCACTTCGACTTTTCCGACGAGATCGGCGCTCATGTCAGCTGCTTTGGTGTAGATGCCGCCTCCGAGCTGGGCAAAAAGTGCTGCGAAGCTGGCTCCGAAGCCGAAGCCGATGATGAGCGAGGGTGTCTTGGCTGGGTCTGCGCCGTATGCGAGGAAGAGGCCTGAGATTCCGAGAAGGCTCATCGAGACAACAGACAGCCCGAAGACCATTCCTCCCCTGAAGGCCACTTTCAACGCCGGGTCTAACCCGGTCAAAGAAGCGTTCGCGGTTCTCACATTCGAACGCACGGAAATGTACATTGCCACATATCCTGCCAAGCTTGAGGCGAGGGCTCCAACAATGAACGCTACTGCCGTCTGGGGACCCAGAAGCCCGTTAGTCGGGTCTCTGAGCACGACCGCGAAAATCGCGGCGAAGACAACCACTATGACACTAATCGTCCGGTACTGGCGTCTGAGGTATGCTTCCGCGCCCTGTCGAATCGCATCTGCGATCTCCCGCATTCGCGGACTGCCAGCATCCCTCGCCATTATCCACCTGACCAATAGCCCCGCTACAAGGAGCGATACTAGGGAGACTCCGATTATGAATTCGAGGAGAACCAATCCTTTCTTGTTTCCTTCCAGTCAACCAGTCGGAATTTTCTGTCGGCCGGTCCGGCTCGATTATAAAGCTGTTTCCAACAAACGAGTCGTGAAATAACTTCCAAACCATTAAATCAACTCCAGAAAGAGCGCAAGCTAGCAAACAAGGGCATTACAACAGTTGACAGGGTCAATGTACGACGTTGCCGTCGTAGGTGGAGGACCCGGAGGCCTCGCCGCAGCCAGCATAATTGCCAAGAAAGGGCTCAAGGTCAAAGTCTTCGAGAAAAAGAAAGTTCTAGGCACCCCTGTCCGATGCGGAGAGTTCTTCGTGGTGAAGGAGGATATGATGAGGCTCCTTCCTCGAGTGAAGAACCCCGAGGTTTTCGATGTTCCAGAGGAGACCATTGACAACAAATGTCGAGATGTCCGGGTCATCAGCCCACGCGGCAAAGCCTTCGAGTTCCCCCTTGCGAGCTATGTGCTCGACCGTCGCAAATTCGAAACTCATCTTGCTGAGACAATCATAAGCTACGGAGGAGAGGTCGAGGTAGGCGTCCCGGCACACTACTACCCCAATAACGGCCAACCTCTGGTTGGACCCAGCCCTGACTCAGCCATCCAAGCCGACATAGTAATCGCCGCCGATGGATATCCCAGCGAAACCGCAACCACCGCCGGACTCCCAGAAAAGGAGTACGCAGGACCCTACAGGGTAGCGGTGAACATGGAATATCTCATGACTGACTTGGACGTCGAGCAAGACGTGGCCGAGTTGTACATGGACCCTCGGTACTCACCTGGGGGCTACGGCTGGATAATACCTAAGGGAGAACGGCGCGCCAACGTGGGAATTGGCGTCCGAGAACCCTACCTCCGGCGGGACTGGCAGATACGGGACTTGCTAACAGGATTTGTCGAGAAGAACAAGGTCGCAAGGGCCAAGCTGAAAGGCGGACAGAAGGCCTCGATGATCGCCGACAGTCTCCCAGTTGACGGGCCGCTTTCCCGAACCTACTCTGAACGGGTCGTGGCCGTCGGCGACGCTGCCGGAATGGTCATGCCCACCAACGGCGGTGGAATCCAAACGGCACTGGTCACCGGTCATCTGGCCGGGGAAGCCGCGGTTCGTTACTTTGAGAACCAGACTCCATTATCGAGCTACGAGGAGGCTTGGAAAGACCAGCTCGGAGTTGAGATGGAGAACTCCCGGTTGATGAGGCAGGCATCGGACCGGTTAATGGGGCACGCCTTCTGGTTCAGCGTCCTCCTCCGGATGATGGGGTCTCGGAGGATTGCAGATGTCGTTATGTGCCAAATGCCTCGTGGAATGGGCCCATTGTTCCGTCTGCTCGCCTAGCCGTGAATCGCGACGTCGATGATCATTCCGAGGAATAGCATGAAGAGGTAAGGGCTGGAGATCTTGAACATACGCCAAGCATTCGCCTCGGTTGGCTTGGACAGAACATAAAAACTCCCGATAATAGTCGCCACGCCTCCAAGTGCCGCAATGGACGCATACACCAGCCCGAAAGTGCCGGGTCTTACTAGATAGATGCCCAGGGAGAATGGCAGGAAGACAAGTGAGACAAGAGTGATTATCCGGAGCGCGGTCGGAGTCCCGACCACAACAGGCAGCATCGGAACTCCCGCACGGGAATAATCCTCACGGAACGAAACTGAGAGGAACCATATGTGAATAGGAATCCAGACAAACACCAAGCCGGCCATAAGAATGGGGAGGAGCGAGATGGTGCCAACTGGGCCGGGTGTTACAGCAGACCAGCCGAAGAGGACGGGGAACCCGCCGCTAAAGCCACCTAGGAGAATATTGAGAGCGCTTCGCCGCTTCAAGACCAGACTATAGACGACAACGTTGTCTAACACACCAGCTAGCATCCAGACGAAGGAGAGGAGATTGAGCGCTAGAGAGAGGATTAGGGAAGGGAGGACAAGGCCTAGGCCAAATAGCAGTGCCGAGCGGGGCTTTATCCTGCCACTGGGCAAGGGGCGATGCCTTGTACGGAGCATGACCGCGTCGATGTCCCGATCATGGTAGCTCGTCAGAGAGTTGCATCCGGCACAACCGGCAGTAATCGCGGCTCCGATAACAAGCCACTTTGCGGGCGAAACGTCGAAGCCGAGAGTTCGGCCAGCTAGAAATGTCGCGGTTAGGGAGGTGAAGACCAGAAGATACCAGATCTTCGGCTTCGTAAACTCGTAATATGCCTGTACCAAGCCTGTTAGGCTGAGAGTCTTGGTGCGCTGGAATTGGAGCTCAGCTTCCACAGCCTACAGAGAAACCTCCACGCATTTGAGGGTGCCTGGCACTGCATGTCTGCGTGCAGTGGTAATCTCCGGTTCCTTGCTGCGTCACGTGGAACGTAACGGTGTACCAGGTGCCCCATGGAATATTGAAGGTGGGAAGGGTCCCGTTAACCGCCTGCATGTTAAGGCCTCCTCCAATGTCGAACCCGTGGCCCGTGGCAGAGGAGAGTTGAGTAGGGGTAGGACCAGTTTCGTTGGTGCTTATCGCCTTGACATAAACTGTTACAATGTCATCAACGCTGGCTGAAAGCGTGATGTTATCAGCCGTCTTATAGTTTGCAAAGTGGACACCGGTTAGGTCGGCTCCGGTTGTGTTTGAAAATGCTGGAAGACTCGTCTGGTTGAGGATGGCAGCGTTGAAGATGCTGAAGCCTCCGCGTTCCTCAATAATTGCATTCATGAATATCAACCGATGGACCTGGTGAGTTCCGCAAGCGGTCTGGGGCGGATGGACGTACTGGTAATACGCTATGGACCCGCCAGCGGCGGCGACGACTAGTAATCCAAGGACTCCGACTACAGGAACGTGTCTTTTCGGAACCTGCATTCTCTCTGCTTCCTATTTGGTGGTGATCGAAACTCTGTATATATGAGCAGTCGCTGCGAACGCAATCAGAACAAGGCCGATTTCCACAAGAGCAAAATTGCTGAGTTGGGCGATGACTGCTCTGAATATTGAGATGTCAAGGAATCCTTGCAGGATGAGCAGTCCGCCGAGCAACGAGTAGACTTCGCTCTTGCTGAGCAAATATGGTTGAACCTTTCGAAACGGAAGGGGTTTTCTGTTTGCACGCAGGTCGGCTATCTTGGCCCGTCGCCACCGAACGAAGGCGTAGACAAAACCGTACGCAAGCGCCGATGCGATTAACAATGATCCGAAGAAGAGCGACGGATCAATAACGAGCTGGCCCGGAGCGTTGAGAGGCTGAAGCGGGTCGTTTGCTCGAAAGCCCCATACTGTGACTATTGCCATTTGCCCCAACGCCGCGACGCCCAGGGCTATCCAGAAGGGGCGATCGATCATGGCAATCTTCTTTCCCCTGTCGAAGAAAGGAATGACGAGAAAGATGACAACGAATATGGCTGGTATTATCGCGCCTGCTGTGAATGGGTCAAGTCCTTTGGCCCTGATGAACGCGTAGAGACTAGTAAAGTACCATTCAGGAAAGGTAATCTCAGTGGTCTGAAGCGGGTTAAACTTGATTCCTACCTCAACCGGGAAGAGTCCTCCCATCATGAAGATGATCCCGGTTATTGCGGATGCAACCGGAATGTCCAGAACGAGGTTTCTTGGCAGGTGCACAGCCATTATTGCAAGCATTATGATCGGAATTATGAAAACGTGAAAGGCGTAGAATCGGATTGCGAGGTCGCTGAAGCCGAAGCCGAAGATTAGTTTTGCGAGGTCCGCGCCTATCACAGGACTATAGGCTGTGAGAGTGTACCCGATGTTGATGGCGAGTTGCCCTCGGATGTTGAAGATGAGGTCGTATCCCGTGTAGGCTTCTATTACGGTGACGACCCCGAGGATGATTCCAGTTACCCAGAGTATTTCGTAGCGAAGCTTGTATCGGCCGGAGAAGTACTGGTAGAACATGTGCATTACTGCGAGGAGAACCATCGCATTGGACGCGTGGTAGTGTATGTTCCGAACGATGTTCCCGTAGCCCACATCATTGTTTATGGTGGTGACACTGTTGAACGCGACATTGCAGGTGGACGCGACGCCCTGGGAGCAGTCGCCGAATGCCGGGAAGTAGTGGAACATCAAGAGGGCTCCCGTCACTCCGAGAATGACGAAAACTACTGTTGTGAGCACTCCAAGGAAACCGAGGGGGCTAATGAATCGCGACGGAAATACCAACTTGAAGCCGAGAAGAACTGTTCGCTCAAGTCTAACCCATATGTACTTGAGTAGGGCGATGATGGGGTCGAGGACGCCTTTTTTCTTAGTCTCTACGGCCAATGCCAGGTTCTCCGTCGAATCTTTCGGCTCTGAGGTTGTTGTTTGAATCTAGTGAGAGAATTACTTTTGGAAGACCGTTGAGGCCGAGCCCAAGGTCGAACGCTGGACCTTTGACAGGGACACCGTCGATTAGACGGTATTCGCTTCCATGACAAGGGCATAGAAGCCTGTACTGACTATCATCACTTCCAGCGTTGACGAGACATCGCAAATGCACACACGTAGTATTCCAAGCTGCAAAGTGTCGAACGTCGGGGGTGCTTCCACGTATCGAAGGATCCAGCACCTCGTCGGGCAATCTCAAAACAATGTTCCGGTAGTAAGGGCTAACCGCCACATCGTACGGCCAGTAAAAGAAGGTGGCAAACGGATGGACCGCGTTTGTAGGATTGAGAAGCGTGCCGGGCTGAGCTCTCCCGGCCGCGATGTCGGCTTGGAGTGCAGAGACTGCAAGCTGATAGTTATTCTCAAGGTCCGTCGCGTTCGCTCCGGGAATCACGTACCCTGAAGGAAGTTGTCGTGGAAGAACTGGCGACAGTATGTCATATTGAGGTAGGGCCCCGCTCGCCATAGAACCAATTGCAAGACCTGTGGACGCTGCGATAGCTCCGATTAGGAAAGCTCGGCGGGTCACAGGCTTTTTGGCCAGTTTGGTCGCAGCTGTCGGTTGCGGTGGAGGTCGCGGCGGGGTAGTAGGAGGAAGAGGAGGTGCTGTGGTCGATGGCGGCGGAGTAGATGGCGAGGCCGGAGGCTTCTTTTCTTCGGTGGACATATCTCCCCGTCGCTCACGCACAATTATTTTGCCCGACCCCCTCTAAACACTATTAAACGGTTGTCTATACCCTAAATAACACGCAACGACCTCAACCGCTCGGAAACAATATAACCAAAGACCCTCGAGCGGCCCGCAGGAAAATTCCCGAGCTCTAAGTGACGAATGTTGAACAGGGTCATCGCCTCTCTAACGCTCCTATTAGGGCTCGCGATGACAATGGTCGGAGTCTACGCACAACAGTGGACCACTCTACAAGACCTACTTCGCTCGTTCCTCCCTTTTCTGGGATGAGTGTGTAGAGCGGATGACATCTCCCGCACCTGCCGATGCTCAAGAAAAGCGAGGCCTGTCGGCCCGTTTCGGGTTCCTGAGACGAGGCAGAATCCACTACTGGCCAATCAGGACAACAGTCCAGCTGGCGTTCTTCCTGCTTTTCAGCGGGGTCGCCCTGGTTCATCTGATTCCTGGTTTCAGCGGCGAGAGAAGCTGGATAGTACTTCCTGTTCTTGCAAGTGTAAAGGCGCAGGGTGCCATCGGCGGCACCCTCGACGCGACAACCGTCTTATTGTCACAGGGAATTTTTCCCTGGCTTCCAATAGGGATTATGTTTGTCGTCGGCGCGATTCTGGGCAGGTTTATGTGCGGCTGGATATGCCCAGTCGGATTCGTCCAGGACGTTATCACCGGGATTAAGGGCAGAGTAGACTCTGTCTCGAAGAGAACCAATCAGACCTGGATCAAGCTGAAATACGGACTGACCGCTATCGCTTTTCTAGTCAGCGGTACCCTTGCCCTAACGCTCTACTATTATGGGACCAGCGCCGGTACGGGGGCCGCCTACCGGGACAGCCTAGGGCCGTTCGCATCCGGTCTGTTCATCGCGTTCACTCCAGACGGGACAATGTTTGGGACCCTGCCCCAGATTCTCGCAGGGTCATGGAGATTCCTGGGCACAGGTCAACTCGGCGACTTCACACTCACCAATCTTGGAAAATGGATAACGGGAATCTCGATTCTTACATGGCTGAATATTCTCATTCTCCTCGGATTCATCTACGCCGCATGGCGCATCCCTCGCTTCTGGTGCAGGTACATATGCCCCGTCGGCGCGATAATGGCCACTTTCCAAAAGAACAGCATGCTAGGAATTCACCGGGACCCTGTGAAATGTGCTGATTGCAAGGAGTGTGAGACTGCCTGTCCTATGCAGGTCCCGATTCTTGACCTTGACTTCAAGAAGTTCAACCATTCCGAGTGCATCCTGTGCATGGCATGCATCGACGCCTGCCCCGCTGGTGCCCTATCGCCCAAGTTCCCCTAAGTGGGTGCAAAAGAAGCTTTCAGAGGAGCATGACTCCGTGACAGCGGACATCTCGAGGTAAGAACTCGGAATGAAGATTGCACCGTCAGAATACTTTGCTCGTCAAGCCGCCCTCAATGAGGTTGGACCAGAAGGGGTTGCCAGGCTACAAGCGGCGAGGGTTACAATCGTCGGAGTCGGCGGCGTAGGCTGCGCGATCGCCGTATATCTGGCTAAAGCCGGAGTAGGAACCTTACGGCTCATCGACCAGGACATTGTCGAGCCAACCAACCTACAGAGACTGCACGGAATCAGTGAGACACAACTGTACCTTCCCAAGGCGGAGGCCGTACGGGAGGCGATTGTCGGGCTTCATCCTTGGGTAAAAGCTGAAGCAGTTGTCGAAACCTTGCGACAAGCAAACGCCGAAGAGCTGCTCGCCGAAACGGATATTGTGTTTGATGGACTGGACAATTTCCGGACCCGCTACGTTCTCAACCGATATTGCAGTACAGCGGAGCTTCCCTACTTGTTCACCAGTAGTGTGGCGTTGCAGGGACACGTGGGGTTGTTTACACCTCCCGAGACGCCTTGCCTTGAGTGTGCGCTGCCGGGGGTCCAGGATGGGCCTGAGAATGCTTGCGAACTATTGGGAGCCAGCTCGAGCACTGTGGGAGTTGTAGGCGCGATTGCCGCGGAGGAGGCATCAAAGTTCCTTCTCGGTCTTCGGAGCCGGGTGCAAGGTTCAATCCTAACTATTGACATGATGGGCCCCGATTTTCTGCTGACCCGGGTCACGAGAAGGGACAACTGCCCAGTGTGCAGGGGAGAGGTGACCAAAATGCCTGACGAAGGTGTCGCTGTAATGCTTTGCGGCGCGCGGACCGCTAATGTGCTGCCAAAAAGGACCCTTTTAGTCGACCTCAAAGCAGTTGCTCAGTACGCGAGCGAAACGGTTCTAGCATCATCAGACTCGGTCCTGGTCTATCGGCTCGGAAGTCACATTGTCTCCCTATTCCAAACGGGAAGAGTCATTGTCGATGGCGTTCGAGACCAATCTGAAGCATTACAGATCGCAGAGAAGGTCTGGAAACAGGCGGAAAGGGCCTCCTCGCCAAGACTGGCGGGCTTAACTCGTGGCCTTGATCTCTTACTGCTCAATTCTCCACCACCTTAGCCAAGTTCCTGTTCCAGAAAATCTTTCTCAGTTCAGGGCTCCGTTTCCCTGTCAAAAGCCGGGATGATTGTTGCCAGACTCAACAAGCTTATACCTTTCCAGTCCCTCGACGCGCGCTTGCCGGGGTGGAAGACCCGAGGCCGGGGTTGGCATTGTCCACCGATGGCCGAGCGGCTCAGGCGGCGGGCTGCAGAACAGCCGTCCGTAGCAACCCGCAGTAAGCACGAACAGAAGGGCTGAGGTGGGTTCAACTCCCACCCCCGGCTCCAAGAAAGAAGCCTGACGTGCCGTTACTCAAACGTGCACCGAGGGGTACCATAACACCTCTAGCCCAAAGCATCCGAGCTTTTTGAGAAAACGGATAGATAGTGACAACCCATGAAACCAATATTGAGAAGCGCGTTGTCTGGTTAGACGAAGAACAGTGTCAACAGGGCAAGTTCTCGACACTTAACAACGTCCGAGTCCTCGCTGATTCATTAGGACAAGTCGGGAACTTAGTTGCACAAATCTCTCTATCTAGGAAGGCTTATCTTTACAAATCACGTATAGTAGGTTAGAAAGACCGTGAGCCAGGAAAACCTGGCACAGCAGGCTTCTTTTGGATTGCCACACCCGTGTTCGAGCGGTGTGAACACAATGTTTAGTGCACAGGTCAACATGCATACCTGCGTATGGTAACCAAGAATCTTGCTATCAGAGAGGAGGTTTACAGGAAATTGTCAGAGGCGAAGACCGAGGGCGAGAGCTTTAGTGATGTAATCCAAAAGCTACTTGAGAAACGCTGAGACTTGTTATCCTTGTGGGGAGCATGGGGAGATGATGAAGAGGTCGCCTTTATCGAAGCCAGTGTCAAAGAGACGAGGAAGAAAACCGTGATACGAACACGATAGTCCTAGACACTTCCGCGATAATCGACTTTCTCCGTAAGGGAGAGACCACGAGACGAATCATTGAAAGAGGGAAAAAACAAGGAGACGCGGTTGGAATAACAAGTATATCAGTCTTCGAGCTTCTCAGTCCGATATTTCATAGGAGACTCTTCAAAAGGGAGAAGGCAGTTAGGGCTCTTTCAAGAGAGAGTCTACTCCTAGCATTAGACGCCGCCGCAACCGAAGAAGCTTCAAAGATAATGGGATCCCTGCTGAGAATTGGAAAACCGATCAATGCACTAGACGTTCTAATATCCGGGATCGCTGTTGCAAACGGTGCCGACGAAATAGTCACTTCGGACAAAGACTTTCAGACTATAGAGAAAGTCGCAAACATCAGTGTGACGATGATCTAAAATGCCGCTTTGCTGATCTTTCCGACCACAGAGGAGTCTTTGTGGGAAACCCGCATTATCTCCTTTCCGTTGAAGCAACCAGGAACGCAGGCTTCCATTAACTGGAAACCGATAGAAGGACCCTCCGAATCGGTGGCGGCACGCATGACTCCCGAGCAGATCCGACCGGCAGTCATATCATGGGTAGAGTCTCTCGAACCACGAGCACCATCGAACGCGCCAGACCAAGTGGTGGATGTAGACAACGGAGAGCTTGACAGCTATCTCAAACTGCAAAACCCTTTTCATGGGGATTGCCTCTAAGCGCGCGGTGACATCATGGGCCAACTCATCGTCAGTGAATTCGTGACCCTGGACGGCGTCATGCAGGCGCCCGGCGGACCGGAAGAAGACACCGAGGGCGGCTTCAAGCACGGCGGCTGGCAGGCGCCTTTACTCGACGAGGAGTCGTTCAGCCTCATCACCAGGGACATCGGGCGAATGGACGCCCTGCTCCTGGGTCGCAAGACCTACGACATCTTCGCCGC
This sequence comes from Candidatus Bathyarchaeota archaeon, assembly GCA_005888735.1. Lineage (GTDB taxonomy): Archaea > Thermoproteota > Bathyarchaeia > 40CM-2-53-6 > 40CM-2-53-6 > BA-19. The sequence goes on from VBBN01000007.1 coordinate 29,444, forward strand.
GTACTGGCCCAAAGCCACGACCGATAAGGAGATCGCGGACAAACTCAACAACGCACCCAAGTTCGTGGCCTCCCGCAGCCGCCGCAAACTCGAATGGAACAATTCCACTCTCATCCAAGGAGACCTTTCCAAGGAGGTGGCCCGCATCAAGCAAAAGCACCGCGAAGTCCACGTGATAGGAAGCGGCAACCTCGTCCAGAGTCTACTGCGGCACGACCTGGTCGACCTGTTCAACCTATGGGTCTACCCGCTACTTCTCGGCACCGGCAAGAGACTCTTCGGTGAAGGGACCGTGCCCGCGGGTCTGCGTCTTACTAGCTCTCGGGCGTTCCCCAAAGGCGCGATTCACTTGGCGTACGAGCGCGCTGGGAAGCCCAAGCACGGCGACCTGTCCGTCGAGGCTGAGCGGACCACCTGAGACGAAGGCGGCTTCACCCCTCTCCAAGAATGCTCAACTAGGTTTACCGAACCTTGACTAGCCCCAGTCTCATCGCGTTCAGAATTACTGCCAGGCTTAGGCCCATGTCCCCCACACCGACGGCGAGGGCTAGTGTCACAAGACCGGGAATAGCCAGAAGGGCGAACGCAGCCTTGACCAGGATCGATGCTGTTATGTTCTGCTTGATGACCCGCACTGTGTTCCGGCTCAGGTCGAGTATGTAGGGGATCTTCGACAACTCGTCCCTCATCAGTGATATGTCGGCCGTTTCTATGGAAACGTCGCTTCCGAGTACGCCCATGGCTATGCCCACATTTGCCTTGGCGAGAGCGGGGGCGTCGTTCACCCCGTCACCTACCATAGCGACGGTTCCATACCTCTTTCTTAGATCCGCAACCTCTTCCAGTTTTTCGTCCGGAAGAAGTTCAGCGTGATAGTGGTCCACACCAATCTCCTTCGCTAGAGCGGCGGTCGTCGCCTGGTTGTCCCCGCTGATTATTGCGGGCTGAACTCCTCTTGCCTTCAGTTCCTCTAAAGCTGTCGCAGCATCTTCCTTCACCATGTCTTTCAGGGCAATGAGCCCAACAATCTCGTTTCCCACACCTAGCAAGACGGTCGTTTTCCCTTGAACTTGAAGTTCCTCTAGTTTGTCAAGAACATTGACAGGTGCCTTCTGAAAGATTTCCTGATTGCCCATCACTATTTCTCTCTCGCCGACAGTGCCCTCGACCCCTCTCCCTCGAATCGAGATGAACTTTCGGACGGGCATTATCATCAGCTTCTCCTCCTTGGACTTCTCCACGATAGCCCTGGCGATCGGGTGTTCCGACATAGATTCTAAGGAGGCCGCGAGCTGCAGCACCTCGTTGGGAGAAGAGCTGAAGGAAACCACATCTGCAACCTTGGGCTTTCCTATCGTCAGTGTGCCTGTCTTATCGAAGACGAATATTTTGACTCTTGCCAGACTCTCTAGGTACCTTCCGCCTTTCACTAGCACACCGTTGCGAGAAGCGGCCGTGAGAGCTGAGGCCATGGATACTGGAGTTGAGATAGTCAGTGCACACGGGCAAGAAACAACAAGCAGGATCAATGCCCTGTAGAACCACGTGGTGAAACTAGCCGCTAGAACGATAGGGGGGACCAAGGCCACGGCGATGGCGCCAGCCACAACCAGGGGGCTGTAGTACTTCGCAAACCTCTCAACAAAACTCTCTGTGGGCGACCTCTCTGACTGAGCCTGTTGAACGAGTTTTACAACTTTCGAAATGACAGTTTCAGTGGACGGGCTTGTGGTTTTGACTTCTATGAAGCCTTCTTCGTTGATGCTTCCTGCGAAGACTTCGCTTCCCTCTTCCTTGTCTATGGGAAGCGACTCGCCGGTTATCAAAGCCTGGTTGACCGACGAGGACCCTCTCACGACGATCCCGTCCACAGGAATCCTTTGCCCAGGCCTTACGACCGCGACATCTCCAACCGCTACATCGTGAATGTGCTTCTCAACTTCTTCGCCATCAACCCTCACGGTGGCAGAACTAGGCGAGAGTTTCAGCAGTCCAGCAATGGAACCCCTTACTTTGTCAGATGCGGTGTCTTCTAAGAACTCGGCAAGGGAGAAGAGGTACATGACCGCGGCTCCCTCGTCCGCCTGGCCGATAGTGAAGGCCCCGAACGCCGCCACTGTCATGAGGAAGTTGACATCCAGTCTTCCATGAATAAGCGATCTAAAAGCGGCCTCGATTATCCCCCGGCCGGAGAAGAGAATGACTCCGAGAAAGATTGCGTGACCGTATAGTGTGTTCTTGGTCACGTATTCAATTGCGAGTGCGAGGCCGAACAGGACTGTCGAAGCGACTACGACAACGGCCCTGTGCTTCTCCCAGATTGACTCGGAGTCTTCGGGAGCCTCGGCGGAGCACAGTTTGCACTCTTGTGGGTTAGTTTTCTCGCTCATGTTCCAGTCCCATTTTCATTAGTTCGCCCACGTGTTGGTTGGAAAGGGAGTAGTACACTATCCGGCCCTCCCGCTTCGGCTTGACCAGGTTGAGAGCCCTCAGCAGTCGGAGCTGGTGGGAGACGGCGGACACGTTCATTCCCAAGACTGCTGATAGGTCGCACACACAGACGTCTCCCTGAGATAAGCAGTGGAGAATCTTCAGACGGCTAGAGTCGCCCATTATCTGGAAGATGCCTGAAATTCTTTCGACCGTGCTGGCCTTTGGAAGAGAACGGGCGAGCGACCTAACCTTGCCGGGGTTGATACAGGTAACATCACACGACTCGCCTTCCCTGACAATGGTGGTGGTTTTCGACATGGGATTAGTTGCATAACTGTTCAAATATTAAGTAATACCTCCATCGCTTTGGAGATTGAATCCGAACAACTTGTCTTCCGCTCTTGGGGCATTCGGGCCTGCGAGGCTGATTCCACGTCACACGGGCGAGAAACAAGACCTTGGTTCGAGGCCGCGGAGAGTCTATACAACCGATCCGGTATGTATGATGTGCAGAGCAGAGTGATCTATCAGGACATAACGAGGCCAGAGGGTAAGATGATGTCGAGGATTAACCGTTCGTCCGAATCATTTCCCCTAGAAGACGCGGGTCTAATCCGGAGAAACTGGAGGGTGGTGGGTCTGAGGGTTATCTTCGGACTCTTTTGGGCTGCGGACGCCTACCTGAAGTGGTCCCTGATAGCGCATGGAATAGATTACCGGGACATAGTTTCAAGTGCCGCGGAAGGGCAGCCGAGCACCGTCGCTTCATGGAAAGATCTGGGGGGATATTGCAAATTCTACTCCAGGCTTCCCCTACGTAATAGCCATAACAGAAACCGTCATTGCCATATTCATTATCATCGGACTCTTCACAAAACTCACCTCGTTAGCGGGAATTGTCTTCAGCTTCCTCATCTGGAGCACCGTGGAAGCTTTCAGTGGAGTCTTCACTCAAGGCGGCATGGATATTGGAACCGCCCCCCTCTACATGGCCATGTTCGCCGGGCTCATAGTCGTCCGCGCTGGAATGCAACGAGGTCTGGACAGACGCATCCTAAGGAGATATCCCTGCCTCAGCCTTTTGTTGTGAATCTGCAACACTTTCTCTACCCTAACTTCTGCTAACTCTGGGTCGTTTGTAAATGGTCGTTAGCCGTGTCTGACGGCCGGGTCAACTGGATGGTCAGCGGATAGTGTTCCTTGAAGCGAGCATGGGTTTCGTCACCGCAGACGAAGGGAATGCCCGGTCTCCTCGCAATCTTGACCTCACCGTCTATTATCACAGTGGGAACCACTCTAACGCCAGACTTCCTTGCGAGGTCCAAGTTCTCGGATACAACATAGCCGAGTAGCTGGCACCCAGCGCACTTTCCAGGCTCAATCTCGTCTACAATCGTTTTGCAAAAGAGGACAGTTGCCCGAAAAGACCTCAATCTTATGTGGCATTCTTGCTACCCGAAGCCACTCTCGCTATCCTTAGCGTTGACGGGTGGCTAAAGTCATAATTGAGGTATGACTGGTTGAATCAAGAAAACATTGTTAGTGGCTTTGACCCTTCCAAACTGGTCCTCTGAGGTCTAAGTGGATACTTGTTTCTAAAGTGGTCGTAGGTTTCGGCGTCACAAACAAAACGGGACATCCGGCTTTCCCTCTACTTTGAGTCCACCGTCAATCACAAGGGTGAGAATGACCCTTACACCATATCGGTGAGCCCCAGGCGGATTCTTGGAATTTTGTAAGTAGGAGTGAGGTTGGAAACAGGACCTGTCTGGTTGAGGTAAATTTGACACACGCTTGGGTCCTAGAATTGCTCGAGTATTCGCTTCAGGTTCAGGGTTGAATGTTGGGCCGCTTTCCGTATGTTCCTTTTGATCGTGATTAGATCCATGATCCTACCAAGGATTGAGTAAGGCGGCCTATACTCCACTTCCAAATAGTAGCGCGTGCCATCCCCCTCCTTCTTGACACGATTCACGGCCTTCATTCTCATTGCTTCGGGCGTGCCGGAAATCGCTTGCCAAACGATGGAGTCGTTTTCCGCCCATTCTATGACTCTTCCATCCCATTCCATTTTTCTCCCCATAACTTGACCCCAGTGGTGCGCTGAAGCGCCCACTCCAGTCTTCTCCTTTGAAGTGTATCTAGCGCTAGAAACGAATTCGAGCCAATCATTGCAAATGTCATGTTGAGTAATACGGCTAAACACCCTTTCCAAAGGGGCATCAATGAATACGCTTGATCCGACTATGGTCATGATAGGAATCGCCTCAATCCAACTACGAAGAAATCATGAATTTTAGGATTTAACGTTGAGCAATGTCCGTCTGGCGATAGTGTGCTGCCCCGGGGGGAGTCGATTCGTAAACAATTCCGAGAGGATAACCGTGTCCTTGCAAGTTCGTCTGCTCGAATCCACTCCCACACCAGTATTTACTAGCTCCCTCAGTGCATGGGCGCGCGAACCAAGGTGTTAGTTCGTGGGCGCGTAGAGTCTATACAGACCATTCGGTATGTTCGATGTGCACAACGGAGCCATCTAGCGAAAGAGGCTGTTGAATCATACCGCGAACTTCGCGAATAGTCCATGAGGGTTTTCTATTATCGGTAGGAATGATGGGAGGGGTAGGATTTGTCTTCAGTCTCTCACTGAAACGAAGTGTCCTACAAGCTCCTCTCTCACTGTTTTAGTCCTTTCCCAGAACTCCTTGTTCTCAGGGTCCCCAGCGTTGAACAAGTGATCGTACTTCACCCCGCCCTCTCCTTGGGGTAGCCGTTGGACGGCCTGGTTTTGTAAATTCCCTGAATTGACGCGGGTTTGAGAGGCGAGGAGTTATACAAACATAGTAAAGCGCCGGTTTTTCCACTTCGTTGACTGGATGGGCCCGTTTTTTCCCGGCCTGTCTGAATCGGCCGAGTCCTAGGACGAACTTGTCGCCCTTGCGCTAGGGGGTAGGAAGCGTTTCTCAGAGTCTCTCCCGTATGGGTTCGCAGGTTTGAATCCTAGCCTACACCAATCCAGGTCCATATCGCAAGAGGGATCCAGCTACGATCTGGACCATGAGACGTCCAGATCAGATGCGCCTAGGAAATGCGCATAAGCTTCGGCCTCCTTTTCAACGGATGTGTGGAAATCTGAACTGAACTCGATGAAGGGTCCAATGCTGAGAAAGACTTGCCCTTCGCGTCCTAACTGATCACACTCCACCAGCCTTTTAGGGAAAAATCCGCACTATCATTCTCGGACCATTTCGGCCCGAAGGTGTCAGGGTCTCTTTATCTGGCGTGCCGCTGCTTCGTCGCAAGTTCCGACAGGGCTTTGTCGGCTCTGTGTTCTTCTTCCTTCCAGTGTTTTAGTCTGCCCCGCATGTTCTTCTGGAACTGTTCAAGTCTGGCCTCGCCGACGAGGATCAGTTCTATGTGACCAGGACTCTTCGGAACGACTAGGACTTCGGAGTCGAGCGGTATCGAAGCCCTCTCCCTCTCAGCCGTGGGAATGTGTAACCTGCCCCTTTCATCGATCTTCGCCCTAGAAGCCATGATGTTACCCAAATCATTAAGTGTCAGCCCCGTAATAAGAGTTCTGTGGGCAACATGCGAATTCTGGACACGATGGTTCTCATAGCCAGCTTAGACTCCGAGCATGCTTTTCACAAGCGCGCCATGCACCACTTGCGCTTAGCGTCTTCGGAGAACGTGTACGTGCCCTCAGCCGCGGTGCTGG
>VBBN01000067.1 GCA_005888735.1 Candidatus Bathyarchaeota archaeon
GCCAGAAAAGGTGTAAGGAAACAGTAGGCCATGATAAGCAGACCAAGAATCAAGAAAGGCGAGCTGATCACGGGTATGTCGAAAATGGCTCGATTGAAGGGAGCAACGAACGTCCAAACTATTGCGACGGAGATTAATATGCTCCCAAAAACTGACAGAAGAAGTCCCCACCTAGCGAGACGTTTGAGAATCAGGAAATGCTGAAAGTTAAAAGGTTCTACGCGCGAGGAAAGTTCGGTACTCATTTTGTATGCTGAGAAGACTACCGCAATCACCGGCGGGCCTGCCTCTCCACCAATAAAGGCCGCTACAGTCGTCAAAGCAAAAACGTACAATCTGAGTGCCAGAGCTTCATACCAACCTGCGTCGAGCACCGGCGTCGTTACTGCCAGGAGACTCAAGAATACGACGAGAAGTACCCCCGAAGCTAGCCGGATGCGCAAGTCGACGACGAGACTCAGCCATTTTCGACTGTCATAGGCCAGATCACTCCACAAGTTCCTGGCTGTCTCGCGAATCTCCTCCATTATTCTCGATTCCATGTACAACGCGTACGCTACTCCAAAGATCACTAGTGGTGTTGCATAGTCCGCTGCCACTTTCGACCCTTCCCCAAGGATGACTGCGAGTCCTACAAGTGTCGCGTATAGCGCTCCGCCTACAACGACGGAATTTGTGAACGGACCGAACGGGATTCTATGATGGAACCTATCGATTAGAGACTTGTAAGTTTCAAACATCACCTCAGATTCCATGAATTGGTTACCTGCGTTGTTTCCAATGAATATAAAGTCCCACACTTCGAAGTAGGCAGTGCGCCCTAAGAGGATACGTCCCAGGCGGTGCTTTGGAGTAGAGGTACCCTGGCTTCTCGATGTTTCCAAAGCTGACTTAAGACTGGAATCCCTATTATCGAAAAATATCGGCCGTAGTCAAGCTACAATCCAGACAACTTGTTTGATTTCTGTTCTTGGACCTAGAGAAACTGGGCTTTCTTCTGAGGTCCCTCAGAAGAAAAGGGGGCTGTCATGGGGAGATTACGGGACCCGACTTTTCTGGAGCACGATACTTTTCTCCGCTTGCATAGTAAAAGAGGGTTGCAGTATTCGAGATGTTAATGTTGATTCCCTCTTGGAGGAAGCACCTAATGATCTCCTCGGATGAGTAGAAGTGTTTGATTATCTTGAACTCTCTACCATTGATTAGGGATCGTCGAGCAATCTCCCCGCCTGGAGGGTCCATGACCTCATGTATCAGGGCCTCTCTTCTCTGGTCGGCAAAGAATACTCTGCCCCCGAGTTTCAGACACCGGGACACGTTCGAGACGAAGTCTTCCAGTTTGGAAACTGGGACATGCGAAAGCCAGAATGAAAATGTCACCGCATCGTAGCTCATATCGGGAACCCAGTCGTAGATGTCCGCTACGACGTACCTCACCTTAGGGTTCCCCATGAGTCTCGACCTGCTCCTTTCATGCATTTCCAGGGAAGAGTCGAGAGCCGTCACCGAAGCCGCGCTTCTAAGCAACTCCTCCGTCCAGATGCCCGTGCCAGACGCGATTTCTAACACGTCGCCCGAGAGCCTGCTTGAAGCGAGAGCTTCGATCAAAATCATAGCCTCATCGAACTAGGGCGCTTCGGGCTCGACGCCTTCTTCGTACTGACCGGTCCTATGAGCCCAGTCAGAATACTGTGATGCTCTCTGACGATAGTATTCCTTAGTCTCCTCAACCGTGTGATCCAGTTCTTTGGAGTGGCTCTTCCGCATTGACTCACTCCTCCCGCTGCTCTGAGTTTGGCTAATTGAAGATTTGATCTCTTGCAATAGCGAATCCAACTTGGACTCTCGAGGCTCGCGTATGACTTCATTTTTTCGATAGAAAATAAATATCATGGTTTCTTCGAGGTTCAAACTCCTTCTGGGCTGTGAACTCTGAGCTTGCCTCCACCCAGGAGGTCGAGCTCACTGTTTCGTTAGGGTCGAGGTCAGTGGCCTGCCACATTCCGCGTGTTGCATTGTGACGGCACCCTACCTCGACGCACGGGTCCCTGCGGCCTAATTCAAGAGGTGCAATACGATGTAAATCGTAACAAAAGCGGTCAAGCAGAGCAAGGCGAACAACAATTCGTTCAATCGAGGGATCCGCCACCTCATCTGCCTGCTCCAAAAGAGTTCAGCTGCCCGGTCCCTATCCTTCCGAGGCTTGAACTCTCTGGATAGCGTGGACTTTGAGATTCTCGTCTCGGTCTCCAACCGTCGGTGGGATGCTTCCGCTCGCCAGCGGCGATACAGGTCGTCAAACAGCTTGTCTCTCGGAACGTCAGGGCTAGTACCTTGAGTCAAATTTTCATCATACGATAAATAGGCCAAGAAAGTTTAGTTTCTTCGTCCCTTTTTCAGTAAATAACTTGTCTTGGACAGACACTCGGGAAATTTTACCCAGAGTAAAGAATCCCGGACCTAACTTCACGCTTGTGGTCGTTGAGAACGCGCCTAACATTGACGAGTCAATAGAAAATCGTTAGAATCTCAAGGCTCCTCTCACGGTAGATCTTTCCACGACCGGGCTGTGGCAGGCATCCAGTTCTGCTATGGAGGTAATTCTGTCCATGGGGAGCTTCCGCGCCGTAGAACTGGTAAGAATTACCGGACATAATTAGTTTTGAAATGGGCGAGAAGAACTCGTGTTTTTCCCTATTTGTATAGTGAAGGGATACTGCGTGCCTAAGGATGGAGACACGAGCAGTTCGGAAACCTCCGAGGAGGTTCTAGCCCGTCTCCCCGCTTGGATTCGCATCCTTCGTCAATTGGAGCGTCAAGCTCGTGGCGACATGAACTCCCGGAGCGAGAATCGTGGGGAAGATTGCGCGCCTAATTCAGGTTCTCGGAGGGGGGATCGAAATTGAATGAGCTACAGCAAACAGCTCCTTCGCATTGGTCTCCCTATCTGGGGGTCTTCCCAAGCCTCCACACCGCTTCGCTGCCCGATTTTTCTGACTGTGGGTCAATTTTTTGCAGCATGGATCTGAGTTTGCATGCAAGACAACCCTCATGATAAGAATCAAGTCCAAAACGAGAGCTCTGGCTCAGTAGAAAGTCCCGTCCCAATCACTCTGAGGATTAGGCCCAGCGTTTACGCAGCCTACAAGGCACGATGCAAAGCGCGCGGTCAGTTTGTTGGCGAAGAAATAGAGAGACTCATGACGAGGACACTTGAAGAAGAAGTGGAGGCGGAGCATGGGGCACTCATGCGTCTTTTCGAACGACTGGACAAAGAATGCCGGATTCGTGCAAAGAGGAGGGGACCTCATCAGTTACGTCAATGTTGAGCTGGTACTCGGCAAGCTATTCGCAGACTTGCCAAATATACTGAACCACTGGGCCTGTACGCTCTGCAACAAGTGGGTCAAAGAAGATGATGCCCACCTTCTGCCGGACTTCATACGCTTCGAGACTTTTCTCGAAAACTGCCAGAAGCGGCGTCAAGTGCTGCAAAGGTTGACAAAACAAGCTCTAGAAAAGCTCAATCCGACCAGTTAGGATAACCACCGAACAGCGAGACGACTCAAAACTCTTCCTTCCCGGCTCAACTCTACCCGTCATAGTTCGTCTTTCTCCTAGTACATCAGACATCATAGTTTGAAGCCAGCGTGACCGAATTGCATGTTTAGCGGTATTACGAGGAAAAAGTACACAAACGCGTCCTGGCGCCAGACCGGCGTAACTGTTGCAGATGCATTACATCGCCCTGATTCACCCAAGTGAACCATAGGGTTGACCTCACGCAATCACGGTACTATGTGAGAGCATGAGGATGGGCAGGAGGATGCAGGAAGAGGACAGGGTTCTCTGAGTAAGCCAAAGGGTGTTGAAACGAATGGCTGCATCTTGGAAGCACGGGTGAGACAGATAGGGACGCGCGAACCCCTTACGTGGGACACTGACTGCAAACTTTGGGGCATCAAATGTGTCTAGTTTGTTAGATAGACGCCTGTGTGGGAGGTTAGGAACGCTTCTCTCGACGACGGGATTATGGACCACAGGATCCGACAAAGAGTCCTGGAGCCCCAAGCTTCACACAACTTTGGGGGTTCCGTTCTGAGCGTCGGGAGCTTATACGGCCGAACCGTCGTCAAGGAAACTCGACAAACTGTCTTCCTAATTGGTCTGGAATCGAGCGGGAAATTGGGCTTCTTGCCCATTCTTTTTGCGCGGAGACTTGGGAGAGGTAGATGTCAAGAAGTCAGCTCTGCTCAGAGAGGCCTATAGGCAGCACCGAGCCGGAGTGAGTCTTCGAAAGCTTGAGGCGCTTACTGGAATACCTCACTCCACCCTCTCAAGACGGTTCAAAGAGATTTCAGTCCTAGAGGATCCTCCTCCGCATGAGAGACTCGAGAGAGCGTTCAAGACTCGAAGAATCAAAGACTATTGGCCGCTCTGGCTGTCGATTCTGTTGTTCCTACTCGCTGCACTTCACTCACTCGGTAAATGGCCCTGACACTCGCCGTTTGCGGCCAGCGAGCTAAGGAATATTCAGCAATGACTGAGTCCCTTGAACAGGGTTGTCTTATGGTCGGCCCGGTTCGACCGATAGGAATCTGCCTTTTGGGACAATGGCCACCGGTCCATCGAATTGGGGCCGGCTAAGAATCATGACCGTTCCCGTGGAGTGGCGGGAACCATGTCTCATGTGCGAGCCCTATTAGAGGCTCCTGACCCAGCTCACCACTCCCAAGCATTGAGCCTCGACGGTGTCCGAATCTCCATTAGTCCATTGTCGTTAAACGCTTTTCAATCATCTCCTTCAGGATTGCTGAACTTGCAGGAAGAAGAAGCATATGGCCAAAGATGCTAAATCCACGCGTCCAATGCGTCGATTTGTAACAATCGGAACCCCCACAGCGCTGACCGTAGTGAAAGGCTTTCCTAGAATCTTCCCCTTACTGTTCATCGGTCGAGTGTCCACAATAGATAGTATTGAATCTAGCACCTTGACCTAGCTCTGGGGAACCGGTGAGCTTAGGCGTTCGCTTCGTGTTCCTATGTTTATGGTCGCTCTGACGACTCACTGGAAGGTAGGCACCTTTAGAACTTCGAAACGCATCAACTTAGGACTATCAAGGTTCCAAAGAGATTCATGGAACGTTCTCAACCATATTGAGTTGCTCAAGCAGGAGCTGGATGACCTCAACGGAAGTTGGCGCGTGAGCCCCATAGAGAAAACGCAGAAGAATTCGAAACACCCCAGACACAAGAGAGTAATTGTGACGTCCAAAAACAAGTCCACCGTACGTAT
>VBBN01000008.1 GCA_005888735.1 Candidatus Bathyarchaeota archaeon
GACCAGGACTCTCGATGTGTCGTTTTCCTTCATGGCCGGTTTCTCCGCTTGATGGATTCCCCGCCTGTATTTCATTCAATGAACTTGAACGAGCGAGGCGCCACGAGTTATTTTGGACCGACCCTGTCTAGAAAAAGTAGTAACGACCGATTTCCATGTGCATCTTCAGCTCAGCAGTTAACAACCGTTCACTTAGAACAGCCAACTATTCAGCGGAACTATCATGCCTGCAATTATTCACCCGCCTAGGCGAGTCGCCCCCCGGAGGGATAGCGCGCTGAAAAAGCACCCTCCGACCCGCTGTGGCCGAGAACACGGACAAGAGTGCCGGCTCTGCGGAAAGACGATCGCACTCAGACTCTGAGTTCACAAGAGGCTATGCGCTGATTGACAATACACGCATAGACCAATACGCCGTCATCAGAGAGTGAGGGTTGTCGCTCTTGTCAAGCTGGTTGGATGTCGATTGCCAGGAGATTGATCGCGTATTTGCCCTTGATAGCTTCCGTGAGCGCGATGTTTCTGAGCGCGATCATCGAAACTTTCGAGGTTTTCAACTGGGCCAGCTGTCGAGTTGCCTTTGTGTTCTGTAGACTTTTGACTTCGATTGGATGTCCTATGTCTGGACTTGTCAAAACGAAACTTGCTGGAGATCCACTGCTGGGATTCAGCTGGACCTGGCTTACGGTTCCTGGTACTCGTACGTAGTTTTCGTCTTGGCCATCCATGCCCGTAAACGTTAACGTGTCTCTTGCTGAGTTGTATGATACTTTGACCCTGTTGTCCTGATTATTCAGCGGATGCGGGCTAGTCCAAGTATGTATTGATTTCTGATTCGGGATTCCAACATCAAAGTTTTGAGTTTTTCCCGCGAGGGTTACGGTGCGGACTGGGTGAATCTCAAAGATATGAGCATCGTCATTGGAGAGGAATCCTGGATGTTCGAACAGGCAACGGAAGAAGCCATCGACAATGATGCGCAGGCCCACAGACTTCTCGAATTGAGACAGATAGGCTGCTGCATTCTGTAGTTCGCATGTAATCTGTGGCTGGAGACCTCTGGTTCCCAGATCGAAGTGGAGATCGCCGTCACTGGCGTTAACCCTGTAGCCAGCAGGGTCGACTGCAATGGTACGCTTGTTTGTCCTCGGGTCAAGCCGGATAAATTGTTTAGGCAATAATACTCCGTCTACAGACACCTCCTGCAGCGTGGCTAGTTTCGAAGCATTCGGGACAATGATCGTCTTCGGCGGACCAAGATTGATCGTGTAAGAGTTTGCTAGAGGAGAGAGCTGGGCGGTTGACGAACGCTGGTTCGCGGGGCTGATCTGTTTGAGCGTTGACTCTTGATCCGTCCAGGAGGGTTTTTCCCCGATATCTACAGACATGACTAGCAGGCTGTCCCGTTAGATGACTATGGGACTTTTGTAACTGATTACGCGGTGCTGAGGTTTCCGGTCCATGTTCTTCTAGGTGAAGGCCCTTCCTCATCCTCAGGGCCAAGCGCTAGATCTAGGAGTTTGCGCAAAAGCTAGGGTAACCGATACCGAGTAAACTTGACAACGGTTTCTTCGATGTCCCCCTCAATGACTCCGTGAGCCAGTTCGTCGACAATAACGAACGCCTCGTCCTCCTTGACTAGAGGATGCTGCTGGGGGAGCGTTTTCCTCGGTTCAAAAGGTCCCGGAGTAATCAAGCCTTCCGCACAAGTATGGCTGGCCCGCCTGACTTCCTTTCTCGGAGGAGTGAGGTTATGCTACGCGCGCCAGGAGTTCCAGAAACTATGCATTAGGCTCCTACGCGCTAACTTGGTTGGAAATGGACTTTCAGCGAATAATTTGCCCCACGAAAGGCGCGCCCGTTTAGTGTTCCTTGTCCGTGCAGGCGAGCCAAGTCTCTCGCGATAGAGGAGAGCGGGTCATATCCAGTCGATTCTGATGCCTTCAATCTTTGAGAAGTGGGGGTCATCGGAGATGACTTGTTTCGACTTGAGTTCCAAGGCGGTAGCAGCGATTATCGAGTCTGCGGTGGGGAGGCCTCTTTGGCGGGTTCTCAGCCTTGCAGCCGTGATGGCTATGGGGACTGTGAGGTCGACTACTCTGAATGTTGACTTTAGGATGGAATCGATCCGAAGGTCAGCGGCATCAGCACCAACATTCTCGCATTCGAACTTGTACACTTCGTGGATAACTATTGTCGGAACAATGGCGTTCTGACGCTGGAGTTCCGTAATCTTGTGCCTTGTCTTCTCCCTCGTCGTCTCCGTTTCGCCCAGGAAGTGTGTAAGGAAGAATCGGGTGTCAACGGTCGGGACCGGGTTCAATAACGGTCCTCTGAGCGCATCTTGTCGAGCCGTCTTTTCATCTCTTCAACCGTAACCCTGCCCGCGTCCACGCCGGCGAGATCCTCAAGGGGAGTAACGGGCCTGAACAGGATTCCTTGCGGTGAGTCTTTCACCAGGAGCCTCATTCCCTCCCTGATGCGGTACTTTCTTCTCTGCTCAACCGGGATTGTAACTTGGCCCTTCCTAGTCACCTTGACAGTCTGTTCCGCCATTCAAGCCGCCAGTAGTACTCTGGCATGCCGTCCTACTTAAGCGGTTTGATAGAACCAGTCGCCACGGTTCAACATGCAGGAATCTAGGGAACGTCATGCAGACCCCCGGAGTCGAAGTCCCGAAGCTAACTCAACCGACGAAGAGTTAACAGAACCCTATTGACTTAGGTAAAAGTCAATTGTAGGATTTGATACTGGGGCATTCCAGCTCGCGGTAATGTTAGCGACCAGAACGTTGCGACCAGTTGGCAGGATCACCGAATACTCGCATAGGATCGGACTTGACACGCATGCCGGATCCCCAGTGACGCCTACAGGAGCGCTGCTGTTGAATGTCATCGTGAGCGCTCTGACGCTGTTTTGAACAGTCCAGCTGGTTGAGTTTGAAGAGTAGATTATGGCGATGGGTGCAGGAGCGTTATTATTGTTCTGTACCGTGAGCGTTTCCAGCATTGAGGTCCCGGTTAGAATAGATACTGCGCCCGGCGACGGCCCGAAGAGCACAAATTGGTTTCTAACGTGGACCTGCAGAGTATTGGGAAAGTGTAGGTTGACCAGGGCGTACACAAGCGTCCCTATAGTAATTATTGAGAGTAGCAAAGCAACTCCAAATACTCTCTTGGTAATCATTTGGAGTGTAATCTGAAACAACTCGTTACTCATAAGTCGCGCCGACAAATCTTACGGAAATCGGAGAACTCTTGGAAACGTGAACACTCGAAAGGCTCTGGAGAAGGAGTGTTTCTGATTCTACCTAATTGTGTAAAAGGCGTAATCTGCTGTACAAACCGACCCCCGATCATCGGAAGTACGCGTCCTTGTTGAGGGTTTCATCGGAGTCGGAGAAAAATTGTCATGGTTGAGTGCATCGCTCCCTAGATTCGCCCGGTAGGTAGGAAGATGTAAAAAGCCCACGACGTAGGTGCGACCACAAATAATGTCACAAACCTTGGTAGCTGACATAGCCAACGCCCAGCAGGGCATGGAGGAGACGAGCCTTGCGCCCTAGTAGGGCTTTGAGGACGACCCCGACAAACTAGGCGTTAGTAAATCGGCCCTAATTAGAGGATGTCCCTAGAACGACTAACGCCTTCTCGCCCATGGCGCACTAGCCGTTTTGCGTATATACGGCGGGGGCATATTGTAAGGTGAGTGGGAATGGGCGAGCAGCCTCAGGTCGATATGACTAAAGCTACTGCGATAGAGTTCGCTGTCAAGGACGAGCCGTGGATAAAATACAAGCTTGAGGATGGAACGCTTCTCTTTGGCAGGCTGATTATTCCCAAGATTTTCAGGTCAAACGACTATGATTTTTCCGGGAACCCTGTCTACGCCTGGTCATCCCAGAATCTTTTCACCACCATCTGCCCAAGAGCATTGAGGGGGACCCCTACAGTTCCCGTTCCGACAACCCTCGACCCCCGAACGATGAACACAACCGCTGTGGATTTCGAACGTGTGGGTCCGGAGAGATGGAACGTGTATGAGCTGTCTGATGGAAGCGTGTTGAGAGCCAAGCTGGAAATAACGGGTATTATGAGGACGGACAAGTATGGTCCAGACGGCGACCCTCTCTACATTGTGAACAACCAGCCGATCCCACGACTCAAAGTAGCAGAGGCACTAGTCAAGAAGCAGAAGACGACCAAACAGCAAGACAGCAGCCCCAAAAGCATCTACGGCTAAGACGGACAGGGCAGAGAGATGCGTTGAAGATGGTTATCGGTGAAACCGCTTTGCTCGCAGTCTAGATGCTAGAAGAGTCTTCTGGGATTCTTCATGTTCCAAGGACATTTCTGGCAGAGTAGGAGACGAATGGTGTTTTCATCCGAAGTCTTTAGCTTCGCCCCTAGACTTTTGCAGTTGCATGCAGACGCGTTGTAACCTGAGGGCGGGCTTCACAATGGACCTCGTAGCTGCGACGTTCCCATCATCTCGCTGAGTATACTGAACCACGGAACCTGAGCAGGCGAGACGAGAAACCTAAGACGGAACACGCTGTCACGTGTTCCACCAGCGGCTGCGTGGAGGCCGAATATTGGAGCTTGAAGAACGATACGTTACACGTGATAGAAAACTGCGTCTCGTAGTCACCAGCACCTCCAATTTCTTCACCTATTTCATCGCAGAAATCATCAAGACCGGGGTCGCACTAGAGCCTACACTGCACAAGGTAAGAACAAGGACCTTCCACCACCTCATAAACATCGGAATGCTAGTACCATAACACCAATTTTCAAATGGGTACGCAATCTAAGTCCTCTGATTTCAGCTCTATCCGACCGCGACTACACCTACGGAACGACTTGCAAAGCACACAGTTACTCCACTTTGACAATTATCGACCCGATCCCTAACCGCCTCGACATGTCAGCTTCTCGTATATTTTCTGCCCTGGGATGGTCCTGCCTTTGCTAAGTTGGACACATCATGCTTTTCCAACTGAACCGACTGGTCGAGGCTAATGAAGAGTGAAAGAACCGGTTCGATAACCAGGGGCGGTGAAAGATGCTGCGCGGAGAGAGGTAATTGTTGCCAATCTGATCAGGGACGCTGTCTCACTCGGCAAGGAATTATTGGAAGAGCGGCAGACCCAGAATGACCTGCTGGCGACCAAGACAGAAGTCGACTCCATCCGAAGGCGTCTTCCCAATTGGCTACTACGGAAAAAGGTCCGAGAGAAAGGCTCGGGGTGAATGGAAAGCGACCAGAGGAGTGGCCGTGGGTGAGCCAGGGTTCCTGTTGCGAGAAAAACTGAAGGAGTTGATGCGATGGAGCAGAGATTTACAAGCCGAAACTATTACTCGGTAGCGAAAGATACGGCGTTTCGAGCCGCCTTGGACACGGGAAAACGGGAATTGTTGACTTGACAGCTACTAGGCGTGACAGGGAGGAGATGCGAGAGTTGCTGGGTGGCCGAAGTGACGGCGTGCCAGGTTGTGGTTCGTCGATGAATGGAAATCACGAGTTACAACGAATCCATGAAGGTCCGTCTTCCAAAAAATCAGGTGTCAATGGGACATCACCTGGCCGTGAGGCTGACCTGGGAACTTCGGAGAGGTGCAGGTGGTCAGCGCTCCTCTTAGAGTTGCGAGGCCCAGCAACGTCGGCCAAACAACCTGCGGCTTCGCCTTCCATGCGCTCCCGCACGAGTAAGAAGCGTTTCTTCTTTGCCGTAGGTCTTCTGCTTATCCTAGCCGTCGCGATCGTCGTCGGAGTCAATCTAGTGGCATTCCGCGGCCCACACTGCAGAGGCATGGCCGCCTGCCTTACTGGCGGCGTGACGTACATCGTTGATGGGGACACACTCGACGTCGGAAGCACAAGAGTCGGCCTCGCACTTGTCAACACACCCGAAGCAGGGCAGACCGGATACCAGGAGGCGAAAGACTTCACAGCCCAGACGTGCCCCGTCGGTACTCAAGCACTGGTCGACGAGGACGACGGCCAGACCGCTGGAAGCTACGGACGAACGATCGCGGTCGTGTACTGCGGCGGGGTGAACCTTAACGAAGCACTGCTCAAGTCCGGTTATGCGGAGCTCGTCTCGTATTATTGTTCCGTGAGTGAGTTCGCCGACCAGGCTTGGACCGACTGCCCCTGACCGAAAGTTGCATGTGTGATCCTGCCGGTTCTGAACAGTTTTGCTAAGCAAACTGTTAGATGACCACCCCAGAAGCAGGTTTCCTCACGTTGCAGGCCAGATGAACATTGCTCAAGGTTAAATTCTCAAATCGATGAATTTGTTCGTCCCAAGGCTGAGGATTTTTATTATGACCAAAGTGGGATCCAGAGTATTCATAGATGCCCCTGTGGAAAAGGTGTTCAGCCGTATCACTCAACATGACATTTGCAATGATTGGCTCGAATTCGTTTCTAGCGCAAGATACACCACAAAGGAGAAGACTGGAGTGGGCGCTTCCGCACACCACTCGGGTCAAGTTATGGGGAGAAAAATGGAATGGGATGGAAGAGTCATAGAATGGGCGGAAAACGACTCCATCGTTTGGCAAGCGATTTCCGGCACGCCCGAAGCAATGAGAATGAAGGCCGTGAATCGCGTCGAGAAGGAGGAGAACGGGACGCGCTACTCTTTAGAAGTGGAATACACGCCACCTTACTCAGTCCTCGGCAGAATCATGGATCTAGTCATGATCAAGAGAAACATCCGAAAAATGGTCCAGCACTCAACCCAGAACCTGAAAAGAATCCTCGAACAATCCTAGGACTATACTCAGGAGCAAGGCCAACTTAGCACCGAACGTGAAGAGAGGTCGACTGCATCGGCGACCATATATAAGCCCCGTAGAATTTTTTCCATGAGAAACGTAGGCGAGCATTATATTCACGATAGTAGCTGAAACTCAGAGCGTTCAGCAACCCAGCTTTGGTTAGGTGGACAGTGAAGGAACCCGGTAAGATTTCCCGAGACGTGGAACGATATGAAGCCTATGCGCGGACTTTGTATCGCCTGCGACGAATCCATCATGTGCACGGAGAGAGCTATTCAGATAAACGAGGGGGTCATGCAAGATGACGTTCCTAACTTTTCCCCTCAAGAATTCATAGGGTTTCTCCACGAGACCTGCTTCTACGACATCCTCAACCAGGTAAACGAAACACTCATTCCGGTCCCAAACATAGCCGGGATCGGTCGACCGACGCCCAAGCATTGACGAGTTTCACGGTTCCAAACCCTTGGGACTTACGCTGCTTTCAGAATCCTCGGGCTTGACCACTCGGATCGTAGGATGCTCCAGGAATAGTAATTGATCCATCGTCCACGTAGCCAGCCGGCGTGTCGTAGTTCTCCTTCCTTCTTGAAACCGATCCTTTCGAGAACCTTCTGGGAGAGAATATTCTCTGTTACAGTGTGTGCTTGTACACGCTCGAGGTTTCGGGAGAGGAAGAGGTAGTCGACTATAATAGATGCAGCCTCAGTGGCATAGCCTTGGCCGCGAGCCTTCTCACTGAGAATGTAGCCGATCTCCGTGCGCAGTGGCGAGCCACCCGAATTGAAATGGATCACGATCCCGATACGCGTACCATCCTTCTTCTGGATAAAATACCGGTTGAATTCTACTCCAGGCACTAGTGGAGTCAGAAATTCCTTCTCAGAATCGGCCATCGTGACCTGTTTAGGAAACGGCTCCAAGGCTCCGCGAAAATCGGGATCCTGCAACCATGACTCCCATTCTTTCAAGTCCTCCTTCTCCACAAGCTTCAAGTCCACATTCTTACCCTTCAACAATCCCAACTACATTGACCCTCCCCGACAGAACAGCGCCCGTGACACTCCTCTTTGAAAGGGTTTACTGACTACCTCCATACGCCTGAGTCTGCGACCCGCCCTTTTCACAACTTCCAATTCTGATGTGTTGCCTCTATGGAGACAATTACCCTTGCCATGCCGCAGACCCTGAGCAAGACCCATGTCGAATCGATCCTGCAACGATGGGCCGTAGTTCAAGGTGCTCGTGACACACCCACGCAGTCGTCTTGCGAGAAAATACAAGACTGAGGGCGCCTCGATGCACTAGCACATAACAGGGCTCAGCGCGGGAATGGGAACGGTGGAGGTCACCTACAATCCCGACACAGGGAAGCTAGACGTCTCCGTACATGATAATAGGCGCGGAAGCTGGGCGATTACCGCCTACAAAGACCTTGGAAGACCTTGAGCAAACGAAAGTAACGATACAAGGTTAGAATTCGATAGGCAGACTGCTATTGAAGAACCCCTACCTTCACGGGAATGTCACCAAAATGAAAATGATCCTTCCGGTGGGAAAAAGGAAGACGTGGAAGATGATGCTGCATCCAAGGGCATTGCCTCTTGGTTCCTAGAGCATGTACAGGGAGGATATTTGCAGGCAATTTCCTGTCCTTCCAGTGGCCCAACGGGAAGTACGAGCGATTCCAAGTACCAGCCTAGGTGAAAGGCACCCTTCTTTCCAAATGCAGTGGAGAAATGGTGGCAGACTTCGATACTACTTGCACGGTAAACTAACCACCTTGACGCCTGAAGTGGAATATCCCAGAAACACTGAAGGCCACAAGCAACAAATCTCTGAAATCGCTCAATGGAGCTTCTTACTAGCGAACCTGAAGTCGGTCGCGTTAGGCGGCCCTGACCTAGGAATGGCCTTTCTAACCGTTCTTGGAGTAGAGGATTCATCGACTAGACGACTACGAGATCGAGGGACGCTGTCTGGTCTTCGCTTATTCGAGCGGTTTGAATGCTAGGATGTCGTCGAGTGCTCCCGTACGGCTGAACTTGTCTTTCAATAGAGGATGCACTCTCATCCCCAACACTACCTGGTCAGAGCGGTCAACCTGCAGTCTGTGAATTATCCCCCCCTTGGCAGATTCGAACCTGACCAGAGCGACTATGGTTGGATGCTCAGCCTTTGAACCGTCTCGACTCCTATCTACTGCCGTGAAGCTTTGGACGTACCCTGGGTTATTAATTGGAAACATGTCCTTCATCTCTATGAAGCATTGAGGGCAGAATAGTCTAGCGGGAACGTAGGTGCTCTTACACTTTGAACACTTGGCGGCTAGGAAGCGTCCGTTGTCCCTCAGTTCTCTACGGAATTCTTCACCTGCCACGCCAGCGGTGTAGTGATATTCTAGGGGTATGCTGTCGTTCCAGTGGCGTGCCTGAGATGACTGGCTCAGCTTCTCGAAGACTGGCATCGCCTACACTCCCTCAAAAGGTTTGAAGTAGCGAATGTCCGTGATGGCGCCCTGTCTCTCCTCGGCGGGCTTCCAGACAGCCTGGACCTTCATTCCAATAGTGACACGCGATGGTTCAACTTCGCTGAGGGTGTGGAGAATCCCCATTCCCGGGCTCGCCTCGTCAATCTCTACAACGGCCACTAGAAGGGGCGACTTTAGCCTTCTTGCATCCGTCCCGACGTGCGAGATGGAGTATGTATTCACTGTTCCCGTGTCCTTAACATAAACCCAGCTGTCAGTGGGGCGATAGCATCTTTCACAATACATTCTGGGCGGGACGAGAATCCTCTCGCACTGGTCGCATTTCCTCCCGATCAAACGTCCCTCCTTCAACTCGTTTAGGAAGCGGCTAATTGCCACGCCCGCGGCCCAAGAATACTTGGGCTCAACCTTCTGGATGATTTCGAGATACTTGCTTGCCTTCAGGTCCTCGGGAGTTATCTCATGGCCCGGATAGCTCGTTATTTTCTGCGACAACTCTCTCACCTAAGACCTCATCACAGTTACAGTTCCAACCTGCATCAGGTCGCCCCAAGCCTGAGCCACAGCCGTGTGCGCATCCTTCTTCACCTGACGCTTCCCAGCCTCGCCTCTAAGCTGCCAGAAGCATTCGCACACTTTCATCATGCCAGCTGCCGCAATTGGATTTCCAACACCGAGCAATCCGCCGGATGGGCAGACAGGCATGTCCCCGTCTCTCTGGCTGACACCCTCAATCGCAAGCTTTGGAGCCTCCCCCTTTCCCGCAAGCTGTAATCCCTCGAGATGGTGCAGTTCTTTGTAGTCGAACGGGTCGTAGGGTTCCGCAATGTCAATCTCTTTCCGCGGATTCTTTATCCCAGCCATCTTGTAAGCCATCTTCGCCGCCTTCTCCACATATTCAGGATATGCGAGGTCCCTATTCGTCCAGTGAGTCGAGTCAAGAGTCCAGCCAACACCGTCCAGCCAGACAGGCTGGTCCGTCAGCTTCTTCGCAACCTTCTCAGACGCGAGTATGACCGCCGCGGCGCCGTCGCTCGGAGGGCTTACGTCGAGTCTTTTGACGGGTGAACAGATGGGTTCGGAACGCATCACATCATCAACCGTAATCTTCGCACCCAACTGAGCACACGGATGGTCAACCGCGTTGCCCTTGTTCTTCACCGCCACCTCGGCAATCTCCTCCTCCTTGATCCCATACTTGTGCATGTAACGCCTCATCTCCAAGGAAAAAATCCAGAGAAGCGTCGTCCCCAGTGGCCGTTCAAGAATCTGGTCGAAGATGCTCCAGAAAGCATACTGAGGATGAGGATGCAATGGCGACATCTTCTCCTCGGCGACACAGAGGCACGTGTCGTAGAGTCCGGAGGCAACGTTCCACCAGCCTGCGACTGGTGTGAAAACTCCTGTCCCTCCTCCAACGTAGACCCGTTGATACGGTTTGCCGATTCCGCCTGACCCGTCGATTAGATATTCGCCTTTCATGTGGACCCCGTCGAAAGCGTCAGGGGCCGAGCCCTCTACAACGGATTCAATGTCTTTGAGTGTTAGTCCTGCAGCGTCGAGGGCCATTTTCGCAGCCTCAAACGACAACTCCTTTCCCGTCTCAAGCATGCGCCTGCGGAACAGAGTCATGCCTGCGCCAATGATTGCGACGCGACGCCTCATCCCTGTCGCCTCCTAGTTCCCCAACACTGCGACCGCGCCTGTCGCCGTGGGTATTCCTCTCCAGCTCTGGACCACTGCTTTTCGCGCGCCCGGAATCTGCAATTGTCCCGCTTGGCCTCGCAACTGTAAGATTGCCTCTAGTAGTCGATGGAGTCCAGTTGCTTCCAGGAGGTGCCCAACCCCGAGGGACCCACCTGACGCGTTAACCGGAAGTTTTCCGTTCCGGTCGAAGCTTCCTGAGTCGACCATCCTTCCAGCTTTTCCCTTTGCTGCAAGCTTGAGTGCTTCCAAGTGTTGGAGTTCCTTGTAGGAGTAAGTATCGTCCACTTCCGCAAGGTCGAATGCGCTTACTGGGGCTCTGACGTCAGCCATCTTGTATGCTCTCGCCGCCGCTTGCTCGGCATAGGCGGCTGTGGCAAGGTCGCGGTCTTCTATAACGGGCGTGTCCGAACTCCACCCTATTCCCCTGACCCACACAGTGTGGTCGCCTAGTTTTTTCGCCTTCTCGGCGGAGGCGAGAACCATGACGATGCTCCCGTCAATCACCTTGCTCGACTCCAGTTCTGTGAGTGGAGCCGCCGCGTTTGGCGAGGCGAGGACGGTTTCGCGGCTCAGGTTCGTCCCATAAACCCCGCGAGTATTCGACAACGCGTTCTTCTTGTTCTTCACGGCCACATCCGCGCAATACTCTCGTTTCGTTCCAGAATCTTTCAAGTAGCGAGTCATCTCCAGCCCTGCGAGAAAACGTGGGTCCACGTCCAAGTGGCGGTTGTAGACAGGGTCGAAGCCGAAGCTCATTATCTCGTTCGGGTTAACAACATCAGATGCCTTGCTGTGGGACTCGACAACGGCAACATCCGCCAGCCCAGAAGCAATGTGCATGCAAGCTGTAGCAACGCCAACAAGCCCATCAGACGAAACGGTGCAGAGAGGCCGTAGCACTGCCCCCAACTGGTCGGGCATGTACTCGTCGGTGATGCTAATTCCCTCCCAGAAATCCTCTGTGCAACAGATGAAGCTCTGAACGTCCTTGCGGGGGTCTATTCCCGCGTCTGCGTAGGCCCGGCTTGCCGCTTCGAACATCAATTCTCGCGTTGAAAGCCCCGGGGTCATAGTGTCGAACCCGGCATAACCAACCCCGACGATTCCGATCTTGAAAGGCAAGAGCTAGCCACCGGACCGCGGGAAAACTGTTCACTATAAGACTTCCGCGAAAACACAGGATTTAGACAGTGCGAAGGCCTGACGCGGCTCTTCCTTGCCTAGGTACCCGACTGTGAAGCACTCTCTGCGGCAGTTGATAAGGAACGGTGAAAGGGAGGGGATCAGACGATTTCCGTCAAGGATAGCCTAGGATAGCCTCGTTCAAACCCGAATCTTACGCCGTGAACGTTAGTAATCGGCTTGACTCCGTAGATGAGTAGTGATCCGTTGACCGTTTGCATCTTCAAATGGTAGTCGACAGCTCTCAGAAGTTCCTCTCTTAGGTTGGTCGGTCGCGAAATTACTCCTACACTGAGTGCTCCTGAATCCCGCATTCCCGCCCCTAATTCGGCAAGGCCGGGAAGCATTAGGTTTTCGCCGTAAAGCTGTGCTGCCTTGTCAAAATCGTATTTCATCACTCTAGCTGAGGAGATAGCTCCGAGTTCGTTCCATGCACTATTGAACACTGCTAAGTCCTCTTGAAACTTCCCTGTAAGCTTCACCCTCCATTTTTCGTCGGGAAGAGACTGGTTGAACTCTGCGATGCGAACTCTCTCCTTCAGCACTGATTCTCCGACGTACGCTTTTAGAGACTCAGCGACGTTTTGCGAGCTGAATATGCTGTAGGGAATGATGAAGGCGGTCCCTCCCTGATTGATGAAATTGGCTGCCATGATGTCGAGGAGAAGCTTCACTGAGTGCGGTGAGACGGTGCTATTGACATCTAAGAGAAGGGTAGAACCTTTCCTGATTCCGCTGTCCAACAACGCGTCAAGGTCGGGACTGCCGGTCGAATAGGAGTCCTCTGTATTGCGAACCGGGCTCAGAAGTCTTGGAATCGCGGACCCGTTATGGCCAAAGTGGAATTCGACCCTTGGCAAGAGGGTGAACTTACCCGCATCAAGCGAGAACAGCGCCCCCTGCGTCTGGAGCCTAAACCCGCGAAGCTTGTTCACTACTACGCCTCTCACGGTCCTACCTTCTAGGCGTGATAATGACAGCGTGACGATGCCATCTACAAGATAGTCGAGTTGTGGAGAATCCTCGCTTTCGCTTACAATTACCGCGCTCAGCTTGCTCTCGTCCAACTCAAGGAAAACCGCCGACCCCAGCGCGCGTCTTTCCTCCTCGGTCGCGTTCGCTACTGCCCCCTCCCAACTGTCTATGACGATAATGCCTCTTTGTCTAGCCCGTTTCAATGCGAGAATTCTTTCGACAATATTTGCCGCTCCCGCCCTAAGGGCATCTCCGTCTCCTCGCGTCCGGTTGCTCGGTGACTCCTTCCCAGACATGGAGTCGATGACTTCACGGACCCCAGGGAAGTGTCGCCGTAGCTTGGTGGGCGAGACCCGGCTTGATACGTACACCTTGTTGGCAGAAATAGTGTGAGAACCGATACGGGTTCCTTTCATCTCGTTAAGAAGCTCAAGGGCGAGAGTTGTTTTTCCAGTGCCCGGGGCTCCTTGAATAAGGAGAACGTTCCCGGGCGATTCAAGGAATCTCGACATCAGACCCACCAAGTCGCCCCGTCTAGCCTGCTCGACACTCGTCCCCTCGACTTCAACCGGCTGTTCTACGACCGTTTCGTCCTCGTTGGAGTTATCCTCGGCCATCATGATATTCTCGGGCTAAGAGCCTCTTCCTTCCCAGTCAAGGGCAGTGTGTAACCCAACAAGGCATTTCAGGGTTGAACCTAACCTAGCACTTGGCACGGCTGGAATGTGTCGAGTGTCGAGAGGATTATCAGCGCGACAGCGGGAACCACAGATATGACTACTCCAGAGCGCTGAGGAGCTGATGGTTAGAAGACGACCCCGGGTGTTAGAGCCCAAATGACCTTAGTTGGCCTTAGCCGTGCGCAGTTCATCACAGCGGGGGGAGGCGGAGAAGGTGCAAGGCGTGCTATACGAATCCTCTCCCGTCGAACCGAAAGGCCCGTGACTAGGACAGCGATTGTTATTGACAGTAAGACTATGATTCCCAAGTCTGTGATTCCGAAAGCCTTCACTGTTAACAAGCTCGACTGAGTGATGTTCTGACGCAGTGACACGGGGACTCCGTAGGGCACTGTGATGTGGAACAGGTACGACGCAGCTGGAAACTGAGTTAGACTTGCCTCTCCTGACGAGTCTACTCTCACAGACGCATTCAAGCTGTCAGGGAGATAAGTGAGGACCGATGCTCCTCTTAGAGGGAGCCCGGAAATTATTCCGATGACTTTCAAGGTCACGGAAAACACGTTGGCGTGAAACGTCACGTCAGTTGGCCCTGGGACAGAGACAGAACCGGGAGTCGCTACGTTAACGGAGTGCCAAACTACCCTGTCAACAGCCCAGCTTCCAGAGTCAATCCGCTGGCTGCTGTAGCTTGTGTAGTAGATTCTATTCCCGGCCGCATATCGAAGCGAGACCCATGACGGGGTGAAAGGGGAACTCTGATTGTCTAGAAAGACGAAGCTAATCGTGTAGGGCGGGGTACTCGTTGGCCATAATAGTGCGCCGGGATACTGGGACGGTATTGTGTTCGGGGGCTGCGGTAAGTAGCTGCCGACTAGGAAGTCGTTGTCTTGGCCCTCGACCTCTACGACCCAGTAGGGATTTGGTGGCGGGACGGGTGGCGGATTCGAACTTGCGGGTGGTTTCCCATAGTATAGGAAGGTTCCAGCCGATTCAACGGGCTGCCACCCACTCACCGGTGTTCTGAAACTGAGATCCTTGAACTCGGCGGGTCCTAAGATGTCTGTGTTTGTTGTGGCCTGCGCGACCTCTGCGATCGCTGCAGGGGCCCAGCTGCCGGAGTTGGTGGCGCCGAGATCCGGGGATGAGCCCAGTTGTCGGCCGTCCATGTAGAATGACCAGACGCCGTTTCCGGTGTGAGCCATTGTGTAGGTGTGCCATGAGCCTATTGGACCAGCCGAGCCCTCCAGGCCGATTACCGGGTCGCAGCAGGTTGAGTTGTTAGCGGGAAAGTACTCGTAGAACCAGGCGCAGCAGTAAGGCTGATCGGTTGTTGATACTTCGTTCAGGTAGCCGACTTGAATGAAGGCTCCGTTGGAAATGTAGCCTCCCACCCAGTAGGAGTGGGCATCATTGTTTACCTTGTCGAACACGGTTCTGATTGTCACGTTTGCGGCTGTGTAGTCGGAGCTTGCGCTGAGCCCCGAACTGTAGCCCATCGCCCCGGTCTGGAACCAGTAATGGTCCACGGGTGTCGATGTAGCGGCGGCCCCGTAAGGTCCCTCAGGGATGAGAACAGGTTTCCCCCCTCTTGTAAGAACAGTTTGGCTGAACAGTTCGACTAGTGGAAACGCTTCCAGAATCATGAGCGCGCAGAGGATAGCGGCTCCAATTCTCACATTCACTGTCTTTCAGCCGCGTTGATAATTACTCATGGAGGGTTCTGATTTTAGCAGTATGAAACCGTTGTGGACAGAACTCGCGCGCAGCCTCGAGAGAGGGCAATGGACTCGGCGAGCAAGGTCAAGCTATAAACCGAGCTAGAGTCTTCAACGGGTCCCAAGAGGCATGCACGATTTGGGTTTCTTCCGGCCGGAGCAAAAAGAAGTTATTCAGATGATGTACGGGTCGGACGCTGAAGAATACCTTCTGCTCCTCGAATCGCTAGGCGATTTCATGGAGAAGGAGGTTGAACCCGCAGCGCGTGAGGTCGACCTCAAGGCCGAGTTTCCCAAGGAAAGCATGGTCAAACTATTCCAGCAAGGCTTCACTAGCATAAGTTTTCCGAAGGACTATGGGGGCCTCGAGCTACCATGGCCTGTTTACGTTGCCGCGATGGAAATGTGTGGAAAAGCGTGCGCTAGCACAGCCCTCTCGCTGGCAATCCACGGGACATGCTGTGAAGGTTTCAGACAGTTCGCCAGCCCTGCCCTGAAGAAGAAATACCTCCCAGACCTAGTCTCAGGAAGAAAACTTGCCGGTTTCTCCCTGACCGAGCCGGGAGCTGGTTCTGATGCCCGCAACCTTCGAACCAGCGCGAAGCTAGATGGGAACACATGGCTCGTCAACGGAACCAAAATGTTCACCACAAACGGCGGGTACTGCGAAGTCTATTTCGTATTCGCAAAGACGCCCAAAGGTCCTAGCGCGTTCATCGTGGACGGCGACCAGGCCAAGTCGAGCAGGCACATCGAGAAGCTAGGTGTACGTGGCTCGGTCACGTCTGAGGTTGTGTTCGAGAACGCGCGGGTTCCCAGAGAGAACCTTGTCGGGGTCGAGGGTGAAGGGCTTGAGTATGCAAAGAAGATGCTGTATGGGGGCAGAGTGACAGTTGCGGCTCTCACCGTCGGAATTGCCCAGGCCGCATTCGACAAAGCGGTCAAGTACAGCAAACAGCGCACTGCCTTCGGCAAACCAATCTCTGATTTCGAAATGATCAAGGCGAAGCTAGCAGACATGCTGACGGGAATTAACGCGTCCCGTCTAATGGCCTACCGCGCAGCGAGGCTGAAAGACCTAGGGAAACCGTTCGAGTCCGAAGCAGCCCAGGCCAAGCTGTTCGCGACCGAGAGCGGACTGAAAGTCTGTGACGAGGCCATTCAAATTCACGGGGGTTACGGATATGCTGACGAGTTTGATGTTCATCGACACTGGAGAGATGCTCGGCTGATGACGATAGGAGAGGGAACATCGGAGATT
Organism: Candidatus Bathyarchaeota archaeon; assembly: GCA_005888735.1. Lineage (GTDB taxonomy): Archaea > Thermoproteota > Bathyarchaeia > 40CM-2-53-6 > 40CM-2-53-6 > BA-19. The sequence continues at coordinate 16,803 of VBBN01000008.1, forward strand.
ATGCGGTTGCTGGTGTCGAAGAACATTCTCGGCGAAGACGATTCCTAGACAGGAGCTTATGTGAGCCGAGCTGGTTTGTTCGCGGCTCGCAACCGTTCGACGCGCTCAACGATTGAGGGATGAGTTCTCCTCCAGAACCCTGACATTGGCTTGCGAACAGGGTAGAGCTGAACAAGCTTTGTCAATGCTCCCGCTAGAGATTCACCTTGTCCGAGAACTTTTGCAGCCAAAGAGTCAGCCTCCACCTCGAACTGAGTATTGAGATAAGGGACGAACAGCATTCCAATGGCAAACATCACAATCCCGCCTTGAATCAAGGCAGTGGTCCAGCTGAAGGGAAGAGACCTGTAGCCAGAGAAAAGGGGGAGGTCTATGGTAGCGAGAAGGTACCCGTAGGCTACTAGGTTTCGTTTCAGAATGTGTTGCCTCTTCGCATGAGCTAGCTCATGCGCCATGATTGCATCCTGTTCACTCGGCGTGAGCCCTCGAATCAGAATGTCAGAGACTACTATGATGGTTCTTCCGACGCCGATCTGAAGCGCGTTGACTCGTCTCAGCCGTTGAGAGTCGGCGAGGTAGACTCTTACGGAATCTACACCCATCTTCCGGGCCAGCAAATCAGCGCGTATCTGGAGAGAGTTGTCGGCTGGCATTTCTGAACTGTAATGCAGTATGATACGGTCCCGTCTCCTTCTGGCTAGGATCGGACCAGCTAGAATTATCGCGTCTATGAATGCGAGAGCATAGTATGTGGTGATGTTCCCCCACCGGGTCACAGTGTACAGTAAAACAGAAATGGATGTAAAGGGAGTAAACAGTAACGTGAAGAGTAGTGAGTCTCTCAAAGAGTAGAAGCGCCTATTCTGTGCTTTTGCAAATTCTGTTATGGCGTACCGGTCTCATGAGCCCCCCATCGGGCCTAGGACCTGAGAACCTGTAGGCGTCTAGGATCACCATTTTACAGCGTCGCCGGGTTTCTCTCCGCTTCGCCACAGGTACATCGTCGCGACTGAGGAATACGGATGCCAATTCTTTGCGAGCTTTTCAAATCGCTGCTTTGAAGGTAAGGCCCTGAGCCTGTAGATTCTTTTGGCAGCTTTTTGCAGCCCTAGGTCGTCCACAGGTAGGACGTCGGTTCGGCCGAGGACGAAGAGAAGAAACATTTCGGCGGTCCATCTTCCAATTCCCTTCACTGCGTCCAGCTGCTCGACGACTTGGTTGTCAGGCTTGTCTGCCAGCCCTCGAAGGTTGAGTGAACCATCAACTAACCGTTGGCAGAGGTCGCGTATGTACGATATTTTCTGCGGCGACAGACCCGCGCCCCGAAGCTTGCTCTCGTCAGTGGCGAGATACGCTTCCGGCTTGGGAACCTTCCCATCGTAGAGCTTCATGAACCGGTTGAGAATCGCCTGGGCAGCGGCCCCGGCGAGTTGTTGGAAAACAATTGCTCCAACGAGCGACTCATAGTGACCATCTTCAACCTTGAAATCTATTGGCCCCACGGCACGAATCAGCCTCCCCAGAACGGGGTCCCTCCTCTTCAGATGCGCCACTCCCTTGCGCCACACCACCCTGTCGGCGAGAGACATTTGACCCGCAACTAAGTCTAGATGTTCCTTAACTTTCCGTCCAGAAATTGGGCTCGGAAATGCTCGTTTAATCAAATCGAGGGGCTTTTCTATAGTTGTCCAACGGACCGGGCCGTCAATGTCGCTCTCTGAGGTCGAAATTCGAGCAGCAGTTCGAGTGGGAGAGTTTGCTGTTCGGCCAAAAATCGCCAGGCTGAACCCGGGAGGTGTCGACCTCAGAATTGGACGTGGCACAACTCTTCAATCTAGAGAACAACGGTTGGTGGCCAGCCTTGAGAGAGTGGAACTCTCCAAGAATCTTCTTGGAATATTGCACATTCGCTCCTCTCTCGCGCGAGAAGGCGTGTTTGCGAGTCTTGCTCTAGTTGACCCTGGTTTTCGGGGACAGTTGACCGTAAGTCTCTATAATGCTGGAGAAAGACCCGTCAACATACGCCGCGGAGAGAGATTCATCCAGCTCTCCCTGTTTAGACTTGGAAAGCCCGCAAGAGAAGGATACGAGGGACGGTACCAGGACAGTCAAGGAATTGTTTCGAGCAAGCGTCATAGAAAATCTTACTCTCGTAGGATGGAAAGTATTATACAGGGTAGCACCGGCCGAGAGTGAAGAGTCATCAGGTTGAAGGACACATCGCGAATTCTCGATTTGAAGTACAAGCTCATGACGATTGAGCTTCTGAACCTAGCGAAGCGACGGTTCACATACAGAGAGCTCTCGGCAATGGTTCACTTACCGGAAACAGTTCTCAGCAGGTACGTAAAAGGCCATGTTTTGCCAACCGCGGACCGGGCGGAGGAGATCAACAAGACACTGCAGAAGTACATGAGCCTAGAGCGAGAATTGCAGGAGAGAATCAGGTTTGACGATAACGGATACTTCGACAATACGCAAATCATCAGTGACACCATGTTACTTGAGCGAGCAGTTCAGAACGCAGTAGGTAAATTTGCAGGCCGGAGAATCACAAAAGTCTTGACGGCCGCGACTGACGGCATCCCGCTGGCAACACTACTGGCTCACAGACTCGGGGTGAACCTGATCGTTGCAAAGAAGAACCGAGAAGTCGGCGTTCGGGAGTTCATCGAGGAGGTCTATGTTCCGGCCCGGACAGCTATCATGTTCAGCCTCTTCGTCCCCAGAGACGCCCTGCGACGCCAAGACTGCGTCATAATCGCCGATGATGTCATTGACAGCGGTGAGACACAGAGAGCCCTGGTGAAGATTGCACAGAAAGCGAAGGCTGAGGTCACCGGAATCTACGCGCTCGTAGCTATTGGCAACGAGTGGAAAGCACGAATAGAATCAGCTGGAAACGTCCCAGTGGAGGTGGCTACACAGGTTCTCAAGAAGGAAGCAAGGGAGATACCCGCGTAAGATTTTACTTTTTCTAGACGGAAATAGTAGTCGTCCTCCTCCAACTCATTCCTGCGTTTGGACTCTTCCAAGTATCCTAATAGAACCCAACGATTCTCCTGTGCCCCATGCTTGCGAGTCGTCAGCGGTTGGATGTGGAGAAATCCATCAAGTGGCTTCTTACACAGGAAAACCCTGGAATTTCATATCTAACACTACGAGACATACAATCTGCGACAGAGAACGACCCTGAAACCAGGTCGTACCGGGACAGAATTTCCTCGTTCGGTCCTGTTAGAGCTCTACTCGACGAGCAACATTCTGAAGGTCATTGGGGCGAGCCCGACGATTGCTACTGGCCAAAATGGACTGCGACTGTTTGGCCTCTGATTCTTCTGGCGGAGATGGGAATGCCTGGGGAGCATCCGAGGATTCGCAGGGCTTGCGAATATTTCCTGAAGACGATGACTGGCCAGGACAGGTCATGGCCTCCCCAGAAATATCCGGACGGCGACTTGACCGGCTACCGATCGGTATGGGAGCCTTGTGTGACAGGGAATATGGCGCGGACACTTGTCGAGTTTGGTTATGGTGATGACCCGCGGGTCCGGGAGATGTTTGAATGGCTTGTGAAATACCAGCTGCCTGATGGGGGCTGGAATTGCGAAGTTGGGGAGTGGGGCAAAGATGTGTGTCATAGTTCTTTCATGTCGACCGTCGAGCCTCTCTGGGCGTTCTCCTCGCTAGAGCCTGGTATGTGGCCGAAGGGTGGGAGGGAGGCGGTGGCGCGCGCGTGTGAGTTCTTACTGATGCACCGTCTGTACAAGAGCGACCATACCGGTAGGGTGATCAACGAGGAGTGGACGCACCTGCACTTTCCAATGTTCTACTTCTATGATATTTTGCACGGGCTTCGTGTTGTGACCGCGTTGGGCTTTGGTCAGGATGAAAGAACAAGCGATTCGCTGCAGTTATTGTTGGGGAAGCGGTCGCGGGACGAGACGTGGCCTCTAGAGGCGAGTTTTGTAAACATGCCGCGGTGGAATTTTCTCAAGGATCCGGCAACCGGAGTGTGGAGTGAAGCCAGACGACCTGGGACAACTATTGTTCCTAAGATTTACGGGGGCCTGGGAGAAGTTGGAAGAGCGAACCCGTGGACGACACTGAACGCGCTACGTGTCTTGAAGAGGCTGGAATGAGCGCTCGCCACCTCCCTATTCCTCAGCGTTCGGCAGTTGTTCAGGAGTCAGAAGCTTACGCTTACTCCTGTTCCGTCTAGTTTCCTCGAATCGAGACTCCACCCAGCCGACCAACTTGTCCTCAGTCATCTTCTCCGCCTCCAGTTGCTTGCTCATGTTCTCCGCGACCACCCTTAGGAACGCCTCAGGGTTCACCGGCTTGATGATGTAAGCGTCCGCCTGAAAGTTCACAGAGTCAACAGCATTATCCAACGAGGGGTATCCGGTGATCATGATCTTCCTGGCCCTGGGAAGAATCTCGTGAACGCGGGCCAACAAATCCGTCCCCTCAACATCCCGCAACTTGATATCGATTATCGCCAAGTTGTACGGATGAGCCTTGCATTTCTCAACCGTTTCCAGCGCAGTCTCCGCAGTATCGACGCTATAGCCCTCTGGCTCAAGGAGCTCCTTGAAGCTCTTCAGAATCCCCCGATCATCATCAACAATCAGAATGCTCTTTCTTCCTAACACAAACTCACCTCTTCAGGTCAAGCGGCAACTCGACGGTCAAAGTCGTCCCCTCGCCCACCTTGGAAAAAACCTTGATGTCGCCTTTGTGAGATTCTATCAGACGCTTGGTCACGGCCAGCCCGAGTCCCACACCCTTCTCCTTCGTCGTGAACAGGGGGCTGAAGATCTTGGCCTTGACATCCTCCGCAATGCCTATCCCCGTGTCTTGAAAGCTCACAGCAGCCAGTTTTTCACTTGTCCACGCCCTAATCCTCAGCTTCCCACCATCAGGCATCGCCTGCAGAGCATTAGTGATAATGTTGGCAAAGGCCCGGCGAAGCAAGCTTGGGTCTACGTTCAGTTTTGGAAAGCCCGTCTCAACACTGGAGGAGACATCCACGGCCTTGGGTACCGGGATCGAGGACAGAGTATCATTGATCAGCCTCTGCATGTCATACTCAACAAAGGTCGGCCTGGCTTGTTTCGCATAGTCCTGTAGATCGGACACGATCTTGTTCATGAAATCAGCCTGCTCCCGAATCGTCTCAAGCGCACTCTCAACACGGAAGTCCTTTCCCGAAGTCGACGCTTCATTCACTTTCATCGCCTCCTTCGCCAGATGAATCGTGTTGATTATCGTCTGCAAGGGGTTGCGGAGGTCATGGCCCACCATCCCCGCCGTCTCTCCAATAGCGGCCAACCGGGTCGTGTTACTTAACATCCTAGTTCTCTCCTCAACCAAGTCTTCCAAGTGTTCAGAGCGGGCCATAAGCTTCTCCTCAACCCGTTTCAAACGGTCGATATCGACAAAAGCCAAGACGGCTCCCTCGATCTTGTTATCCGTCGTCCGGTACGGTCCGACCCGGATCAGAAACCAGCGCCCCTGCGGACCCTTGGCTTCTATCTCCTTGCTGACGACATTGTCGACTGCCTCGTTTATCGTCTCCTCGAAATCGGGTACTTGGAAACCAAGGTTGATGTCAAAAATTGACCTGCCGAGATCGCTGGCTTTCAGACTGAACAGTTTATCGGAAAGCGGGCCCCATTGACGTAGTCGCAGATCGCTTCCTAGCATGAGGATTGGCACATTTGCACTAGCGCTGAGGTTTGTCATGTCATTGTTGGCCTGCGTCAGCTCCAGGTTTCTGTTCTGAAGCTCCTCGTTAACAGTGGTCAACTCTTCATTCGTTGACTGTAGCTCTTCCTTAGCCGTTTCCAGCTCCTCGTTAGTGCTCTGCAACTCCTCGTTGCTAGACTGTATCTCCTCGTTAGCGGCCTTCAGCTCCTCGTTGGCCGCCTCCTTATCCTCAATGATCGACTGGAGATAGTCCTTGGTCGTAGAGAGCTCCTGATGTAGCCGTGCGAACTTGAAATTCTCCGCCCTCCGAACCTTCTCACCCTTCCCACCTCGGGCTCTTTCTTGCGTTATCGAAGGGACTGGTTTTGGCATCGCTTCCTCGAACGCCACTAGAAAACATGGACGACCCGGCTGGGCCTTTAGTGGCACGGTCTCCAAGTTCACGTCCAAATATTTCCCATCCGACCTAATCGCGATCGCTTCTCTTCTAACTGTCTCGCCGCTTTTTTTCGCTCTATCTAACGCATTTCGGAGTTCCGTCATCATGCCCTCACGGGCCATCTTCAAAATATTGAGGCTGGCTTTCCCGGGTGCAGGCTCGAGAAAGGCACCCGTACGTCCCCGAAACTGAATAATCTCAAAATCACTGTTCACTATAACGCTAGCCGGCGAGTATCTTGTCAGCAAGATCCGATCCGCTTCCTTGAGAACTCCCACCTCAGGGACTTGACTCTCAACGTGTCGAGCAGCCGCCGGCTGGGCAACCTGGCCGGGTTCGGCAATGTATCTTGTCGAGAAATCGAGAGCAGCACGCGTGACCACTGGTTTCCTTGAGTAAATCTTGAAGCGCTTGTTAGCTACCTTGAAGATGCTGTCGAACTCTCCTATCGTCTCGAAGTCTCCCAAGACGAGGAAGCCTGTAGGCTTGAGGGCGTAGTGAAATATTGGAATCAGCTTTTTTTGTAGAGCCGGCCCGAGATAAATCAACAAGTTCCGGCAAATGATTAGGTCAAGCTTGGAAAAAGGCGGGTCCGCCGTCACATCCTGTTTGGCGAAGACGCACATCCTGCGAATCGTCTTGTTTATCTGGTAGGATCCATTTACTTTAACGAAAAAGCGTCGTAGACGTTCCGGTGATATCGCAGGAGATGCGGTGTACACGCCCTGACGGGCCTTCTCCAACACCGCCTCATTCACGTCGGTGGCGAAAATTTGGATCTGCGGGTGGACAGGGGCATGGTCCAGATACTCCAGCATGCAGATTGCTAGCGAGTAGACCTCTTCACCAGTCGAACAGCCTGGTACCCATATCCTGATGGCGTCCTCAGCCGACCTCTTTTTCAGAATGCTGGGAAATATCTCGCTCTTCAACGCATCGAAGGTATCAGGCTCACGGAAAAATTCGGTCACGTTGATCAGAATGTCCTGGAACAAAGAATTCAGTTCTCCCGTGTTCGTCTGAAGATAACTCAGATAATTCTCCATCGTGTTTGTCTTAACGATCAGCATTCGTCTCAAAATCCGTCTCTTTATGGTAGCATGCTTGTAGTTTGTGAAATCGACCCCGGTTGATTTTCTCAGTAGACTGAAGATCTTACCGAGGGCGTTCTGCGGCAGCAGCTTCTCCGCCCTTTCAGTCTCTAGGTAGGGCACGTAGGGATGCCGGCTGAGTTTGGCGAGTTCCTTCGCTATGTCCGGCGGCCTGAGGACTAGGTCAACGCAGCCCGCTGCGACGGCGCTCCGAGGAAGATCATAGTACTTGGCCGACTTTTCGTCCTGCGCAATTGTGATTCCGCCTTCATCCTTGATAGCCCTCAGCCCTCGGATGCCGTCCACGGAAGTTCCGGAGAGTATGATACCTATCGCTCTATTCTTCTGGTCCTGAGCAAGGGATTGCAGAAAGTCGTCAATGGGGGTATGCTTATGATCGACCTCGACGCGAGGCGTGACGTGCAAAACCCGCTCGGAAATAGTCATGGTTGTGTTTGGCGAAATCACGTACACATGTCTCGGTTTCACATGAATCCCATCAGTAACCTCTTCCACAGCCAGCCTGGTTGTCCTAGAGAGAAGCTCGGTCAACAAACTCTTGTAAGTAGGGTCCAAGTGCTGTATCAGCACCAGTGCCATGTTAATGTCTGACGGGAGCGCCTGGAGCACTTGTGTGAAGGCTTCGAGCCCCCCTGCAGAAGCCCCAATTCCCACTATCAGAAAAGACTCGTCACGATTCCGTTCGTCGACGAGGGCCTTCACGCCCTTTCGTGTCGCCGACTTCACGGGCCGAGAACCCTGTTTCCCTCCACGGGCATCCGCATGCCTTTTCCTGACGGGTCTTCGCTCTGCGAGTTTTTGGGCCAATCGGCAAACGCTTGAGGATAATTCTCATCGGGGACTCGGCCCAGCAGAATATAAAGGAACGTCCCCACTACTTGTACATTGGCGGTTGAAAGGGCAATGATTCTTCGACCGCCCCATCGATAGTTGACAAGAAATGGTTACGCGTGCGGAAGCAAAGATCCACCGGGTCGGACCACGACACACCATATACCTCGCCAAGGATCTCGTTGAAGACAGCACTTTTCCATTCCGCGCTGATGAAGATCTGATGGTGAGGATCGAAGGAGACGCTCTGATAATAGACAAGGACGGGAGGAGCGGCCGCCGGACAGACACGCCCGATGCGGCGCGCAGCCATAAGGACAAGATTTTGATGAAGACTCTAGACGTCCTCAACTTTTCCTCTCTCACATCAAAAGCGGAGAGAATCAACCAGATGCTCAGCGAGATCCATGAAGCGGAAATGCTCGAATCGCGCGTACGACATATACCGAAAAATGAGCATGCCATCTTCCTCTGGGAGAAAGAGACATTTCTCGACATGGTCCTAGCAGAGTTCTTCGACCCGAGGGTAACCGGAAAAGCCCCAAAGGGACTGCTCTCCGCGAAGCCTTCAACACTCGAATCTGTAAACAACATGGTGCACAAAGATTTCTCAGGCCTAGACAAGCCCGCGGCGATCAGGAAGATCAGGGATTGGATGACCAAGATCCACGAGTCCAACGAGACCGATCTTCCCACCAGAATAGCAGTGGAAGACTACTCGTGGTTTTTACAAAACGGATTAGCAAAGGGACTCATGGAACTGGAGCAGAACATCGGGCCTATAGTGAAGAAGAACATGACAATCCTCTGCGGCTACGACGTTTCAAAACTGATTGACTCCAAAGAGTTGGAGAGGCTGATGAGTTTCCACGGCTACGCGATTCTCGACTTGCCCCTCAGAGTATACAGAAGGGGCGCGTATTCAAAACCTCTCTAAACAGTCGCCTAAGGAATTTTTTCCGTGCGCCCGGGATGGTGTATACATTGTTATATACCCCCTATAGGCCGCGACAACCCGGGGTAACATCCATCGCCAAGTTCATGCTTTCCGTCCGAGACGGATCTTTCCAAAGAATATCATCTGAGGCAAGTGGGAGAGGAATATCGGTTCAAGAGCTGTTAAGAGCTGTGATTTTGCCTGAATGGATTAGAGAAAATGTGAAGCAATCTTCTTTGTCGAAGCCTGTGAGAGAGGTTGCAACACGGTTAACCAGACCCTCAATGCTCTCGGATCAACGAGCTCCCATTCTGAAAGTCGCCCTCGCCCGCCCGAGAACCTGAGCCGCAGTCCAGCATGATACTTCTCGCCCAATCCTCGGGACTCCTTGACTCTAAGCGCTTATTATTCTGGGTGTATAAAATGTTATATACGAATGGCGGTCCGAGCATATTCTAGCTATTCGACTCCAAGTGCGGGAGGTGATAAGGTGGAGAAACTAAAACCGGGGGACAGGATATGGGTCAAGAACCCGTGCATGGACGCAGAGCGCAAGATCGGAACGGTAATGGCGATAAAGAAAACGCGAAACGGCGTACGATATTACGTAGAATGGGAAGTCAACCTTGTAGAAAGCCCAAACCACCATCCGGGATATCGCGCTACCGAAATAGTGCCCATAAACCCCGGAAGCCCCAGTTGACGACGGGAAACTGAGTCCAGCAGTATTTCGACGATCTCTCTAAACGATGTTTAGAGATTTCCTGGCTTCCCGAATGCACCCTCATGCATTCAGGTGAACCGTCCCAGAAACTGTCATGTACACGGTAAAGAGATTGAGATGTTGATATTCATCTCTCAGTAATAGTTCAGATAATCATTTTTGCTTAGAGTCACCCCCGTTTGGACCACGCAAGAGTGGTCGCTTTTTGGGTCTGAGAGGGAAACGAAGTCTTCACCTTTCTCCTGAGGTCTGATAGAGGCCGATCTTGAGCATCCAGAGACGAAGTAGTTCAACCTGTAGTTGACTTAAATTCGCAGACGATTTGGATTCGTAGTTTACCCGCATCGCAGTGATCCCTTGAAGTACTATGACGAGGAGAAGATGGCCGAAGTTCGGAAAGCGTTTGATCGAGAGGTTCTAACGTGGAAAGGAGCAGTTTCCTAGACCACTAGTCGACTGCCTCTGCTACTTTTAGGTTCTGTCAAGTCTTCCGTTGACTTGGCTTCGGAGCATCGACTCTGAGGAGTACCGTAGTCGTCGGGTTCCCCTTCACTGCTTCAACTACTCCGCCTTGCGGCCCCTCGTGGGCCCGTGAACGGTCGAACCTCAACCGCCCACGCTGGGAGAGGTTGATCGCGGCAACCACGTCCCGGTCCGTCATCGTTCGACATTTTCCACACCACAGCTTCCTTCGGAGCCGTTTGTCCTCTTGGAGTCTCTCCCCGCATTGAGAACAAACAACGCTCGTACCCTTCGTCTCGCTCCTGCTCAATCGAATGACCGGTAGTCCAACCCATCGTGCCTTGTACTCTATCTGGCGTTGGGCCTCACCGAAACTCCAACCGTTCATCCGGCGTCGGTAGCTCCTTCCCTGACCGTTCCCTCTCCGGTAGAGCCTTCGAATGCCTTCAATAGTCTCCAGAACAATCGCCTCTCTGCGAGTAAGAGCTTGAGTCACGATCTGTTTCGTGACGTTGTGGAGAAGATGTTGAGTCCTGTAACGTCTTCGCCTTCCATACTTTGAAGCAAGCCTCCTTCTGACCTTCACATCATCTCGTCTGAACGAGCCGATTATCCGGGTCGTCGTCTCAGCAATTTTCACAGTCTTGGAAAGGTTGTGTTGGATCACACAATGCTCGTTACCCACAGTCAGATTTCTCAGGTTCCTATCGACTCCGACGGTTCCTTCGCATTCCACCTCCAGCGCTTGCTTTGAAATGCAAACCGACAGTGACTTTTGAGTTAATGTGAAAGAACGGATTCTCAGGTTCGGCTCGGATAGGACTCGCATCGTGTGAGGCGTGAGTGAGATAAGCTGGAATCCTCCAGCTTTGAGAGCGAATCTCAGCTTCCCGTCTTCCACTTTGAAGCCGTACGATGAGACGAGGAGGGGTTTTGACAGGGCCGGTGTTTTCGTTGGATAACCTCGTCTGATCGACTTCTTCCGCGCGGCAAGTATTCCTGCGGCTTTTGAGATGGCGTTTAGACGGTATCCGGAATAGCCACCATACCTCTCGAGTTTTCCGTAGGAGAGTATTGAGAGCCGCTTCATCGCCGTCGTGTCGGAGGCCAGGCCGATATCGATGCAATCGTTGACCATGAGTCGGAAAAGTCGGAGCAGCTCCAAGGTCTCACTGGTGGGTCGGTAGCCTTGTTTCACTGACTTGAGAGCTAGCAAATTGGGGATCGTAGTCTCCAAGAGGCTGGTATTTCCGTGAAACAGTCCAGCGTAACTAATCTCTGACATCAACCGAAGATTTGACAGAACTTTTACAATAGAAAGTTCATCGGCTTCCTCGTAACAAATGAGATTGTTCTTTTGAAGGTGGCGGAAAAGACCAGACTGAACTAAAGAAAGAGTTCGGTGGAAGACCCTTCGAAATGGCGGGGCAAACAGGGAGGCTCTGGGTAACGCCGCTGAAGGAAGCCAAAGACGTAGGGTCCGTCATGTCTTTCGTAAGGAAGAGATACCAGACAGTATCCTCGACGAGTGAACCCTAGTCGCCTAGATTCCAGGCTCTTCAGGTTCTCATCAAATGTCGTATGAAGAAAGGGGCTTCTTTAGAAAGCGAGTCTTAGACTAGGGGTCTTCGTCGGATGAAGTCGATCCGCTAGCACTCTCTCTTTGAGGAAGACGTATCTGTCCGGTATTGAATCATCATAGTCGAAGCTCGCGGTCAACGCGAACTCCTTGTACAGTTCAACCATTGTCCGGTAAGCTATGACGCGCGCACTCGTCCCCAACCTCTCCTGCAATATCTTCACAACATCCTCAAATCTGCCCGGGATATCATCTCTGCGGATGCCTTTCTTTTCTAGGAAATCGTAGATCCAGTCCCGGATGGATCCGCCCATTCCTTGCAGGACTAGGTCAAACCAATAGTTAACGGCTAATTGAAACCCGGACATCAGGCTCGAACGCATCGATAGCTCAGCCTACGTGATGAAGCAAGCGAGGAACGACTGAATACGCCTAGCGTTTCTGACGCCTGAGCTGAGCGGTAATCCCTCTGTTTCCTAGCTTCTAGAGAAAAAGGGGATTCTAGGCTCATCTTGGGCTGGTTGCTGGCGACCCTACCGTGAGAAACGGCAGGCCAGCGATTGCTGCCTAGAGCAGGTCTGGGCGAGTCAAGCTTGACTCCGCTGCAATTACTTCTTCCTGGAAACGTGCTTCTCCGGAACCATTAACGCTTCAGTTTCGCGAATCTGTCCCATGTATGTCTCCCTATCTTCATTGTCTAGGGACAGCTTGCTGAGTTGCTCCCGTGCTTTCTCGATGTAACTCCGTGCTGAGGAATAGTCCCCGGCCACGGCGTAGGCCCGAGCGACTGCCTCAAACGCCGTCCCCAAGACCTCCTGTAAGTTGTTCTTCTGGCAGATTTCAAGCGACGACCTAGCAAACTGGAGAGAAAGACATGGCTGGTTTAGAGCGGCGTAGACACGAGAAATTTGCCAATTACCAACGGCTCGATTCCGAGCGTTTCCAACTAGACCCCAGTGAAACCGAGACGCGTGGGCTAGGTGGAGCATCTCTTCCTCGTCGCCACCGCTTCTGTCTTTCTTCTCTAGATATTCCCAGGCGTGGTTGAAACAGCCGCTTGCGGTTTTTCGATGGAACTCCTGTTCTGCGTCGGAAATGGTCGGTGCTTTCATGACCGTCCTACTTGTTTCGGTTCTAGATATGATGTGCGGTTCTTCCGCACAGACGGCCTGTATTTGCCTAGAGAAAAGGGGGCAGAATTGTACGGTTCCGTCTGATACACATGTCGACTGTTTGGTTGATCTGTGAAGGACTAGTTGTTGAGGTGTAGTTTGATTTTTGACTCGATCATGTGTTTGGGTACTGCTCCAATGATTCCGTCCACGAGTTTTCCCTTCTTGAAGACGAGGAGTGCTGGGATGCTTTGTATCTGGAATGCATTAGATGCGACGGGGTTCTCGTCAACGTTCAGTTTTCCGAAGGAAACTTTCCCCGAGTATTCATGTGCCAGTTGCTCGATTACCGGTGCAACCATTCTGCAGGGCCCGCACCATTCTGCCCAGAAGTCCACTACCATGAGAGGCTGGTTGGAGATTGTCTCCTCGAAAGTTTGGTCTGTCAAGGTGATGGGTTCTCCTTGCCCGTTGCTCTGCGATAGTGACGGCTTGTTTTGTAGCATGGCTTGCAGCTTCCTCTGTTTGATTCTCTCTATTTCCTCGTCCAACACAGTCAAGTCCTCTAGACATAGTCTTTGTCCTATGCTTCTATAAATATTTCTCGGTCTTGCCAATCATGTGCAAGACTTAAATCGGCGATGCTATCCACCATTTCTCAGATATGAGTCTCCAACTCCTAACGAGACGGAACGCTTCGTGCAACGAGTTGCTTTGCACCATATACAATCTGAACCCCCTGGATCTTGAAATCTTCTACCAACTTGCCGGGGGTAGAACTGCTGGCCTTGATGAGCTCGCTAGCGCAGTCAAGAGGGACAGAAGCACCGTCCACAGAAGCCTCCAGAAACTCGTCGGCGGCGGACTTGGCTACAAGGAAGTGAAATCATTGAAGGACGGAGGATACTACCACGTCTACGGTGCGACCGAACTCGCGACTATCAGGAAGCAAGCAGAACAACGGGTCAAGGACCTCACGACCAGTCTGGAGAAGATGCTTCACAACTTCGAATCAGATGTCAGAAAACATTGCTGCACTTGACCCATGGCCCCAGCAGCTCGAGACCCGAGAATTGCCTTCAACTGCAAGGCTGCGATTCTAGAAGTCTTCGGGAAGCTCTAGGTCGCCTGTTTGGCCCAAGACTCGGTAGCAGGTTAAGGTGATCCATTTGCTGGGCTTTCCAATTTCCTCTACGTCGACTAGAGTTTTCCTGCCTTTGCCTGAGGGGTAGAAGAAGTCGCCTTCTCTGTACCAGTCGCCCTCAAGATTCCAAGTCCCGTCAGGATTCTGTTTCGACATTAACAAGTGGACGGCTTCTCGTATTCTCTCGTCATCTGAATAGCCAAGCTTTGTCAAGACCCGCAACCCGTGGAGGATGTCGTAGAAGTAGTACATTGGAAAATGGAGCTGTGTGAAGAAGGGATAGGTTGGCTTCCAGTGATGGTTGTCCGACTTGTAGACGTGGTGCATGAGGAGAAACTCTGCCCCGCGTTCGATGGAGCGTTTCATTCGACGGGTCCATTTCGGGCGGGGAATCTCCGAGTAGGCCCATAAGGGCTCGACGGTGGACATGAACGAACTATGCTTTACCTTCTTTTCTGGATAGTCGCAGTTCCAGCCTCCATCTTCCTGTTGATGCTTGGGGAACCAGTCAATCGCTCGCTGGATCCTCGGGTCATTACCGTAACCAAACTTGGACAGAGTTCGGACCATGTTCCCTGTCAGGCACGCCTCATCCCACCTTCTCCCCTTGTCCTCTAGTTTGCTGGGACAGGCGAATGCTCCAGTGTCCACCTGATGAAGGTCAAAGAACCTCTCGCACTCAGCCTTGATTCTGGCGTTGGGCGGGATACCCATCTCGGCCAAGAGCATAAGTGGCCAAACCGCTGATGCCCACTTCGGCCTATAGCACGTGTCGCTTGGTCGCCAGACACCACTACTGGTCTGCGCCTTCATCAGCTTCCTAACCAGCAGATAATTGGGAATCTCTTTCCTCGTCGTTGCCACATCGTGGCTGTCTAATGGACGATGCAAGATGTCGACTAGGGCATGAAACCTTACGGCGGGGTCTCTGGGTTCAAGGAGCCATCTAAGAGCAGAAGGATTCTTCACGTTGGCCCGAGTTTTTGGCAATTGGCGTCCTTATGATAAGGAGCCATGGATGGTAGACTTAAACTGTAAGATTCATCGAGCGATACCGGGCAAACTTGGACCTGACGCTGTCCCGATTCACTGGAAATATTCCGGGGACGGCCTTTGCTCTTGCGGGGTCCCTCGGTGTGTTATCCCTCGTCTCCTGGTATTTCGTAGCAGGCGCAAACATGCCAATCGCCGGGACGCTAGATGCCGCCGCCTTCGTTCTTTTCACCGCAATTTGGGGCATCGGAATGGTCGCTATGATGTTTCCCTCGCTAATCCCAATGATCTACGTGGTCACAACGTCGACGAAGAAAGAGCAACAAGAAGAAGGACAACGATCGTCTGCGTTTCAGAGGTTTCTTGTACCCTTCAGAGCGTCGCTGTTCATCCTAGGTTACGTCGGAATATGGACCCTCCTGGGTTCGCTATTCTACCTGGCGATCACCGGACTCACCGTGGCAGGGGTGCCTGTGAACCTTGGCTCCTTTGGGTTTTGGGGAGGAATCATTGTCATTGCAACGGGTCTCTATCAGTTCACCCGTTTCAAACAGAAGGCTTTGATGAAATGCCGTAGCCCTATGAGCTTCATTCTTACATGTTGGAAGAGTGGTAGCGCAGGTGCAGGGTTGATGGGTGCTGACTACGGGTTCTTCTGCACGAAGTGTTGTTGGGTCCTTATGGTGGGGTTGCTCATCGTTGGGACCATGAGTCTTCCGCTGATGGGCACCTTCACCCTCATCATATTTGCAGAGAAGGTTGTTCCCAGAGGCCATCTAATGTCTAGACTTATCGGAGCGGCGTTTCTCGCTGCCGGTTTCTACATGCTAATCTGAAAATTCCGTCATCATTCGCAAATGCCAAGATTGGTCACAGGAAGTTTTTGGAACCCGGAAGAGAAGTTTTCTTGAACTGGCGGACCCGGTAGGTCCGTCCCAAATGGGTCCGAATCTCTCTCTACTCCCTAAATCTTCCGTGTAGACTTGTGAATCTCGGTCAGGGTTTGAGACCGAGCTGGGCCCACATCCCGAGCGCATCCCAGTATACATGCCATTCTGTAATCTGCCCGCCAGCCAGCCTGTACATCGAGACCCATGGAACCCGAACATGCTTCTTTGCACCTTGGATGACTTTCCCGTCAGGACACGTCAGAGGTCCCTTGTGTGTCCCCGTGAAGACTTACTCCGCACAAGCCCAGTCTTCCCGGCCGAATGCTAATTCCTTCCGGTTCCGAGCATCCGGAAAAGCTGAGACGTAGCCGACAAACAGGTCCAGAACCGCCGCCCTGCCCTTCTTGGGCTTAGGGTTGTCCGGAGTCCGGTAAATGACCGATTCGGTGTGCAACTTCTCAACGCGGTCCCAGTCCCGCCTGTTGAAAGCGTCGACGAATGCGTCGATGACCGGCTGGTTCTCTTCAACGTTCATTCCAACTCCACGACCTGGTGCCCATCCCTCCATTCCGCTCTACCTCGAATGTAACGTGCGTGACGTCTTTGGATGCAACCGCTTCCTTGATTTTCACATTAATGCCCTTGCTTATTCCCGAAAACAGCGGCGAAGCATGACCGAAAAACACTGGTGAGTAGTGGATTGTAAACTCATCAATTAATCCAGCGTTAAGATGTTGCTGAATAACATTAGCGCCTCCGGCGATCCGGATGTCCTTGTTCCCGGCGGCTTTTCGGGCTTGTCCAAGTGCACTTTCTATGCTAGCATTCACGAAGTAGAAGGTGGT
>VBBN01000068.1:0-4878 GCA_005888735.1 Candidatus Bathyarchaeota archaeon
GCCCGGTGCGGACCATGTGAAGGTGTACGGACCAGTCCCACCGGTTGCAGAAGCATTACAAGTCACCGGGTTACCGGCTGTCGCGGAACCACAGCTAACTGTTACAGCTACTGGCTGAGAGGCCACCACAATGCTTGCCGTCTGAGACTTCTTGATATTGTTCGCATCGGTGACGGTCGCATTTACTACGAAGGTGCCCTTAGTCGCGTATGTTGTCGTAACGCTGGCTCCAGTACCCGTTGCAGGGGTTCCGCCTTGAACTGACCAGGAGAAAGTGTACGGACTGGTTCCACCAGTCACAGAAGCATTGCACGTAACTGGCTTTCCTGCTGTTGCTGTTCCACAAGTTACTGTGACTACGATTGGTTGGCCCGTTACGACGACTGAGGCTGTTGCGGATTTCTTGGAGTTGTTGGTGTCGGTCGCAGTAGCGTTAACGACGAACGTGCCCTTTGCCGCGTAAGTGGTCGTGAAGCTGGTGCCTGATCCCGTGGATGGACTTCCACCCGGAGCGGACCATGTGAAGGTGAATGGTGCAGTCCCTCCTGAGGCTGAAGCATTGCAGGTTACTGGTTTACCAGCTGTTGCGGTACCGCATGTTACTGTGACCGCGAATGCCTGTCCTGCAACGTTCACTGAGGCTGTCTGAGACTTTTTGACATTGTTCAGATCAGTGGCTGTTGCGTTGACAACGAACGTGCCCTTCGTGGCGTAAGTCGTGGTGAAGCTGGCGCCTGTTCCAGTGGTCGGTGTTCCACCGGGTGCAGACCAGGCGAACGTGTAGGGTGAGGTTCCGCCAGTGGCGCTTGCGTTGCACGTGACTGGCTTGCCCACCGTGGCGGTTCCACATGTGACCGTGACGACTATTGGTTGAGCCGTAACAAGGACAGTTGCCTGACCTAGTTTGGTGACAGCGTTATTGTCTCTGGCAGTCGCGTTGATCACTTGGGAGCCTTTCGCTGCAAAAGTGGTTGTATAGCTGGCGCCTGTGCCTGTCGCAGGTGTACCTCTCGAAGCCCATGTGAACGTGTACGGCGCGGTTCCGCCGGTCGCAGATGCGTTGCATGTGACCGGTTTACCTGCTGTTGCTGTTCCACATGTTACTGTGACGACTATTGGCTGGCCTGCGACCACAATGCTTGCAGTCTGGGCCTTCTTCGCGCTGTTCGCGTCGGTCGCCGTCGCATTGACGACAAACGTACCCTTTGCCGCGTAGGTTGTCGTGAAGCTGGCACCAGTTCCAGTTGCAGGACTACCGCCCGGCGCGGACCAAGCGAACGTGTAAGGTGCTGTTCCTCCCGTCGCGGATGCGTTGCAAGTGACTGGCTTACCTGCTGTAGCAGTTCCGCAGGTTACTGTTACGACTAGTGGGCTGCCTTGAACGTTGACAGTTGCTTGGCCTAGTTTGGTGACGGCGTTATTGTCTCTGGCTGTTGCATTGATTACTTGAGGTCCTTTCGTGGAGAATGTTGTCGTGTAGCTGGCGCCTGTGCCTGTTGCAGGTGTACCTCTCGAGGCCCACGTGAACGTGTAAGGAACTGTTCCACCAGTCGCTGATGCGTTGCATGTGACGGGCTGGCCAACCGTGGCTGTTCCGCACGTGACTGTGACGACTATTGGTTGAGCTGCGACAACGACAGTTGCGGTCTGAGATTTCTTGGCGTTATTGCCGTCAGTTGCTGTCACGTTCACAACATTGGTTCCCTTTACTGCATAGGTCGTGGTAAAGCTGGCACCTGTTCCAGTGGCTGGCGATCCACCGGGTGCAGACCAAGCGAAGGTGTAGGGCGATGTTCCGCCTGTTGCGGATGCGTTGCATGTTACCGGCTTCCCGGCTGTCGCACTTCCGCAGGTTACTGTTACAATTATTGGTTGACCTGCTACGACTACGCTGGCCGTGGCCGATTTCTTAGCGTTGTTTGCGTCGGTTGCGGTCGCGTTGACAACAAACGTACCTTTAGTGGCGTAGGTTGTCGTAAAGCTTGCACCTGTTCCAGTTGCAGGGTTTCCACCTGGTGCGGACCATGAGAATGTGAACGGAGGACTGCCTCCTGATGCGGAAGCATTGCAAGTGACCGGTTTGCCCGCGGTTGCGCTTCCGCATGTTACCGTGACTGCGAACGACTGTGATGCGACGCCGACGGTAGCGACTCCGGACTTTTTGGCACCGTTGAGATCTGTCGCAGTCGCGTTGACCACGAACGATCCTTTAGTCGCATAGGTTGTTGTGAAGCTAGCGCCTGTTCCAGTAGCTGGACTTCCTCCCGGAGCAGACCAAGCGAATGTGTAGGGCGATGTTCCGCCTGTTGCGGATGCGTTGCAGGTGACTGGCTTGCCCACCGTGGCGGTTCCGCATGTGACCGTGACTGCGAACGACTGTGATGCGACGCCGACGGTAGCGACTCCGGACTTTTTGGCACCGTTGAGATCTGTCGCAGTCGCGTTGACCACAAACGACCCTTTAGTCGCATAGGTTGTTGTGAAGCTAGCGCCTGTTCCAGTAGCTGGACTTCCTCCCGGAGCAGACCAGGCAAATGTGTATGGCGATGTTCCGCCTGTTGCGGATGCGTTGCATGTGACTGGCTTACCCGCGGTTGCGGCACCGCATGTTACTGTAACGACTATTGGCTGGGCGGCAACAACGACTGTTGCTTGCCCTAGCTTAGTGACAGCGTTGTTGTCCCTCGCAGTCGCGTTTACGACTTGGGACCCCTTGGCTGCGAAAGTCGTAGTGTAACTCGTACCCGTGCCTGTCGCGGGAGTGCCTCTCGAGGCCCATGTGAAAGTGTACGGAGCCGTTCCACCGGAAGCAGTCGCGTTGCATGTGACGGGCTTACCTGCGGTTGCTGTTCCACAGGTTACCGTGACAACTATTGGCTGCCCAGCAACGACAATGCTTGCAGTCTGCGACTTCTTGGCATTGTTGAGGTCCGTCGCGGTCGCGTTGACAACAAACGTGCCCTTCGCAGCGTAGGTTACGGTGAAGCTTGCACCACTGCCTGTTGCCGGACTACCTCCGGGAGCAGACCAGGCGAAAGTGTATGGCGAGGTTCCGCCTGTCGCTGATGCATTGCATGTGACGGGCTTCCCAGCGGTTGCGCTTCCACAATTTACCGTTACAACTATTGGCTGGGCCGTGACAACGACTGTTGCTTGGCCCAGTTTGGTGACCGCGTTATTGTCTCGCGCAGTAGCATTGATCACCTGAGAACCTTTTGCTGCGAAAGTCGTTGTGTAGCTAGTGCCAGTACCTGTCGCAGGCGTTCCCTTCGAGGCCCATGTGAACGTGTACGGAGAGGTTCCACCTGAAGCCGTGGCGTTGCAGGTGACTGGCTTGCCGGCTGTGGCTGTGCCGCAAGTTACCGTGACGACTATCGGTTGACCTGAGACTACGAAATTAGTGACCGAAGTCGCCGCGCTCCTGTTGTTCGCGTCAGTAGCGTTGACTGTGAGAGTGAATGTGCCTTTTGTCGCGTAGCTTACGGTGAAGCTGGCGCCGGTGCCGCTCGCTGGGCTCCCGCCTACTGCTGTCCATCTGAAAGTGTAGGGTCCCGTTCCGCCTGAGGCGGTGGCACTACAGGTGACGGGCTTGCCCACTGTGACCGTGGCAAGAGCGTTTACGCATGCGGCGCTTATTGTTGCTTGAAGTGGCTGACCAGCGACAACGATGCTCGCAGTCTGAGACTTTTTCGCACCGTTATTGTCAGTCGCGGTGGCGTTGACGACGAAAGTTCCCTTTGCTGCATAGGTTGTCGTGAAGCTTGCACCTGTCCCGGTTGCAGGGCTTCCGCCCGGCGCCGACCAGAAGAATGTGAACGGAGTGGTTCCACCTGTGGCTGAAGCGTTGCACGTGACGGGTTTGCCGGCTGTAGCGCTACCGCACGTGACAGTGACCACTATCGGCTGGGGAGCGACTGTGACCATCACGGAAGCTGAACCCTTGTTGCTGGCCGTATCAGTCGCATTCGCAGTGACCTGGAAGGTTCCTTTTACTGCGTACGTGGTTGTAAAGCTTGGACCTGAGCCTGTGGACGGACTACCGCTGGGAGCGGTCCAGGTGAATGTGTAGGGCCCACCATTTCCGCCAGTCGCCGTGGCGTTGCAGGTGACTGGTTTGCCCGCGGTTGCTGAACCGCAGGTCACGTTGACTGTTATCCCTGTGGAGGGTGGGGTAACTGTGATTGTGCCTGTGAAGCCTTGCTCCACAATCGCGGAGAGGGGTCCAATTTGCGGCGTTCCTGATGGTGTGCCGGTCTCTTGCACGATAACCTTCGGCGAGACTGGGCCTGGGGAGATGTAGGAGTGGCTGGTAGTGGCCGTGAATCCTCCGCTGGGTGTTGTTCCACTGGCCGAGACTTGCGTCTGTGTTCCGTCTCCAAAGAGGAAGGTGAAGGAGAGGAATACGTCGTAGGGGACTCCAGCTGCGGCGTTTGTCGAGTCATAGTCGTAAATCACTACTTGGCCCTGAGCGAAAGCGTTGTTTGTGCAGACACAGTCAATGTGAGCATCACGCTTGGTTATAGTGGCCGCAGCAGGCCTGGTTCCGATCCCTTGGTAGAGAACAAATGCGCCTGTGGCCGGGACTGTAGTGCATGCTCCGCCAGGAGCTACACCGGAGCAGAAGAAGATCCATTCCGACGGGTCCCAGAGATTGTTTGCAGTCGTGCCCTGTCCGCCGGTTGCGACGTCGACGAACACGATACGAGTATCAGAGTGCATAACGGTTCCCAGCGCGGGAGCCGTGCCGTTGATGAGGCTGTCACCCGACCTGGAGTATGCGGGGTAGCCGTTGAAGCCTCCGGCGTAAGAAGCAGTACCTGTATAGGTAATCGGATGATTAACCTGGACCGAGGACATGTTTCCGGCCGCGACGACTGA
>VBBN01000068.1:4905-8068 GCA_005888735.1 Candidatus Bathyarchaeota archaeon
GTCCCAGTTACATTGGTGAGCAGGGTTGCAGTGACTGAAGTTGCAGGTACTCCACCAGAAGCAGTCGTCGTTATGGTGAGCTTGTTTGTGTATAGACCTGAAAACCGGTAGCTGTTAGTCTGTGTGCTTGTCTGGAGTGCCGTACCTGCAACTGCAGGATTAGGATTGGTGCAGACGCGCAACTGCGTTGAGGGTGCTCCCGAGCACAGTCTAAACGTACCCGAATATGTCGGCGAGCCACCAAGCCAGAGGCCGTTATAGGTTCCGGTGGCGTTCAGTGCCAAGCTGGCTGGCCCAGTCAGCGTAACGGCGAAAGGAACAAGTTGTACTAGCGTAACAGAGTGGGCCGCGGCGTCACCGACTGTGAGGGTAACACGGTTCACTATCGGCGGAGGTGGCGTAACAGTGAACGGGTTGACCGTTCCACCTCCCTCAGTCAGACCATCGCTATTAGTGTCCCAAGCGAAGTTGAACGGAGCGGTGCACAGACCACAGCTAACGGTCGCGGTGAATTTCAAGGACGAGCCAGGGACTGGTGGATTCGGAGTGAACGCGAAGCTTGCATGCCAGCCAAGTGCGGTTGGGTCGAAGATGGTAGTATCCTCGAAAGTAGCAGCCTGCTCTGTATGAGCAATGGCTCCAGGGTTAGTGAGGGTTCCCGTTGGGGAAATGTTGCTGGTTCCGACGCCAATGACGTCAAACCTAACCTTGAACAGAGTCACTCCGCCATTCCCAGTAGTGTCCGGGAACGTAGCCACTCCGAGAAGTGCCTCGGAAAGACGTGCCTGGCCAACGGTGTTGTCAATAGTTGCCGCGGTGAGAATAATACCCCCAGAGCCTAAGGGCTGACCACAGTTGGAAGCTGTTCCTGGAGTGCTCCCTAGTGTCGGGCAGAACTCCAGTCCAAATTGGTCAAAAGCCACCGCGCTCAAAATTTTCGGATCATAGGAAACGGTAATGTCAAAGCCGTTAGGACAACCGGTAGAAGTAATTTGGATATTACACGTAGGGTCGAGGTTGACGACCCGAATGTCGGCGCTAAAACCACCACCGTAATTTGCAGAGACACAGCCCGATGGTGTTCCAGCTGTGCACGAGAAGGGGTTGGGAACTACGGCAGAATCAACGACATCAGCAACAATTGGCTCGGGGGTCGTGTCGGGAACTCCCCCGTTGAAGGTTGCGCTGGCATCGCCAGACCAGCTGCAACTCGTATCAAGCGCTCCATCCCCGGTCACGGGGGTGTTACCGGGGCCGAACGAATATGTGTTCGGCGTCCCTGTCGTGTTAGTAGTATACGTCGTCACGGAACTAGGCGTTCCAACCCCAGTTGTACTTCCAAGCCCACAGTCCACGCCGAGTATTGGGGTGGTCTGTGCATGTGCTCTTGGGACGTTCGGCAACAGGGAGTTGTTCTGTAATCCGAGCATATTGCCAAGCAGGCCAACGCTCGTAGTTGTAACAATCAGCAAAACTGCTACTGTAAATACGGTCCTAAGATTCCACTTAGCTTTCATTCAGGTGCCTTTTTTGGTTGGTTATGCCCCACAGAGGTTAGTCTGTGGTTAATCGGGGCTTGCTCCCAACTGGGAATATAAGAGTTTGCAATCGGTGTCCAGCCTTGGCTATCTCAAGTAGCCGGTAGACAGCAACATCTTCTGCCAGATGCCAAGCTCACTAACGGCACCTTAACGGAAATCGGGACCCGTCAGGTAAAAAAATATAATTCCGTACCTTCAGCGTGCGCCTCAGTGCAAAACCCTCCCCGCCTTGGATTAATACACGGAGAATCGGCCCAGGCTCGCAAAGGGACCGGCGACTAAGGTCCTACTTCGACCAAAACTCCACCGGCAAGAGAGGAATTGTCCCCTCAGGCATCCAGCTTCTCCCACTCTCCTGAGATCGGCGTGAAAAAAATCAGCTAAGTAGAAGGGAAGAGGGAGCCTAGCTAGAGGGATACTTCAACGTGGTCCCAGTCTGACGACGCGGTCAAAGCATTGCTGTACAAGAGGCGCAGGTCAAAGTGAGCGGCGCTGACAATGCCAAAGTCCAGAACCACCGAGTTCACACTAGCACGTGCAACGCCAGTTGCAGAGCCCATGCTTCCCCAAGCATGCCCAGGGTCGGCAGACATTTGGGCGCTGAACAGGCTTGGCGCGGGGAGATTGCTCGCTGAAGAATAGAACAGCCGGAGGATCAAATGGTTCGCACTAGAATGAAATAGTCCCTGGTAGGACGCAATGACTGGAGGGTCGCTAGACCGGGGAATGAGTACTCGAAACGGGTCAAAACTTGGATCCATGCAACCGCAGGCAGATGTTGTGATGAGACCTCCAGAACCTGACAACGGGGAAGTGCATAACGGGTCGGGCGACGGCATGCAGTACGGCACTGTAATGCCGTACTCAAAGTAGAAGGCCATTGTCGCAATTTCGCCAATATCGATCTTGTCAGGAAACACACCGAAGAGCGGGTGGTCATAGTACGCGGCGAGTTCCGGCGTACAGGCGTTCCCCGTGATCGGAGGCATTCCGAAACAGACGGCCGCTGCGGCAATATCGATCAAGTCCATCTGGCCATCACCGGCCAAACTCTGCGGCTCGCCATCCGTCCAGCTGAGCTTCTGCAGACTCGTACCCATACTAGTTTGGACGTTCGGGCAACATCGATGGTAACCATCGAAACGTTTCAGGAGAACACGCCCACCAAGCAACACACTCTGACCAGAGAGGTTGCCAGCAGCATCCTGGGTACATGTACCGCCTGACGCTCCCGTCGAAATATTGTCGCACCTCCAAGGCCCGCTCCCAACGAAAGCTCCAGGAGTCTGCAGCATGGGATCGAAAGCGACACTAGTACAGAGCGACGCCAAGCATAGAGAATTCCAGACATGGTACGGCAAAATTGGAACGAACTCGATATCAGTCTCCGCGGATAACGGTGGAGTGCCACCATACTGAACCGTCACGGTTTTGGGATCAACCTGGACACAATTGGTCATCTGGGAAATTCCAGAGAGTAATGCATAGACTGATGCAAGAGGGCTCGTGAGGGTCTTGTACATGTTCAGTGAAAAACAGACATCTTGAGACGTGACCAAGACATCGTCGTGGAACTTGAGGTCGCTTCTGAGCTTCCACTGCCCACGCCGTTGGACTGCTGC
>VBBN01000038.1 GCA_005888735.1 Candidatus Bathyarchaeota archaeon
TCTCACCTCCTTTGTTCACTGGGTATTTGTTGTCATTACGCCCCTCCTCGGCGCTCTGCCAGAAGCACTGTGTCAAGCCTGAAAATTAGGCGGTCAGACATGGACAAGAATCTCTTGAACCAGAACAACCAAGCCTACGTATTGGAATGAAGATTGCAAGGATCGTCGACAGAACAGCGATGTACTACTATCATACCGATGCTCTCGGAAGCACCAGGATGATTACTTACAATGACGCAACATACGTCTTCGTCAACAACTACCAACCCTTCGGCAAAGACAATGGAACACCCAAGGGTAGCTTAGCCAACACTGAGAAGGACAGGTTCACAGGAAAACCATACAGCGTTCCGACAGGTCTGTGCTACTTCTACCAACGCTGGTACGACCCGTCGATAGGACGGTTCACCAGCCAAGACTCGGTTGCAGGAGATTTGAATAATCCGCAGAGTCTCAACCGGTACATTTACGTCTTGGATTCTCCCACGAGTTATACAGATCCTACCGGGAGGGCTGCCTACCTGACCTCTTCTACTCAGTCCAGTCATTGTTCAGAATTCTGGAAGGATCCATGGGGCTCGATAGTATGCCACTTTGTAGGTACTGGGCCAGTAGCAGGCGTTCAAGGTAGAGGCCAGCCAGCCTCCGGAGGCGTCGGACCCGGGGTAGGGGCCGCGGCCAATCCAGTTGGGATAATAATCGTGGCGGCACTTTGGGGGTACTGGTTCGACACACACCGGGACCAGCTCTTTGGGCACAAAGATACAAGTCCAACCTTCCCAGGCTTACCCAAGACCCCGGGTCCCGTTCAGCCCGGCAATAGCGTTGGAGACACACCATCCCGTCTCTCACGACGATACCAACTCTAGACCCAGCCATCTCTCGATGGAATCCAGGCGCTTCGAACGTGTATGCAAAGAATATAGGAAATGCGATGAGGAATCCAATTGTTCACGCGTTTTGCGGAGGAGTCGCCCTTATGACGGGTGGCCTCCTAGCAGCCTACGAATCTGAAGAGAGCGCGAAGTACAATACCTCTGGCTTTGAGACTGGGGGCGAGTCCCTAGTATTGACATGGTTAACCATTTGCTATGGTGGGTCCGCAGTCGTAGTTGGTGTGGCGGGTTCATCGTGAAATGGCTACTTCCACTCTAATCATCGCTTCAGAGATATTCGTGGTCTTCGCGATGACCCTATTTCTTGGTTACCTGGCATGGAAGCGCAGCAGTAGGCGTGCTGGAATCGCCATTTTCACTGTAGGGTTTTTCGATGGACTCGTTTTGATCGTGAACTACTTTGAAGAGGTCCCATCAGTCATCGTCGCAGCAGGCTTAGTCGCTCTTTGGGCAACAGGCTTATTCGCCATCTTTGAGCACTTCCGTGGCGCTGAGACGTTCAAGCCTGCCTGAGGCGGCTGCGATGCTAAGCTCGGCAAGGTTTACGATGCCGTTGACTTAAATGTCGATGTTTATAACCACAAGTTTTGGGGAACGCTATCACTAGTCAACCGAGTCAGCCACTTCTGGTGCCATGCTGCTGACCAAAGAACCAGTCGCGGTGGGTGGTGCGTTCGCGTGTGTCCTGGCGTATGCGAAGTGGGGCGATAGGAGAATCGGCCTTTTGGACCCTGTGGGCCTAGTAATTTCATCGATCGTAATAATTGGGGGCATTGTCGGCATTTATCGTCTCCGCAAGCTAAGACGCTCACTCGCGTTCGGTCTCGGAGGGTCAATCACAATGTTGGGGTTAATCACTCTCGCGAGAACCTATGACTTGATTTCTGGAACCGCGCTGTGGGTCACCGGAGGGGCAGTCTTGATTGTCTTCGCGAGTTTCTTCTACCTAATCGTAAAGAAAAGCTCGACTTCTTGAACAACCAGAACGAAGCGCGTACACCTTCTACCGACCCGCGGGAACATTAGCCTCTTCACAAGATACAGAACTACCCGTGTTCCTCGGCGAAAGCAACAAAATTCTATCAAGCACTCATAGTCTCAAACCGGCAGAGAATTCAGCTATCATGGAAGACACTTTCAGATAGACACAGCACGGTTCTTGCCTACGCCGAAACAAGTACCCCGCATACCATTTGGGTTGGGGGGTCATGGCCGAACAATCCTGCTCGAGCAGCACGATGGGACGGTGTGATTCCGGTCAAACACTACAAAACTATCAACCAGAGACTCTCAGGACATAGCCTCCTATGTTGCCAAACACCGAGCCAGCGGGACGCCATTCGACACCGTGATCATAGGTAGCGGCGGTTCACAAGAGGAGATCCAAATTAGAAGAAGACAGTATGAGGCGCTGGAAATTACTTGGTGGCTCAAGTACATTCCCGCATATCGAAACTCGCCCAAAGAGATGCGCGAACAGATCCAAGAAGGCCCTCCGAGCCACAATTCATAATGGCTAATTCCTGACCGTCCACCTGCAAAAGAACCACGGGTACCTGTAGAGCCTGGACGGATTCGAACCAGCGGAAAATAAGCCCGAACTAGGACGATTTCGGCTCTCCGGATTTGAACCGTTTTCGATTCAAATCCGCCCAGCCCCACTATCATTAGCCCACCCAACTCGCGAATTTCAAGAAGAAAAGAAGAGTGCTGCGCAATCTGAGGTTTATACCTGCTCAGTGCCGGTACTCTATTCTTTCAGAGGAGAAGAGATGCACTCAAACATGAAATTTGGTGAGGCAGTGCTGCCACATGCGGAGACTATACCTCACCACCAGATGGTGTTTGAGAGGCCCGCTAGAGACAGCAGCTTCCCCATTGGAGTTCGCGAAGCTGAAAGACTACCGCCCGATGACTCTTCATAGATGATGAGCCGAGCACAGGGAATTTGCGCCGTTCCGTTATGAGAACACGGCGTTCTGATGAGTAGGATTATCCTCTCCAACGCCTAAATCATAATGGGGCCGGGAGAAAGGAGAGAAGTTAAGGAAATGCGCTTCTTCACCATGGAGGCACAAAGGACACTTGGGGTCCTACTCTTAGTTACCGTCGTAATAATTGCCGCAGTCGCCTCCGGGCTCGTTCTCCTGAAAGGACCTGTCTCAGCTGCATTCAGTAGTGGACTGACCCAGCCTAATGTTCTTCTCACGTGCCCTACGGGGACCTACGTGGCGAACCATCTCTGCGTGGCAAACTGCCCTCTCAGCTTCGGACCAGTCGCTTATGATTCAGCTCAGAGCCCGATTTGCATGTCCCCTGACAACCGGCCCGTATCAGTCTACGACCTGGCTGCGGCATGGGTATCGGCCGACGGAGGGGCGACAATTTTCTTCATTGTTGAAACAGTTCCGTTGGCAAAACTTCCCTCCACCCTACCCAAAACTGGCCGGTGAGCGTTTGGCTTCCCGTCTCACAAGCGATCATAGATGCATTGCCAACAGTACCTACGGTACCAACCGTGACAACGTTGGTTGCAACGATTGGAGACAAGGTGGGCACGTTCACGATCAAACAAATCGGCCTGAACGTTGTCGAGGGCGTCTTCTACAACCCTTGGCCATTGTGCTGCTTCAGCATGAACAGAACAATCACTGTCGGAGATGACATCGGCATCAGTTGCGAGGGCGTCTCCATAATACTCGAAAACATAAACTTCCCCAGCCAGATAGCTGTATTCCAGAGAACCTTGACTAGCGGCGGCAGATCATGTCCAATCTGCCTGTCCGGAGATACGATCATCAATACTCTCAACGGTCCACTCAACGTGAAGAACGTAACAGTGGGAACACCAGTCTGGACTGTCGACAGGTTCGGCAGAAAAACAACTGGTACGGTCCTGGAGGTTAGAAAGAGCCCGGTCCCATCAATACATGAAGTGGTCCATATCGTTCTACAGGATGGAAGACAACTCTACGCGTCTCCCGCCCATCCAACCGCAGACGGCAGAACGATTGGCGAGCTAAGACAGGGCGACATCCTGGACAATTCAGTCTTGACTGTCGTCGAGCTTGTCCCATACGGCCAAGCTTACACGTATGACCTTCTGCCGAGCGGCGACACTGGATTCTACTGGGCCAACAACATACTGGTCGGAAGTACCTTATCACCAGCCTAGGCAGGTTAGTGAATATGAACAGACACGTAGCCGGGTCCCGTCGAAAACTTCCGACGAATTGATTATGAAAGAGAAGTGATCAGTTCAGAATTGAACAAGCCCACAGGCGCCTTCACCTTAACTCTCATCGGAGGATCGATGAGCATGATAGGACTGGCCTATCCAGTGATTGCGTTATACCGCGCCTTCCCAGACACAATATCGGTCGGGTTGATAATCGTCATCCTGAGCATGCTCTTGCACGAGATGCCCGAGAGGAACATAACCTTCGGCGCCGCCATCGCTGCCCTTTCAACCGCCCAGCTCATCTCGTCGATGATCGTGACAGTGGTCACAGGAGGACTTTACACAGGATACTACTCGATCATTCCATACGTGCTAGTGGCCGGATCCATCATCAGCCTTCTAGGTGGCGTGGCAGCCATCCTCTGGAAACCCAAGGGACCGAACTGAGAACCGTTCGGCCCCAAGACTATTTTCGAGAAAACTCCAAATTCATCAACAAGACCTTTGTTGGTTGAAGACCTACCACCTTGTCGCAATCTCAATACTCTCACACAACGGAACATTCCGCCGGTCTGTGGTCGATTATACAGGATGTCTCTATGTACCCAAAAGATCGGTCTGGGGCGGGTTGATGGGGGACTAAGCTAGTTCAGTAGAGAGGCTTGTAATGCGAAAATTGGGATTTTCGTAAGGTTGCTGTTTGAAGAGACAAAGGCATAAACGGCCTCGAAACCGACCGGATGGAGTAGCTATCGTGGACAGGAAATGGGAAGAGTTATTGCCAATTCACTGGACAAGGATCAATCTATCACGCATGGATTGTTTCTAGTGAAATGAATGTCGTCGTTGAAATGGTTCCAGGTATTTCCAACTGTGGCAGGAGCCGTAGGTTCTTTTGGAGCGCTTCTGTTATTTGGAGTTTATACCATCGGGCTCATAGCCTTAGCTGAGGGCGTTCATGAACCTGGATTCAATTATTCGTCTGACCAACAGTTCGCCTGGACGTCTCTTGGCCTCGCTTTTCTTCTGGGGATAGGCGGGACAATAGTAGCTCTCCTCAGAATGAAAACGGGAGGTATCATTCTTCTAGTTGGCGGAGCCGTTGGGCTCGCAGCTTACATGCCGTTCTACCAGTTCTTTTCTGATGCGTTCCGCGCAAATTGGTTTCAGGCTCTTCTACTCAGCCCCTGGTGGACATTTCTAATGATAGCTGGCGGACTCTTTGGCCTCTTGGGCAGTCTCCGTGCCCCAGTTCCGCATGTCCCAAGCGACGCCAGCCATTTATCACCCAACGCAATTTAGGTCGCAACAATACTAAGTGTTGCCCTGAGGCCAGGTCCGAAAAGCGGCCGGGGGACCCTAATCGATGGGTGCGTGTCGTGTCCTAGAAGTGTGGAAGACACGTTCCGCAATCATACCTGAGACTAGAAAGAGCAAAATCTATAATTCAGAATGGCGCCCTCTGCGGGTCGATTAGAAAGTGTGAAGTCTTAGTTCAACAGGGGTTAAGGAGATGCAAGATCTACGGTTTCCGACCTTTCGAGTTTCAAAGAGTCTCCTCGACTGGCTATTGCAAGCAGACGAGCCTTCGGTAAGATACCATACTCTCGTTCAACTGCTTGGAAGAGATGAAACCAGCCGGGAAGCTGAAGATGCAGAGCGACAGATTGGACGAGTCGGCTGGGCCGCCAGAATACTGGGCGAGCAAAAGGAGAGCACCTACTGGGACAATCCTGAAACATGCTACGTTCCGAAGTACGCGAGTTGCATCTGGAAACTCATCGTACTGGCTGACCTTGGAGGATCAGGTGAGGACCAGCCGGTAAAGAACAGCGTAGAACACTTCTTTGGCCTGCACAACGTGGAGACGGGTGGTTTCGCTCTTCGCCCAAAGGGCTCGGAAAAGTTCGACCCGCATGTCTGCGCGACTGGCAACATGGTCCGAACACTGGCCAAATTCGGTCTGGCCGATGATGATAGGGTTGGGAAGGCCATTGACTGGCTCCTCTCCCAACAGTTGGCAGACGGTGGCTGGAACTGTTACGCTGTGTGGGGTGGAAAGCATGGCTCCTTCAAAGCAACAATCGAGCCCCTCTGGGCCCTATCTGAACTCCTCCAAAACAATCCTAGAGCTGAGTGGAAAGAATCGGCAGAGAGAGCATCAGAGTTCCTCCTGAGGCATAGAATATTCAGATCAGACCGGGATGACACCGTGGTCATGCTCGACTTTCTCCGCACGCACTATCCACTACACTATCACTATGACTACCTTCACGCGCTAAGGGTCCTCACAACGCTCGGAACTAAGGCCGATCCAAGGATGAATGATGCGTTAAAGCTCCTCTCTGACAAGAGACTACCAGACGGACGATGGATATTGGAAGGCGTGCATCGAGGGTGGCGGTATGACCATGGCTGGCATGGAGTCTCAAAGCTGGCCGGCGAGGTATTTCGTCCGGAAGAAGTCGAAGTCATCCAGGACGGTTGGGGATCAGGCAGGACCTTCCAGTTGGAGGAGGCTGGAAAACCGAGCAAATGGATCACCTTACAAGCATTGCTCGTTCTAAAGAGACTCGGCAATTTGAATCTTGAATAGCTAGTGGGATGCCTGGAGCCTCTCAAGAACTCCGAATCTCAGCAACACCTACTGCGGGACCAAGCCGTACAGCATTTGAAAGATCAGGTTACCAGCATGTTACTTGAGTTACCGGGTGTGACGAGAGGTACGCGATTCGGTGGAGAGGCATTCTTCTATCGAAAGAAGTTCTTCTGCCACTATCATCCCGCACACGGTTCCTTCTTCCTTGAGACTTTTGTCTGGAAAAACGTCAATGCTGTTCTAGGAAAGATTCCAGGCGCTATTTCACACCCTGAGTATGGAGCCTACGGATGGGTTAGACTCCCCATCAGCTCAGCATCCGAGATTGTTCAAGCGAAGAGGCTTGTCGAGATGACATACCGGTATATCCGGACCACCAAGAGAATCTCGGTTGACAAGGACCAGTTCAGTGATGAACTGCTTAGTCTAGTGAAGGCGAAGTTTCCACAGATCGGGTTCAAGTCTGGGGAGAGTAAGAAAAGAATTCAGATCATTATGGAAACGCCTGAGCTGACTGACTTTGACAGGGCAGAGGTATTGTTGAACCAGGCTGCACGTGCACTGAGAAAGGGAAAGCTGATGATAGGGTCGAGAATGGTGTCATGAGTCCATAGGCATCGTTGCATTGTTTGCAACCTACGCGTCGCACCCTACAGCTAAGACCGGCTTGACAATCCGGGCCAAAACCGTCCCCGGGCTCTGACCCGGGGAACGGACAAGCTCGAAATAGGTCAGAGGATGATGGGCCCGTTGGCCCGATTGTCCGTGTTAGACGTTTCTTAGCTAGAGGAAACTCCAGACCCGCGTTGCTCAGGTGGGGTGCTGAAGAACCATGTGTGTCGGAGGGGATCTTCCAGCTTGCAAATTCTCCCGTAGGGCTCGTCCTTGATTGGCTGAAGCACCTTCGCGCCGGCCTCGACCGCTCGTTCAAAGAATCCGTCGACATCCTTCACATCGATGTGGATAGCGACTGGTGTCCCGCCAAGCGTCTTTGGACTCTTATTGTAGGCTGGGAACTCGTCGGCGAGCATTACACGGGCCCCTTCGATTTCAAGCTCTGCATGGCCTATCTTTCCTTCCCAAGCGATTCCTTCGGAGACTTCTTTTGCTCCGAAGGCCTTCGCGTAGAACTCGAGAGCTTGCTCAGCGTCGTGGACTGCTAGGTAGGGGATTGCACGATTCGTTTTCTCGGTTGTAAGAAGTTCTGTTACCACATGGCTGGACGACTCGGAGCCTGCACATAAGTCTAGATTCCTGGAACATGCGAGAGAAACGACCTGGAAAACCTCTCCTCCGCGCTGCTGTCGTACAGCTGGCCGGCCTGTTGCTGTTTCGCATTCTGACCAACTACGTCAGTTCCCATTGTTCTCACGACAGTGGGAACAACCCTCACCTGATCTTGTTGTGCTTGCGGTGGGGTTTTCGGACATGTTGTAAGCGACTAAGCTGCAACCCGAGCACTTGCCAGCTTCAACATCGTCTACGAGAGAATTACGAAGAGGGCAGTTTTCGGTGAGGCATACCTATACGACTTGAAGACGTGTTCTTATTCCTTGTAACCCTAACCTTTCGGACTGGGTCCGCTACTTTTATTCCCTGTCCGGTGCCTAGGGCAATCTTGAGGTTCGATTGGTTGAACCGTCAAAACCATCCGACAGTCTTTGACTAATTCGTTTCCGCTAACTTTATCCTGTACGGTGACTAAACCTTACTCAGTGATTGGTTTGACCTGCCGTCAGAGAGGCGCGGGCCTTCCATACCACTTGATAGGTGGTGTGGCGTCTCGGAGTCGTTCACTGACCCATCTATCCTGCTATGTCCTAGTGCAAGGAGAATCTGAAGCCGAGGAACGGGAATTATGGTTCGTGTATCTTCTCCCACGGTCCCCATCTAAGTCGCTTCATTGGGAAGATGCCAACTATGACGGGGTTCGTCCCGAATGGTGCGCCAGGATGCTGCGCTCTGAGTAGGGCGACTGCTTCTTTCTTTTGCCTGGTGTCTTCGATGAGATTTGCTCTACCTTTGATCATCAATCCTCGAAAATCGAATACCCCATTCTCCGCATTTTCGTACATATCGATCTCGAAGGCTACCTTGGGGTTGGCAGAGAGATGTGAGTGCCATTTTCTTAGGACCAGGCTTCCAACAAGTATTGTCCCCTTGTGATAGACATAATCTACCCTGACACAGTGAGGGTATCCGCCTCCGTCAATAGTACAGATTCTGCCAAGGCTACATCTCAGTAGCAATTTTTCTTCCGCTTCATCGAACAGACCGCGGTCGCTATTCACTTAGCTCACGGGGGAAGTAGTCGCCATCGTTTCTCTTATCCTGTTAGCTCTCTCAATCAATCCGCGGCGTTCACTCACTCTCAACTGTAACTCGAGGAGTGGAACCCGTATCTCGACTCCACGCCAACAGGCCACCTCAAGTTTCTCCGGGCTACTGGGCCGAAGTCGCTCGGTTCTGGAAGATCAACCCAAGCTTCCACTTCTCCAACACGTTCAATTCTAGCAGCTTTGAAAGATCTTCCAAACCACCGTGCAACCCAACCCTCTGACCGCTGAACATGTTCGACAAGCCAGTTGGACAATGCCTCTCCCAGCTTCTCTGCATCCTCGCCAGTTTCCACGACCAAGTCAATGTCGCGAGGGACAACAGCCACGTGTCGAATCGCCAGTGCCGCGCTTCCAGTAAGCCACCAATCGACATCCTCTGTACCCGATTCTTTCGACAAGATTAGCGAGCGCAGTCTTCCAGTCCGGTCGTGGCGTGCCCGCGGCCTGGAGAATCATTTCCTCGGCATGGAGAGCAAGCGCTGGTAGATTTGGTCCAGCGCAGGAGTAGTTGCAGGAAAAATTCTCGCGAACCCTGCTTCAGTTTGTTGAAAATTCAGGTCCTTGACGGCCTTTTGATACTCATTGTCTAGATCCGAAACGATGAGGTAGACTTTTCCCTTGTTTTGTTTTGCGACTTACTTTCAAGACAGACTACGGTCGTTAGGCATCAATAAATATCGGATTCCACCGATACATTTCGGAACAAGCTGCAATGGTAGCGACAATGGAGATGGAAGGCACATAACGGTCTTTGCTTCTAGACCTTTCGCCTTATGCGCTGATAATACTCGCACGCCGGGAATGTTTCTCTCAATGTTTGCCACCGAAATCCTATTGGCTTGACATGCCTCGCGGATCTTTTCTACCAGGTGTTTCGTACGGCGTAGCACAAGAATATCTTTGTCGGAGCCTGCTCGCTTGCGTTTGCTTTGGATTAGGCGAACGGTGGTGGCAACTATGTCGGAGTCATCATCAGCAGCTGTGTGTGCACATACGCCTCGCCCCGATCTTTCCCGGAGACAAGGATCTGTTTTGAAATCATCACAAGATGTCCAGCAGAGTCCACCCCTATCAGAGGGGTTGTCCACTGCACATTGAGTCTAAATAATGTCTCTAGGTTCTGAGCCACAATATTCGGTCCGATTAGTGTAAACTACTCGGATTCCATCTGATGGATGCAATGATTGTGTGATAAAGGAGCATTGTACTCCCATTAAGCTCGAATCCACGACTAAGCTTTCGGCTCTGACATCTTCGAGTAGTCCCAGACAGTGTAGGTAGCTAGGAATCACCTGAAGAACAATGCTTCGATTGCTTCTTGCTTTCTCTATAGCCATGTTGTAGCGGGGGTCCGACCTGTCCAGATATTTCCGCACGATCTTCTCCTTCAGTTCTATAGTCTCTTCGGATTTAGGAACAACACGAGCAGTGCCCTTTCCTCTAACACCAATGTATGGTCGAGTGTCGATGTCTATCGTGAAGTAGACAGCGCTCTCCCTTTTCACGTTCCGAAGCTTACTCGCGTCCTTGTCTGTAAAAAGAAAATCTGTCATGAGCGAAATAATACCATACAGGGTGAATCATTGGGCCTCCAGTTGTTGAGTCAAGTGTGCCGAGACGGAGAA
>VBBN01000039.1:0-10942 GCA_005888735.1 Candidatus Bathyarchaeota archaeon
CCAAAACAGGCAAAACACCTGCCGATTTCAAGGAACTCGTCGAGAAGAAAGGTCTTCTTAGACCAGGTGTCAAGGCCATGGAAATTGTAACGTGGCTGAAAGAGGGCTTCGGGCTTGGACATGGACATGCAATGGCGATAGTACATGCGCTAAAGGAGGCTGATTCTCCTCCGGTGAGCGTTGATGAGAGGATTGATGATCACTTTAGTGGCGGTAGGTCGGGGTGGCGTGCCACGTATGATAACCTCCTGAAAAAGGTGGGAAAATTTGGCGAGGGTGTCAGCATATCTCCAACCGACACTTACCTCAGCATTCTGAAAGGCGGTAAGAAATTTGCCGTTGTACAGGCAACATCGAACAGGTTGGACATCGGCATCAAGCTGAAGGGTGTTCGAGCTAAGGGCCGATTCGAGGACTCTGGACCGTGGAAGGGCATGGTTACCCACCGAGTGCGAATCAGCGATCCAAAACAAATCGACGCGGAGTTGTTCACATGGCTGAAACAGGCCTACGACAAAGCCTGAAAGCCCGGTTCTCCGAAGGGTTAGTCTGTGAGGGATGAGACTACAGTTCTCTCGGAATTGGAGTCCAAGGGCCTCCTGCTCGGTTATGGACGAGTCGTAGAACAACTGGCGAGCATGGACTCGAAAGCGCAGAGCATGGTCAGCCTGGAAGGGCTCTTACTCGCACTCATAGCCGTCTTCTCCTCATCAATCACCAACCCGGCAACAAAAGCAGCAGCCTGGACATCTCTTGTTCTGATACTGGCTTCTGCCCTCTGCTCTCTGTTAGTGTTGCGTGTTCGATATGGGACCGTGATCATGGCCCAGTCACCCAGTGTAGAAGAAGGGCTCGCTCAGTTTAGGCGGTGGAGGGATCACAAGGTGAAGCTGCATAGGGCCGCGTTGACACTCCTCGCCATTGGACTGCTCGGCCTAATGGCGGTCATCACCATGATTCTACTCTAGCCTATGAATCGTTAGCAATCCGCGGTCGTTGGTCCATCCAGAGATAGTTCAGTTTCACTCTGCACTACCCTCTATCAGCAACGCCAGAGTCTCTCTTGGATACCATGGGTCTACCAGAAGCTGTCAAGCTCGCCGAGAGGTTTACAGAATTTCTTGAAGATGATGACAAGAAAGTATTCGAGGAGATGCTCAAGGACGCGCAGGCCTTTACTCCTCAAGCCAACAAGATTGTACATGTCTCAGCGAGAACTGAGTTCCCGCTCGTATTTGCGATATTATTCGCCCATCACAGAAAGCTGACTCGGGTCGAGAAGGAAGTAATCCTCGGGAAAGGCTAACACTCCTCTGTCACACTTTCACGGCGGACCCGAAGGTAGTAGCCGCCCAACAGCGTGCACGAATACTTCCCTCTCGGTTACCGTGCGGCACGTCTCAGAGTATCAGAACCCTATTTCCACCCCACCCCTCGCGTTCTGAACGATTTCAGTCTTGAAGTACCGATTCCTTGCGCTCGCATTCCTAATCCTCCTACCTATTCCGATGGCATGGTTTCCACACGTCCATGCCAACTACCGGTTGAACCCAACAGTGTCAGATACCTGGCCATCGTACGGCCCCGGGTTCGGCTTAGTCACCGCCGTCAAACTTGCAAATGCAACAGGCACTAGTCAACCCCTCAACATCATCACCGGTGGAACCTACAACAACGGGTCGAGCTACGCCCAACTACGAATCTACCACAAAGCCAGCAACGCTCTCAGCCTCGACCTGAACCAGCTCTGGCCCAGACCCGCGGTCAACTCGTACTACGTCTCCGGGGTCGAGGTTGCAGACATCGATGGCAACGGCCAGAACGACATCATCTTCACAAGCAACATCCAGCCCGTCGCGAACCAGCCTCCCACGGGCTCTCAGCTCGGAATATACCGATGGAATGGCTTAACCCTCACAAAAGAATATCTCAAGAACTTCACCGGCCCAAGCAACGTCATTGAGACCCGCAGCGTTGCAATCTACACCTACCAGGGAATCCACCAGATAGTCACCATCGGCTACTATCGGACCGGCGGAACAGACTATTCTCAACTAGGAATCTGGTCCTTCGACGGAAGCAACCTAACCAAGAACAGCCTCTGGAACTGGACAACCACAGGCTCCACGGGAGCGGGCGCCCAAGGCTACTCGGTCGCAACCGGCGACGTTGACAATGATGGTATCCCCGACATCGTTACTGCAGGCTTCAGCAACAATGGCACCTTGACACAGACCCAAGTCCGGGTCTGGCAGTGGACTGGAAGCGGCACTCCCCAGCTCAAACAATACCGCGACTGGTACACCACCGGGCAGGCTAGTGTAGGCACCTTCGTCAGTATTCAAGACCTTTCCGGCAATGGCCAAAGAGAAATAGTCGTTGGCGGTCAGATTCTCTCCTTTCCTTTCTGGAGAGCCGAACTCTCGGTATGGTCCGACTGGACCGGCTCGCTCACCCAGCTGGCCGACACCAACTGGGCCACATCAAGCCAGAGTAGCGCGGACCTCATACGAGTCGCGGCCGGAGACGTCGACGGCAACGGCACAGTTGAAATCGTCACGGCAGGCTACACCAACGAGCCTGTAGGAGCAACAGATGTGTTCTACGGGACCATTAGAATCTGGGCTTGGAGCGGTTCCTCAATCACACTTCAAAAATCGTATCTCAACCCCACCTCTGCCTCCCTCCTCAACGCCGTAACAATAGGCGACATCGACAAAACGGGTAAACAGGACATCATCGTCGGAGGCCAGCAAGCAGGCAGAGGACTCGTAGAGGTCCGAGACGTAGCCTTCGTCTCAACCACACTTTCACTCACCTGGAGTGGAGCCATACAAGCCGGGCAATCAGTAAGCTTCCTAGGCTCCCTCACGAATTCAACCGACTCAGCAGGGATTCCCTCAGCTCAGGTCCTGGTCGAATATGCAAGTGGCAGCGGTGCAACCAGCGGCTTCCAGATTCTAACCCAGGCCATCACCGATTCACAGGGCCGATTCGGGTTCACATGGGCCCCAAGCGCTCCAGGCCCATACACCATCCGCACCTCTTGGAACGGTGATGAGAATCACCTGGGAACTTCGAAAAGTGCAGACATTTCCATCGGCAAAGTCCCAAGCGTCATCGTCCTCTCCTGCTCCAGCCTAAGCGTAAAACCCGGCGACACGATCACAATCAACGGATACGTATACCCAACCACCTCAACAAACGTCACAATGACCTACACCGGTCCAAACAACTCGCCCATCTCCCACACGGTCAAAGCGAATGCAAACGGCTACTTCACAGACACACTTGTCGTCAACGAAGCCGGAGTATGGACCGTGTCAGCGGCCTGGACTGGATCAAGCGGTCTTGGCCCAGCCACCTCAAACACTCTGAGCGTTCAGGCTCAGCCTGACCCGCTGGGAGTCACATTATCCCTCTACAGTTTCATCCTAGCCATCGTTGCTCTAGGGGTCGGAGGCTCTCTCTTTGCGGTGTTCCGGAAGAGAAACATCTCACAAAATCCATCGAACACCCCAGCGACTACGAAACCCTGACCCAACAGGGTTCGAACCAATCTACCGGGATTCTCCGATCGCCTCAATAGCTTCTCTTGCTATGAACGCGAGAATTATTGCTGTCGCAAGGTAGTCAACCCACCAAAGGCCGAACAGGGTCACTGAAAGGAGACCGCCGAGCAGAGCGATGGACATGAAGAAACAGGTCGCAGATTCCACCGCGTCAGTAGTGAGCGGAAGACATCCGGTCTC
The DNA here is from genome assembly GCA_005888735.1 of Candidatus Bathyarchaeota archaeon. Taxonomy (GTDB): domain Archaea; phylum Thermoproteota; class Bathyarchaeia; order 40CM-2-53-6; family 40CM-2-53-6; genus BA-19. Next base: position 3,753 of record VBBN01000039.1, read on the forward strand.
CTGTCCTATGCTTTTCTTTTCCATCGATAGGTACGGCATCATCACAACTGCCGCGACGGCTATTATGACCCCGAGCAGAGACCCTTCAGCTCTCGTCCCAGTGAGATAGGAGAAGAGAGCACTCAAACCTGTTACTGGAATAAGGGCGAAGAGAAGCACTGCGGTGACTCGTTCAGTCCGGTGTAGAATCGAAGGGTCCAAGTTGCCAGACTGACGGTTCCTCAAGTACACCGCAACCGCAAGCGCTGAGACCAACTCGACGAAGCTGTCTCCCCCGAACGCGACGAGAGCGATGCTTCCCGCAACAATGCCAGAATAGACGGCCACCGCGCCTTCCACAGTCATCCACCCCACACTCAGGTACTCAAGAGCCAGTCCCCGGCGAAGCTTTCGCTCTACTTCGATGGACGATGATCCTTCTCCAGTCTTCAACCTTCTACTCGACCCTTTGCCTCCAGAATATTCTCCTCAGTGATTCCGAAGATGCTCAGAGCTCGTGCCGCTACAGGTAGTACCTGGTTTTGTAAATAGTAGGCGATGTCAATGTTGTCAATCGAGGTTTTGAAGTACGGCTCCGCCCTCTCGTAGAGCTTGCCCCTTGCCATCACTATCACGTAGCCCACTCTATCCCCGCTGCTAACCGGCCAGCCTAGCTTGACGATTTTCTTCGCAGCCTCAACATGAGGCGCATGAACATCATACTGTTCCGGGCGTTTGGTAAGAGTCTTCCAGATCACGAAGGATGACAGCGGTCTCTTTTGACTGGCCAACTCGTGTGAGAGCTGGCGAACATAGGAAAGTGCTCGGTCTGGAGTCTTGTCTTCAAGCACAAACTGTAAGACTTTGTTCTGAACCTCCTTGGCTAATGACGACCAGTCGCCTCTAATCGCCTCCATCCCAACAAGGTCAAGTTCGCCGTTCTCTTTCAGAACCGCGTACTTCTTCCGGGCCTCGGTGAACAGGATTCTCTTGTACACCTGGCTGAGGTTGATTTCTAATCCGAGTTCTTGGTCGATCGCCGCGATGAACCTGTCAACTCTGTCCTTGTCATAGTTGACGAAGAGGCTGTCTGTGTCGCCGTAGAAAACCTTGAGCCCAGATTGTCTCGCTAAGCCTATCGACTTGTTGATAGTGTCCCTTCCCATCGCGGCTGCAGACTCCGCAACCTGTTTCGAATACCACCGGGACCCAGCCCACCCAGCGTACCCGTACGTCGCGTTTGTGATGATCTTGGCCGCCTTCTCCCTGGCCTTCAAGATACGATAACGAGACGTCCCTTTCGTCGACCTCGCAATCTCTGCTTTGATCATCTTTCTGTTCTGAATGAGATCAGAGAGAATCTGCGCGTAGAGCCCAGGTGGGGTTTTCCTAAAGCTCGTTCCGACCTCCGGAACAGTGTAGACTTCGTCACCTTTCTCCTCTGTTAGCGTGTCAGGCGAGATGTTGTACTTGACCATCAAACTCGGGTACATTGAAGAAAAGTCGACTACGGCAACGTTGTCGTGAAGCCCTGGTTCAGGCTGTAGAACAATCGCCCCCCTGTAGGGAATGGCCGGGACCTCGTTTCGCGGTGGTATCAGCTGCCCGAGCCTGTGGGCTTCCATCATCATGTGGCTGTCGACACGGAAGCCCGCTGCACCCGCGAGAACGTGGTCAGGAGGGAGATTGGATAGGGCTGAGAGCTGAACAACATAGTCGAGTGCGTCCGTTCCGAGGGTCAGAATCGTTTCTGCTTCTTGGCCTACCATCTTGGTGAGGACGTCCCGCTTATGTGGGTCAGACCAGTAGTCATAGTTGTCTGTCTCCTCGACAACTGTCTCCCGCAGATCTCTCACTCCCAAGTATCGAGTTACGGCCCCGAGCGTCTTCTCTTTCACGTCGTAAAGGTCCCCTGCGAAGTCCAGAAGATCCACGTTAGCCCGACCAGTCACAGAGAAATGTCCAAAGAGGCTCTGACGCGGCGGACCCGCATCCCTACCTATCGTAAGACTCACCCTAGTCTTTTCTGCCCGCTTCAACAAATACGGCCAATGAGCACTGTTTCCCCCGAAACTGAAGATGAAGTCAGGGTCCTCAGCCTGCACGACCTCTGAAAATTTCCTCAGAATGTTTTCGTCTGACCGTTCGTCAGATCGCAAGGTTCCACCGCGGCCATCGCTTCCGTTCCAGGCCAGAACTCGAATAGGGTCTCGCTCGGGACTCGGAGATCCGACCTGGCTCACGGCTAGCATTGTGAAGCCAATTGCTCTAAGGTCGGGAAGTCGCTCATGCAATACATGGGCTGGACGGTTCCTCGCCTGAAGAGTTTCTCCAACAATGCGCGCTTGCACTGTCGCAGGCTCTGTTTCCACTTCCATGCCGTACCATTGGCACGGGTGGACCTGGAAGTCGTTCTGGTATTTTGTCGCCGGGCGAAGGTCAGCCTCAAAGAAGGCCTCCGCTCCCAGAAATTTGACAATTTTCGTAGCCAGCTTTGCTAAGTTCTCAGAAGAGCTAGCGACTACTCGAATAACGGTTCTTTCTTGGGAGAGCAGTTTCTTGTTCTCAATCGACAGCTCTACGATAGAGGGGAGAGGCCTTTCCTTCTCCAACCTCGCCTTGAGATTAGCCGGGTTTTGGCTCGCCTTCGGTAAGATGTAGAAGTATGGCCGGTAGTTCTCAGTGATGACTATCCTCTTGCCTTCAGGAGTGATTCCCCACAGCCAAACCTGGGGCTTGCCCTCTTTCTCGTCCGAGTTGAGGTCGAGGAGCCAGAACTCCCGGTTCATTTCCGAGACCATCGTCTCGTGAAGAGTTTAAATTCGCGCATTCCAAACCCCCACCTCTACCTGAGGTGGCCCAATAGTGGCGCAGAAAGCAGCAACACTCGCAGCACCGCCAGCCGCACCAGCAGCGGCGAAAGCAGTAGACCACTGGGGAATAGCCCACATCTACTCCTCTTTCAACAACACCATGGTTCACATCACAGACCTCACTGGAGCCGAGACAATATCACGCAGCGCGGGAGGCCAACACGTGAAGGCTGATCGACTACAAGGTACACCCTACGCCGCAATGCAGGCAGCAGCCGCGGCAGCGAAAGTTGCTAAGGACAAAGGCATCACCTCACTACACATTCGTGTAAGGGCCCCAGGCGGTCACGGAGCAAGAACCCCGGGTCCCGGAGCTCAGGCAGCCATTCGAATGCTCGCACGCCAAGGATTCCGAATCGGCCGAATTGAGGACGTTACTCCTGTTCCACACGATGGAACACGAAGACCCGGCGGACGTCGCGGTCGCCGCGTGTAGTCTTCTCCGTTCCGGAGTAGGAACCCGACGTCTTACAGCTCTCAAATTCGAACTGTAGTCAACAAGCATCAAAAGTGGCGTGCCGAGAAATGTCTCAACTTAATACCTTCCGAGAACGTGACCAGCAGCGCGGTCCGGCAACTTCTCACGATCGACATGGGTCACCGGTACACAGCTCCTGACCGTTTCTACAAAGGAACACGGTTTCTCGACGAACTTGAACAACTCGGCGAACAGATCGCCCGGGAGGTTTTCCACTCAGACTGGGCGAGCCTTCGGCCGTTGTCAGGTCACAACGCTGACATGATCGCAGTCTCTACTATGACGCGACCTGGCGATTCCATATTGACAGTCGGCCCGGATAACGGTGGTTATCCCGGAATAAGCGACCAAGGCTACGCTCCGATGGTCGGCGTCCATAACCTGTACTTTCCATTCAATACTGAAGAATGGAACATCAAGGTCGAAGAGGCCAGACTTCTCATCAAGGACAGAAAACCAGCGCTCGTGGTATTTGGGCAGTCCTTTTTCCTGTTTCCCCACCCAGTAAGCAAACTCGTTGAGACATGCCGGGAGATCGAGGCGAAGGTGGCCTATGACGCCTCGCACGTTATGGGCCTAGTTGCAGGCGGAGCGTTTCAGGACCCCTTCAAAGAAGGAGTTGACCTCATAATGGGCTCAACTCACAAAAGCTTGTTCGGACCCCAAGGAGGTATCATTCTCGGATCGTCAGCGGTCGAGTCTCAAGTCAAAGCACGGCAGTTCCCAGGTTTGGTTGACAATGCGCACTGGAACCGGATGGCAGCCCTCGCATGGGCCCTAGACGAGTCGAGACGTCAGGGAGCTAAGTACGCCAAGCAAGTAATCGCGAACGCCAAGACCCTCGCAAAGGCACTGCACGAGAACAACCTGCCCGTGAAGTGTGTAGGCGGTGGGTTCACAGAATCCCACCAAGTACTACTCGGGATTACAGGTGACGCTGAAATCGAACGGTTCACCACCGCACTGGAAGGTAGCAACATCATCGTTGACCGTGGAGTAAGACTCGGCACAAATGAAATGACGAGGAGAGGTATGAAGTCAAAAGAGATGGAAAGAATAGCCGAGCTGATCGCGAGAGTATACCACCAGGAGCCTACGGCGCGAGTAAAGCGAGAAGCCACCAGACTAAGACAGGAATTCCAGCGGTTAGAGTACACTTAGGTAGATTTTGCTCACAACACCAATGTTTACGCCGTCATGAGTATTCGGAGAACTGTCCGCGTATAGAAAATGTGAAGCCTTTCGGAAACTGTCCTTTGGGTATGTTTCTATATCTCAAAATTGCTTTGATACCTGTATGCGTGAAACCCTTTAGTATGAAGGATGCTGCCTACGAATGTGACTTGCTCTTTTCAACCCCGACCCCTTTCATGTTCCTCCTCGAAAGAAGATGTGAATCCTGCGGCATGACTCAGGAAGACTGCATGTGCCGTCAGTACACACACGGCGGCTGAACCGGGGCATAGGTTAGCCATACTCAGGTAGACCACTCTAACCAAAGGGCTCTATTCTGGAATGAAAGCGGTGCCTTGAATCTCCACTTTCATTCCGAACAATAACTCAGCTTGAACAGTTGCTCTAGCAGGCCTAGGCTCCGGAAAGAACGTGGAGTAGACCTCGTTCATTACAGGATAATCGTTCAAGTCTTTCAAATACACTGTCGTCTGGAGAGTGTTCCTCATGCTTGAGCCCGCCGCCTCTGCAACCTTCCGAAAGTTCTCTAGTGTCAGCCTAGTCTGCGCTCGAACGTCTCCCCGAACGACTTTGCCAGAAGCGTCGATCGGACCCTGTCCTGAGATGAAAACAAGTTGTCCGAACTTCACTCCGGGGCTGAAAGGGAGCCCAAGCGGGGCCTTTCCAGACAGTATTGCCTCTTTACTCAACATATCCGGTTGGGCGCGGAATCAACGCTTAAGACTTTAAGGCAACGGGGCCAAGTCAGGGCAATCGTTGCGGTCCAGGCATCGGGACTTATTTTGTAACTTCGACCTTTTATCGGGCCAGACCCGTAGGAAGGTGTGGACTTGGGTTCTGATTGCGAGAGGTGCGGTAGGCCCGGTGAAGTCTTCTATTACAAGGGCGTCGAGGCAATACTATGCGGGGAATGCCTTCCTCACCTTGAGGAGATTGTGGACGCGAAAATACGGCAAAATGTGAATTCTTGAAGCCTATAGTGTCGCTACCAGCTCATTTCCCCCGCGCTCTTGAGCAAATTCGCCCAGAATCAGCCCCAATTGGATAAATAAGCCCGACATTTCCAGACACGCTTATTCCAAAGCTAACCCTAGGGGGAATCAACCCTGTCGCAAAACCGTAAACAAGCCCGTTATCGGCTAATCGTCTGGGAACAAGCCCAAAATCATGCTTGGACAGTGGACCCCTCTGGAAAAATTTTTAATCGTATGGCCTCTTCGAGACACAAAACCTGAGACTGAGACCATACTGAAATACTCTAGACATGGGGCCGTCGACCAGGCCAAACTCTCCCAGACAAGAGTCCGAGAAGCCTCGCCGGTTGAGGCCTAGAGCCCTTTCCTTGTGGTACTAGCGTACTAGTTTGAATCCTATCTGGGGGCCCATCTTAAGACCGTACCCCAGCTGAATGTTCAGGAAGCCAAGCGTCTCCAGCCACCGCGCATTCTTGAGAGGACCAGCGTCCACAGCGTCAAAGCCAATATCACGAGCCAACTCGAGAGTCTTCGCCTTAGCCTGAGCATCATCACCACTAGCGAGAAGCGTGATCTTCTCATTCTTGACCCTCCCAGAGTCCATGTTCTGCGCGAATATGGTGTTGAACGCTTTCACAACCTTCGCACCTGGAGCCTTCTTCTGCAACTCTTCCGCCGCACTCGTCGTAAAACCGATGGCGAGAGAGTCCCCGCCAAGCGGGTTAGTCACATCCACCAAAACCTTCCCCTTCGCCCGCTCACCAATCTCACGCACCACTTGATCCACAGCCAAAAACGGGACCGCAAGAATCAGAATATCACCCCACGCAGCCAACTCCTTCACGCCCCCAGGATCTCTTCCAACACTCTTCACTTCGTACCCAGATCGCTCAAGACCACGCCTCAACGCGCTGCCAACGTTACCCTTCCCGATGATTCCAACTTTCGGCTTCATAGTTCTCAGATTCAACACATAGAGACCTATTAAGCCTAAAAACAGTCCCCGGCCGAGGAAACGTTCGAGTTTAAAGAGAACAACCAAATGACAATCGGACCCATCACCCTCAGCATGATCGAGCAGGCCCGACAACGAATCGCCAGTTCAGTCCTGCGCACACCAATCGTTCGTTTGAACTTTGACAATGCACCGGGGGAAATCTGGCTCAAACTCGAGAACCTCCAACCAACGGGCTCCTTCAAAGTCAGAGGCGCAAGTAACGCCCTCGCCCTAGCAGGTGATGAAGCCAAGAAGCGTGGAGTCTACACCGTAAGCGCCGGCAACATGGCGCAGGCATTAGCCTGGAGAGCCAAAACGCTCGGAATACGCTGCAGAGTAATCGTCCCGGACAACGCGCCCCGGACCAAACTGGACGCGATAAAGAGGTATGGAGCCGAAATCGTTCAGACCTCTTTCGACCAGGTCTGGAACGTGGTTGTCAACCACAGATACCCTGCACTGGAAGACAGTATCTTCATCCACCCATTCGCTGACCCACGAATGATCGCCGGAAACGGCACGATTGGGCTAGAAATCCTCGAGGACCATCCAGGCGTAGAGTCTGTAATCATACCCTTCGGAGGGGGAGGGCTTTCTACCGGAGTAGCGGCTGCTATTCGGTCGAGGAGAGATGATGTCCGCGTCTACGCTTGCGAGCCTGAAACCGCCGCACCTTTAGCCGCATCCTTCGCCAA
>VBBN01000039.1:10978-16323 GCA_005888735.1 Candidatus Bathyarchaeota archaeon
GCGTTCTGCCAGAAATGTGGAGCCTCGCCAAGTCCCTGCTCCAGGGCTCAATCACAGTAACCCTGCGCGAAACTGCCGCTGCAGTAAAGCTTCTCATAGAAAGAAACCGAATCGTCGCAGAGGGAGCCGGAGCCACGTCAGTAGCCGCAGCCCTGACCGGAGGAACAAAGAGCCACAAAATCGTGTGCGTTGTCTCAGGGGGAAACATAGACTCATCCGTGTTGATACGAATCATCCAGGATGAGACACCCTAGCTACCAACCTCTCGGCCTAGGTGTTCTTACAGTCCTTCGCAGTTCTCTGAGTACATACGATAACGCGTCCTTGATCGTTTTGCTGGTACCCTCTCCGGTCGAGTATACATGCAGCTCGATCAAAGATCGGACTCCTGTCTCTCTTCCCTTCGGGTGGGACTTGAAGTAGAGCATGGGAAACTTTCGGCGCGCTCTTGCGAGTACGGGGGCGAGTGTGGACTCGAAAACTCCCACGATTCTGACACGGAACTCTTCGGGACGCTTCGCCCCAGCTTGACGGAGCACAGGAACAACGGACCTTGTGAATATGCTCTTCATCTCACTCGGCACGCCTGGCAAAGATATCATCGTCGTTCGTCCGATCTTGGTCAGGACCCCTGGAGCAGTGCCCACCAAGTTCGGCAAGGGAATTGAGCCTCTAGGAAGCTTAGCCATCTTTCTCCGAAAACGGTTCAGACTAGGAGCTCTGTCGAGAAGTGCATACTTCTCCCTGATGAGGTGGAGCGCCTCGGCGTTCAGGTCGAGAGGTCTCTTGAGCGCCAAGGACAACCCGCGAAGAGTCATGTCATCATGCGTGGGACCCAGTCCTCCGACGGTGAACAGCATTGTTGGCCCCCTCCGCAATGCCTCATTCACACAGTCCTTAATCGCCTCAAGAGAATCTCTAACCTGAGTCACTCTCTCGAGTTTCCATCCGAGCTGGGTGAGCTTCTTTCCAATCCAGAAAGAATTCGTATCAAGCGTATGGCCGATCAGAAGCTCGTTTCCTATCGACACGACCTCGGCCGAGTTCTTGCCCACTGACCCTTTCTCCCTTCGACCATTTTTTCTGAACTATCACTTTTGAGACAGAGAGAAAATCGCTGCGAGGCCTCCCGCCAGGGCCCGATAACGATCCTTAGCCAATCCAATCACAATCATGTCGTTCTCTGAGGGGCTGAAGGTCTGGCGTAGAAGTAAATCGTCGCCTGGGGAGAGCTCAGCGACATCTTTCCCGTCCGGTGGAGAGACGAGTCTCCCTTGCTTGATACCGAATGTGATGGCTCCTTCTGCGCCGGCTCGGACAGCCTCATCTCTTTGAGCGATCCCCGTGATTCCCTGCTTGTATGCATCAGCGAGATGAATCGCCACGGCAACGTATTCAGGGACGATTTCGTTCAGCTCCAACCTCTCAATTTTCTTGACTGAAAGGTCACTTAGCAAATGGGACAGTCGAGTCTTGCCATTTTTCGAAAGCTTGACCCCTGCTTCACCGACTGAAACCAATCCTTCATCTGCAAGCCTCTCAAGAAGGCCTCTCGCGACCCCATCGTTTATTCCGAGCGCCAGCGCGAGCAGTCTGCGGCCCACCGGCCCTTCCTCGTCAATCACCAAGACCGCTTCCAAGAGCTTGAGAGGAGTCAATTGTGGAAGCGGGCCTCGTGCCCCCCGTCTCCACTTCTCGAGTATCTCTTGGACTAGCCCGAAGCTGGGCATTAGCGTTACCTGTAGAACGAGAGTAGCCTTCTGTAAAAAGAGCTGACGGTATCTGAGAATTGGACATGCTACAGGGAGTGATGCAACGCTAGAAAGCTAGCACTCGATGTACGGACGTGGTCCCTTGAGACTGCACTACGGCCTCGTTACACGTTACAGAGACGAGATAGTAATGGTATCGAAGAGAAATTAGGCTTGCTTTCGATGGCTAGCCCTTGCCCAAGCGGTTTCCAGGCAACAGACTTGACCCTTCCTGAGAGACAGACACGATTCCACCTTCCCAGCTCAATCAGACTCTTAGTCTCCCCTGGAATCCGCGGACACACGCTCACTTTCACCGTTGTCATGACATTCATGCTTGCAACTGCGCTCCTAGCTTCGGTCATAGGTCCATCCTCGGCCTGGCAAGCAATCTTCACTGTTGGCGGTGCCGCCGGAGGAACATACCTCATTCTCTCAATCTTCACTCTCTCAGAAAAGACGAGAACCCTTCTCTTTGCAAGAATGAAAAGACGGGCGGTTCTCCTTTGCGCAATATTCGGGCCTATGCTGGCCGGGCTGGCCTACTGGGTTAACAAGGCAGGCAGTGTAGAGGCGCTCCCAATCTTTCCGGCCTTCATCGCTGTATTCTACGTCTGGGTTCTCTTACAGGCATACTTCATCGCGACCCCAGTCTCCCATCTACTCGCTAGGGCAGAGTCAGGAATCTCGGGAGAAGGGGGTGCAAAAAGCGCGGCGCGCACTTTGAGCATTGCAGTTCTGTTTCTACCGGCTGCACCCCTGGCGTATGGCATATGGACTATCTCAAGCTGGCTGAGCTTAAGATACCAGAACGTTCAGGGAGCCGCCAGCAGTATTATTGTTTGGACAGTTCTTGTTTCCGCTATTCTGGTGTTCACCTATTTCATATCGGTTCGGTGGGGATGGAGAGCGATACGCCAAGGCAGGCCTCAAGTAGCGGTTTTTGTTGGCGGAACCTTCCTCGTTCTTTGGGGCTACCTGCTTTATCGAGCGACAATTGCGGAGATCGGGCTGATAACGCAGAACCAGGCAACCAACGCACTCATGGACGCCGCGTTGATGCTCGTGTCTATCATTGGAGCAATGCAGACTTTCGCTCGAAAGCTCATTGGCAGGGCCGACCGACGGTTGAGCCAAGTCCTTCCCTTCTTGGTCTTTGCATTCGGCACTGTCTACGCCGTAGCACAGTTCTATTTCATCCTAGAATTCGCCATAACTAGAACCGAACTCTCAGTAGTTGTCAATTCAGCTGTGTTCGCAGTTGGAGTTTTGACAATGATGCTTCTCCTGAGACATCACCTCAGTCGTCCGCTGGCCACCGGGCTGCCGATCCAGGCTCAGAGCCAAACAAGCGTTAAACCGTCAGTAGTTCAGACCAGACACTTTCCCATCCGCCTCCCGTGGAAAAAGCCGAGTCACACCGAATCACCATCAAACGATGATGAAAATGCCGAACCTACTAAACGGAGCGCTGACCTCTCGCTTGCAGAGAGCCGCGAGGAAAGCGCACACTCTGAGCTAAGTGAGACGCGGGAGGATACAGATACGGCAAAGCAGGAAGAACGAGAGACAGCCAGCGAATATGCTCAAGACCCGGACTACTAAGGAAAAATCCCGCGGTCCACGCCCGACCGTAGTCGTCTCTAACGGGGAGAGTTATAGACGGATACTCGTATCGGTCTAGCTTTTCTTGTCGCTAAGCCACCACTTGAGATATTCCTTGTGGCGGCGTTTCTTCTCCTCGTCAGCTGACTCTTGACCCTGCAGCATTCTCTCTCGTCCCTGGAGAAGGTCTTGTGAGGTAAAAGTTAGCCCGCAACTCTTGCACGCGTATTGCTTGATAGTGGAGTCGTAGGTCAGGTTTCCGCCACATTCCAAGCAATAGTTAGGCATTCTGAGCCTCGCGGCGGCGAGGGCGTCGCGCCACAAATAAGGTTTCGGTTACTCCAGTCGCCAAAACAGGAAAGAATTGTCCAGACAAAGAACGGTTAATATGCAGAAGACCAGTTCGGCCAAACTTGGTCTAAAATATGCCCCAGTCACACGGCGGCTTGCACAAGAAAAAGCCCACCGGAGGAAAGAAGAGACGCTGGAGAGGAAAGCGTGCCTTCGAGGCCGGAAGCGAACCCACAGAGACCCTTGTCGGACCCACAAAGCAGCGATATGTCAGAACTTTTGGCGGTCACGTCAAGGTCAGACTTGCAGCAGCCGAATATGCGACAATTACCGACCAAGGAACAGGGAAGAGTTCCAAGTCCAAAATACTTCGAGTTATCAGAAACCCTGCCAATGTAGACTACCAGCGACGAGGCGTGATCACCAAAGGTGCGATAATTTCTACCGAGGCCGGCGAAGCACGGGTGACTTCTCGACCGGGCCAACACGGCGTGGTAAACGCGATACTTCAGAAAGCAGCAGAGAAGCCCTAGACAGTTTCAAGGTTGAGAGGGCTGAAACGCCCAGGTTTCATCATCGTCTGTCCCCACAACCTTGACAGCAGTCGGCCCAGAGGAGCGGGAAGAAAGCTGCCCATCACACGAGCTGTCAAACAACCGAACCTCAGGGAAATAGTTGAGGCCGCAACAGTGTTGGGGCTAGCGCCCGAGGAGGTACAAAAGCATGCCCGCCCAAACCTACATTGGGAAAAAGTAGGCTCTGTCATCATGAAGAAAAACGGATCGAAGATGGCTACCCTCAAGGCCCTGGCCGCTGAGATTGTAAAGGCGCGACAAAGAGCCGTTCAGCAGACTGAGACGAGAAAGGAGAAACGCTAGCTCGTCCATGTCCCAGGGCAAGTGGGCAAAAGTAGACTATTACATCAACGATCTTTTTGTGCCAGCTGACCCTGCGCTCGAAGCTGCCCTCGAAGCTAGTTCGAAGGCCGGCCTCCCGCCCATCAGCGTGACCCCCAACCAGGGCAAGCTTCTCAACCTCCTAGCTCGCGTCCAAGGGTCACGCAAAATCCTAGAGATAGGAACCCTTGGAGGCTACAGCACCATCTGGCTCGCGCGGGCACTACCCATAGATGGTCGTTTGATTACTTTGGAAGCGGAACCGAAACATGCTCGGGTTGCGCGCACCAACATAGCACGCGCAGGCCTTGCCAACATTGTCGAGCTGCGCATAGGGCAGGCACAAGAAACGCTTCCGAAGCTTGCCGCCGAAGGTCTCGGCCCCTTCGACCTAACCTTCATCGACGCCGACAAACCTAGCTACCCAAACTACTTCACATGGAGTCTCAAACTCTCCCGTCCCGGCAGCCTCATCATCGCAGACAACGTTGTTCGAGACGGAGCCGTCACAGACTCTTCCAGCCCCGACCCCAATGTCCAGGGAATACGTCGCTTCAATCAGTTACTCGCCGCTGAACCACGCGTGGACGCAACTGCAATCCAGACGGTAAGCAGCAAAGGATACGATGGCTTCGCGATTGCGCTCGTAAGAGCCGACCCGTAGCGACAAGCTTCCCCCGTAGGCTGTGCGCTAAGCCCAGCGCTAATTTTTCTTCAATTATCGCAAGTCGACTAACGGTGGGCTCCTTCCCCCCTGAAAAGAACAGCGCCAAGTCCGCCCAGAATTGCCGCAGGTACTCCA
>VBBN01000041.1 GCA_005888735.1 Candidatus Bathyarchaeota archaeon
TGTTCGACATTGGAGGGTTGCCATCGTCTGTTGCCGTGAACGTCATCGTGTAGGTCCCAGCTTGGCTAGGTAGAGGTGTCCAGCTGAAAGCACCGGTCGCCGGATCGAACGAGGCACCGGAGGGTAGCCCGGTTGCTGAGAAGGTGATCGTTTGGCCTTGGTCGGGATCAGTCGCGTTGACCACGAACTGGATCGAGAATCCTGCGAGCCCAGAAGTTGGAGCGGGAACGGTCACTTTGGGTGGGCTGTTGATCGTCACCATGACCGTTAGGCTTGTCGAGCGTTGCAGAGAACCGCTCGCTGCGTATACTGTGAGACCATAAGTCCCCGTTTGGGTGGCTGGGAGAACGCCGACTGTAAGTGTTAGGGTTTGAGAGCTTCCTGCTGAAAGCGTAACGATTCCTGTTGTAAGGGTGAAGTTCAGGCCGGTGCTGCTGGTCGCGGTAACCAGCACTGTTCCGCTGAAACCGTTGAGGCTGGTCAGAGTTATGATGGCGTTCGTGGTCGCGCCGGCTTGCAAGCTCAAGGTGGTTTGGGATGATGAAATGTCAATGTCGGGGGGCGGTGGAACTGCGGTTACCCTCAATGTTACGTGTATTGTGTGGGTGGTTGAGCCGCTGACGGCGACAATTCTCACGTCATAGTTCCTTACCGTGGTGGACGTGGTCGTGGATATTGTGAGGGTTGTTGCAGCCGATCCTCCTGAGGTTAGGCTGAGGCTAGGTTGGGTGAGGACCGGTGAAGGTCCAGTGGGTGATGAGGTGACTGTTAGAAGGACGGTTCCTGCGAATCCGGTTAGACTTGAGAGTTGGACCTGACTGCTGGCGGAGTTGCCAGCTTGGACGGATACGGTAGTAGGGCTCGCGTTAGCCGTAAAGTCTGGAATGGATGATGGAGAGACTGGCACGCTTTTGGAGGCGGACCCAGTCTGGCTGGCCGAGTCGGCCACTGTCAGGGTCACGGTGAAGCTTCCCGATGTTGAATAAGCATGGGCCGCGATTGCACCTGAGCCGGTTGCTCCATCACCAAAGTCCCACGAGTACGAGTAGGGTTGAGTACCCCCTGTCGCTGTGCCCGTGAAGGTCACGGCTTGGCCGACCAGGATGCTGGTGGGGTTGACGGTGAAGCTTGCTTGAACGGGGCTAGGTGGTTGTGGTGCGACGGTGACGGTCTGGGTTGTGGACGCGCTCGCGGCCGAGTTGTCGGCCACGATCAGCTGGACGCTGTAGCTTCCGGGTGTTGAGTAGGCGTGGCTGACGGTAGAGCCTGATGCAGTTCCACCGTCGCCAAAGGTCCATGCATAAGTGTACGGAGCGGTCCCACCAATCGCGGAGCCGGTGAAAGAGACACCCTGACCGGCGACAGGTGCTGAGGGTGTGAAGTTGATGCTTGCAGAGAGGGGAGGCGGACTGGTTGTGCTGAGGGCCACGGCGATCCAGTCGACGTCGAGTGTTTGGAATTGGAAGCCTTCAGTTCCGATCTCGATGCCTGCGAGCTGGCATGGGGTGGACGTGGGTATTCCCCAGGCTGCCTCGTCCTGCTGGCATTGTTCTTGAACGTCTGCTGTAAGAGTGTAGGTCTGGCCTGCGGAGACTGAGCCGATTGTTATCTGGTCCCAGCCGAACGAGTCGCCCGGATTATACGTTGACGTTGAGCCAACTGGGCTGAATGATCCGCCAATGTTTTCGATCCTGACCTGCGTGTCTAGGCATTGGTAGGTCGAGCCGCCCGCGCTAACAGGCCCATTCGGCAGCCAGTAGTAGAGTGCAACGTAGATGTGGTAGCGGTAAGAGCCGGACGCGGTGATTGTGAGAGGTGTGAACGTTGTGCTAACGGAGGAGACTGTGGAGGGTAATACTCCGTTGGCCGGCGCCCGGCACGGATCCCACGGAAAGGTTCCCTTCTGAGTAGTCGAGTAGTAGTAGCTATTATCGCTGCCAACTCCAGGGTTAGACTCACGGGTCTGCAGGACACCGCTGACAATATCAACCGAGCTGCCGGTCAAGCCGTTAGTGTTGCCGCAGTTCCAGCCCTGAGGCAGCGAGGCACAGCTGCCGAAGTTTCCGGTTTGCAACGTCGAAACAGTTACCGTGTTGGTGCTGACGGTTGTCTGCTGGGGAGTGGACGAGTCCCTAGCGGTCTCGGTCACAGTGAAGGATTGAGCCGCAGCATAGGTGTGGGGTGTCGTGGTTCCAGAACCGGTTGAGCCGTCACCGAAACTCCAGCTGATTGTGTATGGTCCGGTTCCACCGCTTGTCGAGGCAGTGAAAGTAGCAGGGGTGTTTACTACTGGGCTAGAGGGGATAACGGTGAAGCTTGTTGTAAGGGGCGGTGTGGTGGACACGGTCACTGACTTTGAACTCGTCGCCGTCTGAGCCGGTGTTGACGAGTCTGTTGCTGTCTCTGTCACTGTGAACGCTTGGGCCGCTGTGTAGGTGTGCGTTACGCTGGAGCCGGTTCCGGTCGAGCCGTCTCCGAAGGTCCAGGCAACAGTGTAGGGTCCTGTTCCGCCAGCGCTGGTGGCGGTGAATGTGACCTGGGTGTTTACTAGAGGGTTTGCAGGTGATACGGTGAAGCTCGTTGTGAGAGGCGGTGGGACTGCGACGCTGACTGATTGTGAGCTGGTCGCAGTCTGAGCTGGGGAAGATGAATCGGTGGCTGTCTCAGTCACTGTGAAGGTTTGAGTTGTGGTGTATGTGTGGGTGACGAGTGCGCCGGTACCGGTTGAGCCATCACCAAAGTTCCAGGCGACGCTGTATGGTGCGGTTCCGCCCAGTGTTGTTGATGTGAAGGCGACTGGGAGGTTGATGATGGGATTAGTGGGGACTATGAAGCTGGTTGATAATGGAATCGGGCCTGACGGTGCGAAGAACTCCATCATCGTCGTGGCGGAGGCGTCATTCCCAGTCAGCGTGGGAAGATTCCAGTTTGCCAAAATCGTGTGCAGGTAAGAGTAGTGATCGTAGGCTGTTGTAGACGTGAACGCTTTTTTGGCTGCTGGTCCTATCCATGACGCGTAGACACAGTCTCCGAACGAGCAGTTGTCATTGCCCTCGTCGAAGACGATGAAGAGAGCGGCCCGTTTCGTGGTGAAAGTAGTGCTGGAGAGGATTCTGGGAACAAGGGTTGAGAGGTATGCGTCTCCCGACGATACAGAGTTGTCGTGCATATTGTTGCTGTCTGTTGGTGTGAGCCAGATGTAGTTGGCAGGTGTGGCCGTGTTGAGGGCGGCGATGAACTCGTTGTCGTTCGACTCAGAGGTGTTGAGCATGTTCGCGCACCTTGCCGAGTTGGTCTGAATGTCGGTAAAGGTGATGAAGGCGTAGTGGTCGCCTCCTCTCGGCGGGTGAAAACTACATGTTCCCGACCCAGAGGCGCTTTCCGCGAAGGCCTGCCAGGTCAACCCTGCTGATTCAAGCCGGTCGACGATGTTGGGTGCGCTGGTTCGACCGGGACAGTAACCGCAGTCACCTGTGAACCCGTAAGTGTCGCCGCTAATCATGGCAACGTAGTTTCCCTCGCTCGGGTGGATGACGCCCACGTAGTGCGTGGCCAGACCGTTAGTGTTGGCCAGGCTGGTCATGTACGTGGCTGAGGGGACAATATCGGTCAACCCGTGGTTCTCCATGAGAATTGTGACTACATTGTCGAAGGCGGTTCCTGATGCCGCAGCGGCCCGTGGAATACTAAGCCCGGGGACTCCCGAGAAAAATCCGAACATCATCAGGCCTATGATCGTGACAACGGTGAATATCTGAATGGTTTTGCTCATTTCTAATCACTTTCACTTTTTCGGGCGTCAGACCACTGCGCGCCCCTTCCGAACGGCGCTCGCTGTGCCGAGAGGAGAACCAGACTCGATGGTGAGCGAGTTCTTCGGCAAACACTACAATACTGCCATCTGCAGTAAAGGCGAGGTCTTACCTTGTACCAGAAACATCGGGTTTTAGAGCCGAGAGACAACACGACCGAGGTGTGGACTGGGCTTTGCTCGATAGACGCGGGTTGCTAGGGCTGTCTATTCTTGTCTTCGGATGCGGACTCTAGTGTTGGCAGCGACAGATGTTTAGCAAGTGGTTGCTAGAGTGCATGAGGATAGGTTCCGTGATGTGGTCATCATAGAATTCTATTCTTAAGTATCAACACTCGTTTAGGTCCTGTCCCGCATGATATAGCCTACAAAGAAGGAGGTGAGATCTTTAGTTGAGCCATAGAGCAAGACTCGCCTTGGGAGTTCTGAGCCTAGCTGCGGTCTTCATGGTTGCCGTGGGTTACGCGGCTAATGCTGCATCAGTCGCGAGGTTGGCTGCGCCAGCGTCGGACCCTTGCACTGGTAGCGGCGCGACCGAGACAGGTGAGTGCGAGACTCAGTCTGACGACCTCGACGATGGCCAAGTAGGCGATATTGACGACGGCCAAGTTGGCAATGTTGACGATGGCCAGGTCGGAGACCTGAACGCCATGGGCACATAGGCACTGGAACTGGGGTTTCTTCTGTGGAGCTCCAGCGAACTTGGGCTTATCGCGCCCGTCCCCCCTTTTTTGGTCCTCGACCCCGTTCTATGCGGTCGGGTTTTTCGACGGGTCGCTGACTCTTTCCGGTTCTCGCCGATTACTCCCACATGTCTGGGACAATCTTATAGGCAGATTCTCGTAGGGGTTTGACGGTCTGTTTTGATAACTAAGCTAACCCACGTGACCGTTCTCGTTCGGGACCAGGAGGAGGCGCTCCGTTGGTACACAGAGAAACTTGGCTTCGTGAAGAAGGAGGATGACTCGTCCACGATCCAAGGCTATCGCTGGCTCACGATTGTGCCTCCACACCAGGCTGAGCCCGAGATTGTTCTCGGCAAGCCCCGAACTGACGTGGGGCTTGAGGCGGTGGGGCGGCAGCAGCCGGAGGCGTATTGGGTCCTCGGCTCCGACGACTGCAAGGGGACGTATGAAAAGCTCCGGGCAAAGGGTGTAGAATTTCTCGGTGAACCGAAGGAACAACCCTACGGCGTCGAGGTGGGCTTCAAAGACCTGTACGGGAACATCTACTACATTATTGAGTCTAGAGACGCGCAGCCTCTAGAGAAGAAGGCTGTGATGGCGGAAGCCTGAGCATACCTCAGAAGGGTTTCGGCCTGCTAAACTGAGCTACGCTGGTGAGTAGCGGAAGCCCGCTGTATGTACTGACCTCTTTTACGCTTTTTTTCCGGAGGAAGAATCATCTTCATTCTTGGACACTCTAGCGAACACTTCCGCTCAGGCCGGGGTTGATGCAACCCTCCCAAGCTGTTTAAATTGAAGAATTGTTCAGCGCTTTGTGAGAGCTGTCTCTGTGAGAGAGGACAAGGGGGTTGGACTCAGAGGCTGGCTGTCCGGGCCAAAGCGCAAGGGCCTGAAGGCCGGCGCGGAGGTGAAGGAGATTGTTCGGCTGGACAAACACCGCATAGCTGTGCTGCCGATGGCGAACATAAGTCCGGATCCCCGTGACGAGTATTTCGCAGACGGGATGACTGAAGAACTAATCTCCACAGTGTCAAAAATCGGCGAGCTAAGAACAATATCGCGAACGTCGGCTATGAGATACAAGGGGACGAAAATGTCCCTCAGAGAGATAGCTGGCGAGCTGAACGTGGGCGTGGTGCTTGAGGGGAGCGTTCGCAAGATTGGAAACTCGCTCCGAATCAACGTGGAACTCGTTGACGTCGAGCGGGACGAGCACGTCTGGTCGCAGAGCTACAACAGAGAGCTTGCGGAGGTCTTTGCCATTCAGAGCGACATAGCGAGCAAGGTGGCTGACGCGCTGCAGGTCCACTTGCTTACCAGGGAGAGACAGAGCATAGAGAAGAAAGCCACCGATAACATAGAGGCTTACACTCTCTACCTCAAGGGGCTTCACTATCGCAGTGCAAGATCGGAGGAGGGGTACAGAAGAGCAATCGAATATTTTGATGAGGCGCTCAAGATCGATTCGAGGTTCGCCCTTGCCTACGAGGGAATTGCTGAGTGCTACGAAAGAATGGGCGAAGATGGCGTGCTCTCACCTAGAGAGAGTTTTCCGAAGGCGAAAGAGTATGCGGTTAAAGCGATAGAAATAGACGAGTCTCTTGCTGAGGCGCATGCTACTCTGGGAGCCGTTCTTGAGGAGTACTACTTCGACCAACCAGGGGCCGAGAAAGAGTTCAAGCGCGCGATCGCGCTTAACCCGAACTATGGCAGAGTCTGTCACTCTTATGGGGCTCATCTTGCCTGCATGGGAAGGCTCGACGAGGCGATAGCTGAGATAGACAGGGCCCAGGAGTTGAACCCGTTGGCGCTTGAGGTTAATGATTGCGCTGCTGTCATATTCAATTGCGCCAACCAGTTTGAGAAGAGTGTTGATGCCTGTGAGAGAATGTTCAGGATTGACGAGAACTATCTTCCTGCCCACCAGGACCTCGCGGAGGTGTATCTGGAAAAGTTGAGGTTCAACGATGCCATAGAAGTGCTCCGGAAGGCGGTGACGATGTCCCGAGGAGCCGCAACCGCAAAGGGCAGGTTGGGCTTTGCATATGCTCGCGCTGGCAGGGAAGCCGAGGCCCGGATGATGCTACACGAATTGGAGCTCGACTCGAAAGAAAGGTATGTGTCTCCTGTCGCATTTGCTGTCGTGCACTGTGGTCTTGGGGATAAGCAGCGAGCGATTGAATGGTTGGAGAGGGCCTGCGAGGAGAGAGCTGGTGGGCTTCTCTCGATAAAAATGCGTCCCCTGTGGGCCAACTTGCGCTCGGAGCCCGGGTTCAAACAGGTGGTGGACAAGATGGGGTTGAACACGATTTCCCCCGTCGACCCTTAGCCCGCTCGGAATTCCGATTGGGCGACGTGTTGAGCTATCACAGGGTACTGTTGGATATCACGGTCTTTCTGGGGAGATGAAAAGCTGTCCTATGCAATGGTAGGTTTCAAATAATCAACGGTAGAGCGGTGGGATGAAAAATAATGAAGCTAATATCGACTCGGCTATTCTTACTCATAGTCCCAGCACTACTGCTACCGGTCCTCGCTGTCACCACTGTCGAGGCAGCTAGGCCAACCGTTTCCACCGGTCACTTCTCAACGACAAGCAATGTTCTTCTGTCCACACGGACTCATGGTGACAAGACGATCTCCACGTTCCAGCAAACTATTAGCATCACGGGCATCCTAATGGGAACTATTGTGGGACCGGTGAGAAACGTCCTCAACTCGCGAACTCACACGTTGACCATTCACGGCAGGGGTCTATTCACTGGCACCGCCAACGGCCAGTCAGGCACCTTGATCCTCATCGCCGATGGCAGGGTTGTCGGCGGTACGCTGATGGGCCGGTTTACGGTCTCCCATGGCACGGGTGACCTCGCCGGCTTTTCAGGCCACGGAACCTTCACCGCGGCGCCAGACGCAAGCACTGGCGACTATACGCTGACGTGGCACGTAAGCGATTCTAGCGATTCGGACTAGACCGGCATTAGACTAGGTCGAGAACTAATCCCCTTTTTTCATCTTTAGGTCTCTGAGTCTGAGATTGGTATCAGCGGCTTCGTCCGGTTTCTCGAGATAGGCAGAGTCCTTTGGAGCATTAGGACCGAGAGGGCGCCTAGGAAAAAGCAGATTCCGAGGCCTGCGAACACGTAGACCCAGGCATCCCACAGTCCTCTCACTCCAATAACTGGGAAGTAGTAAAGGCCGGTTGGTCCGTAGGCCTGAGCGATTCCGTAGAGCTCGTCAGCTGTGACAGATAGAGCGCCGAACCCGTAGCAGGAGATTCCGAAGATGATCAACCACCATGCTCGCGTCGCCATTATTGCTCAGGCAGCCTCGAAGACTGGTTCTGTGTTCTAATCAAGGTGACGGCTGTCTTGGTCTTATCGGAGGGTAACAGGTGCGAGGAGGCAGTGTCGGTTTCGTCGTATTAGCGGTAGGAAATTCCCGGTGCCCTAGGCGCGTGTTTCCTCACGTCAAAGATTGCGAATATGGCTTCCGCCACCTCCGCCTGCTGGGCCGCTGGAGGGAGGCGGGTCGATATTCTCTGTTACGTATTTCAGGACCGGGGCGCGGATGGAGGAGCCGTCTATGAAAAGTACGCCGATTGTTGCATTGTTGAGCGTTGTTGAGGAGTAGTGAAAGGCTGTGAGTGACGATAGGATGTCGGCTTGGTTAGTATTCCAGCCGGGCGATGGGCCGATCCAATTGGTCGAGAGTCCGCTGTATAGGTCGATTCTGTTGTGTGTGTAGTTGTACCAATAAACGTGGATGTTTGAGGTCAGGCCTTCGTATGTGGCCGTCCAGGGGATAGGGTAGAAGCTGTTGTTGGAGCAGCATTCAGCTGTGGCTATGCGGACAGTTGTGCCCCATGTTCCCGGTGATGGAGGGGAGAATGTTCGCGAGTTGTAGCTTAGCTTGCCTGTATTCGTGTCCAGCCAGACCGTATGGATGGTGGTTCCGGAGCTGAAGACGAATGCGTCCGTGTCGAGAAGGTCGGAGACTGGGCTGATCTGCTCGTCTGCGAGCCATGTGCCGTTGTAGAGACGGCCGTGAAGGTCGGAGTTGCGCGCAGTGTGGAGCCAGTAGACAGCGTACATGGCCCTGTTCGGGAGCGATGCGAGGTCGACCGCCCAGCCTGCACTGTGCGCTGTTGTGAGAATGGTCTGCCCAGTCCATGCGGCGTAGTTTGTGCCTTGGGAATGGATGACCACGGGAACTTGTATTCCGTTGCCCCCGCAAACGCTGTTGCTGTTGTCCATGTACCCTATCCATGCTTGGTTGTTACTGTCAAGTCGGACGACCGGGTTAATCCACTGCGCCGTCGTGTTTCCAGGCTTGACGACCCGTTCGGGCTGCCAGATGATTGGCGAGCTCAGTGCTCCCGCTCGGAAGAGGAGCGGGCGGTTGCAGCTGTTGGAGAAGAAGCTGGTCTCGTTGAATCGAGTGTAGAAGGCGTGTGTTGAGTTTGTGGTGAGGCTGAAGTCTTCACGTGTGACGTGGACCCCGACGTTGACCGGTGTGTTCCAGGTGAGGCCGTCGGGGCTGGTGGCGTAGTATAGGCAGCCTGATTGTCCTTCGCATGTTCCAGTGTTTTCCCAGAATGCGTAGTAGAGCCCGTTCGCGTAGAAGGTTGCTCTCTGCCAGGAGAACTTGTACATTTTGGTCTCCATAGTGGGAATGCTGGTGGTTATGATTGCGATGTCGGAGAGGCTTGAGTCAGCAACCGGGACCAGCACGGTAAGAAGGATCATGCTGAGACCGAGAAGTTTAGCCGCAAGACGTGGCGCGGTCGAAGGTGGGTGCGGGCGACCGTTAAGATGGGGATAGTTCGGTCTTGGTTTGAGCTCTGAGCTTTGGTGCAGACTTAGGAGAACGGCCATCCTAAGTTTCTCCGGGTCCGCCAGAGAACTCCAAGGAGGAAGCGGCCGGGTCGCGCGTTTCTGGTCTCATAGCGGTGGGCACACACACATCCAACGCATCAACACCAATCTAGGAGGGACTCCTTCAAGGCCCTCTCCACAAACCCCACACTTGGTTTCCGCATCTGAACTCATGGATCGACAACCAGGGCATTTCTTCAAGGATTCCCAGAAATCCCCCGCTTTCAGGGTAATCACGGCACAATGTGCCCTTTATTCCTTGGGACAGCATACGACTGAGATAACGTAAGGAGTTAGAGTCATCTTGAGTGGAAAACTCCAGGCAAGGGCCTCGAAACTAGTTCAACGATAGTAAACATACGCGTGTCCCCGACCGGGTTGGTCGTCTAGGTTTTTGTACACGCTTCAACCAGACGATAAATTGAGCTGTTCCGGCTCTCCCCAACTAATATGCTCAACTCAAATCTATTAACATAGCTGAAGTCTTGGGGAAGAAAAAGAAGTCTGATTTGCTGACTGGCGAAACGACGCCAGCGTTGATCTACTGCATACCATCCATCTTCACTGCGCTGAAAAACAAGATTATTCCCAGGAAGCTTTCTGCAAGAACTGAGGCGACAGCGAAGTCAAGCGAGGTAAAAATGCCTTGAGCCACGATCTTGAGATAGTTACCAGCATCAAGCCAGTTCATTTTCTCCTTGAGAAATTCATAGCCACTCGCAACAACCTGACCATTCAGGGAAAGTTGGGGAGCGACGCGGGTAACGTCATTGTATACAGGAAGGAACGAAATGCACTTGTTGCTTCGTTCGAGATCTGGGGCCCATCTAAAGCTGAATCTGAAGACCTTGAAGAGTCAGTGGTTTCGATTGTCCAGCCACCCCGTTGGGTGACCCAGATATCCGTCCCGGCCGGAGGCGAGAAGGATGACAGAACTAGCGCTGAGGAATTAGCCCGTTACATTTCCGAACGTTGCACAGGGGTAGTTTACGATCCTCAAGTGGCAGCAGTCACTTGGCCGAAGGTTAGTGATCAGCGTCCGTCGATGCGCTCTCAAAAGGAAAGGATTCGCCTTGTCAAACTCGACTGGTACCTTCCTAAGGGCCAAGCCTCAGAATCTATGGCGCATACTCTGTTACGATACCTGCGAGAGATTTGTCCGGAAGCTCTGCCCGTTCGATTTGGGAGCTACGAACCTCTTCAAGGCCGCATCTTTCAGTGCAAATCACCCTGCTTTGCAGGCCAGATATTCACTCCACGCAGGAATGTCGTAAAGGAAAGTCCAATTCTCCAAGAAGTACACGTTTCTCTTGACTTCGACGGAAGGGTACTACAGACAAAAGGAGAATGGTGCGACAAGATCGTAACACTCTTCGGAGAGCTAGCAAAATATCTCAAAGCGTTCTATGCCTGCGCTTACATCGAGCGTGGAGTCATTGCGTCACGTCGTGGGTTAGGGTATGATGGTGAGAGCGAACACTATCCGCTCCCGAGGGGGCGCTGGGTCGGGGTTCCCTCTACGCCGACTTGGCTTTCTTGGTTTGGAGGACCGTACAAATCTTTGGTGGAAGAGTCTCTCAAGGGCGCGGGATGCGAGTCCAGTCCGGAGGGAATTTTGGTGCGAATAGGTCCATGGCCCATGGACTTAGACGAGCTTCAAGGTAAGATGGTACGACTACCCGATGAGTTAGTCGCCAAGATGGAACAAAGAGTCAAGGAAACAAAGACGAAGACGACAACGTTTAGGTGGGTCGATTGGGAAGCAACTCCTGCTGGGTTCATTCCCAGATTGGATTAGAGATCGCGTACAGTGAAACAAGTCTCTCAATTCAAATTCTTGAACCTAGCTGAAGATTCTAGGTTTTTGTAGACACTTGAACTCATTGATATTGCGAGGTTTTCACGAACGGGCGAGCGATTGGTCAAAGCCACTAACAGAGGTTTCTTGATTCAACCAATCATTCCTCAAAAGGACCAATGCTTGTCTCGACTGATAAAGATAGCTCGACCTAGCGTGCTCTTCAAAGGCATAAGACCCTTGAGATGTCGCAGAGACGGAGAGATGCAGAAATGACTCAACTGCTAGACCGGACAAACCCGAAACTGAAAGAACTCAGGATCTTTGTCCAGTTCAGCAAGGAAGAACTTCAGAAACGACGATATCTGTTGCCTCCAGCGACCATAGTCAGGTCTTACGCGGGGAATGACACTGCTTCGGAAACGGTATTCCACGTTCTTCAACTGGACGGTGAAACACCTTTCACGCCAAAAGACGAACCTATCATCGGGAAACCCCGGCTACGCCGAAGGTGGATTCTTGCTTGCTCCAAAGCGGGAGCCTTAGAGAATCTCCTGAAAACATCGACTCAATCTGAGCGAGTTGACGTTGTACTCTACGTGAGACGAGATGATTGCCTTCCGTGCTCTGACATTCTTGACACTGACAGAGATACTCTAGAAATTTGTCCGGGAGTCATCGCGCTAATGCCAGTGGAGAAACGCGGCCGAACGAACAAAATTCCTCAAACGAGCATA
>VBBN01000070.1:0-762 GCA_005888735.1 Candidatus Bathyarchaeota archaeon
TTGCCGCTCCGTGATAATCACCGATGATAGCGTCCGGCGCGACCAAAACAGTTAACCGGTCCCCTCTGGATAGAGTCATCGATTGCCATGGGTGGAGGGGCAACGTGTCGAGTGAGTCTAATCGCCCTCTTCCTTTTCTCGGTCCTCGCATCGGCGCCGTTCGGCGTCGCGGCAGCCACGACGACCGCCTCGACGTCACATGTCCCCATCGTCATCTTGAGCGACGCCGACTTCACCCCCGAGAACGGAGTGATCTGCGGAAGCGGGACGATTCCTGACCCGTATCTGATCGCGGGATGGGACATCGACGCGTCCGCGTCGAACGGCATCGAAATTCGCAACACGCATGCCTATGTGGAACTCCGCGACCTGTCCATCCACGGCGGGACCGACTCCAGCTACGCAGCCATCTTGGTGGTCGGCGCTGAAAACATTTCCGTCGACCACACCTCACTGACCTCAAATTTCTACCCGCTGCTCGTCGAGACGGCCGTGCACTTCGGCGTGAGCTCAAGCGACATCTCGCTGAGTGGAGCCCCCTCCTTCCTCTACGGCGTAACGAATTTGACGCTCCAGGGAAACACGTTCGATCGGTCCGGGGTCCAGATTGTGTCCTCCCAGTTCGTGTTTGTCGGTTCGAACGTGGCAGTTGGGGACCCGGCTTCTCCGGTCAGCCAGGACGCATTCGTCCTCTCCGCCGTCCAGTATGCCACCGTCGTCGGCAATACCGTGTCCTCCTTTACCGAGGCCGCCTTTCAGTTT
>VBBN01000070.1:826-3146 GCA_005888735.1 Candidatus Bathyarchaeota archaeon
GTTAGCGGGACCACATACGGAGTCTTGGGATTCGACTCTTCCGAGACGGCATTTCGGGAGAACACGTTCTCGGCTAACGCCGTGTCCGTGTACCTCGACGGATTCGACACGACCGAATTCACGGGCAACACCTTCGATCAGAACGGTCGGGGAATCTGGCAGATCTCATCTCCACACAGCACGATCACCGGGAACACCTTTACTGGCGATGGGCTCACGATTCTCGGAGGAACGCCGGATGACTTTGCGTCCCACACAATCTCATCCGATAACCTCGTGAACGGCAAGCCGATCCTGTATTACCACGATGGCTCGAACCTGGACCTCAACGGCGCCGATGCGGGTGAAGTCATCGTGGCGAACTATGCCGGGGTCCACCTCTCGGGCCTCGACATCGCCGATACGGATTCGCCTATCCAGGTGGCATACTCGTCCGATGTCCATGTAAGTGAGAATCGAATCCACTCGAACTGGGACAGCATCTACGTTTATTCCGTCTCGGGGTCCGTGGATCAGAACTCCGTGCTCGACGTGACCTATGGAATCATCGTCGAAGCATCGAGCTCCGTCCAAGTTTTCGGGAACCACGTGTCGAGCGTTCGCAGCGGGGTGGATGTCTTCAACTCGGCCTCGGTCGATGTCACTCTGAACATCATCGATGACGCCACGCCGGGGGACACGAATCCGCGGATTCGCGGCGGCCTGATTGCGGAACTCAGCCACGATGTCCAGTTCACGTACAACGTCGTCACGAGCCATCTGTACGGAGTTGCGGTCACGAATTCCGACTTGATCACGCTGATGAACAACACGATCGTCCAGAGCACGCAGTACGGTATCCGACTCTTCGGGTCCGCGGACATCGTGGTCCGATACAACAACCTCATCGACAACGCCGTCCAGGCGTTCCAACAAGACGTCACGAACGTCGCATGGAACGGTACATATCCGGGAGCCGGCAACTTCTGGTCTGATCATACGACGCCGGATACGTGCAGCGGGCCTTCCCAGGACTTATGCCCCGACCCCGACGGAATCGTCGATGTGGCCTATTCAATCGACAACGGCGGCGTGGACGCGTATCCTTTGGCGCAACCTTCGGACATGGGCTTCTTCCCGCCGGCCGCCGAATTCTCGGTGACGCCCGCGGCGGCACGACCGGGTGACTCGTTCTCATTCGATGCCTCTGCGTCGACGGATCCGGTCGGACCCGATTCGGAGCTCCGCTATCGTTGGGACTGGGAAAGCGACGGCGTCTTCGACACTGACTGGGCCGACGCGTCCAGCGCGACGCATGAATACGACACGGCGGGGACCTACACCGTCACGCTGCAAGTCCAGAACTTCCGGGGAGCGATCGACGAGCGGCGCCACACGGTCCTCGTGGATGCGCAACCGCCGATTACGACCGCATTCCTGACCGGGACCCTCGGCGGAGCCGGATGGTATGTGTCGCCCGTCCTCGTGTCTTTCGATGTGACGGACGATCTGGCCGGTGTCGCGGGAACGCATTACCGATTGGACGGAGGCCCCTCGCAGGACTACTCTGGCGCCTTCCTGGTCGCGGACGACGGGCCCCATACCGTCGAATTCTACTCGGTCGATCGGGCGGGGAACGTCGAGACCGCGCAATTCGTCGAGTTCAAACTGGACGCGACCGCGCCTATCAGCACTGCGATGCTGACGGGGATCCTGCAGAAGGGCGGCTGGTATCGGGGATCCGTGACTGTCTCGCTGGCGGCGTCCGACCTGGCCAGCGGGGTGGCGTCGACGTGGTATCGAATCGACGGCAGCTCCTGGCAACTTTATGGCGGATCCTTCGTCGTCCCGGGACGCGGAACGCACGTCATCGAGTTCTACTCGGTTGACGTCGCCGGGAACATCGAGACAGTCCGGTCCTCCGTCTTCACGATCAAGGGCGGCGGTCGCTGAGCAGCGGCGTGCCGATAACCGTTATAGCGACGCCGAGCCTACGCCGGAGAACCATGGGTGGACTGTTCCGCCTGGCGCGCCCCGTCAATTGCCTCATGTCCGCGGTCGGCGTGGGGATCGGCGGGATCGCGGCGGTCGGATCAGCCGCGTGGGGCGACCTGGCCCTGCCCTTGCTCTTGGCCGCGGCGGCTGCGGCCGCCTTCACCGCCGGCGGCAACGCCCTGAACGACATCTTCGACCGCGAGACGGACCGCATCAATCATTCGGATCGCCCACTCGCCTCCGGTCAACTCACGCTCGGTACCGCGCGGGCCTTCGCTGTTTCCGCCTTCGTGATCGCGGCGGTCCTCGCGGCCTTCATCAATCCTTTCGCTCTGCTCATCGTCGG
>VBBN01000009.1:0-407 GCA_005888735.1 Candidatus Bathyarchaeota archaeon
TGTTCGACGAGTCCGGCCAAACCGAAGGCTACGGACACCGCGCATGGTTCTCCTCTGCCAACAAGGTTCTAGGCGACACGCTCCAGTCATTCCGGTTCAAGAATCTCTGCGTCCTCTTCACCCTACCGTCCCCGAACCTGCTAGATCTGGTCGGCCGTGGCTTACAGCACTTGATGGTTCGCGTAACCAGTCGAGGGCGCGCGATTTGTTACAGGATAGAGCCGAATTATCATCCTCCCGGGCCTGAGATCCGGCATCGACGACTTGGAAGAATCGTGTGTGGTCTTCCAAGCGAGAGGTTGACGGGGGACTATCTTGAGAAGAAAGAGACTCTTCTGAAGGCCCGATACAAACAGTTCGAGGAGCGGCTGGAGGCTCATATTGAGGAGGGGCCGAAGGAGCCGAAA
>VBBN01000009.1:696-67808 GCA_005888735.1 Candidatus Bathyarchaeota archaeon
CTGAGATTGAGCATCCCTTTTCAGTTCTTCAAGCGGCGGAGGCTTGAGCAGTCTGCAAACATTCCCGAAGAGCGTAGGGTCAGAGCACACCACGATAAGCTTCCTCGTAAACTTCCGAGCCTCAGCTACGAAGTGCTGGAAGACAGGTTCGTTGGATAAACGATGGGCTTCTTCGACGAGAATGACCCATCTTGAAAGGTTTCCACTTGGAAACTTCTTGTCGTCATGATGCTCTACTTTGACGGCGCTGAGCCTGCTGAAGATGTTCTGAAGCTCGACTTTGGCCACGTCAGGGTTCTTGTCTGGAACGAATCTCAACTTCAGGTTAGTCTTGGCCCAGTGGACTTGAAAGAAGTCGCCCAGACCAAGCCTCTTCAGAGTCCGATACTCATTGGCAACATCAATCACAAAGAGAGGGCCTTCAACACGGGGAATGACCATGGATATCAAGAAGAGACTCTTGCCGCTTCCTGAAACTCCCGCGATGCTGACTGGTCTGTCATCGCAGAATACTAGGTCAAAACTGGCGGGTAGAATATTTTCCCTGCGCCCCTCAACGAGAAAGTCCACGACCTGCCCAAGGGTTCGCAGTCCAGTCTCACCTTCAATCCTCGCAAGCTGTCCGTAGGTGTAGTGGCTCACCCGGACATTCGCGTAGCGTTTCTTCAGTAGACGCCAAAGTTCTGGATGAGTGACCTGTTCCTTGACCGTCTCTGACAGTGAGTCATGTGAGAGGCTCACACGGCTCGTCAACGCAAGAGCCTCCAGTCGTCGTGATTACCAAAAAAAGAGGGGGTTTGAGTTAGCAGGTCAAATCAACTCCGTGGGTGGTGGGCCCGCCCGGATTCGAACCGGGGACCGTCAGGTTTCCCATCTGGGATATGAGCCTGCCGCTCTCTCAGTCTGTTGTCAGTAACCTGGCTGAGCTACGGGCCCTCAGAATGCGAGTGATGCTTTGAATTCTTAATTCTTAGGGTTTACTGGAGTCTCCACGATTAGCGCCCTATTGCTCTCACTAGCTGGCTCAGGAGAAATCGTCGGGAAAGGAATTCTTGTCGGGCACTGAATCGCCTTTCTAGCAGTGTTAGTCGTCTGCCCTGCATCCTCCGAGCCTCCAACGTTTTAATAAACGGCTTCATCGAATCGCGGGCTGCCGCCGGCGCATAGCGGGCCGCCGTTCCCTCAATATCTCGGGGCGCGAGCTCAGTGGTAGAGCAGCGGACTCGGACAACGCTGAGGCTGAAGCTGTTAAGGTCAAAGGCCACTGCAACCCGTTGGTCAGAGCGTCAAAGAGACGCGACCAGAGGTTCGAACCCTCTCGGCGGCGCCACCTTATTCCCCACAATGCTAGAAGAGCTCCTCCTCTGGAAAGTCTAGACGACAACCCACGCGACACTCTACTAGTACCGATACGGATTATAAGCGACCCAGCCGCTAGTACCGCCAGAGTTCGAACCGTAAGGGTCTGTGGGTTTGGAATGAAGTTCGACCAAGGGCCCGGTGGGGAAATCCACGTCTTGGACTCCGGTTACACAGACCAAGTTCTACTCGACCGTGTCAGCGAGGAGTTCCTCAGAATTCGCGCAGTCGTCTACAACTCTCTCAACGACTTGAACAAGCTATTCCTAGTCGACAGGGCGTTGTACACCAACACGCCTGACCTTCCGATTTACTTTGAGTTCACACCTCAGAACCTGGCGACGATGAAGACCCCGCTCGTCCTAACTCAGGTGAAGCTCTACTTCGTTGAGACCATGTGGGGCATCAGCACACTACGATTGATGAAGTAGAAGGTTCATTGGAAAACGGTGTGCAAGCCTGACTGCTGGGGCGCGGTGATCCGCACTTGGAAAAAGTGCGTTTTCGAGAACGTGGTTCGTCTAGGCGGCTTTCTCTATCGTGATTTCGATCGTAGACACGTTACGTGTCTCGCCGGCCTCGCCTAGTACTTCAGAGCTTATCTTGACTTCTTTTATGCTCAACTTTCCTTGGAAGAATCTTCGTCTCACGACCTCGACGACGTCCACTGCATGGCTGATGGATTTGCCTCGGGCTTTGACGGTCAGATGCTTTGCTCCACCGTTGAAGTGCATCATTACAGCCGTTGCATAGGCCATAAGTGGTTTCTTTCCTATGAAGACCGTGTCTGCAGGTATCGGGGTGCGAGGAGCCTGCGGCGCTCTTTTCTCTGGACTGGTCTGTTCTGCCATCTAAATTGTCGACCTTAGCCTCTTCTCGTTGATGGTAGAGTCCGGACAACATCTGGCGACTTAAGCCTTTGCGCCGCTAGAGCGTCGCGCAAGAAAAGGGGAGAAAAATAAGAAAAGAGGGCGGACTGCCGGTTTGTCAGATGATCTCTCGGGTGAGAGCTTCTCTGAATTTGACCCTGCAGTCCTGGCACTGGAACAGTCCGATGAGGACGTTCTTCTTCGACTTTCCGCCCTTAAGCTCCCACACCTTCACAGGCTTGGGAACGTCAGCTCCGCATTTTGGACAGACTACCTTGTAGAATTGTGTGGGCGGGGTCAAGCTGACCGTTGCGAGATCAGAGGCCACGGAGGGGATTCCTGCAGACGCATCAGTAGTACCGATTGTTGGTTGTAGAGCAGATGAATCATCGGTAACTACCACTGAGGAAGCGTCAACAGAAGGTATGTCGTCGACCACTTTCACCATCAGAGCTTCATCCGCGCCAGTGGTCTCAACGATGTCGACTGTGGGTATGGTCTGGGTTGCTTCGTCTATACTAGCCTCAATAGGCTCGCTGGCGGGGCTGTCAATAATGAGGCCCAGATCAGTTGTTGCCACAGCGACGGGTGCGGGTGACATTGGAAAGATCGGTCCAACCACTCTGTCTTGAGGGGTTGGTTCTGTTTCAGGCGCGTTTGCTGACTGAGGGTTTGGAATCGACGTAGGAGTTGGTTGCTGGCCGGAAGGAGCAGCAATGTAGGCTGGGATGCTGGGAGTGGGTGAGGTCGGTTCAGGGGTGAACCTGAGCGCTGTTTGGGGAGTAGCCGTAACCGTGGGGTTCTGTTGAGGGGGGGTGAGGAGTGGGGTGCTCTCTGTTGCTGCCGAAGGTCGGTTCCAGTCTGCGCTTGGACCCGTCCGAGGGGCTGCTGCTTGTTTGAACTCCGAGGGAGTCAGTGGCCTTGCCTCAATGTGAGACAAGGTGGCAATCATTGCCCTGATTTCTTCGATGCTGTGGAGGTTGCGTTCGAGCAGGCCTTTGAACTCTTCTCTCTGTTGGCGGTATTCGCCGTCGTTGACTTCACCTGTGACATATTTGGTTTCCAGTGTCAACAGTCTCTGTGGAGTGCTTGCGATCTGGTCCTTTGTCTCTTTGAGGTGCTCATTGAGGTTGTAGCCTAGAACGTTGATTCTGTCTTGGAGTTCTTGGGATGCTCTTCCGTAGTCCTCGTGGATAGCGCGCATTTTCTCTTTGTAGCCGTTAATTTCGCCGATCAGCTTCTCGAGTGTTAGGTCGTTTAGTCCCATTTTTCCACCTTGGGAAACCGAGTTCTGTTAGGTAAAATGGTAAAAGCCTTCGAGCCGGAAAACGGTCGAAAATCAAGGTCGATATCTCCAAAACGACGGCTTGCTACAAAAGATACTGTCAATGACAGAGGAATCTAGTGCTGGGTTTTAGCCGACGGTGTTAGACAAATCGTCCGAAAAACCGATTTTCACCGGTCCATTTCTCCTGCGTATATAAACCAAAAGCGGTTTGTGGAGTCCACAATTTGTTGCTACAATACCTGTTGTGACGCCATACCTGTTGTCATCTCTAGAATCTGGGAATCACTCCATGTGCCAAATCAACACATTGCGTGTCAAGAACTCACTTGGCACCGCCCCAGGGTGTAGACGGCTCAAAGAGGAAGAAAGTCCGAATGTCGTTCAAGTCCATCAAAAATTGGGACCGAGAGCAAGGCGCACCTTTGCTCTCGAAACTCGGAGAGCGCGTCCATCACCAAGAACCTCTCAAAGAACGGATCAACCAAGTCATCTACAAGCTCAGGGTAAACCAGAACCGGCTCGAGGGAGCTAATCTCAAGACACAACAGCACGACAAGTCTCTGTTCGACAAGTGCGTCGCAGCTCAAATGTCCAAAGACAATGCGAGGGCCACCATGTATGCCAATGAGATTGCTGAAATACGGAAAATGGCAAAAGTCACACTCCGGAGCGAACTGGCGCTGGAACAAGTGATCCTCAGGCTCGAGACGATCGAAGAGTTTGGAGATGTCGCATCACTGATGGGACCAGTCGCCGGGGTTGTCCGATCGATAAAGAACCAGATAACCGGTGTCATCCCACAAGTCGGCTACGAGCTAGGCGAGATTTCAGAAACACTGAGCGGTGTAGTAATGGAGGTCGGCGAAGCGACTGGCACAACCTATGACATGGAAACCTCCAACCCAGAAGCCCAGAAGATACTCGGAGAAGCCAACACAATAGCAGAACAAAGGATGCGCGAAAAATTCCCGGAGTTACCCAGCTCCGCCAGCGCACTGGCAGAGCCGACGATCCCTAGGTAGAGGGAGAGAGGGCAACTCCAGCCATTATTTTTTGTGAAGGATTATGACGATAACACTAGACCAAGTCCGACGGTTCCTCGGGAGACCACTTCAAGACCCCTACGGACGAGCGTATGGGAAGGTTGTAGGAATATCCGCCAATCTTCGAGATGAAATCATTGCCGTAGGCGTAGAGGTGGGAAACGGCGAGTTTGTCCAATGCCCCGGCGACAGGCTCAGCATCTCCACAGACAGTCTCGTTCTACTTCCCGCCTGGAAACAGGAGGCTGATGACTTCCGGAAGGAGTTCGAGATCGTTACGAGACGCTTGAAGGCCCTCGACGAGCTCTTCAGCGTCGGCGATATTCAACGAGACGTCTATGAGGATCTCCGAAAACAGCACGAAGACGCCATCAACCAGCTCAAAGCGAAGAGGGCGGAGA
This sequence comes from Candidatus Bathyarchaeota archaeon, assembly GCA_005888735.1. GTDB lineage: Archaea > Thermoproteota > Bathyarchaeia > 40CM-2-53-6 > 40CM-2-53-6 > BA-19. The sequence goes on from VBBN01000009.1 coordinate 5,657, forward strand.
TTCTTGAGACTCTCAGCCAAAGGACTGGAACACTGACCACGCAGCTCCGCCAGCTACAGACACACCTTGCAGGCAACAAGATGCTCCACGCCTCAGGCGAGTTCGACGATCTCAGCTACAAAGCAGCTAGCGAGGCAATAGACACTGGACTCGTACGGGCCATGGCAGAGAAGAAGGAAGTAGACACCATATTCTCGTATCTAGGCAAGCTTGACACAGCGAATCCTCCCTCATCCCAGTCAATCTCGCAGCCAGCCCAACCAGTCCAGCCTGCACCAACACCTTCCCAGTCCAAAGACGGCGTTCTGGTTCTCCACGTGAGGGAAGGCTAGGAGGTTCCTAGGTCTGTTCAGAAAGCTGGAGGAGAGGATGCATTCAATCCCCCTCAAAGAGCGAATAGCCCAGGCCCTCTGGCGGCTCAACTCACAGAAAGACAAGCTTGAGCACATGTCCACAAGGCTCCAGCAGCGCGACAAGGAGATGTTCCAGCGATGCATCGGAGCCCAGCTCTCCAAGGACAATGCTCACGCCGCACTGTACGCAAACGAATGCGCAGAGATACGCAAGATGGCCCATCTGACAATGAGTAGCGAACTAGCTCTCGAGCGCGTAATCCTACGCTTACAAACAATCGAAGAGTTCGGCGACGTAATGGCCCAGCTCGCACTGGTTATCGGTGTGGTGCGGGAGACCCGGGGGAGAATAGCGGGCGTCATCCCGGAGGTTGCAGGGGAACTCGGCGAGGTCAACGAAATGCTCAGCGACATGAGCCTTGAGACAGGCCAGATTCAAGACCAAGGCGTGGACATGCAAGTGTCCAGCTCCGAGGCTCGAAAAGTCCTCGAAGAATCGAGTGCAATAGCCAGCCAGCAAATGAAAGAACGTTTTCCAGAACTACCGCTCCCTGAAGCACGCGCGTCGGCAACAGAAGTGCGGGTTCCAGTCGCCGTCACGGCAGGTGGTGAAGAAGAGATTCCCGGCCTACCTAGCGTACCTCTCGAACAGAGACTTTTCGACTATATCAGAAGCCACAACGGGGAATTGACAATCAATTCCTGCGCGTCAGACCTGACTGTCTCACCGGACGACGTGCGCCGTTCTCTCCAGAAACTAAAGGATGACGGAAAAGTAGTCACGGACTGAGGACGAGCACACACTCGTCCCCGGAATCCATTAACGATCATTGGGGGTAAAGGAAATCTCGGCCTCGGAAGAACTGGAATCGCTTGCAGTAAGATTTGCGAATGAAGCAATCGAGCTTGAACGAAAGGGATCAAAGCGAATAGCCGTCACCAAGTACCAGCGAGCAGTCGAGCTGCTCCTCAAGCTATGCTCCCTCTATCCCACTGCACCCCAAAACAAGGTCTACATGGAACACGCCGAAGCTTACAAGAAGAGGGTAAAGGAACTCCAATCCGGCTCTGCATCTATCGACCATCCAGCCGAGGCCCCCGACCTTAGGGATTCCAAGAGCATCAAGTTGGACCAATGGGTTCTGACGGAAAAGCCTGACATTAGCTGGGATGAAATAGCGGGGCTTGAACGGCCCAAACGAGCCATCGAAGAGGCTATAATCTTCCCGGTCCGAAGGCCCGACCTTTTCCCGCTCGGCTGGCCAAGGGGAATACTCTTCTTTGGCCCACCAGGATGCGGAAAGACACTCCTCGCCGCCGCAATTGCCAGCGAGATCAAGGGAGTCTTCTTCTGCGCGGACGCTGCGTCCTTGATGTCAAAGTGGCTGGGCGAGTCCGAGCGCAACGTTCAACAGCTCTTCTCCAAAGCACGAGAAGTATCGGAGAACACGCAGCCTGCGATTGTCTTCCTGGACGAGGTTGACTCCTTGATGGGAGTTAGGGGCGAAGAGGTGGGCGGTGAGGTCCGAGTCAGAAACCAGTTCCTCAAGGAAATGGACGGTATCCTCGACAAGAAGAAGAAATTCCACGTATACGTCATAGGGGCGACTAACAAGCCGTGGGTCCTCGACGAGCCTTTCATTCGACGCTTCCAGAAACGAATCTACATTCCCCTTCCAGATATCAAAGCGCGCATGGACATGTTCCAAGTCTACTCCCATGATCTGAAGTTCGGCAACAATTTGGACTTTGCCGAGCTGGCCCGGATGACCGAGGGATATTCCGGGGGGGACATTCGGGACTTGTTCCAGTCAACGCAGATGAAAGTTGTCAGGGACTTTTTCCAGTCTGGCAGAGCGGGGGACAATAGCGCCACGCCGGACCCTATTCGAATGGAGGACTTTCAGTCAATCCTAGCAGCCCGCAGGCCGAGCGTCTCCTCGTCTAACCTGAAGCGCTACTTCGACTGGGACGAGACCTTCAAGGCAAGCTAGGACGGAACCCGGTTGAACTTGGACGGAACTGACCTGCGAATCCTGGCAGAGCTGGCCGAGAATTCCAAGGCCTCATTTGTCGAGATAGGCCGGAAGCTAGGGCTCCACCCCAACGTGGTCGGGTACAGAGTGAACCGGCTTGAAGACTCCGGAATCATACGCGAGTACACCACCCTAATTGACTTCTCAAAGCTAGGACTGTCAGAACAGGTCCTAGTTGCAGCAAACTTTCCATCCGCCGGGTCCCGAGATGACATTCTCAAACAAATTTCCGAGATTCCTGGAACTGTTAACATCATCAGCTCACTAGGCTCGCCTGAAGGGCTGCTGTTCATAGTCGCACGGAACAAAGAGGACGTCAACGCAGCGCTCTCAAAACTCAGGTCCCTCAACATGGATATTCACTTCGCTTCCTCTGTTATACGAACATATGACGAGGGACGTCTCGGGACGTTCCTGAGAACCATAGCGGGGTCGTAGGAAGGGTCCTTGTCCCTTGGAAAAGCCCGGCTGGGTTCCCATCGTAATCTCTGGAGTCCTCCCTCGAGGTGTGCCTGACTTGTTCGCTATGGTTATTGTCCTAGCTGCCAGTCTCAACGCGTCCCTGGGCTCAACGGTCCTGGCAGGCTTGGGGATTGGGCCTGCACTGTTGGTGCTATCTGTTATGGCATCGTGCGCTTTGGCAGCCTCGTCGAATAGTGCTCGACGGCTTAGGGAAGAGCTTGCATTATTCGCATATGGTAGCTCTACACGGATGGTCGGGCTCAGGGGGTTTCTGAGAGGAGTTGCTTGCGTGTTTCTCGCTCTGCTCTTCTACATTGCATTAGAGGCGAGAACCTTAGGCTTGTTTTCTGGTTCGATGATCATAATCTGTCTCGCGATTGTGGTCGGGGGCGTTTCCTATGCTCTTCCTATCCTCTTCCGGACTCGGTCCTTGGACTTCGTGGAGAACTACAAGGGGTAGCAAGATGACCAGTCTTCTGGAAACAGTCACAGTAACGATTGACTATCCGTACTCGGAAGGGGTTCTCAAACTCTACGACGAAGGCGTCTCCATGAAAATTGGCAAAGGAGACTTTACCGCGGTCCTGGGAGGCTCAGGGTGGGGGAAGTCAACACTTGTCAACCTCGTGCTGGGGCTGGAGAAGCCGAGCGCTGGAGCAGTGTATTTCAATGGGGAAGACGTGACCCGGCGTTCGTTCGTAAAACGATGCTCACTCGTCCGGACTGCGGCAGTGTTCCAGCGACCAACAGCCATTCCCCAGTTGACGGTTGCGCAAAACCTCAGCGTAGCACTGTCGTTCGCTTCCGTTCCGAGAAAGGAGCGGGATGAAAGGGTCCGGGAGTCCCTAGGTTTCTTCGGGCTTGAGATGTTGTCACGTTCCTACCCCGACGCCCTCAGTGCGGGGCAGCGTAGAAGAGTCGACTTGGCCCGAGCGCTCGCTGTCCGCCCAGATTTCCTAGTTGTTGATGAGCCCACAGGTGACTTGGACAGTTCGGCTTCAAACCTCGTCATGCCTCTGCTTCGAGGCTTGAACCATGACCATGGCATGGCGATCCTCATGACGACTGCTCTTCCAAGATGCGCCGCGGTAGCGAAGAGTCTGCTCCATCTCAAGCCGCCTGTGTTCGTCAGCTCTGAAAATAGGATGGTTGGACACTAGGATTGTTCAAGGAGAACCACTCCCTGGCTGACAGGTTCCGTGAGGCCCTCAAGCCTACCCCGATGAAGAGGAGAATACAGCTGGCGAGCAACCGGCTGAGGCTGCAGATGGGAAGACTCGACAAGACCGTTAGCCAGATGGAAGCGCGAGACAAGACGCTCTACGAGAGATGCGTCAAGTCCCTGGCCGCCAGAGATGTTCAAGCCGCAACACTGTTCGCCAACGAGTGCGTGGAAATCAGGAAGCTTGTCAAGACAAGCTTGAGCAGTCAGATATGCCTGGAACAAGTGCTCCTGCGACTGGAGACTATCGAACAGTTTGGCGACATGGTCAAGAGCATGGACCAGGTCAAAGGAATCATCGGCCTAGTTAGAGGCGACTTGGAAGGAAAGCTTCCCGAAATCTCGACCAACCTTGCAGACATTGAAGACTCTCTCGGAAGTGTTACCGTGGAGATCGGCCAGGCGGTGGATTCTGAAGGCCCACTCATCCCGGCGAGCGACGAGTCCGCCCGTGTCTTGAAGGAAGCGGACGCGATGGCCGAGCAGAAGATGAAGGAAAAGTTCCCGGAGATTCCGGCAATTATCAACGATCCCGCGCGTGTAAGGTAGGAACTGGTGCTCACCCCGGAGCTCGAGACAAAGGCGCTGCTTGGACGCGGAGTCAACGACATCTACGGACGGTTCGTCGGGCGGGTCATAGGAATCGACCGGAATCCTTTCGGAGAGATGGAAGGCGTCCAGGTAGAATCTGTTGGAAACAGCATCATCACCTTCAAAGCCCGACAGATAGCCCTCACACCGAAAGCCGTCACAGTCACCCCCGAATGGAAACTGGAGGTAGAGGACGTGGTCTCGGAACTCTCGACGCTAAGAAAACGTGTCACCGCGCTGGAGCAGTTGAACGATGCGAGGGAGATAGACGGGGAGATTTATGCCGAGATTTTGGAAGCCCAGAGGGCTGGCTACTTGGAGAGGGTGAAGATGGGAGAGGCGCTTGCTGGATCTGTAAAATCGCAGCTTGGAACCGTCGCCGGGCAGATAGCAAGTCTCACTAAACACTTGGTCAATGCCAAACTGGACCATAAGAGCGGTCAGCTGGACGATGCAGCGTTGAAACTTGCGCAGAGTTCTATCGAGCCCAGCCTCCGGCCGCTGATAGGAGAAAAGAACGATCTCGCTCTAGCGCTCAGGAAGCTGGAGGGCGTTCTTCCCTCGCGGGTTTCACTAAGCGAAACGGATTCACCGTTGCCGAGCGCAGCCAAGTCCGCTCGCTGACCCGGATTATCATTCTGGTTAACGTCAAGCCCTTATATGCGCTGGAAAGGCGTGACCGGCAAGGTCCACTGGTTGAAGGCTTTCGTCCTGGCCGGCGGCGCCGGAACACGGCTCTCACCGCTCACAACGTTCATTCCAAAAGGAATGATTCCAATCAGCGGAAAACCCTTCATCGACTACGTAATCACATACCTCGCAAAACACAACGTCCGGAACATCATAATGCTCCTGAGCGACGAAGATGCTGAAGTATTCCGAAACCATCTCGACGACGGGTCCAAGTTCGGCGTCAGCATAGGCTACAGCATCAGCCCCCGAAAAGGAACCTCGGCGGCGGTTAGGGACGCCGCTGGAATGATAGACGGAACCTTCCTAATCTACTACGGTGACATTCTCACTACTCTCGACCTGACAGAAATGCTCAAGTTTCACCGGGAAAAAAAAGCAGCCTGCACTGTGGCCTTCAGCACCGGTGTCCGGTTCGACTATGGCGTAGGAAAAATTGACGGCGAAGGAAGAGTGCAGTATTTCGAGGAGAAGCCGATTCTGAAAGACTACCCGGTGTCCATCGGAGTATACCTTTGCGAGCCAAAAATCCTTGACTATTCCTCAGCAGGACCCGACCTCGCAAACGACGTGCTTCCTGCACTCGTGAAGAAAGGGGAGAGGGTCTACGGGTTCTTGACCCCCGAACCCCACCATGACATTGGCTCTTTCAAACAGCTGAATGAGGCCAAGGACGTGGTTAAGAGGCTTGACCGGCCCTCAGGGAAGTCCGGCCCGAAAGGTCACTAGGCTGTCCAGTGAGTCTCTTTGGCCTCGTCCTCTACGATCAGCCCCATGCTAACCATCCGTTGGCGGATACTGTCCGCTAGGTCGTACTGTTTCTTAGCTCGGAGTTCCGTACGCAGCTCCATCAACAAGTTAGCTAGTTCTGAAAGCCGCTCTTGGGAGGCACCTTGAGCCTCTAGCACTCCGAGAATTGAGCCGAGCTCCTGCAGGCCTTCCAGAATTGCCTTTGCGACTTGCGGGGCTGGCATCTTCAATTGTTCCTCGGCCAGCGCGACGATTTTGACGTATGCTGTGAGGGCTGCGGGTGTGTTGAAATCGTCATCCATGGCCTTGTAAAACTCGTCCCGTGCTTCCTTCAGGCGACTGACCGTACTTGACTCATCACGTTTGCTGGCGTTCTTCGCCGCGAGCTCTAGCTGTCTGTAGGCGCGTCGGAATCTCCTGGCTAGACTGCCTGCCTGTTCGAGGGCGCCTTCTGTGAACTCGAGCGGGCTCCTGTAATGCGTCGAGGCGTAGAGAACTCTTAGCGCGTCTGGTCCGATCTTTCGCAGAACGTCTTGAATTGGTATAATGTTTCCGAGTGACTTGTGCATTTCTCGGCCGCTGATGTTCAAGAGTCCAGTGTGCAGCCAGTATCGGGCCAGCGGTTCTTTGCCGGTTAGGCCTTCGGCCTGAGCGATCTCGGCCTCGTGGTGAGGGAATATCAGCTCGTTACCGCCACCGTGGATGTCGTATGATGGTCCGAAGTAGGTTAGTGTGATTGCCGTATCCTCGATGTGCCAACCGGGGCGTCCTCGACCCCATGGGCTCTCCCAGAAGACCTCGTCCGGCTTCTGGCTCTTCCAGAGTACAAAATCGGCGGTATTCTTCTTCCGTGGGTCAGGATCGATCCGGTGAACTTTCAGCTGGTCGAGGTTCTGCTTGGATAGTTTGCCGTAGCCCGGGAATTTGGAAGTGTCAAAGTAGACATCGCCGTCTATTGGGTAGGCTATTCCCTTCTTGACTAGCCCCTCGATCTGCTCGATTATCTCGGGAACATGGTCTGAAGCATTGGCGTAGAGATTGACGTTGCTCACGCCTATGTCCTTCATGTCTTTGAAGAATGCGGTTGCGTATCTCTTTGCAAGTTGAAGCGGGTCTTCACCGGCCTGCTTGGCCTTGCTGATTATCTTGTCGTCGATGTCGGTGATGTTGAGGATGAAGAAGACGCTGAAGCCTTTGTGGCGAAGGTAGCGCGCCATGATATCGTATGCGACGTAAGTCTTTGCATGACCAACATGTGATGTGTCCCAGACTGTGGGCCCGCACACGAACATGTTCACTCGGCCGGGCTTCAAAGGCGTGAAATCCTCGACAGATCGAGTGAGGGTGTTGTAGACTCTGAGCTTCGACTTTGAAGGATCCATGACGTGTTCTCTCTACAACTATTGCTTGTAGCCTATTTTCCTCAGGAACTGTTTTCGGTCCTGAACGTCTTTTTCTGTTTCTATACCCTTCGCCGCGTGTCCGTCAACCACCCCAAGCACTCCCCGGCCTTGTTCTGTCTCAGCCACGATGACTTGGAGAGGGTTGGCGGTGGCTGCGTAGACATTGCAGACTTCTGGAATGTCGCGTATTCGGGTGAGTAGGTTGATTGGAAACGCGTTCTTGAGAAGAATTAGGAAGGAGTGTCCGGCGCCAAGTCTTAGCGCGTACTCTTCGGCGTTTTTTTTCAGTTCAGGGTCGTTGCCGGTGCTTCTTACGAGGCAGGGCCCTCTGGCTTCGCAGAAGGCGATTCCGAAACCGGCTCCTGGAACCGTTGTGACGATCGCTTCGTGGAGGTCTTCGACTGTCTTGATGAAGTGGCTCTGCCCGAGGATGATGTTCGTATCCTTAAGGGGGCTAAGCGGGACTAGCTTGAGCTCCAGCAGGATGGCCGCCCTGTGCTTTAATCATTCCCCATGCCTTGGTCAGCATCTCCTTCTCGTTGGGATAGGATAGGCTTTCGAGGGCCTTCTCGTATGGCTTCCATTCCATCGCGTCATGTTCTGAGCCGACTTTGGAATCGGCCTGGTCTGTTTCGAAAAGGAAGAAGTGGACTGTCTTGTCGAACGTCCGAGCGCGAAACCCGAACTGGTACTTGATGGCTCCCACTTTACCCCTTAGCTTGACTCTGCTGACTCCGGTCTCCTCCCGGACCTCTCGCATGGCCGTTGTGACTTCGTCCTCGTCTGGTTCGATTAGGCCTTTTGGCAGACACCAGACTCCTCGCTTGTTGCTGATGAGGAGGAGGAAGAGCGGCTTGTCATTGTCCCATCTGTAGACGACGCCCCCGGCCGAAGTTACTCTTATCCTCGGTCTGGGCTGCATTCTACACTCCCAGCCAAGGAGCATCTTTCACGCCTATAATTCCATATCCTTGTCAAGAGACGTGAGGTTCTCAGATGGTGAGCCCACAACCATGATGTCCTCTATTCTGACTCCCCCGTACTTGGGATCGTAGAGGCCTGGTTCAATTGTGACTACTGCGCCCTCGCGCAAACGCTCTGCACCATAAAGTCCGAGGTAGGGGCGTTCCCCGATAGTCAGGCCAACGCCGTGCCCTAGGCTGTGTATGAAACCCCGTACTCGAGCTTCCTTGTTTCCCTTGATCAGCTGTCTAGCGGTGGGGTATCCGTGGCTCTCAAACAGCTTGCATGCTGTGAGCATCAGTTCTCGACAAGGGGCGTTTTCCTTCACCATGTCCACGGCGTTCATCTGAACTTCGTAGACTGCGTCGTACATCTCTCTCACTTTTCGGTGCGGAGAGCCGAGCACGTACGTTCTGGTCGTGTCATGCCAGTAGCCTTCCGGCTCCGAGGGAAAAATGTCGAAGACTATCGGTACTCCGGCTCTGACCAAATCCTCGTTCTCTCCTCTGTAGTGAGGGTCGGCTGAACGTCTTCCGGGCGCGAAAATTGTGTCTTCCATCGCCACTAGGTCGTTCTCGTTGAGGAGGCCGCCGATGACGCGCCTCACGTCTCCGACCTTGAGCGGCTTTGACTTGTAGTATGCCTTGGACCCGCGAATGGTCGCTCTGCGGAGAAACCTCGTGGTCTCTTTTACCACCTGGCAGGTTCTCTTTCCTACTCGGCGTAGTCTTTCGATCTCAAACCTGTCCTTTGTCTCACGAACCGATTCGATTATCGTAGGAGACTTTTCTCCCACCACATTCAGCCCTCCTTTGCGGAGCGAGTCAACCAGCTGTAGAGTGTTGGATGAGTCGTTCTTCCCGCCGATGACTGTGTGTCCGCCAATTCCCTCTTCCTTTATCATCTTCATGTAGAACTTGGCCCGGGCATCGTCTCGTGGATACCTGCTGTAGATTTTCTCCTGCCCATAGTCAGAGTATGTTTTGATGCTCTTGACCCTTCCCGCCTTGGCGCTGCCGACATCGATGTTGCTCACGACCAGGGTCGGCTTGTTGCCCTGACGCTTGAGGTATATTCCGCCTCGGGGCAGTGGCGCACCGACAACATAGGCGAGGTCAGGGTTGCCTAGAGTCTGGTCACCAAAGACGATTAGCGACTGAACGTCTCTCTTCTCCATCTCCTTGTCCAGATCAGAAATCAAGCCTCACACCTAGTGCTCGAGTTGGGACTCCGAAGTATTATGCTTTCTGAAAAGGAATGGTGGCTGTTAGAGTGGAACTTCTATCATCAGACGTTCCAAAAGTTCCTTGTACCGGTTTCTAATCGTGACCTCCGTTACGTTTGCGATCTCAGCGATTTCCCGCTGGGTTTTCCGCTCGTTCGTGAGAACGGTTGCAATATATGTGGACGCGGCTGCTATGCCAGCGGGTCCTCGACCGCTCGTCAGTTTCATCTGCCGTGCTATTTCGAGAATCTTGATTGCTATGCCCTCCGCCTTGCCGGAGATGGTCAGCTTGTTGGAGAAGCGGGCCGCGTAGCTGCGGTTGGCGGAAGGTGGAACAAACATGCCTAGCTCTCGCAGCATGAACCTGTAGCTCCGGCCGATGTCCTTTTTGTTCAGGGTGGACACGGAGGCAATCTCGTCAAGCGTTCGAGGGACGCCGCACTGTCTGCATGACATGTAGATTGCTGCAGCGGTCACGTTGTGAATCGACCTGCCTCTAATCAGTTTCTTCCGGATTGCTCGACGGTAGACCACTGAAGCGGTTTCAAGGATGTTCTTCGGGAGAGAAAGTGAGGCTGATAGCTTACTGAGTTCTGAGAGAGCGACAGCTAGGTTTCTCTCGGTCGCGTCTGAGACCCTTACCCTTCGCTGCCACTTGCGAAGCTTGTAGAGTTCTATTCTCTGGTCGGCCGTGACCGACTTTGTCCCTGAAGGCTTATCCCTCCAGTCGATGATTGTTGAGAGACCTTTGTCGTGAATCGTGTAGGTCATCGGGGCGCCTACCCGAGCCCTCTTTGCGCGTTGCTCGTCGTCGAATGCTCTCCACTCGGGCCTCGTATCGGCGATCTTCTCGGCTACGACGTAGCCGCATGTCATACAGACGACCTCTGCTGCGTCAAAGTCTCTCATTAGACGAGACCCGCCGCATTCTGGGCAGGACCGCGCTCGTTTGATAGGCTCTGGCGCGTGTTGTACTTGTGGCTGCTCCAATTCCTCGACCACTTTGCCGTTTTGCTCCTAGTTCTCGACCAGGTAGACGATTCTTCCGGCTAGTGTGCTTGGTGATTCGCCTGTTGGTTGGACGGAGGCGTACGGAGCCTTTACGGGGCCGAGGATATTGTTGACTATGCCGACCTTTCTCAACTTATAGTCGCACACTGACGCGCCGACAGGCGGTGGTCGCTGGGATGTTTCCAGTCGAAGAATCAAATTGCCGGACTTTGACAGGTGCAGAACTTTGCCAAGCCGTCTCAAACCCGCACCTGGCACACTCCAAGTGAAAGTGGACAAAGTCGAAATCGCGTATTTAAACATTGATAGACAAGAAACATTTTCAATTCGCTTAAACTATCAAGCGACTGTCTAGTCGGACCAAGAATTGATCAGGGAAGTTCAACTCTCCAACTTCATGTCCTACAGGAATGCTAGTGTACCCCTTGAGCCTGGGCTTAACCTGATAATCGGTCCGAATGGCGCAGGAAAGTCGTCGATTCTTCTGGCAATCTCAGTCGTGCTGGGACAAGCGTACACGGAGCGTGCAAAACGGCTGAGCGAACTCATACGATGGGGCGAGCAGGAGGCCAGGGTCTCGGTAAGACTTGACAACGTAGGCAGCAAAGGTTCCAAACCCTTTCCCCAAGCACGAGCCGAACAAGTGCTGATAACACGTGTTCTGAAGAGGTCCGGAGACCACCACTATCTTCTCAACAAGAAGCCGGTCTCCAGAACAGACCTTGTCGAGGGCCTATCACGGGTGGGATTGAACCCGGACAACATGCTTGTGATAATGCACCAGCTGATGGTCGGACGCTTCGGATCTGTCAACCCAGTCGACAAGCTGTTGATGCTGGAGGACGCGATTGGATTTGGGGCGTACAGACGGGAGGTGCTGGATGCTTCGAACAGGCTTCAGAAACTGACCACTGAAAGAGAAGCTATGTCGTCAGTTCTCGAGGGAACAAAGGAGACGTACCAGCACTGGCAGAGAGAGTTCGAGAAGTACGAGCTGAAACGCAAGCTCGAGGACCAGTTGAAGGACCTGCAGCGAGAGTTGGCGTGGAGGAGGATTCTCAGAAAAGAGTCTTCGCAGAACAGAATCAAAGAGAGAATCTCCTCGCTTCAACGCGATGTCGGGAAGACGAAGAAGGAATTCGAGTCCTACGACTCCAAGAGTCTGACGGTTTCAAAAGACCTCGCGCAGCTCAGCGAGAGCCTGGAGCGTTTTCGTGAACAACAGTCGAAGCTTGAGTACGGCCGAGGATTTCGCTCAGGGGTTATGGAATGGATTGAGAGAGTTGGCCAGGTTCTGCGGTCTCAGGAGAAGCTAATCCAGTCTCTCAAGGATGCCGCCGCTGATTCACCAGAGTTGCTTGAAAGCGAACGTGGCCTGAAACAGATTCTTTCGGAGTATCAGCAAGAGCAGGAAAAACTGGCGAGCGAGGCCAGTGCCGGTGATTCGGAGTATGCGAGCGTGAGCGGCAAGATTCGAGAAGTCTCCGCCTCTCTAACCAAGAGTACTGAATCGCTGATTCAGTCGAGAGTCGGAAAGGAAGTAAGCTCATTCAAGCTGTCTGCAATCGCCGACCAGATCCAAGACCAGGAAGCGCAACTGCGTGTTCTCGATGAGGAGTTCGAGCCCATGCTGGCACAGGCTTCACAGCTGGGGCAGCGGTTCGAAAACCCTCGAGACCTACAAGTCATCACTTTGGACCTGGCAACGGTCCAGGAGAAGCTTAGGCCCCTTGCCCATCTATCCGAGGAAGTGGAGAAGATGTACCGAAATTACGGGAACATCTACGAGGACCTGAAGAAGAAAGCGGTGGTTGTCGAGCAAAACAGGACCGAGGTCTTGGGGGAGCTAAGTGAACGGTTTGAGAGATGGAGAGGGGTCATGGAGAAGATGTTCGAAGACCTCTCAGCCCGGTACAATTCAATTCTAGCACCAGTCGGGGGTAAGGGACGAATAGCTTTGAAAGCTTCCAAGGACATTGAGAAATCGGGTCTTGAACTGCATGCGGGCTTCAGGGGAAACGAGCCTGTGTCATTGGACGGGCTGTCTCCGAGCGGCGGAGAACGGACAATTGCCCTGATAGCGTTTCTTCTCTCGCTCCAGCAGTTTGTCGCCTCTCCATTCAGAGCAATTGACGAGTTTGACGTTCACATGGACCCACGAAACCGCGAGACAGTCACCAAGCTCATCTACGCCGCCGCAGCCGAAACTGAGGCCACCCAGTACGTGGCAATCACTCCCGGACATCTAACTCTGCCCGGGAACGAGCATGTTCACGTTGTTGTTGTTCAGAACATTGAAGGCTCCTCGATAGTCAAGGAGTTGAAGTAGGTTGAAGCGAGGATCCAGCAGGACCAGTGTCAAGAAGGACCTTGAAGAGATAGTGCAGACTTGCAACTCAATTGAGAACAGACAATTCAGCCCGTTTCTTCTTGACGTTTCTGAGGCGCTCAGGATTCTGAGGTTACACGCCGGGGACTTGAACCGGCTGGAGGATCACTTGCTCGATATGCGAGCGATAACGGGAATCGCACGGGTCGTCGGCTTGCAGAGTTCTCAATTGAGGTTCCAGTCTACCTCGCTCTTCCTCGACCCGGAATTGGCGAAGCAGAAACTGGAGGGTCTGTCAAGGCAGCAGCTGGCCGAGTTCTTCTTGCTGTCGTGGCATCCCGTGACGGAGCTTGAACAGCTGGTGATGCCGGCAGTGAAGGAGGCTTCAGAGTATTGGAAGAAGATGCTCTCGTTCTTCGAAAGGAGAGGCAAGTTCGACCTGGGCCAGTTCGATTCGCCCGGAACCTTTGGGCTCGGCGACCTAGGCAGTTCCGGGATGATGGAGGACCAGAGTTTCACAGAGAGACTCCAGGGTCTCTGGAACGAGCTCAAGTCCAGGGCAAAGAGCGGAGAGGGAGTCGAGTACTGGAGCTTCGTAAGATCACAGGATTTCCGGGAAACAGTCTCTCGTGCCCAACTCGTTAGCTTCTTGGTCAGCTACGGATATGCCAATATGGACAAGAATGGGGACAGAATAGTGTTGACTCCTAACGAGACCCCGGTCCTGCAGACAGAAGGGTCCCCGCACAGCTTCCCCATACCAATACCTTGGGAGAAAGCGCCAGCTTGACAGTTGAACCAAGAAAGGAGGAAACTGTGTACTCCGACCGCCTCAAGCGGGCCGCACACATGCTGTTCTTCAAACGCGGAAAAATCCCCGGGGCGAGGACCTGGGAACTGCGGACCGGTCTTGGGAAAGGCTTCCAGAAGACTCTATCCGACCTGGACGACGTTCTCAAGGACCTCGACCTTGAGGTGAAGAGAGTGGAGGTTCAGAGTCTCGGCGAGACTCAGGCGAGTCTCGAAGGAGAGGAAGATTATCGATACTTTGTCCGGTTGAAGGGTACCCTTACACCCAAAGAAGCCAGAATGTCCGGCTGGAGGATAGACAATCTAGCGGCGATGGCAGCCTGTTTCGGCCTCATCGTCTCGAAACAGGGAAAGTGCGAACGAAAAGAGTTGGAAGAACTTGTGGCCCACAAAGCCGGACGATGGAGAACTCTCACACTTGTGGACACGTTTCTCAGAACCGGCTATCTTGAAGAGGATGAGGAAGGACTCGTGAAGCTAGGCTGGCGGACCCGGGCCGAGGTGGACCTGCAGGCGCTCATGATGCTGTTGGCGGAGTCAAAGCCAGAGGCTGAGCCTGTCGGCGTTGAGGAAGAAGCGGATCAGGCTGCTATTTGACCTTAGAGTTTTTCGAGATACTTCTGGCCCTGAGGGGCCGACTTGGCGCAGAGCTGGGCGAAGGGCAGGATCTTCTCGTCCCATTCAGAGACTTCCTCAGGCGTTAGCTTCAGCTTGTCCCCGGATTCGGTAAGCTTTCCCCAGACTAGCATGTAGCGTCGTTCCGTGTAGCCGCCCGAGGGGATAGCGGCGATGTGGTTGAAGAGAACTCCAACTCGCTTACCTGTGAAAGCATTGGCCCATATTGGTTTCCGGAGGAGGATCTCGTGTTTGATCGTGACCTCGAACTCTGTAGGGATGCTCCATGGATAGCCCTCGGAGGATACTGTGGTGACGATGGCGTAGCGGAATCCCGCTAGACGGTCGAAGTCTATTCCTACCATGTTGGTTAGCTCCGGAACTCCTCGCCTTGCTTCTGTGTGTCCGCGTTCTTCCAAGCAGTAATCCTTCTAGGCTCGACCTCAATCACTATGCGTTTCCAGAACCAGGAGAATTTTTCGCGTTCAGAAAGGAACGCGTCGATGTAAGGTTCCTTCTCTCTCCATTGAGGTAGGAATCTTTCCCATCCATGGTCAAGGTCCGAATCTTCACATTTCGCGTTTCCCTGAACGAGAACCGCGTGTTTGGGAACAGTGCTTCCAGTGGGGTTTGAGAAGAGAAGCGAGACCCGGGGATTCTTCTTCAAGTGCTCGACTTTCTTGGAGAAGAGGATGCTTGAGGTCACGGCAAACTTGCCGGAGCTTGAGTCGTAAAAGAAGAGCATCGGGAAGGTTACAGGTTTGTCGTTATCGAGGGTAGTTATCTCGCAGATGAGATAGTTCTCGAAGACATCTCTTACCCAAGACGGGACCTGAATCAAATCAGTTCTTCCCGAACAGAACCGTCCATCTATTTATTTGCAGAGTCTAGAATCTCCCCACGAGAATTCCCTAGCCTTGATTCTCACAAGCGGGGCTTGTATTCTATGACTTGTTCGAAGGACCCTCATCCCTCGGAAGCTGTTTCAGGAATTCCTTCGGGTATTCCTTGGACTTGAGAAGCGAAAGGTATTCTCCTTTCTTGATCGCTTCTCTTGACTTCTTCAACTCTTCACGTTGTGACAGGTGGTCGTGGACTTTGGCCTTCGCGAGGACCTCTAGAACTTTTCCTTCGTAGAAGGGTTCCAGGTCTTTGCCTTGACAGACTGCGCAATTGCAGTTTGAGTTGTTGTTTCGGAGGGCTTCGAAATCCTTCTTCTTCATGCTGCCCCAGCCCTTACGGTCGAAGACGTTGATGACCTCCTTTGTCAAGGGTGTCGGGGGCGGGGGTACTATCCAGCGGGAGTAGCTATCAATCCCAAACATCGGTAGAATCATTCCTTCGCTGCAAGGCATGAGCCGGCCGAACCGGACCTTGGGTGGCACCTGTAGGGCGTGGACCCACACTTTCGGCTTTCGTTTCTTGAACTGTTCGATTTCACGTAGCGAGTGGTAGTAGAAGCCGCCGCGAAGGTCGAGACCTAGACAGGAAGTGTCGTGTTTTTCAGCGATCTGCAATAGCTTTGTCGCGGTCTCTTTTTTCTCGGGGGCCTGAATCACCGGCATGAGAGGTTTCTTTACACCCCTCTCTTCCATCCACCTCTCTGCGAAGGTTAGGTTCGCGTCGAAGTCTTCTGGTGAGGTCTCCATCGTGTGCTGGACTGTGATAATATCCAATCCCGCGAGGTGTTGAAGGTCGAGAATGGTCTTGAGCTCCTCACTGTGACTCAGAGTCGCTCCACCTCTGAGCGAGAGGTAGAGCATTCGGACCGCGTCTACGCCTGTCTCTTTGGACAGGAAGCGAGCCATTGACTTGAGTGCGTCTTCCTGAGTAAGGATTTTCTTGAGAGTGTCTGGTGGAGCAAGTCTCGCTAGAACCGCGACCTCGCCAGGTAATGGGTCTTTGACGCCCGCGGGTTTGAGAGCGTTTCGTTCCGGGCTGATTGGGAACCTGTTGGGCATGGGGATTCTGAGGTTGCCAATCCTGAGTTCTGATTCGCTTGCTGACGTATTGGAGTCATTCTTGATTTGAGCGAGTTCTAGTTGAGGCATGGAAGGACCAGAGTGGGGTTCCTGTAGAAAGAACCTTCTGTGGTTTCAGGGCTCCGTGAAAGAAGATATATGCCCCGTTGGGGCGTGCGTGCGAACTAGAGGTTACGCTGTTGGTTCATTATCATCCGAAGGATGAGATGAAGCGCCACGTCAGAGCCTTCATCTTCCTAGAAACGTCGCTGGGAAAGGAAACTGAAGTCGCCGAGTCTCTCTGGAAACTGGAGGAGGTCAAAGAGGTTCACCTCATTCCGGGCAGAAATGATGTCATGGCGGTTGCTGAGGTTTCAAGACATCTTCTCGAACCGGACTCCCAGAGCATATATTGGTTCATCCTCGACCGAATAAAAGACATCAGTCACGTATTGAATACTGAGACACTCATCCCTATCGTTTCAATGTCGAAGTGGTCCAGCTAAGTCATCACCGTGCTCCTTCGGCGTTTCTGAGCGAGTCCATCCAAAAGCAGCTCTCTCTCCTCCTCGCTTGGTGAGGGGTGCCTCACCTCAGCGTCCGCTTCCAACAAAGCGGCGTGATTGATGGCGACCAGATACCTTAGCGTTAGAAACAGTGTCAGTTCGGGTCGGCGTGGGCTACCGGATCCAAGTCATGACGATCCGTGTCGCCATGAGTACTTCGAACAAATGGTCCCGTGGATTCGTTGGCTGGGATGGTCGAGGCTTGTAGCTAGCCTTTTGCGTCTCTTTCATTATATATCCAAGGCTAATGGTCAATCATGATTCGTCTTAAAAGCCGCGCCGACGGAGGCTTGTAAATTGACTCAATTCTCTCATATGACTCCTGTGGTTATCACAAACTTGTCTGTTGGGGCCACAACAACAAGCTCATGATTCCGCTTCCGCAGCAAAACCCAAGACGCGTAGCGAGGGATGCATTTCATCGATCTGGATGCGTTTCAGAGAGTCTGTGACTGCAAATCCTGCCTTCTGAAATTCTCCGCGGCTCAACCTGTCCAACTCTGCACTGAAGGCATCCAGCATGTGCGAGTGCATGAGATTCATGGGTTGATCTACCATTCCCAAGGAGTAATTAGTTCGCATGGAGAGGAGGAGTGCCATAGAGCTATGGCTTCGCTCCGGCGTGTGGATGAAAAGGGCGACCTACGTTTGTCCTTCAATCTCGAACTGGTCGGTTTCGAAATTTTCCGGGATGGAAAGGTCGCAAAGGATTGGTTTGAGGTCAGAATATGGCTGATGGTCTTTGGTCTCAAAATCCAGTTCCCAGGTCAACAGACCATGTCTGTTCAAGAGCTAGAGACATTCATCAAGTGGTTGAGGGGATTGTCGAAGGGCAAACGAGTCAATACTTTCCAAACATTTCATGAGCCTCTGTTCTCAATGGAGGCTGTTCCCACCGCAGGGGAAACCTTCGACATCAAGGCTCTAATCAGTTCCTACGGTGCAGCACCCGGGTTCTACTCAGAGGATGAAGGAGTTTCTGTGCAGTTTACTACCACCGGAGACTTCGTATCCGGGTTTGCCAACGAACTCGAAAGAGAGCTAAGCGACGTTCGGCATCCTAAGAGCACCCGTTAGTTGGTTAATCCACTGAGACACAGATTTCTGTCCGCTAGAGCATCGGCTACTTTCGCCGTGTGATGTCTTCCTTGTTGGTCTTTAGAAGATACTCCAGTATGAGGTTGTCCTTCTTCGCTTTGTCTTACCGGGTGTCGGCATGGCGCTTAGCCCAGATTTGATGTCTTTCTCAGTAACGACTCCCACCAATGCTTTGACATAACGGGCTTTAGAAGGAGCTTGGTAATAGTCGTCATTGAGTAATCCTCCCTCATGGAATCTTCCCTTGAGCTTAACACCGTGCTTTTGTGCGAGATCTTTCAATTTCTGCAAAGTCAATTCGGTTAACATATTCCTCATTCGGTCGATAACAGCTGTTTTCCCTTGCTTTCTCTGGAATACATCCCAACTGTCGGTCCCTTGTTTCTTGTTGCAACCATAGCAAAGACTTACAGAATTTCTTAGAGTCGAATTTCCACCCCTCGAATAGGCAGTCTTGTGTCCAACTTGCACGTCAGAGAATTCAAGGTCTCTGCTGCAATCCTCGCATTTCTTCTGTGCACTGTCGTAGAGAATCTGTCTTTCTCTAATCCCTAGGGTTCTTCTGGAAGATTCCTCGTCCCCGAAAAACGACAAACTCATCGAGCTCACGTCCCTTCTGGTATCTGTAGAAGAATCTGTACCCTTCTCCGAAAACCCGAGGGGACGCGCTGAGAGATCAAGTGCTTAGCTGGCTGCTAGGCAACATGTTGAAGTGCACGTAATGCCCCGAATTAATGACCGGTCTCCATGAGAACCCGTTGCGGTATATGTGAGAGCAACTGGACGTCTCACGTTTTTACAGAATGTGGCAGCATCCTCACTATAACAACGTCCATCTCGACTATGTTAGGTGGTTGAGACAATGGACGAGGAGCTTCATCCTCTTAGACCTCGTTCTAGTCGCAGGTCTGGTAGTTGCCGACTTCTCATGGTTCACGTATGGACTCTGGTATCTGGCTGCACTCGCGAACCTCCTCTTTATCTCCGCAGTCTACTTCGAGCTCTGGCGGAGAAAAAGAGCTTTCCTCTGGTTCCTTCGTGAATGGAGAGAACAGCATCATCTATACCCACACCTGCCTGAGACCGGGAATTCTGTAGGGGGAGTCATGTGAAGCGTCTGCCATCAGTGGAGATGCATTTCTTCATCTGGGCGAGGTTGCCCTCTGTGCAGGTCAGTCCACATCATTGGCGTCTTCCCGTCTACTGCGGCCCGTGGATAGTGGACCTCGGGACGCCGATATACTACTCTTTCCGGTTCTTTATTGGCTTAGCGGATTTTACAACTCACCCCCACAAAGGCTTAAGGTAATTCTCGGATTTTCGTAGAACACTAGGCGGTTTCCATGGCGAATCGGCAGTTCGAGGCTCCTACCTGGGACGCGGTCTATTCCATGCTAGTAGAACTGTCAAAACAAGTCCGCAAGTCTGGCTTCTCGCCCGATGTCATCGTCGGCGTCTCCAGAGGCGGCTGGCCGCCCGCTCGCGTCATGAGCGACCTTCTTGAAAACCAAAACCTCGCAAACATGAAGGTCGTCTTCTACAAAGACATCGGGGTCCGAAACAAGACCCCAGTCATAACCCAACCCGTCACAACCGACGTGTCAGGAAAACGAGTTCTCGTCGTCGATGATGTCTCCGACTCTGGCCAGAGCCTCAAACTAGTCGCCAACCATGTTCGAAAGAAGGGTGCCAAGGAAGTTAGAGTCTGCACCCTCTACTTCAAGCCTCAGAGCATCTTCAAACCCGACTACTACGCAAAGACGACCACTAAATGGGTGATTTTTCCCTGGGAACGACTGGAAGCAGTCAAACTAATAGCCAGAAAAGAAAAAGAGAAAGGCGGTCGTGGAGACTCAGTTGTTAGAAGGCTGAAGGGAAGCGGATTCAGTGGTCGCCTTATTCGAGAGTTGCTGAGGCTTATCATTGATCGTTCTCCCAACTGACTCCCTTCAGCTGTACGTAGCGGGTTTGACTGATTGCAGGATAGCTGACCCGGAAAGTTCTCTGAGAGAGCTTCGATCTCACCGGCCAGACTTGCAGCTGCAGCTCATCCGTGCTGATCGCGTCGCGGGAGCTGAACATCTGCAGTTCGCTGCCAGAAACGCACTCCTCGCTCATGGTGGTAAGCGAAGACATGCGAGAAGCCTAGCTGTCGAGTTTCTACTCTACGCGTCATGCACTCACCAAATCAGCAAGGCCATCGAAAGGCTCGGAGTCACAGGAAAAACTAGGAACGTCGCTCTGGCAGCGTTCGCCAAAAGAGACAAGGACGTAGAGGGGTTAGCGGAGGAGGCAGCGCACGCCGTTCGGGGTCGACTCGCTGATAGTATCCTAGAAGTATCAGGGAAGAAGATTGAAGGTCTAATGAAAGCCTACGGGGTCACGAGCAAGGAGCTTGAAGCAGCAAAGGTGGGGAAGGAAAGCAACATAGACGCCTTGAAACGCCTCATTATTGAACGGTCCGCACTGGTCGCGGTCGAGAACTAGAAACTTCTCTTCTCTCGCTCGATCCCAAGGATTCCTTTGGGGTCTACAATGGAAATCCCCGCCACATGTCCAATGATTTCAACCAGGACAATCTTCGCAGGGTTTCGCAGGTCCACTTTTCTCGGCAGTTTGGCTGCCACTGCGTCTATGACCTCCTTAGACGAGATCTTGCTGCGCCGCTTCTCCACAGATATCCGAAACGTCTCATCCTCTTTGATTCTCGCGGACTGTGCGGACGCCGCTTCACTGATTTCCTCAACGGTGCAGTTGACTACCCTTCCCACCGGTTTCACTTTGAGGACGTACCGAAACTCCCAAGGTTTCTCTCTGAGAAGGGGGCGGAGTCGAGATATTACTCGAACAGGGTCCAAGTTTGTCTTTGCGACAGTAAGCCCGCTCACGGCCGTATAGTCAGTTCTCGGGGACGGATCGCCTAGCTCACGAATGAGATAACCGAGCTCTTCGTTGGCCTCGCGTTCATTTCCCCTAGCGCTAGAGACGAGAAGGTTGAAACCTTCCAGCAAGTCGAGCCTCTACTCCGGCGTACCAGCTGACAGGGCTATCGTTGCAAATACTTTCTCGCTGGGTATTGCTCCCTCTCTTAGAACCTGAACAATGTCAGCGTCAACGGCCACTACGGTTGATTCGAAGCCAAGATTTGCCCTGCCTCCGTCGAGGATGAGGTCAACTGTGCCTCCAAGCTCCACCTCGACCTCCTTCGCTGTCGTCAGTGAGGGGTTCCCACTGATGTTTGCACTCGTCCCGACAATCGCCCCGCCAGATTGCACGATTAGGTTTCTAGTATCACTCCTATTGGGGACTCTCAGACCCACAGTACCATTGGAGCCTGTCACTTCCACCGGGAGATTAGAGACATCAGGGACCACTAGAGTGAGTGCTCCAGGCCAGAACGCTCGGGCGAGGCATTCAGCCTTAGCGTTGAAGCTTCCAATTTGTCTCGCGTGTTCAAGACTGGCGACGAGAATAGGGAGTGGTGCACCAGTTCGCTTCTTGATGGCCATCAGTCTCTGAACGGCGTCAATGTTGAACGGATCACAACCGAGGCCATAGACGGTGTCGGTTGGAAATACGATGGTCTTTCCCTCCCGAACAGCCCTAGCAGCTTCTCGCATAGACGCCTCGCTCATCGTCAGGAGCCTCGTCAAGTCGAAGACGTTCGTTCAGACTGAGCCTTATATTCTGTTAGAATTGCCCGCATCGAGAAATTGACCAAGCCAGTAATCATCGTCCACGGCGGAGCCGGAAGGTGGCCAAAAACCAGCCACAAGACCGCTCTCGAAGGAGTCAGTAAGGCGGCAAAGACTGGCTTCCTCGCCTTGAGTGAGGGCGGAACAGCCCTCGACGCCGTTGAAATCGCAGCAATTTCGATGGAAGACAACCCCATTTTCAACGCTGGAACTGGATCGACACTGAACTTTGAAGGCAAGGTCGAGGATGACGCGGCCATCATGGATGGCGACTCCCTGCGAGGAGGAGGAGTCGCGATGGTTAAGGGAGTCAGAAATCCGGTTCGCCTGGCTCGGTTCGTTATGGAACGGACTGATCATGTGTTAATTGGAGGGTCGGGTGCAGAAAAGCTCGCTAGTGCCTTCAAACTACCGAGGGCAAGTCTCCGCGTTCCCCGACGGGTCCGGGCAGCGCGACAAGACATGCACCTTTTCAAGACGGGAAGACTAACAGTCCTACCGCGCAATTACAGGCTCTTTCGTGCTGGTCTTCTGTCTCTATCAAGTGATACGGTCGGAGCGCTGGCGCTCGACTCGCAGAGGAATCTTGCGGCGGCTTGCTCGACCGGCGGAATGTCTCTGAAGCTTCCTGGTCGAATCGGTGACACTCCCATACTAGGAGCAGGCCTCTATGCCGATAATTCCTTGGGAGCCGCTACGGCTACCGGCATCGGGGAACTGGCGATGAGGTCGACGATTTCGAGGGTTGCCTGCGATTTGATGAGGACCAAATCGGCTGCTGCCGCTGCACTCCTCACTACGAGGATGGTCGGCGCCAAGTTCGGGAAGGGAATTGGCATCATTACTTTGAAGAGAAACGGTCAGTACGGCGCCGCCCACAATACTAGGAATCTGTGCTGGGCTGTCCAGACGAGCGATGCTACGCCCGTTGCTCAAATGACTGGAAAGCGAGTGTAGCAGCATCTAAACGCGGAAGTCTTTTAAGCGGGCCGATTTTGCGATAACCCCCAGTTTTCAAGGGGGATTGCATGCTTCCCAGTAGTCAAGTTGAGGAGTGGGGGGACGATGAAGACTGGGGCGGCGAGGACGAATGGGGGGAAGATGACGAATGGGGCGAGGACGATGGTGGGGAGGACAACTGACTGTCCTCTCCTAAAGGCTTGATCTGAGCGAGTTCTGTCCCCGCTTGCCAACGATTGAGGTAACGCCAGTTCTATTTCATCCGGACCAGTTTCAATAAATCAATTCGGTTGAAAATGTTATGAAAATGCCTAACCGAGTTCTAAAGGTCCTCGCTATAAGCGCCTTGGGGCTAATGGTCCTAGGCACGATTGCGCCGTTGAGCGTCTACGCAGACACGGTTCAGAGCACAGACTATCAGAGACAGACCTTTACCAAGGTCGTCGACTGGTACGACTACGTTCGCCAGTACGCCGCAGCTAACGGTCTTACGCCCCCGAATGCCAGTGAACATGCCTACCTCTACACGAACTACATCAACGTAGGGGGCTACCAGCTCTTCTACGTTGGACTTGTGAACGTTACCAACGGTGGAAGATTCGTAACCGTACCACTCCAGACTTTCTTCCAACACTTCAAAACACCGGGAGGAAAGGACGCACTGACCGCGTCTTCCTTCCTGTCATTGGTAGCCTTCAACGAAAGCAGTACAACCACAGTTCCGAACTCACCCGATCCAAGCGACAATGTATACGCCTCATTCAGTCTTGGAGTTGATCTCACCAGCTACCTACAAAACCACGCACCATCATACGTGGCGGGTAGTCAAGTAATCCCACTGACCCAGGTTGGAACAAACCACTGGACTTGGGGTCTGGAATACACGAACCTTAGCGCGATCTGGTGGAAAATCACGCCTGACCATCTCAGCCCGATCTACGACCCTATTCCACATGGGGTTGCAAGGTATACCGAACTGACTTTCAACTACGACTTGACCCTCGACCCGTCGACAAAGGCAGCGCATCTCACGGAGACATTTACGATTGGCAAAGTGACCGACCTCTGGGTAATCAGACTACTGCCAACTTTCATCCGCCACTACAATGCGACTGGAAGCTACTACCTTAACGGCACTCAGACGCCTCAGTCTCAAACGGTCTACCAAGTACTTCAGTCAGGAGGATACAAGCTCTCAGTTGTACTAGCCAACAAGACAATCTTAGCCTCCCACACTGCTGCAGACAAGGACGGTTCAGGGAACACTGTCGATGACGCTTCCAGCAATGACCTAGCTCACTCGAACGTTACAACGACTGCCGATGATGGGGAGCGGGTCTTCCAAGCTGACTTCTCAGCCAAGTCCACTTACCAACTTTACGATTCGTCAGACGCAAACCCAGCGACGTACACTATCACAACTAGGACGGTTCGCCGTGATGGCTATGGCAAGAATCCGCTCTTCGCCTTCCAGAACAGGTTCATGGGCTTCTTCCCGCTGTTCGTGGCTCACGTTGACCCGGGTCTGATCCAGGAGGCAAAGGCTGGTTTGGCTAGCTTCGCGGTCTCCGACTACCTCTACATAATCTCTTACCCAACCTGGGGCGGGACCAAAGTAGTCAACGATCCCGACTACACCACGTTCTATCAACCAGCCAGCAACGCAGGGCTTCTAATCGTCGTCTTCATCGCCGTCGCAGTTGCGGCGGTTGTCGGAGGAGTCTTCGCCTTCTTGATGAGAAAGCGGAAGACCGCCAATATGGGGATGACAACGGCTCCGGGCCAAGCCCCACCAACTCAGGGACCAGCAGGACCAGCTATTCCTGGCCGGTAGTTGATCAGCCCCCTCTTTTTTTCGATACAGAGGATTAGCCGAAACTTCATTTCTCCGAAATAATCGGGAACTAGCTATGGCGTTAACAGAGCCTGCGGTGGAGGTTACCCATCTTCGCAAGATGTACGGGTATAACGTTGCGTTAAACGATGTATCGCTCAGCGTGAGCCTAGGTGAAGTGCGTGGACTCCTTGGACCCAACGGGTCCGGTAAATCTACGCTGATGAAGACCCTTGTAGGTCTGCTAAAACCATCCGCGGGCTTCGCGAGAGTTCTCGGGCTCGATGTTGACAGAGACTCCATGATGGTCAAGCGGGCTGTGGGCTATGTCCCCGAGACGCCCAGACTCTACGAGTTCCTGACCGCTGCTGAATACTTGGACTTCATCGCTGACGTCAGAGGGCTAGGCTTCCAGGAAAAGTCTCAACGGATTAAGCGCTTTCTGGGCGCCCTCGACCTCGAGGGAAAAGAGGGCGACATGATCAGCAGCTATTCACAGGGAATGAAACAGAAGGTGGCCATAATGGCCGCCCTACTTCATCACCCGAAAATTCTCCTCCTTGACGAACCCCTGAACGGGCTGGACCCCAAGTCCGCAAGGGTCGTGAAGGAACTAATCCATGAGCTCTCTCGAGAAGGAGTCTCAACAATCTTCAGCACGCATGTCTTGGAAATCGCAGAGGCAATATGTGACCGAATAACGATTCTTCAGCACGGAATAATTCTCGCGGAAGGCACTTCCCAAGAATTGCGCGAGAAGGCCGGCCTCCCAGGTTCTGGGTTGGAAGATGTCTTCTTGAAGCTTACAGGAACGAGAGATGTACAGGACATTGTGGAGGCACTTCTTCGCTAAGGCTCCAAATAATCTTCAAGTTTGCCAAAGTGCTGATGATATCTCGGCTTCGCAGCGCCAGACGGTCGTTTGTTCCGCGGGGACTCACAAGTCGTCCGTTGCTAATCGCCGTAATAGGGGTAATTCTCTTTGTCGTCTCGCTTCTTGGCGGGGTCGCAACCGAATCTTTTCTGAAAGTAATCCCGAACTTGGATGTCCAATCCCTTGTTGTGATAATCTTCGGAGGGATTCCACTTTTCTTCGTAGGACTTCTATGGGAGCTAAACGCGTCTGCAGAGTCCGAAAGCGCTGACTCCGTCAACTGGCTCCCAATCTCGCCTTCAGAATACGTATTCGCCTCGTCACTCTCTACTGAGTACACGTACTCTCCGGGCCTAATGATCGGGCTCGGATTCTCGCTACCGATCGCGATATTCACAAATAATCTCCCAGCATACTCAGTGTTGGTCTTTCTGGCCATCATTGCCTCGATGACTGGTTCAGTAGGGATAGAAGTTCTAAGATCTGCGCTGGCTCGAGCGTCCAGTTCTTTCAACCGAGTAGGCGGCAGACCTGTCATCGTCCTACGGATTGTCGCAATAATGCTAATTCTGGTCCTAACCCAGCTTCTCTTCAATGGCTTCATCATTTCCAATGTCATAGGCTCTCTCGTGTCCGGGGCCAGCTCACTCTCCTTTGTCCCAATATTCTGGCCTACCCTGGCTGTAACGAAAGCGTTGGAGTCTGATGTGGTAGCATCAGGCCTTTTCGTCATCTTGAGTCTCGCTCTGTTCGGAGGGTTATCCGGGCTCGCCGTGTTCATGAAAAAGAGATTCTGGGTCTTGCCCTCGACATCGATTCACCTCTCAGGAAAAGGTGCAATCACGGGCCCAAGTCGACTAGGATTTCTTGGGATGAGTCAACTGTCCGTTGCCTTGCTAAGGCGCGAGTTGAGGTCCGCGACCCGTCGGAAGGAAGTCATCAGACTGATAGTCCTTCCGCTCATTCTCCCCGTGATGATCGGGTTTCCTTTCTTCTTGACTCCGGCCTCTCGCCCATCGGGCGCAAGTTCTCCGCCGGCCGTTTCGGCGATTCTTGGGGCGCCCTTCCTCCTTGGCGTCGGCCTTGGCGCTTTGGTTCTAGCGATGACATCCATGGGTCAGGAGGGAAGGACCCTTTGGAACCTTGGCGCTCTCCCTCTTTCAGCAGGAAGAATAGTTAGAGCCAAGCTACTTTTCACATCCCTGATAACTTCCATTGGCCTCATCGCTGCCGCGATCGTCTCTTCACTCCTGTTCAGCCTTTCAATCTACAGCTCTGTTCTCCTCCTGATTATCGGGTTCATAGTGATCTTGGCTGAAGCGAGTCTGGGAATCGCGATAGGAAGCCGATTCCCTGATTTTTCAGAAGGGCCCAGGCCTCGCTTTGTCACAGTGACAGGTTCGATAATCGGCACCGTTCTGGGCTTCATCACACTGGGGCTTATGGTCGCGCCTGTTGTGGTCGCGATAGTGCTAGCTTCGTTTGGTGGAAGTCAAGCATTCGTCTCCGTCGCAATTGCCGCCTCGGGAGCAGTTGGTTTGGCTGTTGCTTTCGTAGGCTATAGGCTGTCGATTGGTCCGGTCGAGAAAATTCTCTCAGATGTCTCTACTTAGCTCAGTGTAGCGGAGTTGAGTTGGAGATTCGTAGTGGAATGAGTAACCTGGCGTGTTACCACTACTATCGCGCTGCTGTTGCACATAACGTTAATATTTACTCACGTGGTCTTTCCACTCGAATCTCGATAGAGCCGCATCACAGCGATCTGTGAAGAGCAGTTCTTTTGGGTTCACCAATGAGTGAGAACAAAAATGGAATTGTCAGACGAGCCGAAGTCGTGGGTTGAAGAAGCGAGAAACCGGGTAAAACGAATCGCAGACCTTGACCCGAGGGACCGACTGGACATTGTGTACGGAATAGGACTCTGCTGTTCAACACTTGCAAAGAGCATGCAGGGCTGGATGCAATGGATTGGAAACCTTTCGCTGAAGGACTTTGAACAGCCCGAACTCGAGGAAATCTTCGGCACGATCAAAAAGGCTACGGTCCAGTTGATGGAGCTCGACATAGACAAGACGGAAAAATACGAGCAATCACACGGGCTTCGTCAGAAGGCTCCGGCCAAGGATAACAGGCTGGTCAGCTAGCCCAAGTTCTCGAACGACCGTCTCTATACTCACACCCTGCTCCCTTGGAGAATCTGTTGACAAGAAAACAGGTTGTCACGATTGCTGAGTTCAGTATTCACCCGATTGGCTCGGGGACAAGCGTTGGCCGTTACGTGAAGGCAGCAATCCGTTCTCTCGCAAAGATTGAAGGGTTGCAGTACCAAGTAACCCCCATGGCCACCGTTCTTGAGTCTCCTGAATTGACGAAGATACTACAGGCTGTCGAAGTGTCACATGCAGCTGTGAGAAGACTCGGAGCGAAGCGAATCTCGTCCACGTTACGAATAGACCAGCGTTTGGACAAGCCTCGAACGATGGGCGACAAGGTTACGAGCCTAAAGCTCAGATAAACCCGGCCGATTACTGCTTCCTACTCGAGCCGCTTAAACAAGCTCTGCATAAACCGAATGGGCACAGGCTTTCCGCTTCTACTAGTTTCGTAGTACGTCTTGCAGGAATCGCACTGCCAAACCTCCATGTCACGAATCTGAGCCGGGGCGCCAGCCTCGAAATCCTCCTGGACTATGTACCGTCCGACGAAATCAAGCTGGAGTTCGCACTTTGGACACTTCAAGTATGGTAAGCTCTAGGATTTCTGGTGTTCCGAGATGAACCTGTCCGCGTCCATCGAGGCCTTACACCCGTCCGCGGCTGCGGTGACAGCTTGGCGGTATCTGAAATCCCTCACGTCTCCAGCCGCGAAAACCCCAGGGATACTGGTTTCCGTCTCGCGCTTCGTAACTATGTATCCTGCTCGATCTAGTTCTACATGGCCCTTGAAGATTTCGGTGTTCGGCTCGTAGCCTATGGCTACAAAGACGCCCTCATTCTTGAGGCTAGACTCCTTCCCCGTCTTGAGGTTCTTAATGCGGGCCCCGGTTACCTTCGTGTCGCCGAGGATCTCGTTGACCACGGAGTCCCAGATGAAATTAATTTTCGGGTTCTTCAAGGCTCGATCTTGCAGTATTTGGCTAGCCCGGAGTTTTTCCCTTCTGTGGACCACAGTCACACCTCTCACAATGTTAGCGAGAAACGTAGCCTCTTCCATTGCTGTGTCCCCCCCGCCAACGACGATGACATCTTTTTCTTTGAAGAAGAATCCGTCGCATGTTGCACAGCTGGACACTCCCTTTCCTCGAAGTCTCGTCTCTGAAGGGAGACCTAGCCATTTTGCGTTAGCTCCGGTCGCGATCACGACCGCCCTCGCCTGGTGTTTCTTTCCTGCCACAGTGACCTCGAAGGGTTTCGACCTGAAATCAACTTGAGAAACATCATCATACAGGATGTCTGGCCCGAATCTCTGAGCCTGCTTCCTCATCCGCTCCATCAATTCAGGGCCCAGAACCGCCTCAGGGAACCCGGGAAAGTTCTCAACGTCTGATGTGAGCATGAGTTGACCCCCCGAGACAGAGCCAGCCACCAAGAGGGTTCGTCTTCCAGCTCGGCAGGAGTAGATCGTAGCCGTGTAGCCGGCTGCTCCAGAGCCTATGACGATGACATCATACATGGGAGTATGTTCTGAGAAGAAAGGAGGGACCCGGACGATTTATGGGTATTCTCGCGATCAAGGTTTTCTTGAAGGCTTAATTATCGAAATTTCCGATACGCGATGACAGTTAGTCATGCTCGAGTACCAGGGTCTCAAGATAACGTGGCTAGGTCACGACTCGTTCAAAATCAAAGATGGGAAGACGGTCATAATAGACCCGTTCAAGATACGGCTTTCTTCCGAAAAAGCAGATATCTTATTGATAACCCATGAGCACTTTGACCATCTCTCCGCTGACGACATAAAGAAGGTCGCCAATGACAAGACGATTGCCGTCGCGCCTCCGGCGTGCAAGAACGAGCTTTCAAAGCTGAAACTTGGCGGGGTAGAGTACGTGCATCCCGGAGACAAGGTTACCCTCGAAGGCATTTCTATCGAGGCTGTTCCGGCATACAACCTTAACAAGTTCCGAGAGCCCGGAAAAGTATTTCATCCAAAAGAAGACGGTAAGGTCGGCTACATTGTCGGGATGAAAGGCGTCCGCGTCTACCACTCGGGAGACACCGATGCGATTCCTGAGATGAAGGGGTTCAAGGCTGACTTGGCCCTTCTGCCAGTAAGCGGCACCTATGTGATGACGTTCGAAGAGGCGGCCCAGGCAGTGAAAATGATAGGTCCAAAAGCGGCGATTCCAATGCACTACGGCGTTATCGTGGGATCAGAGAGTGACGCAGAGAAGTTCAAGCAAATAGCACCTTGCCCCGTTCATATCCTAAGGCCGGAATAGCGAACAGTCGAGTCATCTTCTCTTGAAAGAGACAGTTACTGTCAAGTGGGTAAAGTCTAGACTAGGGTCAAGGAAAATCGTTCTTCTCGACGCCAGGTCGAGAAGAGCCTATCGATTATCCCACATACCGGGTGCTCGTCACGCTGACATGTTTCACTACTTCGTCCCAGGAACAGACGCAGAGGGGCTTGGGCTATTCCACAGAGACCTTGCAAGGATTCTTGGAAACCTTGGAATTAGTAGGACTGAAACCGTTGTCGTATACGAATCAGGTTTTGGAATGAGGGCGGCACGAGTCGCATGGATGCTCGAGTATTCAGGGGCTCGACGTGTGTTCATGCTCGAGGGTGGTTTCAGGGCCTGGAAGAGGCTCCATTATCCCGTGGACAATCGCATAGTCAAGAGCCTGCCCATGACGTTCGACGTTGCACCGAACCCAAGTCTCTTGGCTACTGTTGACCAGATTCTAGACCTGCCAAAAACGGCCCTAGTCTTAGATGTCAGGACCAGAGGCGAATACGATGGGACTGAGAAGCGAGAGTGTTGCGAAAGGGCCGGTCGAATCCCCAATGCAACCTGGCACGAATGGACTGAGTTCTTAGGGCCAAATGGAAGGTTTCTGAAGAAACGAGAGTTTGAGAAGGCGTTTCCAGACCTCCAAGCCAAGAGGACCTGCCCTATTGTCACATATTGTCACAGAGGGGCCCGCGCGGCTTCGACATTCTACGCGTTGAGGTCGTTGGGGTACTCGAATGTCAGGAATTATGTTGGGTCTTGGCATGAATGGTCATCGCGCTCGAACCTTCCATTGGAGCCTGGCTCTGAAGCGAAGTCATGACCTCTCCCAGACTTTTGTAGTTTCCATCAGGCAGAAGGCTGAGGTAGTCCCCTGCCCTGCCTCGTTTCTCGGAAGTAATGTCAAACAACTTCCACCCTTGGTGCTCGACGAGCTGGGATTTGGAACTTGGAAATACTGAGTCTTCTTTCATCACCTCTCCAAGAGAGGCAAGGCCAGTGTAGTCGGTGATTTTCGGAAACTCTCCGGCGTTGAGGTAGGCTGTAGCACGGGCAGCATCTCGGTACATTCGAACCCCATGAAAGGCGAGGATGCTCTTTTCGTACCTTGGAGCTGAAGCCTTCTCAGTGATCGCCTTGAGTTCTTCATCGTCGAATTCGTAAACGTTCTCTTTTCCCTTGCCGAAGAGACGAGAATACAGAACACCTGATTCAAAGGCAGGTTCTTCGCGGGAAAGGTCCACGATGTGGACGGCATCGTTGTTCTCCAGGACCCGAACTGTCCAGGGTGAGGGTTTACCGTTTCTGAATTCAACCGCTACTGTCGTCTTGTTCGAGTGAAACGTTGAGACTGTTTCCTCCAGCCTCGCTCTAAGAGTGGCCTCTTCCACAGTGACCGAGGAGGGAACGAGCACAGCCAAAGCATTGGCGCCCAGGGTGTTACAAATCGGCTCCATCTTCTCAAGCGTTGACGCAATTAGATCTCCTCCTGATTGTAATCCTCGAGCAATGTCTTTGTGGCATCTGACAGAGAATTCGAATCCTTGAGGCACCCGCTTTCTCCACGAGTAAACCATTTTCAGGTCGGGATAATCGTAGTAGGTGCTGTTCGCCTCCACAAATTTGAACGCTGTCGCATAGGATTCGAGGCTACCGCTGCCCAGAGATCCAAAGTACGCCCAGCCCCCAGCTCCCACCAGCAGGTTCATACACTATTACGTAGCAATGGTCGAGATAGATAGGCGTAGAGGGCTGCGAAACTTGGGCCGGTTGCTATTTGGAACTTCAGGCTGGTCATACCAAGAATGGGTTGGAGTATTCTACCCCACAGCCTCGGAGAGCAAGCTCCGACACTACACCCGAGTCTTCCCCACGGCTGAGATAGACTCAACCTTCTACGCGTTCCCCCAGAAAGGGACGGTCATAGGCTGGGACCGGTATTCTCCGAAAGGGTTCGTCTTCAACGCGAAGTTGCCTCAGACGATTACCCATGAGCAGCTTGCCGACCTCGGCCCGGGTATAGAGGCTGAACTGGACAAGTTCGCCGAGCTAATGCAACCACTCAACAACAGTGGAAAACTCGGCTGTTTGCTCATTCAGCTACCCCCCAGCTACAAGTTCAACGCTTCACATCTAGAGAACTTCCTCGCACTCCTCCCCCACGGCTATAGGTACGCAGTAGAGTTCAGGCATAAGACGTGGATGCAGGAGACCACATGGCAGATTCTATCGAGGTACAACGCCGCCTACACTATCGTGGACGAGCCGCTTCTACCGCCCGAGATTCAAGTCACCGCTGACTTTGCATACCTTCGATGGCACGGCAGGGGGCAGAGGCCTTGGTACGACTATCACTACAAGGATGAGGAGTTGGAGAGCTGGCTTCCCAAGGTTAAGGAAGTTGAGTCATCGGCGAAGACAGTCTATGGCTACTTCAACAACCATTTCCACGGCTACGCGGTCGAAAACTGCCTGAAGATACTGAAGATGCTCGGCAATCTAACCTCTGAGCAGGAGGAGGCCCTCTCCCGGGCCCAGAGTCACCTAGGAGGGGTCAAAGACAAGACCTCGGGCCTCGGAAAATGGCTTCAGGACAAGGACACAAGGTCAGAGGTTGTCAGGTCGTTGGCTTCCTTGATGGGTGAGTCGCGTCTTGCAAGAGCCTTGGAAATACCGGACCACGAGGTCGAAATACTCGACGCTTCCAACAAGAAGGTGGGAGCCAAGATTCGGGGATACAATGTCATCATGGAACTTCCGAGTAGGACAATCCTTCACGATTGTGGCGATTGGGAAAGGTCGATGGAGACCCGGCAACTGTGCAAACACATCGGCCGCGTCCTTCTCACAATCCCCACCGAGATTGCTGCCGAATGGGTCTCAGGACTGCAAAGTAACTTAGATGCTTGGAAGTTTGGAAAGCCAGAGAAGGCTCGAATCTAGGCAATTCCACAGAATTGGACCCGCTGTACTCACGAGGTCGCCCATAACCAACGGTGACGAGCTCACCAATTCTGGTGAAAAGAGGGGGTTCTAGGTGGGTAGGGACCGTTCTAGGCATGTGCTAGGGGTGGTGTCTCCAATAGTTCCCTTGCTGCTGAGCGGTATTGTTCTGATGCTGTGTTCTTGGGCCTGAACACTATGCCCGGCTGGCCCTTGCTCGGTGCTTCTGCCATGCGGACCGACCTTGGAATGACGGTCTTCATTACTCGCTCGTCAAAGTTGGTTCTGACCTGTTCGAGAACTCTTCTTGACAGCGCTGTTCTTCGGTCGTACATTGTCAGGAGTATCCTGTAGTCAAATTCTGTCTTCAATCTGGACTTTACAAGGTCCATCACTTTCAGTAGTGTAGGCAGGCCTTCCATTGGGTAGTACTCGCACTGCACTGGGATCAGGAGAAGGTCCGATGCAACTAGGGCGTTGAGTGTGAGCAAGCCGATGTTTGGTGGGCAGTCGATGACTATGGTGTCATAGTTTCCCTTGGAGGTTGCAAGAGCTTCTCTCAGCAAGTACTCTCGGCCTGGAGCCGAGGACAGTTCGACTTCGGCACCGGCCAGGTCAAGGTTGCTGGGTATGAGCCAGAGGTTCTCCACCTTGGTTCCAAGCATGGCTTCGTCGGCTCTGCGAGTCTGTGAAAGAACATTGTAGATTGTCGCGGGAAGTGTTGCTTTTTCGAACCCTAGCCCTGTTGTCGCGTTTCCTTGCGGATCAAGGTCGACGAGAAGCGTCTTTTTTCCTCGTTGTGCTGTGGCCGCTGCTATGTTCACTGCACTGGTTGTTTTGCCTGTTCCTCCTTTGTTGTTGAGGACGCTAACTATCATTGTTAACCGCGCTGTATTCCGGATGATTACTAAGTGCGTGATTCACAGAAAGCGTGCAATAGACGTAAGGGCGTGAGTACGAATAAACAGGTTGGATAGTTTGCTTTGAAGTTCTCGCCCGGAACTCTAGGGCCTACTTAAAACGAGTCGCTTCTGGACATGTTATAACGAGCCCAAATAGGGACGGTCCTACGCTCGCCCGCCCTACTCCCTTGCGAAAGGAAAAACTTCAAGGAAACTAAGAGTCTTGACTCCTTTCTGTCAAGATTATCACCCCGCTTAGACTGGGCAAGATCATAATGGATAGTCTGAAGAACCTGGATCACGAGATTGTTTCGTGCCGAAAATGCCCGAGGCTCGTAGCCTTCAGGGAGCGTGTTGCTCGCGAAAAGAGAAGACAATTCCATGACTGGGAGTACTGGGGCAAGCCTGTTCCCGGGTTCGGAGATCCCAACGCCTCACTCCTGATTGTTGGTCTTGCCCCTGCACCGCACGGTGGGAACAGGACTGGACGAATCTTCACTGGTGATCGGAGTGGCGACTTCCTGATCAGCGCTCTCCACAAGGCCGGGTTCGCGAGCCAGTCATTGTCGGAAAGCCGATCGGACGGTTTGACCCTGAGAAACGCATACTTGACCGCGGCCGTCAAATGTGCACCACCTGACAATAAGCCGGCCCCTGTGGAAGTCGGAAACTGCTCTCCATATCTTTCAAGGGAACTAGACCTCCTCAAAGAGACCCGTGTCATTCTGTGCCTTGGCCAACTGGCCTTCAACTCCGTCATGGACACCGTAGCGAGACATCAACAATCGCCGAGGTTTCGGCACAAGTTCGCACATGGGCTGGAAGTATCCCTTGGCCTCCGAGCGCCAACAGTATTCGCGTCCTATCATCCCAGCCCTAGGAACACCCAAACAGGGAAGCTCACCAGGGAAATGTTTCTCTCCTTACTGGCCCGTGTTCAACGGAGGCTCCGGAAAAATCCGCAACGCTTCGCCCGCACCGTGCGCCAGAATATGGAAGGCCCAAAATGAACCAGTGAGAAATCGCCCAGAACAAGCCCTGAATCGCAGTCTGTTAGCGACCATCAACGCTCGCCTCGACTGCCTGAACGAAAATGCTAACGATCCCATCATCCAAAAATTCCAGACTCGCCCATATCACGCCCTGTCAACGAGAAATCGCCCATTCTCCCTACCGGACAGAAAACGACCCTCAAGAAAACGACCGGGTACGGACGCGGCCGTTTGAGTCGCGAGAGAGGCGAGTCCGAGACCCCGCCCCATAACGAGGCCGAGGACGAGAATGTGAGACCGAAAAAGTGGGAATCCTTTTCAGGGAGTCTTTTTTTTGTCAAGAAATTTCTAGGCTTCCCGGTAGGCTACTCGTTTCTCCCGCCCGCGAGCCCGAACAAACAAAGCACGGACCCCGAACGAAACAGTCACGTGGATTCAAAGAGGGCCCTGCTCTCACAACGAGAAAGGGAAGGCCATTGTCCTAGTGAACGGTGACAACAGCGGCCTTCGGTCTCTCAATCTCGACCTCGCGCCCGAGATACTCCCTAGCCTTCGCCTCAGCCTGCTTCAACAGTTCTTCAACCCGCTGCTCCGCCAGCCGCGCCTTCTCGCGCAGAATCCTAGCCCTTTCCGCAGCCTCCTCACTGCTCTTCTTCTCCATCTCCAGGTTCCTCAAAGTCTCCCTTCTGGAAGCGTAAAGTGCATTGCACTCCGGATTTCGCAACAGCTTCGACCGTCTCGCCAACAGCTCCCTCCCGCGTGTCTGTCTCGTCTCCAGACTGTCCGTTGAGACAAGCTCGTCAAGCTGGGCCAGAACTCGCCCTGCCTTACGAGGTTTGAAACCTAGCTTCCCTGAATCCATAGCCTTCCGAAGACTCCCGAGAATCGGCTTCAAGTACAGACCCGTCGCCCTTGCCAGATACGTTCTGTAAGGTAACTCAATATACAATCCAAGCGCCTCCCTCTCCTCCACTCCCAATGGAACCTCGCCTCGCTGGGAAAGGTCCCGCAGCCTTCTCAGAGGACGCTGAAGATGCGCAAGAGTATCACTCCTGAACTCACGGCTTTCCTTACGAAGCTCCCTCTCAATTTCTAAGACCTCCCCGAGCCCACTTTGGCCAGCCTCCCGGTCTAAACGCTCCGCAAGTTCCTGCGCCCCCGCGGTCAGGCGCTTCTGATCAACCAACGCCGAAGCCACCTCCCCTTCTGCCGTCCTAAGCTCCTCGACAGCTGCCTGAATCGCGACCGAGACACCGGTCAACGTCCTAGCCTTCTGCAATGCGCTTCCCTCGCCTTCTAGGAACCCGGCGAGTTTCTCCCCGTTCTTCCTGATCCGGTCGCTCACACCGGAGAACGAGCGCATGTCCAGAATATACAGCCCAGACATTTCCCCCGCCGCACGGTTCCGAAGCTCCTTCAGACTCCTGCTCGACGAGGAGAGAGAGTCCTTGAACGCCCGCAGAGACTCCCAGTTCACCTCCCCCGGAACCTGAACACTCGAAACCGTCTCGAACCCCTGTTTCCCAGAATGCGCCAAAACCCTCGCCGCCCGGTACGAAACAGGATCCCGCTTGGTGCCAACATCTCTCTCACCCTTGCGCGAAAAGTCTTGGAAGAAACTCTTTCCCTCTTCAAGCGCCCGAGTAGCCTCATCGACAAGCTTTCTTCCCCGGCCCGTCGCCGGCTTCGTCAGTCTCTCCAATTCTCGTGAGAGCCAGGACGGGAACTCGTCCAGTGAGATTTTCAACGCGATGAATCTGGGGAGAGACTAGCGGGTCTCCTCTCGAAGCCCGATAATAACACTGTCAATCGCAGCCTGAGCCCTCTCCCTTCGACGAATCAGATCACTAGTAAGAGACTCGTACAGCTCTCGGGAAATCCGCCCCACCCGATACTGATTTCTCAAATCGTTGAGACTACTGCGCGTCACCTGAAGCTCAGCCTCGGCTCTTTCCACCCTCTTTACCAAGTCAGAATATCGCGGCTGCGCATTCACAAGCTCAGCTTTCACGGCGACAAGGGCCCTGTCTATCTCGGACAGTCTCAGCTCCATTGACCTCTTACGCCGCTTATAGTCCGACCTGTTAAGCGCCCCCCGGTTCGAATCCTCCTCCATCCTATCCGCCTCCGACCGCATCGCACTCTTCTCATCGTACAACTCCACAAACCTGCCAATCAAGCCGGAAGGCGCGAGCCCTGATACGCTTCCGCGAACGCCTACACTGTAAACGAGGACACTTGCCGCAAGCGCTCCCTCAATGAGCCCGGCCCAGCTCAGCGGGGCGAGGCCGGCCCAAAACGGATCGAGTTGGTAGGTTAGAGTGAATGAAAGCTTGCTGAGAGGGCTGACACTGGAAGCTTGCAAGAGAATCTGGCCCCCTGATATGCTTGGAACCTGGCCTGTGAGCTCGGACACTCTGAACCCTGCCGGGAGACTGATCCTGGTGGTGAAGACCGGCTGGAAGAACTTCACATCGTCGAACATACGAAATGTCAAAGCATACCTTCCGGGCATTCCCTGCGACGCCGTAGCACCAGTCGATAACTTGTATACCAATGAGAGGGAAGCAGTGGCGTTGGTCGCAATCGAGTTGAATCTTGGGGTAACGGAGACCGTCGTGGTTCCGTTAGGCGACGTTACAGTGAGCTTGCTGGAATCAAGCTGGCCGATAAGGTCGCGCCCGGTGATCGAAGATGCGCCGCTAGGAAGAACGAATGTCAGGGCCGCCACTTGAACACCTCTGTTTGTGATATTGTAACTATCGGTGACCTGGACCGCACCAGACGATGAAATCGCTATACTACGGGCCCCAGAAGCGTCAAACAGCTTCTGGCTCGTCCCTGTTGAACTGAACGCCATCGTGGCTACCGTTGTATTGTACGCGTTGAGCGGAGCAGCTCGCGCCGTGAAAACGCCGCCAGATAGCGCTCCATGAACACCGGTGACGGCGGGAGAGGGCCAGTCGCTCGTCTTGACGTTCAGGGAGGCTTCTGTCACCTTTAATGTTCCATCAATCACGGGGAACGGGCTGAAGCTAAGTACGAACTGGGGGGTACTTGAACTCGCATTGAGTCTAAGCAGCCCCGTGAAGACCGAACTCAGCGTAAATGTATACCCTTCTTGCTTCGAAGCCGGTAAACTCACCTGAATGGGCTCGTAGTTCCCAGTCAGATTCAGCGGTTGCTGAGATATCTCTAACACCAACCCCTGAGAATCCGTTGCTGACACATGTCTCAGCCTGGGGGCTAATGTCGAGGGCACACCTATTGTCAGATAGGTTACAAGTGCAGTTGCATTGAGCCTAATCGTGTCATTCATCACGGCTACCCCCCAATCATTCGCTACAATGGAGCGAGAGACGGTGACCGTACAGGTAGGTACCGTGCAGCCGACCTGAGACTGGGCGACCGCATTAGTAGACATTTGAGCGGCCAACACGACGAGGACAAGCAGTGTGACTATTGTGGTTTTCAACGTCGGGTACCATCAGATTACTTGTACGATTGGCGCCCGGCTTGACCAGTTTCCTCCTTATTTATTCCTTGCAAACGCCACGTTCTAAGAGTTCAAGGTTGCGAAGTGTTCTGGTGACAGGTGCAGGCGGCAGCGCTGGAAACAACGTCTGTTGGGCGCTCCGCGTCAGTAGCGACGGCCCCAATTTGGAACTAACAGGAACCGACGCAGACAAGACCAGCCTGGAGATTAACCGATGGATCGACAATGCCTACCGAATAGCAGGTGCCAGCAGTCAGCACTACATTTCCACGATTAACAAGATTACGAAACGACGGAACGTCGAGTTGGTGATGCCGCAGCCCGATGTCGAGGTGGAGAGAATAGCTCAGGCAGGAAAGAAGGTAGACGCTCGAGTATTCCTTCCAGACGCCTCGACGGTTTCGGCCTGCCAAGACAAGTATGAATCCCTCCGCCTGTGGCACGAAGCAGGACTCCGAGAAAGCCCGTTGGTGATCCGAGCAAACGCCAGGAACGGGGAGAAGGGCCTCAAGCAGATTCGATATCCGAGATGGCTACGTGCCAGCCACGGGGCGGGAGGGTTGATGAGCTTTCTTGCACGAAATGACGAGGAGGCTCGGTGTTGGATAGCGCTTCATCGGAACCAGGGCCTCCCAGTCGATTTCGTCGCAGAAGAGTATCTCCCAGGCAGAGATTTTTGCTTCATGTCCATCTGGAAGAGGGGTGAGCTCGTCACTTCCATGGTGAGAGAGAGACTGAGCTGGGTAGGAAACAGAACCTTCGGAACCGGTGGGACATCAAAGCTCAACAGAGTTGTTCACTCTGAGCGAATCAATGACGCTGCTCTTCGAGCCATCAGGGCTATTTCGTCAAAACCTCACGGGATTTTCTGCGTCGACCTAAAAGAGTCTGAGAATGGCCAGCCGCGACCGACCGAGATCAACTGCAGGTTCACGACCAATGTCCATTACCTAACCCTCGCTTCAATCAAGCTTGGTCATCCGGAAATGAACTTCCCGTGGATCGCTGCAAGGATTGCTTTGGATGAGAATATTCCACATTGCAATCAGTTTGATGCGATCCCTGCTGGAATTTGGTTCACTAAGAACGTTGATATGGGTTTCACCATGGTGGATGGAGACAAGTGGAAAGCGGTCCGCTTTTCATAACTCGCAACCTACGCGTCTCCCTTGCGAAAGAACAGAATCCGGACCTGTTTGTCCCACACTAGGAGCCACATCATGGACATAAACAGCGCAGCCAGCGCCTTGAGTCCCGCTTCTAGATACCTTCCAAATTCCAAGGTGGGCTCGAACAGTCTTGGCGGTGCAATAACACCTGCCAGAAGATAGAAACCGGAAAGCATTAGGATCCACTGCACCAAGAATATTGCGAATTGAAGCATGACCGTTCTCTGACTCATTCTTGTGTCACTATGTGAGCAGGATCGTTATCGCAGCGAGACACGCGGAGAAAAGGAACAGTGCAAATATCCTCGACACAACCCTCTTCTCAGGCAGTGGACCGTCTACTAACATTGTTCTGACCAACGTGAGTGGCGCACTCGGGCTTCCCGAGGAGGCTAATCTTCCATCCTCGAGAACTCGTGTCGGCTTTGCAGCTATGTCCCTATGCTCGGCGAACCTCTTGATTTTGGTGAGGAAGAAGAATGAGTTCTGAATATGTGGAAACATTGCGACTATCGTCGCGATTTCCATCCGGCCGAGTATGGCGAACGCGCCAACGGATCCACCCACAGCCAGTTGAGCCACGTTTCCCGCGAAGGCCCTCGACGGGTACCTGTTGAAGTAAAAGAAACCCAGGCATGCGAAGAGCACACTTGCAGTGAGGAAGATAGGGAGTGGCTCTGCTCCCTTTGCGAGGAGTCCGACGAGCAGGCCGCCTGTCATTATCGCGACGCCCCCGGCCATAACACCGTTAAGGGGGTCAAGCATGTTTACCGTGTTCGACGTCACCGTGATCGCAACAGGTATGGTCAGTGGGTAAATGACTGGAAGATGAAAACCTCCAAACAATGGGACTCGCAGGGTCGGATTGTAAACGCTGTCTGGGTATAGTAGCCCCAGCACAATAATAGGAAGCCCGCAAAGTAGTCCAAGAAGCGGCTTGTAGTACCCTCTCATCCTTTTCAAGTCGTCCACGGCTCCAATAATCGCAGTTGACGCGACGACCGCTGCGTAGGCGATCGCCTGCAAATGCTGCCCGTTCGTCGTCAGCCCATAGACAGCGGAGAGTGCGAGCAGTGTGATGGGTATGGAGACTCCGCACATCTCAGGTATCTTCGGTCGTTCTTTCTTGTGTACGTCTATTCCGAAGATGCCTCTCGAGGAGTTGAATGCCATGAAGAACCTCGTTAACACCAACGCGAGTGGAAACGCTGACAGTCCAAGAAGAACCGCAGCAGCCTCGCTTCCCAGCTGAGCCATGAGCGCCGGTTTCTGTGGCTAGTATTAAACAACCTCACGGAACAGCGAAGGGGTTATCAGTAGTCGGACGTGGCTCCCGCACTCGGTCGCTTTTGGATAAGCACAAACACCCGTTCCTGCCAAACTATGACAGTACTCCAAAGGCGAGGATGCTTCGCGAAATAGGAGTCTCTTCTATCGAGAAGCTCTATTCGGACATTCCACGCGAGATTCGGGTCAAGCGACCCTTGAAAATAGAGGGACTTCCATCCGAGCAGGAAGTTCACTCCCATATTACGAACATTCTGGCCAAAAACCAGTCATCGAACGACCAAGCAATATTCCTGGGCGCTGGACAGTACAACCACTACATTCCCGCAGCCGTCAAGGCCATCGTCGGCAGAGCAGAATTCCAAACATCTTACACCCCTTACCAGGCCGAAGTGTCTCAAGGACTCCTACAAGCCCTCTTCGAATTCCAGTCGATTGTAGCCGACCTCACCGAGATGGATGTTGTAAACTCTTCTCTTTACGACGGAGCAACAGCATTGGGAGAAGCTGCACGAATGGCTGCAAGAACCAACGGACGAAGAAAGATCCTCATCCCTCAAAACCTTCACCCAGACAAACTAGCTGTTTTGCGTAATTACACCGAACCGGCGGGAATCAGACTTGAGACCTTCGATTACGATCGGGAGACAGGAGGAATCAGCGCCGACGATGTCAAATCCAAACTTGATACGGAGACGTCCGCAGTCTACGCCGAGACCCCCTCTTTCTTCGGCGTGCTTGACCCATGGGTCACGGACCTTCCTGACGCATGCCATGAAAAACAAGCGCTGGCTATCATCGGGTTCGACCCAATCGCGCTCGGAGGCATCAAGCCGCCGGGGGAATATGGAGCCGACATAGTCGTTGGCGAAGGGCAGTCCATCTCCACGGAAATGAACTTCGGAGGACCGTCGCTGGGCATCATCGGCTGTAGGGGCGATCCTTTAGTTCGTCAGATGCCCGGTCGCTTGATTGGATTGACGAGCACCATTGAGACGCAAGACCGCGCGTTTAGCATGGTTCTTCAGACCAGGGAACAGCACATTCGAAGGGAGAAGGCCACCTCGAACATCTGCACCAACGAGGCGCTTCTCGCAGTAGGAGCTGCCTCATACTTAGCGTTGCTAGGTCCAGCTGGCCTCAACCAACTCTTCCAGACTATCCTCACCAAGACTCAGTATGCGATAAAGCGGCTGTCGGAAAACTCGAAACTCACAGTTCCACGCTTTGCGTACCCCTCATACCAAGAATTCGTAATGACCTTCAAAGGAAAACGAGGATCGGCCACAGAGATTCAGCGCAAACTGCTAGCACGCGGGGTGCAACCCGGGAAGAACCTCAGCAAGGACTTTTTCGAGTTAGGAGAGAGTATCCTAACATGCGTAACGGAACTGCACAGCACCGACGACATCGATTCGCTAGCCTCGAACATTCTTGAGTTGAAGTGGTCGGAGTAGGAATGAGATACCACCAAGCTACATGGAACGAGCCTCTCTTAGTCGAACGATCAGTGCCGGGCAAGATCGGCCACAATTCCCGGATGCTGACGAGAAAGGAGGCAGACCTCGTAGGCGAGCAATGCTGGAAAATTATTCCTCCGCCCCTGCTTAGAGAGGGGCTTCCGAGGCTCCCCGAGCTGTCAGAGCCTGAAGTAATTCGTCACTTCACACGACTCTCACAGGAGAACTATGCACCTGACCTCGGCATATATCCTCTGGGAAGCTGCACGATGAAATACAACCCAAAAATCTCCGAAGTAATCGTTCAGAACCACAAGTTAGAGAAACTACACCCCGAACAAGAAGAGTCCACCATTCAAGGGATTCTTGCCATACTCTACAAACTCGAGAGGACTCTCGCCGAAATCACAGGAATGTCTAGGGACAGTCTTCAGCCTGCTGCGGGTGCCCACGGTGAGTTTCTTGGTGCTCTCATAATGCGAGCCCATCACCGATCCCAAGGAGAGCTAGAGCCAGTGCCGCTATGGCTGGATTCAAGGTGGTCGTCGTACCATCGAACTCAGAGGGGATGGTAGACCTGGCGGCGTTGCAGCGCGCTGCGAGCAAGGCGACAGCCGGGTTGATGATCACTAACCCGAACACACTC
This sequence comes from Candidatus Bathyarchaeota archaeon, assembly GCA_005888735.1. GTDB lineage: Archaea > Thermoproteota > Bathyarchaeia > 40CM-2-53-6 > 40CM-2-53-6 > BA-19. Next base: position 48,456 of record VBBN01000009.1, read on the forward strand.
GGCATCTTCGAAAGGGACATCGTGAAGATCGCGAGTATCATTCATGAGGCTGGCGGTCTCCTCTATTATGATGGGGCGAATTTCAATCCGATTTTGGGCAAAGTCAGGCCCGGTGATATGGGGTTTGACATTGTTCACCTGAATCTGCACAAGACATTCGCAACGCCGCACGGGGGCGGTGGGCCGGGTGCCGGCCCTGTGGGTGTAACAAGAAGCCTTGAGCGGTTCTTGCCGGTACCCATGGTTGGATATGACGGTGAGAAGTACTTTCTTGATTATGATATTCCCGATTCGGTTGGTAAGGTCCGGTCTTATTTTGGCAGCGTGGGAATTCTCGTACGGGCCTATGCGTACATAATGAGTCTGGGGATTGACGGGCTTGAGGCGGCTGGAGAAACCGCGGTTCTGAACACAAACTACATACTGTCAAGGGTGATGAAAGAGAAGATTTTCGAGCTTCCATATTCAGGGAGGAGGAAACACGAGTTTGTCTTGAGCACCCGGAAACTGACCGATAGAACTGGGGTCAGGGCCTTGGATATGGCGAAGCGAATGCTTGACAGCGGGGTCCACGCGCCCACGATCTACTTTCCGTTGACAGTCGATGAAGCGATGATGATCGAAGCTCCCGACACTGAGAATCTGTACGATTTGGACGAGTTTGTTAACGCTCTAGTCTCGGTCGCCCGGGAGGCGGAAAAGGACCCGGCTATTGTCAAAGGGGCTCCGCATCAAACAACGGTCGGGAGGATTGACGAAGTAAAAGCATCCCATCCGCGAACTCTGAAGCTCAAGTGGGACAGCCCTAAACCGAAACAGGACAAACGGGTTTAGTCGAGCCGTTGGACACGGTTTGTGGAGAGCCAATAACCAGACTGTTTGAGACGTTCGAGTAGAACTGCCCAAATTGTGCTAATATTTGTATCCAGTGCTGTGGCGTTTGAGGGAACTAGGAGACCATGACAGAATGTAATAAATACAGAAGTTGTAAGGTATCTGCGGATGTAAGTCAGGAATAATACGTAGAGATTACAATTGTATATAAGATGATGGTCCCCGATTCGGGCCTCTATGTCTACCGAAGAGGTTTCTCTAGCCCAAGCTCCCACTGCCACCTCTCGCATCTCATTGGTCGGCATCGGTGGAGCCGGGAACAATCTACTCGCAAGAGCCATCGTAAGCGGGGTCAGTCCGATCCGATGCGTGGCCGTGAATACTGACGGGGCGCAATTGTCAGGGTCCCCTGCAAGGAACAAAGTATTGATGAATACTCCTTCTGCCAGCCAGAACAAGGATTCATCGGAAGAAACCTCGAAATTCTCACTCGGCGTCAGTGCCAACAGGGTGAAACCCTTCGTAGATGGGTCAAACTTCGCCTTCGTTCTCACAGGTTTGGGAGGCGTGCTCGGGACCAGCACCGCCCCTCTGATCGCGCAGTTAACTCGAAGCCCCGAATGCCTTGTCGTCTCCATAGTGGCACTGCCATATCTTCACGAGCGAGAAAGACGGTTCGTTGCCCTAAGAGGCCTCAAGCAAATGGCAAGGGCGAGCAACTGCACCGTGATCGTAGACAACGCGACAAGTAACGAATCGCCTAGTACAACAGGCAGAATCTCAGATGAACAGGCCGGCATCGCAGTGAGAAGCCTCGCCGAGTTTGTCTCAACCGCCACTCCCATGACTGGAAGGGAGGTACTCGAGGTGATGTCCCTTGGACCGATTGCCACAGTTTGCACGGCCGCCTTCAAGTCTGGCCGAAACATACAGTCGTCCGTCGTAGAGGCTCTAAGAAAACCGTCAGCCAGTCTACCACTCAAGGATGTCAAGGGTGCAATTCTTCTCTCCAACGGGTCGAGACGCGTTGAGAACGGTGAGGCAGCGTTAGCCTACGAGACGATAGCATCGCTTGTGGGCGAGAACGTCGAATTCATTCACGGAAACGTTCGCTCGGCTTCAGAGCCAACCATGTGCCTATTCCTCACAGGATATGACTACAATCTCGCGATTCGCTCTTTAGTCGACTTCGTCGAGCTCTACGACGCGGAGGCCGGCGAGCCTTCCACAGTGGGAAAATTGCGCCTGGAAGTTCCTCTTTTCCAAATGGAAGTGCCCTAGCTCTTTTTCCTCGCTTGCAACCTCCTTTTTCTGAGCCTCTCTGAGATACGAATCGTTTCTCCCCCAGGGGAGACGAGTCCTCGCCTGATGGCCTCCAGAACGGACCTTTCATCGCTGGTCTGCGCTTGAACCTGGGTGTACGCCCTTCCAATCGTATCCTGAAAATGCGAATCGCTTCCCCCGACCGTGGCGAGATTTTCTCGTCGAGCGTAATCTCGTGCTCTTCGCCAGGGGACCCAGTGGAACAAGCTTGACGCGTTGATCACCTCGATGGCGTCTGGCCGCTCACGAAGGAGGTGTAGTTTGACGCTGGACCGAAACCAATCGTACGGGTGCGGTATTACCACGACTCCCTCGTTTTCGTGAATTTGGCGGATTGTTGCGTCAGCCGATTGGTCTTTCTCAACCGCGCTCTTGAGCCCGAGACCGAGGATGTGACCCTCCCTGCTTGAGACCTCCACGCCGCAAATAGCAAGGATTCCGTTGGGCTTGTCCGTTGCTAGAAGGTTATGGTCGGTGATCGCAACTCCGTCGACTTTACTTCGTAGGCAGGCCGTCGGAATGTCTGTGATTAGGGTGACTGCGTCGTTCGACCGGTTCGTGTGTACGTGTAGGTCAAGCTTGAGCTTCAAGGGGTCTGTTGTTCCTGATCTCTTCGATTCGGGTTCTGAGTTCTTTTGCGGAGACCTTGTGGAACAGCGGGCTAATGTTTCCTATTCTTGTGCCAGGTCTCACAAAGCATCTGCCAGCTTTTGCCCACACGGCAGGTGCCACGCCAGAGATGCTTCGTGAGATCTTGTTGGCACTTGCCGGAAGAAACGGTTGCAGAACTATGGCGATAGTCGCGAGGATCTGGATGGATATTCCCAGTGACTGGCCCGCTGCTCGTTGGTCCGTCTTGTAGACTCGCCATGGCTCTTTCTGGTTGAGATAGCGGTTTCCCTCTCTTGCAAGCTCTAGCACCTGCTCGAGACCCTCTTTGAGACGAAAAGCTTCCAGCCGTTTCTCAACCGACTCGGGAGCTCTCTCTAGTGTTGCCAGGACTCCGTCTTCAGATGTTCTGTTGGTGTCGTATTGGGGGACTCGGGCTTTGAAGTGTGTCCGTACGAAGGAGAGGGTCCGGTGTGCAAAGTTTCCGAGAACATCGTTGAGTTCTGTGTTGATCTTGCGTTCGAACTCTTCCCAAGTAAAGTTCAAGTCTTTAGCTTCAGGCCTGAGACTGATAAGCGCGTATCTCCAGTATTCAGCTCCTTCAAGCTCAATCGCTTCGTCTAGGTAAATACCGATTCGTCTGCTCTTCGAGAATTTCTGTCCTTCAAACTGTATGTACTCGGTCGATGAGACTTGCCAGGGCAGGCTGTAGTGATCACCCGTAGATTCTAGAAGTCCCGGGAGGATTATGGTGTGGAACGGAATGTTGTCCTTTCCAATGAAATGCACGTTCTTGCTGGTTTCCTGCTGCCAGTACTTTCTCCACAAGTTGGGCCTACGTCTCTTCTCAGCCCATTCCTTCGTGGCTGAAACATATCCAAGAACCGCTTCCATCCATACATAGATTGTTTTTCCTTCGGCACCTGCGAATGGTGCAGGTATCCCCCACGAGATGTCCCGAGTGAGCGACCGGGGCTTGAGGCCCTCTTTGATCCATGCGAGGCTGAAGTTTCTCGCATTCTCCGGGAAGTTCGGATTTCTTTGAATGTATTCTTTGAGATGGTTTGAGAGTTTAGGCAGGTCAAAGAACCAGTGTTTTGATTCTCTCGGGACTGGCGTATCATGACAGAGGACGCAATATGGCTTGATTAGATCCGTCGGGTCCAGGACTCTCCCGCAATTGTCACACTGGTCCCCGCGTGCACCGGAGGCATGACAGTACGGGCACTCTCCTTCGACGAACCTGTCCGGCAGGAATCGCTTGTCTCTTATGCAGTAAGGAAGCGTAAGCGTCCGACTGTAAACGAAGCCTTTCCTTTCGACTTCTCGATAGAATCCTCGGACGAACTTTCTGTGGACCGGGCTCTCTGTTCTAGTGTAGTTGTCGAACCTGACGTCGAACGCGGTTAGTAGGCGTTTGATTAACCGGTGGTTTCGATTTGTAAGTTCTTTGGGAGGAATTCCCCGTCTGAGAGCTTCGACTTCTATTGGAGCGCCATGTTCGTCACTGCCGCTGACGAGTACGACATCCTCACCCTTGAGACGAAGATACCTCGCGTAGACGTCAGCTGACAGAAGCTGGGTGAACGTTCCTAGATGAGGCCTATCGTTAACGTAGGGCCAGCCCGCGCAAACTACCCATCTTCCCAGCTTTCTGTTATCTCCTAACTCTAAAGTTCTTGACCATGCTGTGGTTTTGATAAGGATTTGTAGCCCAAGAAAACGGTTGAAATAGGCGATGAGAAGTACTCAGGATGGAGGGTCTGCAGTTAAACAACTATGACGCTCTTCTGAACAGAGCCATGGCAGGCCTCACCCGGCCAGGGAGTTCTGGTGAGAGATTCGAAATGCCGAAGGCCATCGTGTCAGTTATCGGCGCACGAACCATCGTAAACAATTTTGCCGATGTAGCGGATCGTTTGAATCGCGATCCTCACCATGTGTTAAAGTATTTGGCGAAGGAGATGGCGACCGCAGGATCGTTCGAGAGTGGAAAAGGATATTTTCAGGGCAAGTTTTCGCGGGAAACGATAAATCGCCTGGTAGAGGCTTACACGAACAGGTTTGTGATATGTCCGGTCTGTAAGAGGCCGGACACCAAGGTCGAGCGGAAGGAAAGGTTGTCATTTCTTGTCTGCGAGGCATGCGGTGCCCGCTCATCCATTCTGACGACGTAAGCACGGGTCCAGTTTGAGCCTCGTATATCTCCGATCCTACGCGACGGAGAAGGGGAGGATGGTTGCGGCGTGCGACGAGGAGTGTATGGGTAAGACCTTTCGTGAAGGAAGACTGAAGCTTTCGTTGCAAACGGGCTTCTACGGGAGCGCGCTGTTTGGTATAGGAGAGGCGCTGGCACTGTTGGATCGCGCAGAAATTCTCAACTTGGTAGGCCCGAAAATAGTCGAGGCTGCTATAGCTCGAGGCTTGGTTCACCCGGAGGCCGTTATCTCGATCGGTGGGGTTCCTCATGTCCAAGTCATGAAGCTGTAAGGGAGCAAAACTGTCTTGTCCAAGAAATGGGCAGCCGCAGCTACCCACATAGGTGGCACCTGTGACCAATGCTGCTGTATGCATGTGGTCCTCGCGTCTGAGTTGGGGAGTGTTCGTTTGGCTACAACTTGATAACCGTTTAGTGTCGGCTGGTTCCACGAAGAAGTTTGAAGGGTACTCTAGAAGACAAAACTATTCAGAAAAACGAGCTGTGGGGGACAGATTGGTCACAGGTTCGAGCACTGTGGTCTCTCGATAGTTCTGTCGCTCATGTCAATCATGGATCTTTTGGAGCCGTTCCCATCCCCGTCCAGGCCGAGCAGGAAAGGTTGCGTCGGGAGATCGAAACCAATCCCATGAAAAGTCTCTCCCGCACGCTAGCGAGGGAACTGGACGAGGCACGAGGCGTCGCGGCCAGTTTTCTCGGTGCTGAGGTTCAGGGGTTCGCGTTCATTCCTAATGCCACAACCGGAGTGAACACGATTCTTGCTAGTTTGCCAGATCTTCGCGGGGGAGAAGTGCTGCTTACCGACCAGACCTACGGGGCAGTGAAGCTTGCTGCTGAGAGGATCTGTGCTGCGAGAGGCGGGAGGCTCATCGTTGTCCCAGTTCCTCTGCCGACTTCAGGTCCTAGGGAGTTGTTGGAGGTTGTGACATCCGGAGTTACCGAGAGAACCCGCCTGGCTATAGTTGACCATATTGCTTCTCCGACGGGCTTGATTTTTCCCATTTCAGACTTGGTCACCCAGCTTCATGAGCTCGGCCCAATGGTTCTCGTCGATGGAGCTCATGCACCGGGAATGGTCGACCTTCACCTTGACCGTCTAAATGCTGACTTTTGGACTGGCAATTTTCACAAGTGGTGTTGTGCTCCCCGCGGGTCCGCGGGTCTGTGGGTCCGAGAAGATCATCGAAAAAATATCTCTCCACTCGTAGCCTCATGGTATGTTAACGAGCAATATCCTTCCTCTTTTCGATGGCTCGGGACAAATGACTACACGCCTTTCCTCGCCACACCGGCTGCTTTGAAGTTCATGGAGGCTTTGGGCTGGGATCGAATAAGGGCCCATAATCGGAGCCTTGCAAGATTAGGAAGAGAAATGGTGGGGTTTGCGCTCGGGACGCTCCCGACAACAGATTGGACACAAGACTCTCTCTTCGAGGCAATGACTCTTGTTCGTCTCCCCAATGGAGTTGCGACGACCGATGATGAGGCTCGCTCCCTGCAGGCGATGATGGCAAAGGAGCTCTCCGTAGAAGCTCTACCGTTGGCATGGAACGGTCATGGATATCTCAGGCTTTCCGCTCAAGTGTACAATTCACCGGCGGATTTTGAGCGTCTCTCGAGAGGTCTCCCTCGATTGTTAGGTAAGGGCTAATGAGTATCGCCTAGCGTCCCGTGGGTTTTCTCGGAATGTTACCGCTTTCGAGGCGGTGAGGGTAGGAAGCTGGTCGTCCCAACAGTAGTGGTTTGGTACTCCAGACCTCTTTCTCGCGTCTTAAATCGCCGGAATCGTACCCGGTCGTTTTTCCGAGGGTCGTTTTCTGTCTGGCAGGGAGAATAGGCGATTTTTCGCTGTCAGGGACGAGAGAAGGCCAGTCTCGGACTTTGGGATAGTGGAATCGTCAACATTTTCGTTCAGGCCGTCAACGCGACCTTTAGAGCTCGACGACAGGCTGCGATTCAGGGCGCATTATGGGCGATTTTTGTGGCGAACCTGATCGGACTCTCGCTAAATCTCCGAAGATATCGTACCTCTCCCATTATTCTTCAATAGTCTGAGCTAGATAGGCCAAGGTGGGCTGTGACAAGAATCTAGCAAAGGTCTACTGCAAGCGATCACGGAACCAAGCCTCACTCTGCAGGCCGAACAGTGGAGGCCCTGCCCGACGAGCGATAGAACTCTATCCCCTGGTAGCCATCAAATTCAGAGCCCTCTGAATTGACATGGAACTGTGAAATCCAGTTTGATCAATGTACCCTATTGCCATGAAGGATGAAGACGTTACGCGAACGCGACGATTGAGATCTGACCGCTTTATAGCCTCTGGTGAGGACACTTTTGGTCCGCCAAATATAGTCTAGCCATTTCGCTTGGGTCAAGCGAGCAAATTCGGTCCTTTTCATGCCAATGCCGCGCGCATCCGATTCGTGTTATTGTTGCTCTTGGAAATGAACCTCTTACTACCACGCACTGATGGCACGGACAATCATGATCATTAGCTTCGCGAATAATAAAGGAGGAACGGGGAAGACTACATCTGCCGTCAACCTAGCTGCCGCGCTGGCGCAGTTGGGGAGGCAAGTACTATTGGTGGACCTCGATCCTCAAGGAAGCACTACTGTAAGTCTCGGCTTTGAAAAGTCCAAGCTACTCTACACCGTCTACGATGTCGTTGCTCAGTCTCGCCGAATAGAGGAGGTTGTGCTCGACACAAGAGTTGAAAATCTCTCTCTCGTTCCCAGCAACCTCGACCTAGCTGGTGCCGAGATAGAGCTTTCTTCGTTACCCGGCAGGGAATTCATCCTTAGAGAGGCCCTATCCGCTGCTAAGCACAAATACGACAACATACTCCTCGACTGTCCGCCAAACATCGGCATTCTAACTGTAAACGCGATCGTGGCCTGCGAGCTCATGATGGTTCCCGTACAGTGTGAATATCTTGCCATGGAGGGCCTTCCAACACTCCTGAAGTTCATTAGGATGGTGAAGTCGCGAGCCAAGACCGACTTTGACTATAGGATCCTTCTGACAATGTTTGACAAGAGGACTGGGCTTTCGAAAAGGGTTCCTCAACATCTGAGAGAAACCTTCGGCGAGCACGTCATGAAGATAGTGATTCCTAGATCCATCAAGATGGCCGAAGCGCCCAACAAGGGAATGCCAGGGATCATCTACAGTCGGAGAAACAATGCTTCACAAGAGTACCGGAACCTCGCAAGGGAGTTGCTAGAGAGCTCCCTTGCCGATACTGTTCTGTCGAAGCTAGGGTCCTCCTCGGCAGCCCGGAACTGAACATAAATTGGCGAACGGGGCCAGAAGGCGCAAAAGATCCCCCCAGGGTGGAGTGCAGGCAATCTTCACCCCAACGAACGATTCTAGGGGGAAGGTCGTGATTGGGGTCGGATTGCTCGTGGTCGCTTTAGGGGCATTCTTCTGGCTAGCGAGCCTACGATCCTTTTCTGATGGCTCAAGTCTCGGGATAACGTCTACTGGCGGGCTGTTTTCGATCCTTTTCCAACCCCTTGCCATCATTCTCTTCATCGGGGGGGTCGGGCTTTGCACATACTCGTTCGCCGTGAGACGAGCAAGACAGGACAACTATCGGATCGAGGCTGCAGTCTACGAGCTGCAAACTCTCATCGAGGGGAAAACGGGCGTGCCAGTGCCGAGCACCGACGTTAAGCCGTCAGGGAAAGTTGCGACGAGCAGAGGCTATCGTCTGCATTTCTCGAAGGCTTTCGGAGCGGCTCTCGTCGAGGGAGTACTTCTATTGTTTGCCTACGCTGGACTTGTCCAGGAGTACAATTCGAACCTCGACATGCAGGGATGGGTTCGGGCTAACTTCGGGGTTGGCGGGTACATATTGAGCTACAATTCGGTCTTGCTCCTTATTGCGGGGTTGCTAGGGTATTCGTTTTTTCAGATTGCCAACAGATTGAGTCCTTTCAAGAGCGCGGGGCCCGCCACTCGATAGGCGGCCTTTGCGTATCTCGAAAAGCAGTGATACAAATCGTGTGCTGATGGACCGTTCTAAGGTATCCTACTGCCGCAGTTCTTGCAAAACTTTGCCTCTGGCGGGTTGGAGGTTCCGCAGGATTGGCAATTCAAGCTCGTAGGGACAAGGCTGGCTCCGCATTTGATGCAGTGTTTTGCATCAGCGAGAAGCATTGCCCCACATTTGGAGCAATTCTTCGGACTGGAGGACGCGTGTACATCCGGCGCTTTAGGCGGTGCAAGGGCACTAGGTGAGAATACATGGGACAAAATGACGACATCGCCCACGGTCGCGATGCCATCGTGTCGGACTTCGAACTCTCTAGGCAATTCCCTGTTTTCAAGTAGGGTTTTAAACTGCTCCTTGTCGACTGACAGTACTAAAGATCTTATCTCTCCGGTTTCATTGGAAACAGCTTTGCGGACCCTTCCAACAATCATCCCGTGCGAATCGATCACTTGAAGCCCATTCAGCGCGTCAAGGTTCGAGAATGCATCCTTGCTGGACTGAAGCTCCGGGACCAGGTCAATGTATTTTTCGCAAGAATAACAATACCACCTTTTCTGATGGCTCTTTGTGCGAACGAAGGTCAGAGTCTGGCTACAGTCTGGGCATCGAGTCTTAGCCTCTTCTTCGAATAAGGGAACGCCCGATTTCAACAGGTATTCTTACCGGTTCAGCAAACTTCTCCCCGTTTAGTTAGTTAACACCTTCGTCCATTATCCTGTTCGCTGCTCTGTTCGTTTCTCCAGTCCTGGCTCGGTCGGCGGTAGATTTCAAACCGACGAATTGTCGAGGATATGATACCATTTCATCAATCCTAGTTCACGCGGAGGCTCTGTTTGCCCAAAAAACGATACCCTGGCTTACTACTTTTCTTACGTAGAAGGGTAGGTAGTACTAGTGGGAAGTAATGGTAGCCCGGGCGAGATTCAACATAGAAGTCGAATATACCCCCGGAGGGATGAAACTCTTCTCATTACTCCCACCCATCGATCTTCCTATTAGTCCGGAGCTCCCAAATTCAGCACCTGAGTTGGTAGTCTTGGATGGGTTCGACTCGCTTTCATTCGTAGTCGCAGTAGTAATTGGAACCTTCTTCGTCTTCACCGCCGCATACGTTCTCTGGCTCGTGTTTGGACCGCTCGTCTCTGTCCCGGTGGGAATTATCGGGTTCTACGCTGTGGCGAAATCGGCTAAGAACACTTATGACGAGAACAAATAATCCACGGCTGAGGCCTGACAAGACCCAGGAACAAGCCAAGGCTGGTATGTTCGACCCGGGAGTATGGTAGCCCGGGGGATACCCGTGGCTGGCCACCGATTTTATACCACGGATTTCGAAACTCTCCCTCCCCTTTTTCTAAACTCGCCTCAAGAGCACCTTCCACCAGTTACGTCTCATGGAAGAAATACGAAGAAGTAGCGTTTCCAAGCAGCGCGTGCTCCTTGTCCAAGTCGAATGTGAGGAAATCCTGAGGAGTCTTCCTACTTGTGGGATATCTTTTGCCGCAGGCAGATGCGACCTCGTCGGTCCCAAGTGTGTAAGCAGGAATGAGAAAGCGCTTTTAGCCTTCTTCAGAGCCACTTTCGGCCGTGTTTCAGAAGGGGGTGATTGATTGAACAGAAAAGAAGGATTCATTGTGACCATTGTAGTGCTCGCCACTTTCATCACAGGGATGTTCGCATCCGCTTCGGCATCACAGATGCTCAACGTGTTCGTCACAAACTTCCCCAAGACCCATGTAGGACAAGACCCTACGTCACTCGTCACGCTTCGTTGTCAAGGCTCTCCTGTGATAGCTCGCGAACTGTTCTGTTGGAGATCGCATTCCGATGGAACGATATCACAGAATTTCACGGTTCCAGTGGGTTCGGTCTTGGTCGTGACCGATGTCTCTTGGAGAATAGATGGGGGCAGAGGGTATGCGGGGAACTCGACGATTTTCTTCATCCAGCTCAGACAACACTTAAGCAACCACAATAGCTTGGTTTTCATCTCTTACCAAGTAGCCGACGTGGATGGCGTCGCGTTCAAGGATGAGCATCTGACAGCAGGTTTTGTCGTTTCGCCCGGAGCTACGATGATGGCACAAGGGTCGAACCTCCTTGTCATGTTGTATGGATATCTGGTGAACATTGGCTAATTCGTGACCGTGATTGATGTCGTCGCGAAGACTGTCAAATCGTCTCTTTTTTCCACTTCAACTCTTAATGCACTGGTTTCTTGGCCGTTTCGATAGGTTTAAGCCTCATCAGGCGCTGAACGGGGTTACCCCAACCGAATGAGCCGTTCGTGGCACCGCACGAGCCTTCTCGCAAAACCGAATCAGCTGACGACATGGAAGCGGCGCGAGAGAAGGCTATCAGCCTCGCCATCAAGCGAGAGTTGGTCCAGTCGATCGGAAGGCAGGAAACAGTACATCTTCACGCTTGAGTGGTGGTAGCCCGGGGGAGATTCGAACTCCCGTCGACGGGTTTCCCCCTTCATCATGAAGCCCAAAGCCCGTCATTGGCCGGGGTGAACCCTTGCTAGTCCACTACACCACCGGGCTAACAGCCGACTCCTTGACTCTTCTTGCAATAAAGCCTTGTTAGTCGACCGCCGACAGCGAAACCCGAGCGCACGCTAGTTTTGAAGATGACTTAAAGACCGACCTTGGCGTGTCCGGGTTACTTGTCGCCTTAAGCAACAGTTACAATGGGTCCAAGTTGTCGACTCCACACCGTGGGTGCAGTCAATAGGGTGACTTGTCCTGAGCGAACTCGGAATCGAGAAAGTCGTCGTCGAGCTGAACGGATTCCGTCAGCGCACCGCGATGCTGAAGGAGGAAATTGCGAAGGTCAGTCGTGCTCTCGCAGAGCGTAGTGGCCAGCTCAATGATCTTGTCAGCAAGAGCCTGAACGCGCTTCGAGACCAACTCGGAGGGTCGACTTTGTCTAGCTACCTGGCCTTGCAGGGAAAGTTCACTCAAGGAGAAATAGGCGAGCAGGAATACAATATGCAACGCGACTACTTTCGTAACGAATTGTCGGGGATGATCCGACGGCTCGACGAGGCGCGCAAACTAATGATGATTATGGCTCAATTGGAGAGCAGGTCGCCTAGTCCGAACATGCAATCTGGCCAGCCAGTCAACCGGCCCCAACCGACGTCATAGGCAGACTATATTCTTCTGGATTTGAGCCAGTAGTACTCGAAGTACCGCTCCATCACTCCGGTGAATTCTTCTTCTGTCATTCTGAAAGCTATCCTGGACCCCGGCTCTGAGGGAGTTTCTAGGTTCCAAAGATAAGTCAGGAGGGACTCTCTTCCGTCGATTGCACAGAAATTGTACGGTTTGTGTGACTCCTCTTTTGGCTCATCGATTATGCCCACTTCAGCATCTTCGGACAGGGCCCGGAGCCCTTTTTGGTCGACGAACCTAGGACTAACAAAGGAGACGACTTTTACGGAGACGCCTCTCTCTTTGGCTGCTCTTATGGCAGATCTCAACTCGTCTACTTCCTGTGGGATTAGGGTTGAGAGTTGCAGGTAAGCCTTGGATTTCGCTTGTCCGATTAGCTCGCTCTGTTTTTCTGAGATCTTGTCTAGGCCGTGAATTACCCAGAGGCTGATGTGCTTGACGACTTCGCGGCGTTCATAGATTGCTTGGAGATCTTGGCGCATCAGATTGGTGAAGGCTTCCATTTCCGACTTCTTCTGTTCAAGTTCGAGCTCAGCGACCGATCTCGGAGGATTAGCCTCATAGACAACGGGTCTCCCGGGACGAGCCCTGATCCACTTACGTTTTTCTAGCCCTTCAAGGGTGCCGTAAACTCTTGCGTAGGGGATGCTCACGCTCTCGCTTATTTCGTAAGGAGTGGCCGGGCCATCAAATATCAGCTTCAGGTAGGTCTTGATCTCGTACTCTGTCAGACCATGGTCCTTTAGTATGCGATGGAGGTTCTCATCTATTCTTGACATGCCGGATTGTCTGACCTACCTTTTTCCGTAAATCTGGGTAGTGAGGTGTGAACTCTTTTGCCTTAAAATAGGTAACGCATCAGTGAGCCGTAATTTGACATAAGGATGTAAGAAATGAAAGCCTGAGAAATCCTCAGAAATCCAGAACGAGAATCCTTGTCCACTCTCTGTCTAGGCGAGCTTTGTCCCACAATTCTTGCAGAAGCTGGCGTCTGGCGGGTTGTGAGTCTTGCACGAGGCGCACACTCTCACCTCGTCCACGGTCAGACTCGCAGGGGTTGAAACGATTCTGTAGACGGCCGCTGACCCCATTGCTCCTAGAAGTCCCCATATTGGGACTGTCAGAACGAGGAACAGTGATACGTTTTGGGGGACGCCTGAGGTCAGCCTGAGGATGTCCATCGTTACGTACCCAAGACCAGAGACGAATCCAACTACTATGCCGTTTCTGATTTGGTTGTCCGGGTCAGCAAGGCTCGCTAGGCCCCCCGTCAGAATCGGGATTCCGGCGTAGATGACAAGATCGGTCAATGCGAAACTGGCCAGGGGATTCGAGGTGGCGAAAACCGAGAAAAGGACTCCTGCCAGCACTCCCAAAAGTATCGACAGGTCACTGTTTCGGAGGCGTCGAGAAGACAAGGTGGAAGGCGGTCCTCCGTCCCCAGTTTTTCCTGCTGGGTTCTTATTCGTTGTCAAGATTCCAGCCTGGCACAGGTTCGTCCAGATTCTAGAAAACACCTTAACTGCTGGGACAAGTGTATTTTAGAAACTGTTGGTCCGTCGAGAGAGGTTCCACTTGGCCGCCAAGCCACTAGCAAGCATAGTATCGGTCGGGCTTTCGAAGTTCGGCCGCAGAGAAGGAGTCTATGCGAGAGAACTGTTTGCTGAGGCTGCGCTTGAGTCCTTTCACAGACTCGAAGACTTCGACCCTGGGAAACAGATCCGAGCGGCCTTTATCGGCCAAATGAGCGAGTCGTACGAACGACAATCCCATACTGCTCCGATGGCGGCTAACTGGGCCGGGTTGCTCCCTGTCGCGGCGACGAGAGTAGAGGACGCGTGCGCGTCTTCGGGCGCAGCTCTTCGATGCGGAATCATGGCGATCAAGTCAGGACTCTATGACATCGTGCTTGTTGGAGGTATGGAGAAGATGACAAACCTCCCCACTCCAGAAGTTACGGGAATATTGGCGACAGCATCAGATTTTCCATTCGAGCAATGGAACGGCATGACTTTTCCAGGAGTGTTCGCGCTAATGGCTACGTCACACATGCATGAATATGGAACGACTGAGGAGCAGATGGCAATGGTCGCCGTGAAGAACCACAAACATGGTGCCCTGAATCCGAAGGCTCACATGCAGAAAGAAATAACGCTTGACGAAGCCATAAAGTCCCGAGTGGTTTCTTGGCCCCTGAAAATATACGATTGCTCTCTGATCACAGATGGAGCTAGCGTCGCGATTCTGGCCAAACCGAAGCTGGCTAAGAAGCTCAGCAAGAATTACGTTCACATAATAGGGACAGGACAGGCACAGGACACCTTCCTCATGCACGAGCGCGAAAGCCTAACGACCGTCAAAGCAGCGAAGCTGGCGTCGCAAGAAGCATACAAAATGGCTGATTTGAGGCCGAAAGACGTCAACGTGGCAGAGGTTCATGATTGCTTCACGATAGCGGAGATAATTGCTTACGAGGACTTGGGCTTCTGTAGACCAGGATTAGGAGGAAAATTCATTGAAAGCGGTGCTCCCGCTCTGGATGGGTCTCTCCCCATCAACACGAGTGGCGGACTCAAGTCGAAGGGGCATCCTGTCGGCGCCACGGGTACAGCTCAGATAGCAGAGCTATACCTGCAACTTACAGGCCAGGCTGACCGGCGTCAGGTGAAAGACGCCGAGATCGGCTTGGCCCATAACCTTGGGGGCTCCGGAGCCACCGCGGTAGTTCACATATTGAGGAGTGGTTAGCGAAGATGAGTGCTCCACGAGACCCGACGATTGAAGAGTTCTACAAATACTGCTCAGAGAAAAAGCTGATGGGGGTAAGATGTGTCCGTTGCAAACACATTATGGTGCCGCCGCGAAGTATCTGCAATAACTGCCGTTCTTCTAGGGTCGAGTGGACGCAGCTTGGAAGCAAGGGCAAACTTACGACCTATACCGTGGTTCATATGGCGCCACCACAGTTCAAACACATGACGCCTTACGCTGTGGGGATTGTAGAAATGGCTGAGGGCGTGAAACTGCCAAGCATAATCAGGGTCGCGCGGCTAGAGTTGTTGAAGATAGGAATGGAACTGGAAGCAGACTTTAGCACGAATCCTCAAGAATCAGCGTGGCCTCAATGGCCACGTTATTTCTTCAAAGAAACGGCTTGAGCTTCGAATGGAATGCCGATTGCTTAAATAGCAAAGATTACTGTTTGCTGGTAACGGGGAGCTGGGAATAGACCCGGCTGAGAGGATGGCTTCATGGCCATCGACCCTTTGAACCTGAACCGGATAATGCCGGCGGAGGGAACAGGTCGAGGCTACCTTCTCGGAAGTCTTCCCGTCCACAAGAACCAAGAGAGGCGAGAATCATATGTCGGAGGAGCAAAGTTCCACCAGGCTCAAGCCAGAGAGAACCATTTCATCCGTTCAGGCAACCCTGAACGTTAAGATTCTCGCCGAGACCGCGGGGGCGGTGGCCTTGGCGGGCGCGTTGAACCTTGTCAAGGTCATCTTCTTGCCCCAAGGGGGCTCTATCACTCTTGCGTCAATGGTCCCGGTTCTCCTACTCTCACTGAGAAGAGGATGGAAGGCGGGGATTCCTGCGGGGGTCGTTTTAGGATTGGTCGTCCTCGTCGAGGAAGGTCTGGTCGTTCATCCAGCGCAGCTTCTCTTGGATTACCCCCTTGCATTCGGAACTATTGGCGCGGCCGGCTTCTTCCGAACTAAGCCGCTGATAGGCGTCGTGATCGCGATTACTTGTAGGTTCATATCGCACTTCGTCTCCGGCGTGATCTTCTTTGCCTCCTTCGCGCCGGCCGGACAAGACGCCTACACTTATTCCGCGGTTTACAATGGAAGCTACTTGCTACCCGAACTCGTCATCAGTGTTGTCGTGATTCAACTGCTGATGCGACGGAACGTGTTGAAGTTGTACCTGTAGACAAAGCATTTGCCCAGCCACTACTACCATTGTTTTCCACAATGCTCTTGGGGAAGCCGAACTGGAAACTGATGCAGGAAACCCTCCGCCGACTTTCAGGCCGTGAGGATTACGACGTTCTTGTCGGTCCTAAACAAGGTAGTGATGTTTCCGTCCTCAGGCTCACCCAGGACCGTGTCATGGTGTCATCTACCGACCCAATCTCGTTCATACCACAGTTAGGAGCTGAAGACTCGGCCACTCTGAGCGTCCATGGTGTCGCGTCCGATGTCGCTACTAGTTCGATGCTCCCAAGATATGCCTTGTTCGATCTGAACCTCCCCCCTTCGATGCCTGACAGTCTTCTCAGGAAATACTGGGTCTCAATCCACAAGGCTTGTCGTGATCTCGGAGTGGCTATACTCGGCGGACACACCGGTAGGTTCCAAGGGTGCAATTTTTCCATTGTGGGTGGGGCCACAATGTTGGCGTTTGGAAAGTCTGACCGCTATGTTACGTCGAGTATGGCCAGAGACGGAGACGACATTATCGCAACTAAATCGGCAGCACTCGAAGCTGCAGTGGTGCTGGCAAGATGCTTTCCTAAGATGACAACAGACCGATTAGGCAAGAACGTCCAAGAACGGTGTGCCTCCCGCCTTTCCCAGATTTCCACGGTCGCCGATGCGATTGTTGCGAGTTCGTTAGGCGTGAGGAGCAACGGTGTTACTGCTATGCACGATGTAACTGAAGGTGGAACCCTTTCAGCAGCATCGGAGGTCGCCAAGGCATCGCGGCTGAGCATCACGATAGACGCTGACCAGATTCCGATCTACGACGATGTTAGGCAGGTCTGTGCTCTCTTCAAGATCGACCCCCTGAGGTCCCTCGGGCAGGGGAGTCTTCTCATCTCTTCAAGACCTGGTTATGCTGCGAAAATAATGCAGCGGCTCCGGAGCCGTAGAATCGACTCGGCTATAATCGGCAAGTTGACAAGGCGTGCCGGTCACAACGTGATCGTCAGAGATGGAAGAACTCGAACGCTTGTCAGGTCTGAAGGAGACCCATATTGGCGGGCGTACTGGAGTGGAATCCGTAAGAGGCTCAGCTAGGTTCTTAGAATATCAAGGTCTGACTGCTCGTTGTCGTGGGAGTAGATGTAAATGGGGTCCACTATTCCTCTGAGTCTGTCTATGGACTCAAGCCCCTGCGCTGTGTTGAAGATCATTCCGGGTATGTTCCGCCTGTGAATATTTTCTGCTAGTGGAGCGGCATCGCCAGCATATACAATGTTCCGGTTCCCCCATTTGACGAGGACCGACTGATGTCCGATTGTGTGCCCAGGAGTCGGGATCAATTCTACTCCATCAGCAATAGAATATTGCCCCCTGATCGGTAGGAACTCTTTTTCCCAGTCGAAAAACTCGCGGAGGTAGCTTACTCTCATGAAACGGTCAGGGTAGTACGCATATCGTATCTCATCCAATTGAGAGATGAATGTGGCGTTGGAGAAGAGGCGGTTGTTTCCGCAATGGTCAAAGTGAAGATGAGTGTTGACCACAATTGTCACGTCGCCGGGTGACAGTCCTTCCTGTTTCAATGAATATCGGAGATTTTGCCTTTCTTCCCTAATAACATCGTGATGCTCTCGGTAGCTTGGGGGAAGTTCACCGATTCCCGTGTCGACAAGAATCTTCTCTTTCTCCGTTCGTATGAGCAAAGGTTTGAGGGCCGCTTTGTACTTTGTTCCCTGGTATTTTCCGAAGACCAGAAAGCTCTTGTCGAGCGTGAAATATCCATCGGTCAGGAGTTTGACGTCCACAACGGCCAAGTGAAGGTCAGTCTGGCACGTTTTCATTGTGGGCTATAAAGTAGCGAGCAGGTGACAATGACTCGCGCATAAATGAAGTGGAATCAATCGGACGATCGCAGGCAATGGTCCCCAGAAACAATAATTGCCTTTGACGCCCTATCTTGGGCGAGTCCGCATATGGTGGTATCATGATTCCCGGAGCTTCGGAAGAAGGTCCTCGTAGTAGTGGAGCGATTCTGGATTAGCTAGCGCGTCTCGGTTGGCTACAGGTCTATTGTTTATGATGTTTGCAACTGCCACCTCGACTTTCTTCATGTTGAACGTGTAGGGAATATCAGCCACCTCGAGTATCAAGGCTGGAACGTGTCTTGGAGACGTCTTTTCCCGAAGCAACGTGCGAATCCTTTGCTCCAGATTCCCATTCAGATGACAGCTTGGTGTCAGCTTAACGAAGAGGATGATTCTTTGGTCTCCCTTCCAATTCTGCCCCACGGCCAGACTATCGGCGATCTCGGACAGTTTCTCCACCACATTGTATATTTCCGAAGTGCCAATCCTGACCCCTGAAGTTTTTATCACAGCGTCAGAGCGGCCGTAGAACGTGATTCCACCAGTATCGCTGTGGACCACGATATAGTCCCCGTGTCTCCACACATTCTTCCCCACGGGCTTGTAGTATTCGAAGTATGCCTCCTTGTACCTCTCATCACCAGGATCGTCCCAAAAGTATAGAGGCATCGAAGGGGTCGGAGCCTCACAAACCAGCTCTCCCGGACGGTCTGTAACTGCGTTGCCGTTTTCGTCATACGCGCAGACCTTCATTCCCAGACCAAGGCCCTGCAACTGGCCGGCGTATACTGGCAGAATTGGTGCGCCTCCTGCGAAGCATCCATTGATGTCCGTCCCCCCAGAGATGGAGTTAAGATGCAGATCACTCTTGACCTCCTTGTATACCCATTCGAATCCTTCGGATGAGAGAGGCGAGCCTGTTTGAGATATCTCCCTTAGCGACGCTAGGTTGTACTCTCTGCCGGGTCTTGCACCGATGCTTCTCAGATAGTTGATGTAGCTTGCGCTGCAGCCGAGGATCGCAATTTTCTCACGTTCGACCAACTTCCACATGCGGCCCCAGTCAGGATATGTCGGGTTCCCATCGTACAGCAAGACTGTAGCTCCGACGGCCAAGCATGTCATCAGCCAGTTCCACATCATCCAGCTCGGCGAAGTAATGTATGTGATACAATCATTCTGCCTTAAGTCGGAATGGAAGATTATCTCCTTCAGTTGGTTTACCAAAACCCCCGCCGCCCCCTGAACTATACATTTCGGCTTGCCGGTCGTGCCTGACGTGAACATGATGTAGACCGGATGGTCCGCGGGCAATTGTTCGAATTGGATCTCCTCTCCTTCCACGAGCCCTGCGAATTCATCGAACCCGATCGAGTTGGGGATGTCTCGAATCTC
>VBBN01000069.1:0-2741 GCA_005888735.1 Candidatus Bathyarchaeota archaeon
AGATTATCCATTCCAATGTACATGGTCAAGGGACGAGAGATCATGGGTGGAATCCTCTACTCTGTAGGATTCCTTATCCTGCTCACATTGATGGTCAGCATGTTCGTCTATGGAAATTTCGTCTCAGCTTTTCAGAAACAATTGGTCGTCCAGTTGCCATTAGTTCTCGTTGGAGTCTTCATGACCGGACTCGGATTGAGAATGTATCTCTCTCAAGAGAAGAACCACCATCCTCTTGAAAGTCTGAAGAGCATTCCCTAGCGAAGAGTGGTCCTATTTAGGGAATGCGGAGTCCTAAGACAATGAAACGCCACACTCTTCTTTCTATAATCACGATCATTAGCCTAACAGTGTTTTTCTCGCACCAGTGATTCCCGTCGTGGTTCCTTGTTACAAGGGTCGTGCCAATGGCATCCTCGGATACAGATTCGAGGGATGGCAATCTCCAAGCTATGCTCTATTTGGAATAGGAATCTCCACCACAACTCCGCAGGACTGTTATCTACCATGAGGTTCCCAGCTATTGTGCACCCTGAGCCGGGACAAGGTATTTTCGAAACTTTGTAAACCCACAAGTTGAAATAAGCTAGGCTCGCTAGAACCCTCATGATGACAGACAGCGAGGCTCCAACCCAGCCAATAATCGGTCAGTCTGTTTACGGCTCGACAAAACGAGAGATCCTACTCATGCTCAAACGTGAAGGTCAGACAGATCTCCAAAGCCTTGCCGAACATCTCCACATTTCCAAGATGGCCGTGCACAAACACGTCCGGGAACTAGAGAACCATGGACTCGTCCAACGAATCACCCTGAGAGGATCGAAGGGTCGACCACGCCTCGGCTTGCAACTCGCCCCGAAAGCCGCAAGTCTCTTTCCCCGAGCATACGCCGGCGTCACCTGCGCTGCCTTAGCCTACATCGAGGAGAAGCTCGGACGGAAAGGCGTGGAAGAAGCTTTGCGTCGCAGACAGACCGAGACCCTTGTTGGTTACAAGGAGAAGGTGGACGCGGACAGTCTCGCAGGGCGAGTCGAACAGTTGACAGTACTCCGGGATCAGGAAGGGTACATGGCCGAGGAGAAGAAGGCCGGACCCAGCAAGTACGAGATACTCGAACACAATTGTCCAATCATAGCCATCGCTGAGGACTACTGGGAAGCATGCCAGGTCGAGAATGAAATGTTCAAAAAAGTCCTGGATGCGAACGTCGAAACAACTCATCGAGTAGTTGCCGGCGCCAACGTCTGCCGATTCTTGATCACACCGAAAAAGAGGCCACAATCAGGCTGACAAGCAATATCGCACTCGTCACGGGCGCAGGACGCGGCTTAGGAAGAGTCCTAACCATCTTCCTTGCGGGACAAGGATACGATCTAGTAATCACATCCCGA
The DNA here is from genome assembly GCA_005888735.1 of Candidatus Bathyarchaeota archaeon. Taxonomy (GTDB): domain Archaea; phylum Thermoproteota; class Bathyarchaeia; order 40CM-2-53-6; family 40CM-2-53-6; genus BA-19. The sequence continues at coordinate 1,392 of VBBN01000069.1, forward strand.
ACAAGATCAGAACTTGACGAGGTAGCCGCGTCCGCCGAACAGGCCAATGTGAAAGTTGTCGCGATCGCCGGTGACGTCAATGATCCCACTCATAGAACACGCCTACTGGAAGAGACACTGAATATCGGAGGGGTCTCTTTGCTAGTCAACAATGCTTCTGACTTGGGCGAGACCCCTCGTCCCGAACTGGTCAACGCGTCACTAGAATTATTCCGACAAACACTAGAAACAAATCTTGTTAGTCCATTAGCCCTGATTCAGCAAGCACTTCCCCAATTAAGCCAGACACATGGATTAGTTGTGAACATCACGAGCGACGCGAGTCAGGTGGGCTATCAGCGGTGGGGAGTCTATGGGTCCAGCAAGGCAGCACTGGATCTATTATCAAAAACATTGGCTGCCGAGCTGAAGCCACTTGGAGTATTTGTCGTCTCCGTGGACCCGGGAGATATGCGAACCCAGTTGCACCAGGATGCTTTCCCCGGTGAGGATATCTCGGACCGTCCCCTGCCCGAGGTTACCTTACCGTTCTGGGCGTGGCTGATCAATCAGGACCCACGATCCGTCACGGGAGTGCGGTATCGTGCACAGGGCACATTATGGGAGGTCCCGGTCACGGCATGAGACGTGACGAACTATTGTTCGAGCGTCCCACCGATCTCTTTGCAAGTTCCCCTCCAGAATTACGCGGGCTTGCACGCGACGATGTCCGCCTCATGGTCTCAACCCCTGACGGAGTGAATAGCCATCACAGGTTCAGGAAGCTTCCGGACTTGTTGAGTACCGGGGACTTGCTTGTTGTGAACGAGAGCATGACACTTCCAGCGAGCCTGCCTGCAGTGTCGAGAAGATTTGGGAATATTCGATTGAATCTTTCGACGAGATTTTCGGAATACTTGTGGGTTACAGAGCCCCGATGGAGCCCTGGACAGCCAGGTCCAATTGCTTTGGAGGAAGGTGAGAATTTGATGGTTGACGGTTCAAGTGCCAAGCTTTTGATGCGTTATCCAGGGATTCCAAGATTGTGGCTCGTCAGGTTCGCTCAGCCAGCTAGCATATTGATGATGAGGATAGGTGAGCCTATCCATTACGGCTACGCTCCAGCCTATCCTATCGAAACGTATCAGACCTTGTTCTCCAGATTTCCTGGGAGTGCGGAGATGCCGAGTGCCGCTAGGCCGATCACTGCTAGATTGCGGGATGCGTTGCTCGGGCGTGGTATCGGGATTGCCGGGGTCGTTTTGCATACTGGAGTGTCGAGTCTTGAGATCGAGGATGAAACCGTGGAGCATCAAGCATTGTATCCGGAATGGTTCAGGGTCTCGCCTGCTATTGCAAACGCCGTGAATG
>VBBN01000069.1:3005-5633 GCA_005888735.1 Candidatus Bathyarchaeota archaeon
CATCTAATTCTGAATTGACTGCGGCTCCAGAGAGTACAACCCGAAACGATTGTGAATCTCGTGAGGATAACACTTGCATGTAATCCTGACCTAATCCTGAACATTCCTCTAAAGCGACCAAGCCTTATTCTTGGTATGCGTAGGGTGGTTTCGAACGCTTAGGGTGTCGCAGGCGTGGCTGTTTCGTATCCCGGCTCTGAGACTTCTTGGAAGCGCCTGCTATGGTATGTTCTGGCTGGGTCCCGCGGTGGACCCAACCGTGGGCGGATCATCAACCTGTTGCGTCGGGAGCCCTACAATATCAACAAGATCTCCGAGGCGCTCCAGGTCCACTATCGAGTTGCGGAGCATCATATCAGAGCGCTTGAGAAGAACCATCTCGTATCTTCCGCCGGAGAACGATACGGTAAGCTCTACTTTCTATCGCCGGAAATGGAAGCTCACCTCTTCATCTTTGACGAGATATGGCGACAAATACAAGTCAGGGTTGAGCAGGGGGTGAAGAAGTAATGGCCTTACTAATGGATCTCAGTATGTACAGCTCCGCTGTTAGCGCTGTTCTCTTACTGGTTCTAATTGGGGTCTATCTACGGGTATATCGAGATACTCATGCGCAGTTCAGCATAGGGTTGACTGTCTTCGCTTCAATCCTCTTCGCCCAGAATGTGCTCGCTGTCTATTCCTTCCTCACCATGGCTTCTCTCATCGCCGAAGGATTCCTCCCCTTCCTTCTAACTATCAACTTGGCGGAAGTTCTTGGCATAGCGGTCTTATTGCGTACAACCACCCGATAACTTGCCGGATTGATTACCAAGGTAGAGCTGGAATGACTGGGATAGCCTCTCCTGGGCAAGTGCTTAAATCGACTGCTTCTCAGAGAAGGGCGAAAACTCTTGAAAATCTCGATTCTCGGAATCGCTATTGCTGCAACTGCTCTTCTATCACTGCTTTCCATGTCCCCTGCAGCTGCTGACAGCGGCCAGAGAAACTATCAATTCCTGGTCGGCTCAGGTAGTCTCTGTGAACTCGCGTCCAACGCCTGCCCCGACGTATCAATGGCATCAAACGGCGACACCGTACAAATTGCCGGAGCGGGATCGTTCAGCCTCCATTCCTCATCTGCAACGGGTGGCGGGACCTTCGTTCACAAAGCTCTCTCCGGAGAGACCAAGGCCGCTGGAACGTGGATTGTGCTTAGCTTCCTGGCTTTCCACTCATTCGGGAACGCAGTACCCCAAGGTCTCCCCTCGAGCCTCGAAGGAGGCCAGTTGGTACTACTAGTTCAGCTGCAAGTAAATGGAACCCCAGTGCACAACGCCATCCTCAATGTAGACTGTGAACTCGGAAGCGCACCGCACGGCCAATCCGAAGGAATTACGCTGGCCGTTCAAAACGCGATCAACTTCAACAAAAAAGTTAGCGGCTTCACAGTCTTCATCAGAACCTGAGGACATCCGCTACCGACCTATCCGCCGATCGCTGGACCCTCCCCTTCTTTCTTTCATTCAGCCTGTTCGGAAAAAGATCCTGTAGCCCTCTTAGGGGAGACGTGTCTTTGTCAAGGATCATTGGATGGGTCGTTTCTGCAAATTGCACCTAATTTGCGCGTAATCTCGCTAAACACGTAAAGTAGTCCCAGAGCTAGTTGGCCCCAAGATCTGGGAGGTGAAATTGTATCAAATGAAAACTCTAACCACTACAGTCTTCGCACTCATTGCAATCTCCCTTGCTCTCCCGGTGAGTTCTGTCTTCGCAGCAAGTCCAGGCTTCGGAAACCTATACTTCAACGGGACTATAGTTCGGACGGTGGTTCCGCCAGCCGCATTTCCCAATGAAGGCCGTGACAACTTCTACAAGGTAACAAACGGCGTTGCAGGCCAACTCGGAATCGCTGCAGTAGCTCCAGGGAGCACAGACTACCATGGAGGCGCCTGGAAGGTCTTCACCGTCACGTTCAACTCGGGAGTCACCCCAACACTATTGACATCAGAACAAGCGGTGCTCTCCGCTCAGGCAGCGAAGACGGTGACCGTTACGAGAAATTCCGCCGCTGATTTCCGCTGTCCAGTCCAGCCATAGTTGCAACCGGGGTAACAAGTGCTCCGATTGTCCCTCCTTTTTTTTCCAATGTGAGCTTGGAGTTATTGTGCGATAGGTTCTGCCTTAGGCGGTCCAGTTGCTTGGGTCCTCTCAGGAAGCAGAGAGAATCTTCCATCAGATGTTCGGTAGACTGCCAGTTTTCCAACGGTTTCCCAATCCTGACCCGTCTGACGACGGACTTGAACAGTCAGAACCTCAGCGTTAGGATCACTCTTACCTGGCCATACTGTGATGCCGAGAAAGTCTCCGTTAGGTAGTCTCGTTGAGAAGCGTGCCTTGAACTTCTGACCTTCCAACACTACTCAGCATTCTATAGACTCGGAAGTGGAGTATTAAGCTAACCCGTTCCAGCTTATCGGGTCAACGAAGATCCAGTTTCGTCTGTTGTTCTAGACATCTTCCTCTCGGAGACGGTCTAGGAAATGCTTCATTTCTGAGACAGAGGCATGTTTCGAGCCTGAACCTCGGCTGGAGGTTTGTCTCCTTTGCGTTCGCGCTCTGGGTGGTCCCAGCCGGATTCGTTTACGC
>VBBN01000071.1:0-4696 GCA_005888735.1 Candidatus Bathyarchaeota archaeon
GACTCCCTCGGTATAGACCGGAATATCGATAGCATTCGCCCCGAACACGTTGAAAGCTGCTAGGGCCTCCTTGCGAAGTGTCGAGACGTCTATCGTTGAAGAGACTGTTTTGAGGTGTTGGTCGAGTGTTGGATTGCAAACGAAAGATGGATTGCTTGGGAAACCATTCTGGATGCCGCCGCAGTAGTCGGTTGCAAACTGGCTGTAGTATAACGTGTAAAGGTCAACAGGATAGGCACCGGCTAGGCTGTAGCCGTAGGTGAACGCGTCCCAATCGTCGATCGGTGAGACTGGTGGATCGCTAAAGACAACGGGGTAAAGGCAAAATATCTGAAAACAGGATGGATTCGCGGCCTGTCCGCCGAATAATTGATTGAGAGCGTTGATGAATTCGTTTGCTAGGTTGAGACGGGGTTGTTGGTTCCGGATGACAAACCGTAACGGATGAGCGAATACGCCGGAGATGACGCCGGTCAAGATGCAGGTTCCGGCTTGTTTTCCGGTTGCTATTCCAGCCGTGATCATATGGTCAGCGGCTGCACAGAAGTCTATGCTGCCTTGAGTTGCGAAGCCGCTGGGATCGTCGCCAAAATTGTAGGCTCCTAGACAGGTCGGATACAACGCACTAGGGTACAAAGGATCCCATGAGCATTGCACCGTCACGTTGCTACCTGACGGGTCCAGAGCGAGTGGTGAAGGATCAGCGATAGGTAACAGGGCTTCTCCGAGTCGTCCCCTATTGTTTTGTGCGAACCTGGGCCGGTCGATTAAGTGGGCGAAGGCTTGGCGCATGTTGATCCCACATTTGGAAACATAGGTCTGTTCTGTGAGAGTAAATTGTGTGCCCATGTTCCAGTCGCATCCCCAGTCGGGACCATTGGCTGGAGATGTGGGGGATTCTTTGCTGGCTGTGAAGCGGCTACTGGCTCCGTTGAAATAAATCCCGAAAATGGTGAATCCTCCCTGTAACGGGCTCAATTGAAAATCTGGGTTGCTTTCAACCGATGCATAGTCTGCGGCGGGCAAGGGCCAATCCGTGAGATCAAGATTTCCGGCTAGAAAACCATTGAATTCCGCAGTATCGCTTGCATAGTAATGTAGCTGGAGATTCTTGACCATCGGACCGTAGGGGGCCCAGGTATTGAGAGTAGGTAGATCAGTAGGCGTGGTCCCAGAGACGGGTTTGACATTCAGGTACATGCTATTGGCAAGTGTTAGAAATATGAGGATAGACGTAGCATAGGATAATCTTCGCGGGTTCAAGGCTGAAGATTATGCTGACAATGGAAGAGATGTAACTGTCTTAAGTTTATCCCTTTTTCCAGGCGGCTTCGTAGTCTATCTTAAGTGTCCAGGGTTAGGATGTAGAGTTTCAACAGATCTGTCCACGGTTATAGTTCACGGGAGACGGGTCGTGTGATGTTGGGAGTTGCGAGTTTACTACTTGTGGACCATGTGGCACGCGACAAAGTGTCCCGGTTCCGCTTCGATCAATGGAGGCTCCAGAGTAGTGCATTCGCTGAATGCATAGGGACATCTTGTATGGAACCTGCATGCCTGCGGCGGGTTGAGGGGACTCGGTATCTCGCCTGATATGGGTAGGTTGCCTCGTCGATAGTCTGGGTCCGGGACAGGTACTGCCGCGATCAAAGCTTGCGTATAGGGATGTAGTGGATTCATGATCACTTGGTCGGTTGGACCCATCTCGACTATCTTGCCAAGATACATGATTGCTAATCGATCGCAGACATGTTTTGCCAGTGCTAGATCGTGGGTGATGTAGATGAATGAGACTTGGCGTTTCTGGACTAATTCAAGCATTGAATTGAGGACTTCGGCCCGGATGGACACGTCGAGCATTGAGACAGGCTCGTCAGCAACGACGAACTCGGGATTAACCACGAATGCTCTGGCCACTGCGACGCGTTGGCGTTGTCCACCACTCAGTTCATGGGGGAATCGTTGGAGGAATTCTTCCGGTGGGACCACTTCGACCTCCGAGAGAATCTGTTTGACTCGTTCCAGAATCTCGGCTTCGGACTTTGCTATTCCCTGAATGCGTAATGGCTCGGCAACGATCTCCTTGATCGTCATTCTCGGGTCCAAGGATTCGTAGGGATCTTGGAAGATGATCTGCATCTCCTTCCTCAACGGTTTCAACTGTCGAGGTGAGAGCTTGGAGATGTCCCTTCCTTTGAAGAAGACCCGTCCATCTGTTATGTCCGTTAATCGTAACAGTAGCCGTCCGGTGGTGGATTTGCCGCTGCCACTCTCGCCTGCCAATCCGAAGACTTCGCCTTTTCGGACAAAGAAGCTGATGTCATCTACAGCCTTGACATACTGGGTTTGTCCACTCACGATGCTTGACAGGAATCCCTGTCGGACTGCAAAATATTTCTTAAGTCCGATAACGCCTACCAATGCGTCTTGGTATTCGGACGGGATATGGCTCAGATCCTTCTTCGTAGGGCTCAGGGCCATCGATTCGCCGTTCTGACCGGTATCGTTGGTAGCTTGAACTTCATGATCCTTCTCTATCGCGTGTCTACTATTCTTGTGGGTATAAGTGACAATGCGCTAGATGGTTTGTTTCATCGACTGGCAAGAGTTTGGGATCTACACTTTTACAGATATCCATCACGTATGGACATCGAGGGTTGAACCTGCAACCGGATGGCGGGTCCAATAGGTCCGGTGGCTGTCCCGGTATCGAGACCAGCTTCTTCCGTTCGCCCTTGATGCTTGGAAAAGCGCCGAGCAATCCTTGAGTGTAAGGATGCAGTGGCTTGGCGAAGATTGATTTTGTATCGCCATACTCGATCACTTGGCCCGCGTACATTATCGCGAGTTTGTCGCAGGTCTCGGCTACGATCGAGAGGTCGTGGCTGATGAAGACCATTGAAAGATTCAGTTTGTCTTTCAATTCACGGAGTAATCTGAGAATCTGGGCTTGGACTACAACGTCCAATGCTGTGCCAGGCTCGTCCGCGACTAGGACTTCAGGATTGGCGGCTAGGGCCATGGCGATCAATGCGCGTTGTCGCATTCCACCGCTGAACTCGTGGGGATAATTGTCTGCGCGGCCGCTGTCGATCCCGACCATTTCCAGTAATGTCTCGACTCGTTCTCTCGCCGCTGTTCGGCCTACGCTGGGCTCATGGATCTTGATCGCTTCCGTAATCTGATCGCTGATCTTGAATACCGGGTTCAAAGCGTTCATCGCGCCCTGAAAGACTATCGCTATTCCTTTCCAGCGGATCTTTCGGATCTGGGAGTCACTCATTTTCACCAAGTCGTTTCCGTTGAAGAGAATCCTTCCTTTCCGTATTCGGCCGGCGGAGGGTAGTAGTTTTAGGAGTGATAGTGCGACGGTGGTTTTTCCGCAGCCGGACTCTCCTACGAGTCCCATGGCTTCGCCTTTTTCAACCTGGAAGTTTACGTCTTCGCAGGCTTTGACCCAGCCGCGGAGGGTTTTGTAGTTGGTTGTTAAGTGTTCGACTTGGAGAACGGGCAAGAGTTGTTGGAATACCTACTGGTGCCTCTCTGGGATGAAAGGGACGGGGGGCCTGAGGGTAGTATAAGTTTTGGGTAGAGAAACCCCATTTTTTGACATGAATTTAACTTGTGTCGAGTTTAGCTCTGGATAAATCAGTGTCTTGATGGCGTAGGATTAGTCGATTTTGGTTGATGGAGAGTGTGTAGGACCTTTTACTCTTGATCTAACATTCTTTCTGGGGTTGCGGGATTACTGTACTCTGTTTTTCTCGTTGATCCGAGTCGGCTAAACTGTTCCCTCAGGTATCCGAGGATTATCACGGATATAGCTGGAAGCACTTGTCCCGGTAACTCTTATATGCGATGACGGTCGAGGAGCCCGCTTAACCGATAAGTTCCTTGAAACAGTGTCAATAGTATGAATCGTAGTAAGAACCTAGTAGCTTTAGCCCTCCTCCTGTGTCTGACAACCCTGGTCGCCGCGGTTTCTGCGGGACCAACCTCAATTCTTCCAACTACAACCGGTCTAAACTCACGTGTTACAGCTACCGGAGGATCTGCACCGAGTCCCTCCCAACTTCTTGCCACGATTTCTCCGCTTGCTGGAGGCCTAGCCTCCCAATCCACGGTCCAGTTGGACGGCCAGAGCACATGCACTCTTACAACGCCAGCCAACGGTTGCGGTAAGACTACACTTTCCGCCGCAGCCGTTTCGACCGCTGCAACATTCAGAGCAGGGGCGGTTATCACCGGAGCTGGAAACCCAACAGCTGCTACTGTACTGGTTTTCAATGCGAACTTCAAATTCTGTTTCTTTGTCGGCGCGCCTCAAGCTTGCAGTGCAGCGACTTTGTGGGGAGCAGGCGCAGTTGTAATCTTTGATGCGAATAACAATAATGTCTACGATACTGGTGACATTGTAGTTGCCGGTGCTGCTCCGCCGACGGGTACAGCAGGCTTCAAGCCTGACGGTAGAATCAAGTTCATCGATACTACTCCAGCCAACGGTCTGTACGACTTTGGCGAAACAGTCGTCGCGGACACTAGTGGTGCCGCTGGAACTAATGGCTCCTATGTTTCCATCGCAGCAGACCCATACATTGGACCGTCTGTTTTCGGATGGCAGTTCGGACTAAATTATGACCCTACAATCTTCCTACCCCAGATGGACCCATGCTCAGTCGGCAGCCCTGTTTGCGGA
>VBBN01000071.1:4750-5257 GCA_005888735.1 Candidatus Bathyarchaeota archaeon
GCGACGATTTGCCCAGTTTACCAGCGCGTGAGCACTAACACTGGTTGCAACTGGGATTCCGCTGGTACTCAAGGCAGCATCGCACTCTCTCTGACCCCCGGAAAGATAATTGTCGGATTCACGTATCTTGCCCCTAGGAATGGGACTTTCATCAACGGCCTCGATCTCTTAGGCACCGTTGCCTTCGAACTAATCAAGGCCGGGACCGGAACCATATCGTTCTCGGCGGTCGACACAAAGTTTGTCGATATTAACGCTAATGTTGTTCCTTATCCGATCGGTGTCCAATCTTCTGTTTCAGTAACAGTTTCGAACGCTCCGCCTGTAGCTGCTTTTACTGCGACTCTTGTCAATCCTCCTGACCCGACTCTTTGTCCTACTCTAGTTGCTGGTGCATGTTGGCGGTTTGATGCTTCAGCAAGTGCTGCGAGTGGCACCGCAACCCTCACCAATCCTACAAGTTACTTCTGGGATTTTGGAGACGGATTGAACGACTTTGGTGTTACA
>VBBN01000043.1 GCA_005888735.1 Candidatus Bathyarchaeota archaeon
TGGCTGGGGTTTTGCGGACACCGATGAAATGAATCGGGACGGGATCAGGGAGGCGACGCTGAAGGCTCTTGCTTTAGCGAAGGGCGCTGCGAAGGTCGGGATTAAGATCCAGTTCGCGAAAGAACCGAGCTATGTTGATACATGGATGTCGCCAGTGGTTAAGGACCCCTTCAACGTGCCGATGGAGAAAAAATACGAGTTACTGAATGATTGTTGTGAGCGCATGAAAGCGGAGGGAGTTGTCCTCCGAAGAGGAGGCTTCGTCTTCACCTCCATCGAGAAATATTTCGCCAGTTCAGAGGGCTCCAAGATCTTCCAGAGAATGATCTATTCTGGTGGAGGATTGGTTGTTGCAGCGAAGGGTCCGACCGGTATGCAAAGAAGATCGGATCAACAGTGGATGCTGAAAGGCTACGAGTTGATCGACGAACTAGAATTTCCGGAGAAGGCGGAGGAGTTGAAGAAGGACGTGATCGCGCTTAATGGCGCAGTCAAGTGTCCCGAAGGCAAGAAGGACATCATCCTCTCGGCTGATCAGGTGGGATTACATGTTCACGAGTCGTGCGGTCATCCGATCGAACTCGACAGGGCGTTGGGATATGAGGCGAACTTTGCGGGACGATCTTTTCTGACCCCTGATAAATTGGGGAAGCTGCAGTATGGATCAGAGCATGTGAACATGGTCATGGATGCGACGATTAACCATGGTCCTGGATTGGGTACGTTCGCGTATGACGATGAGGGTGTGAAAGCGCAGCGAAAGTATGCGGTGAAGAATGGCAAGTTCGTTGGGTTCTTGATGTCTCGTCAGACGGCCGCGATGGTCGGAGAGGCTAGGAGCAACGGATGCATGCGTGCAGAAGGTTACCGACTACCGATTATCCGCATGACCAATGTTAGTCTTGAGGCCGGGGATTGGGACTATGACGAGATGATCGAAGATACAAAGGACGGGATCTTGATGGTGACGAATTATGGTTGGAGCATCGACCAGAAACGGTACAATTTCCAGTTCAACACTGAGAAGGGCTACATCATCCGGAATGGTAGCGTCGAGGAAATGGTCAGGTCCCCTGCATATTCAGGCATAACTCCAGAGTTCTGGGGCTCTTGCGATGCAGTCGGCAACAAGAAGAGCTGGGTCCTCTGGGGAACGCCAAACTGTGGAAAGGGCCAACCTCAACAGGTCATGATTACAGGGCACGGGGCGGCGCCTACACGGTTTAGGAATGTGACGGTCTTTGGAGCGCAATAAGAAATGACAATGAAAAACCCAGTAATGGAAGGAAGCAAACTCCGAGAGGAAGCCCATCAAATATTCGATTGGGTCAAGAGTTTCGCCAAAGGGGCCGAGATAGAGATCGGACTCGGCACAAACATCAACGAAGGCTTACGATTCGGCAACAATGAACTGTCCCAGTCCCAATATAGTAGACGACGGGCCCTCTCGGTAAGGGTGGTCACGAACAAGAGACAGGCTAGGGCAACGACAGGTCTATTGGCAAAGAATGAGGTGGAGAAGACCGTTCAGAAGGCCTTGTCCCAGGCAAGGGCTGGGCCGGAAGATCCGGATCTTCTGCCGATGCTGGGACCACAAAAGTATCAGACGGTCGAACGGTACTATTCGCGTACTGCTGAGGCGCCTGCGGAACAGAAGGCCGGTTGGATTGGTCATGCGATCGACATGGCGAAGAAGAACGGATTGCTAGCGTCTGGGATTCTTGAGACCAATGTGGACCATTACTGGATGCTGAACAGCGCCGGATTAGAAACCAGTTACAAGGGAACACAGGGTTACTATTCGTTGACGATGGATGCGGACAACGGCAACCAGACCGGTTATGCATTGTCGACCTTTGTCGACCTGCGTGAATTGGACGCTAATGAGGTGGCGGATACTGCTCTTGAACGGGCGAAGCTCAACAAAAACCAGGGCGACATTAAACCAGGCAAGTATGACGTTGTAATTGATCCGCAAGCCTGGAGCGAGATGCTATTCTTCCTCATCGTCTCTGCTGCGGCCGGATATACTCCCGACTTTGGCACCAGACAGTACAAGGAGGGACGCAGCTACCTGTCCGGAAGACTCGGGGAGAAGATCATGGGCGACAATATCAGCATCGACGACGACGCCTACCATCCACTGCAAACAGGCGCAGCATTCGATGGCGAGGGGTATCCAAAGTCGAAGTTGCCATTGGTTGAAAATGGTGTGTTGAAGAGTTTAGCGTCTTCGAGGATTTCGGCTCACCGGTATCCTGATGCTAAGCCGACTGGGCATGAGTTGCCTTTGCCAAATCCGTTGGGTGAGATCCCGAATAATCTGGTGATTCGTGCGAAGGGTTCGGTGAAGAAATCGGCTGAGGAGTTGGTCAAGGAGTTGGACCGTGGACTATTGATCACTCGACTATGGTACATCCGGGAAGTTGAACCAAGGACGAAGACTGTCACGGGTATGACACGGGACGGGACGTTCCTGGTCGAGAAGGGTGAGATTGTGAAGCCTGTGAAGAATGTACGGTATAATCAGAGCCTCTTGGACCTGTTCAGTAAGGTCGAAGCCACGTCAGAGCCGGTCAGGAACCTGGGAAGGTTTGGCGAGACAACGATGGTTCAGCCCGGAGTCTTGGCTAGAGACTTCAACTTCACGAGCGTCTCGCCATTCTGATCCTCGAACAGCGCGTACTGGATGGAAGATTCGGACTCGTGCTTTTGACAATGTCTTAAATCGGCGAATGTTGTTCCATTCTCTAAGCTCGAAATAAACGGGGGTGAAGACTTGGAAACAAAACAGGTTAGGAAGTTAGCCTTGGACATTAACGTGCGAGAGACTGAGAATGGTTTCAAGATAACCTTCAACACACACACTGGCACGCTCGCGGGAAAGAAGGCAGAGTACGTTGCTCGATCGCTCGATGAGTTTCTCACGGCAGCATCGTTAGAAGCATTGAAGAAGCTCCAATAGGAAATCCGTAAGTTTCATTCGCTCAACTCTACGGTGGGCCCCGTCGCTGACCTATGCAGATCTAGTTTCTGGGGTTAGAGTTTTGTCTTAGTATGTTCTTGGGTTTATTAGTCGCTTCACTTTTTCTGATTGTACCAGGCGACTACATTTTGTCTTCTGAAGTAGACCACTATGATTATCCCGATGAGGATGCCTACTATTGAGATGATATCCAGTACTCCGAGTATGATCATCAAGATCCTGGCCCAGTTCTTTCCCGTGAAGACTGCCACGCCTATGATAAGTGCGATCACGCCTATGGGTAACAGGATTATTCCAATTATAGGGGCATAAGCGACAAAGACAGTGCCGACCAGAATGTATACTATCGCGCCTAGAATCTGGAGGATTCCGATAATCGTAACGCCCAACGGCCTCTCCATCGTAGTGCCGGAACCCATCGGGCCAGTAGCTTGACGCTGCATGCCCGCCGGTTGTGGTACGAGTGGAGCCCCACAGCTTTGGCAGAATGTGGCTGACGCCTCGTTTTCTCGTCCACATTTCAGGCATATTCGTTTGTCGGAAGATTGCAATTCTGGATCAGTTGCAAATCAGCTTAGCTTATTTATGATTATGCGTGATTAAGAAACGGCCCTCGTCTGAAGTAACTCAGAGAACAGCTTGTCCGCAATTATCGCAGAATCGAGCATTAGGCTTGAGTGTGCTACTGCATTTCTTGCAAAGTGCGTTCATTGACGTCAAAGCGGGAGTGGTCGACTCCGACGGGATGTTTTTTCGTCTCGCGGAAATAAGGGCCGCAGAAAGTATTGTAATCACCACTCCAGCAACCAGAAAGCCTCCGGCTGCGAGCAAAATTGTGAGACTGTCGTTGATAATTTGTGGGGGTTTGGTTTGGTTCTGTGTCTGCACTTGGGGCAGTGCCTGAGGGACAGGGCATGGAGGAGCGGCCCTGACAAAGTCAACTGTGAAACTGTCTCCGGAGGCCGTTATGCTCTCCGTATCAGCGAGGTTACAGTTGTTGCTTTGGTCGAACAGGCGCAGCCTTTCGTTGTCAAGTAGATTGAGACGAGTGCTTACGCCGTTGATGGTGGCGTTTGCGTGGTCGAAACTTACGAAGTTGAAGTTGGCGAGGGGTACGCTTCCGTCTGTTAGCGATTGCACGAGCCATTGCGCGACGTGAAGGCTTGAAGCGTGAACCAAGTTGAGCGAGAAGCTTGTCTGTGGCGTGATCATATCGATCTCCCACGTGTCGGAAGCAATTTTCAGGATCTGTGCACCAATCCTTGTGCCAGGCCCAACCATCCCGTTCAGATCTGTGATTCTTACTGGGCTTTGCGAAGTGTTCTCGGGTAGGTTCGCATAGAAAGCACGATACTTTACTGTGCCGTTGCTCTCGGCAAACTGGCTCGTTCCAATCGATATGTAGTCAGCTCCAAAGCCGACTGTGAGGCTCTCGAAGACCAAAGATACGTCCGAGGCGTTAGGCACTCGTATGATCGGAACGGTCCAGAACCCTAGGATTCCCTCGACATTGAGACTAGTCTTGTTTGTGTAATCTATCTTGTAGCCGGCCTCTGAACTCCGAAGAGTCTTGATGGTTGGAGCGAAGACACGTTGCGTGGTTAACGATGCTATGCCACTCGAAATCAGGAGAACCGATAAGATTACGAGACTGTAGAGCTTCGGAAGAGCGAGATGGAGCACAGAAGTCAGGCGTAATGATGGCTCCTCCTTCTATAATTTATCGGTCGTAGATATCCCGTTGTATAGAAGAGACCAACACGCTATACTCTTAATATGATGTTAAACGGCGAATTAGTTTGTTTTGTCTGAGGTCGATGCAGTCTTCCTGGCGCTGAGGACTCAGGCCTTACTAGCGCTCGCATTGCACTCAATTTTCAAAACTGCTGGCAAGGAAGCCGAGTTTGTTAGAACCGACCCGTCGCATACGTTGAAACCTCCGAGGGTTATCTTAGATCGCTTGCAAAATATGCTTGAACAGAAAGATATCGCAATAACGGTAATCCTCGTCTCAATCTTAGCAGCAGTCTCCTGGGGTTTGGGACTAGCCGCAGTCGATCAGATTGTCCCACTCTGGGGATTGTTCTCGTTGGGTCTGGTTTATGGACTAGTGCTGTTCCTGACGGTCGAAACTCTCTACCTTCTTTCTTCAAAATGGCTCGCACCAACTCTAAGAAACAATCGTCTTTTTGCTGGGGCTATTGACTCGGTTGCGCTGACCGGTTCGCTTCTCGTTTCGATCGCAGCGACGCTCACCTACATATCAACAGCGGGATGTCTGACTCTATCTCAATTGCCTTGTCAAATCTGGGATTCGCTCGGCAGTCTGTCTGCTGCAATATTCTTGATTGTATTCTTCGTAAGCGGGCTTGGTACGATCGGAATAGTCGATATCGTATCCGAGAGCATCTCCTCCCGAGTTCCGTCTGGCAAGACAAGGCAAGCTCTCTACCTTGCGCTTATTTTCGGCTCAATGCTTGCGTTGACAATTTTCCTCCCTTACAATCCAATCTTCGGCCCAGCAACCGGATTCGGCACGCTCGGAGCAGAATTGGCAATCCTAGTTGGAATATCGTACCTCGGTTATCTCTTGGTTAGGCGGCGTGAGTCGGAACAATCCTCTAGTCTAGTCTACGTGGTCTTGATGTTGGGAATCGCGGGCCTCTTCCTTGGGTACACTTTCAGGAATACGACACCAACACCGGATATCACTCAAGCAAATCCATTTCCTGCCCCCTCACTAGAGGTCCTTGTGTCGACTCTAGTCTTGTTTAGCATCGCCTATTTTGCTCTGTTGCTGGCCCTACCTAGGGCGCTTGAGCAGAGGCTGGGAATCAAACATACACGATTGGTGGCTACAGTTTCCTTTCTGATGCTGTTCTCTGTAGTGGCCGCGTACCAACTCGCCCACTTGAGTGGCTTTGGAATTGGGGCGTTGTTCTTTCAGCAGGAAGGAGCTACCTATCCTGGAGTCTGGGTTGGTGCCTTGTTTCTAACTGTCAGGAAGATCACTCAAACCCACGAGAGGGGCAAACTCAGAAAGGACACAATAATTCCTTTGTGCACAAAATGCGGAAAACGTCTGGATGCTAATTCAAAGTTCTGCTGGGCTTGTGGCTCACAGGTGTCGTCCCAACCTGAGCGGGTCCTCTTTGTAGGCGATGCGGCACGGATCGAAAGCATGAAGGAACGTCACTCGACAAAGAGAAAAGTCGGAAGCTTCATCGCTGGAGGCCCAATGGGATTCTTAGCTTTTGGAATGGACTTTCCTCTCAAGCGAGCCTCTGAGGGCCAGATCGCTGTGACTGACAAGGCAGTCTATTATGGGGGTAATGCTTACCCGTTGAATACAATAGTCCATGTCGGACCTGGACATTATTCCAACTCGGTCGTTTTGACATTCAAGCTGCTCTCCGAAGGATCGATGCGGAAAACTGAAGGAGGATTGAACGCGTCTGCAACCGAGGTCGAGTTCAAGAGCAGCAATGTGAAAGCACTTACTCATAGCATTGAGCAGGCCTCCACAGCTCATGAGTGAGGAAGGCGAAGACTTTCGGAGATACCCAAAGGAAACTTCGACAAACCAGAGGAAGCCTATCGAATTAATTGGAACATCGTCGAATGCGAAGACTTAACCACCATCTCTTAATTGCTGGAACTCACATGCATTAGGACAGAGGAGTATATTGCAAGAATTTCCTGCTGCAAACAAGGGATTGGACGTTCGAGTTATTATCATCGCGATCGTGTTGATAGTATTGGCCGCCACTGCCGTTGTCTTAGTATATCCTCGACCATCCGCTCCTTCGGGCAACGGCTCTTCGAACAATAATGGTTCGAACGGGAATGGTACGAACGGAAATGGAAGTGGATCGAATACTAACAGTCCCACTCAATCGATGAGATTTCAGGCTGCGAGTGCGAGTGACAGAGACTTCCCTGGTCAAGTAGCGTATACGATTATGGTTCCGGACGGATGGGTCGGCCAACCCAAGGTGGAGCGATACACAAACCCCTTCGGGGGAGCGGACTTCAATTTCACTGCGCATGACTCAACCGGGAATAGCCGGATTTTCTTTTCGTCAGCGGACTTCCCGTACTACGTTGAGCCTACTTATGAATTCCTGAGTGTGGCTAATGCTGTCAATTATTCTTGCTACGATGCCGTAACACGCTACTATGCAACTTGCGCTCCAGGAACTTGGTGGTTAGCTTGTGGGCAATATGGATGCTACGCAGGCTTGAAGCTCTTCATCAACAGCTACTTGCCCGCAGTCGACTACATTACATCGATTGTTCAGGGCAGACTTCGAGTTGACCGCACCGACACTGGAAGGGTCGTGCCCCTCAAT
Source organism: Candidatus Bathyarchaeota archaeon (assembly GCA_005888735.1). GTDB lineage: Archaea > Thermoproteota > Bathyarchaeia > 40CM-2-53-6 > 40CM-2-53-6 > BA-19. The sequence goes on from VBBN01000043.1 coordinate 7,339, forward strand.
CGAGCCTTGTGGCCAATTGTGAACACCATTCATTCAGATGTTAGTATCGAGAAGATCATAAACGACCCATCCTTAGTCAATCGCGTATTGACTCTCGGATCGGGTCAGAACACCGGAGCTGAGGCCGTCTTCACTTATACGGATCAAGGGGTCCAATACGAGTATTTGTTGCAGGTTGTTGTAACGCGATTCATTATTACTGTTCCGGGATCAGGCTTCACCTGGTATTCCTGGACAACATACTTTTGGGGCTACACTGCACCGAAGAGTGATTTCCAGAAGGTAGGCAAGCTGTTCTCCATGATCATCCCTACAGTAAAGGTCAATCCCCAGTGGCTCCAGGCCGAGATCCAGAGGTTGACCCATGCGACGCAGTTGATAGCCCAACATAATGAGAGAATGATCCAGATGGATTATGCCATGTTCAGGGCCCAAGAGCAGAGCCAGTTCACGACGGGACAAGGCTGGATAGATTCTCTAGGGGGCGTTAAAGAGATCGTCAACCCGGACAATGCCCAAGACACTTACAAAGTTCCTATTGATTACACGTACTATTGGCATTGCGCAGGCTCTGCGTATCCATGGTACGGAACTGACAGTTCCTTGGACACACCAACCGGGTGCACGTTATACCCGAACAAGACAGGCTAGCTAGCGGTCCTCGTTTCTCCTTTGATTTTTAACGTCGGATTAGTTAGGCATCTTGACAACAACTATCGGAGTGATGAGTATCCTTCGAAAAAATCTTTGAACCAACTTTATCATACGGTTTCAACGCAACCTGATTATCTGCGATAACTTGTCAGTTTGCTGAGACTAATCAGAATCCTGCCAGCAGGCCATTTTGGGTCATCGAGGATCGACGAATATCGTGCTGCAGGCTTCATCGGCTCTGCACGCTCCTCCTGACCCAGTAGACGATGATTGGAATTACCCAGATGTACAGCCGTAGCTGGACGCCGAATAATGATAGATCCCAGAAGATTGGGGCTAGAGAGATCAGCACGATCACGGAGAGACCAGCTTGGACGTTCCTGCTCTGTCGAAATTGTTTCGCTAGCCGGGGAGCAACTAGTCCCTTCTCTTCAATGGATATTATGTGGGAAAAGCTTGCGAGTATTGCTAGAATAGTTGCCAAGTCGATTGCGAAGAGACTGGAGGCATAGTCTTGGATCGCGGAATACTCCGGAACAGTGAGATTAGGATTCGCGAACTCCACATTGTACAAGAGGTATGGGACCGTGGCAACAAGTATGAGCATGACAACGTTCATGTAAATCACGAAGTTAGTTTCGACTGGCAGTACGCTCATCTGGTAGGTGTAGACCATCCAGTTAGTTATGAGGAATGAGGCCGTGAAAATGAACGCGAGTATGCGCCTGTTGATGTCATACGTGCTAGATGGGGCACTGGCAGTTATGAGCGCAACTGCACCAATCGACAGCGACAATCCAAAGATAAGATCAACGAGAGTCTCAATCCTCGGTCGTGGACGGGCGTATCCTTCCTTCTGAGTCATCTTTTATGACTGTGGAGCTGTTCATTTTCCTGTTGTAGATAAAGGAAGAAGGGAGTTGGCGGAGTTAGCGAAAGCTTGTCTCTGACTCAGTGGGCAGGCTTTGAAACTGCCTCTAGGAAGTAGACGTCAGGCTTGTCTGTGAGACCGGCCCGCATTAGAACGGCTTGGACAGACGGGTCTGACGCGAACTTGCGGGCGTTCGGAGGTTGTCCCACTCCAATAGGAATACTGTTTCGTACGGATTGTCAGCGTTGCGGAAAAAGTATCCACCCTTGGAGCCGTTATGTTGGCGGGTCGTGGCGTGCTGCTCGAAGATCGTTTTCCACTTCGCAAAATCCTTCACCCTTGTTCTAACCATTAGGTATGCCATGCCTCGAGCATTGTCTGCCTATTCGATTTAACCCAGAGCGCTATGCGCTTTCCGGATTTCACAATTCATTCAAAATCTTGGCCAGCTATTCTGGCCTTGCGCCAATCATTTCTTCTACTCGTCTATCAATCCAGCTTGGTCTCCTAGGCTCAACCCAGCCCTTGAAGATAGTCATCGAACCATCAAGAACCCCTGTCTTGGACAGTGCCTCGATGAGGTCGTCCTCAGCTCGTGCAATGGACGTGGCGAAGAGGAATAGCGTGACGGTGTGTCCTGGAGGGCTGAAATGCCACCAGACCCTTTTCCCGTAGATTTCGCGAAGATTATGAATTGCCGGATGCCTCAATTTTTCATCCAGTCTCAAGTTCAATGAATAGAAAATGATTCCTTTCGGCTCGCTTGCATTGATAATGGCTCTTGTCGATAGTGCACGTGATTCGAAGAGTTTTCCGATCGTATACTCTGCCATTCGGTAGGTTATTTTGAGCTCTTCAGCGATTTTCTTGGTGGGTCTCAGTGCATGGTAACGGAGTGCCTTGATGACCTGCCAATCCAGCTTGTCGAGTGATTTACGAGGCTGGGGGAATTGTCGTGGAGGATTTGCTTGAAAGGTTTCGATGCCAATGTGCTCTGCGATCCTTTTCGCTCGTTCATGCGCTTGTTGTTCTGTTCGGGCTGATATTGTTAGGCCGAAGCCGACGCCGAGAAAATCTGCGATGTCGATAACGTCGTCTTCGTCTCGAGCCTTCTGGAGAGCATCTCGCTTGGCTGTTATGCTTGTCGCTTGGAAATTGTAGAGACTGGCTAACGGGTTGCCGAGCAGCCACAAGTTTGGGACAGTTTGATAATACTGGATGAAGCCTTCCTTCTCCATCTTAGCCGTGCGCAGCCTGACCGTCCTTTCGTCGAGGTGTAGCTTCGCCCCAATTTCTTTCGGGCTGGGCCGACGATTCTTGCCCGGGTAGTCAAAGTACTTGAAGCTCATTTCACAGAATATCAGTACATCAGTCGTATCCAGACAAGTTCAACTCCGACGCGAGGTCGAGCGATTTCTTGATTTGAGCCATGATCCTATTATAGGATGAGGCGACTAGCTCCTAAGGGTCAAGAATGCCCATCTGATTGAATCGACCTTCTACTTCTTCAGGCCAAGATTGTCCCGCAGATATTGCAATGAGTCTCTGTTGGTCCGGCCGTATGTCGGCAACTAGGACATCTTCCGTTAGCTTGCTTCCTGCGGAGATTTTCTCGTCGGATCGCAAAGATGGCTAACCCAGCGAGAGCTAAGTATGGTATTCCTATGGGTAATGGTTAGTGTAGAGGTGATGGGAAAGGGTTGACCGGCCTCGATGTTCCTCTTTGGAGTCGTTTGGAGGTCCTTACGGACAGCTTGACCCTCTTAGCCTGCGATTACTGACACAGTGTTCGAGCCGAAGTCTGTTACGTAAACGTCGTCGTTCGCATTGTCGTAGGCGAGATTCCAAGGGCCGTTGCCTGCTGCCACGGTAGAGACAACGCTGTCGGTCGAAGGGTCTATGACGGACACCGTACGGCTAGCATAGTTAGCCACGTAAACTCTTTGGTTGACAGGGTTGTAGAGTACTCCGAACGGGTTGCTTCCCACGACGACCTGGCCGACGATTTTGTTAGTTGAGTCGCTGATTACAGAAACGCTTCCCGTTCCAAAGTTTGCCACATAGACCCTTCCGGTAGCCGGGTAGAAAGCAAGGCCCTCTGGGTCGCAGTAAGAACAGGTTTGTGTTGATGCGATGACTTTGTTCCTTGAAGCATCTATCACTGTCAGGGTCTGTGCATAATCACTTGACGCATAGACATAGTCTCTAGAGCTGTCGTAGACAAGATTACTAGGAGAGTTGACGGCGATGCTAGCTACGACAGTATTTTTTGAGGGGTCGATCACTGAAACTACGTTCGAGTATACGCTCGCCACGTAGATATGATTGTTGACCGAGTCGTATGCTAGAGCTACGGCTCCGAAGGGCACATTGATTGTATTGATTATCTTATTCGCGTTGTTGATAACGGACACGGACCTTGAGCTCGTCACGTAGACTTGCTGGTTAGCCGCATCGTAGACGACTGCTTCAGGATTACTGTCAACCTGCAGGTTGGCGACGACCTTGTTGCTCCTGCCATCGATCACCGCGACCGTCCCTGGGGAATTGTACGCCGAGCCGAGAACCGTGACGTACACCATCTGGTTGGAGGGATTGTACGCGACTCCATCCGGTCGGTCTCCGACAATAATAGTAGCCAGCAAGCTACCACCGCCTGAGCTTGGAGGTTTAGTTGAGGCCACGTTGGTAATGAAGAGAGGTAGGCTCGAACCTGTTGCAAGGATCAGAAGGATAATAAGATTGAGATATCTGGCAAGGATTTTCATAAGCCGTGAAGTTGCTAGGATGGCGGTTAAGGCTTACGGTAACGATGCCTAGACTATATCTTGATCTCACATGCCAGAATCTCGAAAAAAGATAGATCGAGTGTGTGGTTTTGGTGGTGAGTTTGTCTGAGTATTCAGACCGTTGACGATAACAAAGAGTATGTGGACAGGTCCAGAACCACCCCCTTCATTGCCGTGGTACTTCCTGTGCCTGCTGATATGTCAGGCAGGATCTTCCATGTTCAGGAGATACTGAAGACTGTTGATCCGAGGCATGTGTATCATGTACCAGCCTATTTCCACGTCACTCTCAAGCTAGTTGGCTGGCTGGATGACCAGTTAAAGGAGAACTTACCGGTTGTTCTCCACCTAATCGAACGAGAACTTCAGCTCTTCAAAGCGCCCATGGTGATCTTTCACGGAGTCTCCTATTTTCCCGATGTCGTATATCTCAAATTGCATGATCCCAAAGGGACAATACGCTCGATGAACGAGGTACTCGTGGGAAAGCTTGGTGGCCTGATACGCAACTTTGCATTTGAGGGTGATTCTTTCATGCCACACGTAACCATCGCAACTTTCAAAACGAAAGATGTGGACCCGCTTCTTAGAATGGTTGGCACCATGGCCGATACTGGCCTCGGCAGTACAGTACTTTCTGAAGTGAGAATTGTAGAGTTTCGTGCTCATCTGGCCTACGGAAGTCCGAAGGAACAAATTGAATCCCTTCGACCTGTCCAGGTGATCCATCTCTCAGAGGAATAAAAATGAAAAAGCCCGAGACCATGCGCTATGGCTCAAACACTGCTATGGAGTACCATGAGGCGACAAAACACTCCGAGATCAGCCTCCGAACATCTGGACACTATCTCGTCTGGGAGAATAAGCCGTCACCTTTCAAAGTGTACAGGAATCTGCCATCGATCCCTCTACCGCGTGACCTTCCTCATCCTCAAGAGGCGGCTCTGAAAGCGATCAGAGGAGAGATTCCTCGTAAGACTTTGAAGAAGCCGGACTTGGCGGTCTTGGCGGAGATTCTGTATTTCTCTGCTGGATTGACGAGGAAGATGAGGTTTGGCAGTGAACCCTACTATATGCGCGCAGCATCTGCCACAGGTGCTCTCTATCCTATCGAACTGTACTTGGTTAGTGGGGACATTCCGGGATTGAAGTCTGGGGTCTACCATTTCAATCCGTATGATTTTGCGTTGGTCGAATTACGCAAGGGAGATTTTAGATCTGATCTTGCAGTCGTTTCCGATGAGCCGATTGCTTCTTCGCCGTTTACGATTGTTATGACTTCATTGGCTTGGAGGAATGCGTGGAAGTATGAGGCTAGATCGTATCGTCATTGGTTTTGGGACTCGGGCGTTATCGCGGTTAACTTGTCGGCTACTTGTGCAAGTGAGGGCTTGACTTGCAAGTTGGCCCTGGGGTTTGTTGATAGTATGGTTGACAAATTGTTAGGATTGGAAGAATTGAAGGAGGCGACTGTCGGTCTAGCAGTGGTTGGAGCTGGTCTGGGACCACATGCTCAAGCTGAGCACAAAGAAATTCCGGCGCTTCATCTGAACATTGAGCCCCTTTCAAAGGAAGAGGCAGATTATCCGATCATTTGGGATGCACACAAAGCTGGAGAACTGGTGAATCAAAGCGAGGTTGAGAAATGGCGGCAAGGTTTCAAGCCTCGATTGGAAAGATTGATTCCTGTTGGTCCCGTAGTTCCATTACATCCCTTGAAGGAAGAGCCTTCCACTCCTTTAGCTGAGGTGATTCTTCGACGGGGTTCGAGTCGCAGGTTTGCTCAACAGCCGATATCGTTCGAAGCATTGTCGACAGTTCTACAGGCCTCGTCGGTCCCTGTACCATCCGATTTTCTTCCCGAGGATGAGTCCTTGATCGATTTCTACTTCATAGCTAATGATATTGATGGGCTGCCTTCAGGATCTTACTATTACGATCAGGAGACGGAGTCGTTGGAGCAGTTGAAGCTTGGAAAGTTCAGGAGCATATCCGGCTATCTCTCGCTCGGACAACCACTATTCAGTCAGGTCAGTGTCATGTTCTTTCTAACAACAGACCTGAATCATGTGTCGGAGTCGTTCGGGAATCGGGGTTATCGTGCCGCACAGTTCGAGGCGGGGGTCCGAGCCGGCAAACTCTACTTGTCCAGCTATGCCTTGGGACTGGGTGCTTCGGGTTCGACATTCTATGATGATGCCGTGACCGAGTTCTTCTCGCCACACGGGGAACATGCTAGTCCCATGATAGCAGTCGGGGTCGGTGTCCCGGGATACAAGGCGAGACCCGGAACGATTCTTCCACAATTCGCTACTCGCTAGACCCGTTCACAAGATCTGAGGAGGAAAGAAGTTGAACCCGGCTTCAAGACATCCGTTTCAAGATCGGTAACAATTTCTATGACTTCCACCATTATTGAGTGAGCGACTAAGCTCAAGGAATTAGAGTGTAAGGAGTGAACATAGAGATGAATGGACGAGTACGCCCGATTCTCCTCGGATCCATACTTCTGGTCCTATCAATTTCCAGCTTGATGGTTTTCCGAGCGCTTTCATCCCCCTCAACGCCTCCTTACATTAGTCGGTTGATGCCCGCTCTGAATTATTACGAGGTTAACGGAGACTCGCAAGTAAGCGCAACCATAACTCTCAGCAACGGTTGTCTCCAACCGACCAGTTGGGGAACACCGGTTCAATCGGAGAATAACTTCTCAGTTACGGCGAAGGTGACGGATTATTCTGGCCCACAGATATCATGCACTCTTGCCATAGTCAACGTTCAGCATACTTACAGCCTAGGCCAACTAGCTGTCGGCAATTACAGCTTCACCTTCAACGCATGCATTGACTTTCCCAACTACAGCGGAACTGTAGATTGTAATAACAACAGAACAACAATATTCTTCGAGGCAGGCACCTCTAGTCCCAAGCCGCCTTTGAATGATAAGATCGAGCTTGCGTATCAAGAGGTCAACGGGACCTCGTATGTCAAAGCGTCGATAGTTGTTCCTACTTGCTTCAGAATGCGAGGATGGAGCGATGCTTCTCAATCTGGAAATAGTTTCAGGTCCAACGTGACAATTGTCGACGACAGCCGATTGATGATAGCCTGCATACTGATGAATCTCCTGACCTTCCAC
>VBBN01000016.1:0-11135 GCA_005888735.1 Candidatus Bathyarchaeota archaeon
AAAGACGCAATCGTCTTCCATAGTCACAGATCCACTCTATCATCCTACTGGAAGCAGCAGTACACCTACGCGAAGAATGACGCACGCCTATACTCTAAGAGCGCAGGGCTGTTTTTCTCGGACAACGTTACAAGAAAGTGGATGGCGATACAGCCGGCACTGTTATCCTGCTTTGTCGTTATGTCAATAGTTTTGGTGGTTTTCTATGTTAGAGACTCATCTATTTCTGGTTTTTTCCCAAGGAATATGGCTTACATGTGGGCTGCGATCGGTCTGTTTCTGACTCTCTCGTTTCTGTTTTCGTCAGTGAAGATAGCGGTATCCGCGCGCGATCCCTGGGCCTTGCCAGTAATCTTCTTCATCTTCGTTTCAAGGTCTTTCGCTTGGACTACCGGAGGAGTTGTAGGATTAGCTCGACGGGCGTTCTTACAAGATCGATAATTTTTTCCGATGGGTCATTAATATGCTAAAGGTCTATCTGGAAGCGAGAGTGCCGGGATGGAAGCTTCACTCCCTTTATGACTCCCTGCTAAGATTCCCCCCCGAAGGGGTTGAATTTCGTGCCAGCATCTCAGATGGGGGCCAGAACGACGGGTCCTTCGCTCGCTCTTTTGATGGGCATCTATCGGGACTGTCAGGGATCAACGAGCTCCTTGATCTAGTAAAGCCAGGTTTGTATTACGCCTACTACAGAGCGAAGCGACGGCCGAAAAGAGAACGGCCAGGGGACTTGGTCTATTCCTCTCAACATCTTATTTTCGACAGTATTCCTTGGATTGTTGACCTCGAATTCGCCAGTGCACTGGTTGGTTATGGTAGACTGAGACCTTACCGGGGATTTGTCGAGAGGATGCTTTCTTCGAAACATTGCAGGAAGATTATTCCATGGACTGACGCGGGGGCGAGGAGCTTGAAACTCGGCCTGAACTCTGCTAGGCTGGAAGAGAAAATTGAAACGGTACATCTCGCTGTTGCACCGAAGCAGTTTTTGAAGAAGGAGGCCGACGAAAAGGTTCGGTTACTATTCGTGGGCACAGGGAATGAGTTCAATCTTTTGCGAAGCTTCGAGCTCAAGGGAGGTAGGGAGGTCCTCCTCGCCTTCGGAAAATTGCAGGAAGAGTATAGCAATCTAGAGCTGACAGTACGGTCGCATATTCCGCGGATATACGGGGACTTTTGTGCGAAACGAGGGATCAGAAACATTGCTAGCATCCTCTCTCCTAGTCAGCTTGCCATCGAATTCCAGCGGGCAGACATCTTTCTCTTTCCAAGTCATCAAACCCCTGGGTCCGTAATACTCGACGCCATGAGTTACGGGCTTCCGGTAGTCACCACGAATGTTTGGGCAAATGGCGAAATGGTTCGCGATGGGGAGACTGGCCTGCTCACTAGGGCGTCGAGACATGCGACTTACTTTGGGAAGGACTGGATTCCCCTATGGGGAGAGCCAGCCTTCATGAAGAGTATCGCAAGAGTCGATCATGAGATGGTAAGCGATGTGGTGGAGAAGACGTCGTTCCTGATTGAGGATCAAGCATATCGAAGACGTTTGGGGGAGAATGCGCATCGAGAGACGGAAACGGGAGAATTTTCCGTTTTGAAACGGAATATCAAACTTCGTCGTATTTTCGAGGAGAGCATGAATAACTGAAATGTGCGGCAACGTCTCCGTAATTGTCCCTACTTTCAACAACTCACAGACCGTGAAAACCACCATCCAATCGGTGCTAATGCAGAAGCTGGACGAGCCTCCTGACATCATTGTAGTCGATGACGCGTCCACGGACAATACGGTGTTCCTCGTTGAATCAATGGGCTTGAAAGTTACTCGTAACTTGCAAAATCTTGGACTCGCGGCATCACTGAACAAGGGTATCCGTCTGTCGAAGAGCGACTTTGTTGTAACTCTTCATGGAGACACTACTCCCCTCAATGGCGATTGGCTAAGCCAACTGACGGCTCCGCTCGTTCTGGGAGAGGCTGATGCAACTTGCTCGTTGCAACACGCCCCTCTCTGTAATGGTCCCACTTGTTCCATTTGGGAAAAGTTTCTTTGGGGAAAGCTGGGTCCACACCATGCGCTGAACGATAAAGCCGACGGATATCAAAAGGAGACAATTCTGAAACTGGGAGGTTTCGATGAGGTTCGATTCCGAACAGCGGGCGAAGACGAGGATATGGCATTTCGGTTGCGGCTTAGCATGGCGAGGATTGCACCAACCCGAGCGGAGGTCAGGCACGACCACCGCTTTGACACGAAAAGCAAAACCAGAATACTTGAGAAGATCCTCGCTAAGGAGTACACTTTTGGTAGATGTGGTGGGGCGCTCAGGAGGAAGTTCCCGACTCACCGGCCGGGTGCATATGTTTACCCATCTGTAAAATCCCCATTTAGCGATGGCGCCTTCAGAGTATGCCTTTGTATCGGAGCGTTGATTCCGTATCTGCAACTCATCTGTATCCCAGGGTTGGTCGGTGTATCCTTGCTTGGAATCAACTCGACCAAGACTAACACACGGCTAGGATTTCGCATTATCCTTTACCCCATCTTCAACATCGCACGCTTCTGGTCCTATACGCTGGGTTATCTACATGGATTGGTCACCGGAAGACAAGTGTGAGACGAGTTGGAAGGCTTCTGGAATGAGGTTAGGGTCCTTGTGTCCGGAGGGGCGGGATTCATCGGGTCACATCTCGTAGACAGCCTCGTCGAATTGGGGGCAAGGGTCCGAGTAGCCGATAACCTCTCCCGCGGGTCGCAGAGTAACCTCAACAAAAGCATTGACAAGGTTGAACTTGTGAGGGTGGACCTTACAGACCCTCAAAGTTGTCGAAATGCTTGCAGTGACATGAATGTCGTGATGGGTCTAGCCGCTCAGGTTGGAGGCATTCAATTTAACCAGGATCATCAAGGCGACATGTTCCGGCTGAATGTCCAGATTAATCTAAACATGCTGGAGGCCGCCAGGATTGTGAATGTTGAGCGATATCTTGCTGTTAGTTCTGCATGCGTTTACGCTCGGGAGACTTCGGTACCAACCCCCGAAACAGAGGGATTTCTGGGCCATCCGGAAAAAACGAACTTTGGATACGGGTGGGCCAAGCGATTTGTGGAGGTCCAGGCAAAGGCCTACAGCTCCCAGTATGGAATGAAAATCGGGGTTGTGAGACCTTACAACACCTACGGACCTAGAGACAACTTTTCGTTAGAGGATTCGCATGTAATCCCTGCGCTAATACGGCGTGCCTCCGATGGAGCCGACCCGATAGAGGTCTGGGGATCGGGAGAGCAAACAAGGTCTTTCATCTACGTTGAAGATGTAGTGGAAGGCATGTTACTTGGGATAAGTCGACATCCTGAGCCCGATCCTATCAATATCGGCTCTTCTGAAGAGATTTCAGTGGCACGACTGGTCCAAATCATCCTTGAGAAATCTGGGAGGCACTCAAGCGTCGTATTTGATCGGACGAAGCCGGAGGGCCAAGTTCGAAGGAAGCCTGATGTGGAGAAGGCAAAGCGTCTCTTAGGATTCGAAGCGAAGACTTCGCTAATTGATGGAATAGCGAAGACTGTACGATGGTTTTCCCGCTCGAGAAGAGAACAGCAGCCGGTAATTGGCCTGGAAAGTAGTCGCCACAGCATGTAGGCGGGCCTTGAGATGGGAACTCTTTCAGACGATATCCAAGAATACTGGACGGCTCGTGCTTCGCAAGATCCCGTCGCGGCAATTACTGGCCGCGTAACGCTTAGTGACTTTGACAGGCTAGGGCGGACTGACGCGGCTCGGTTGCTTGAAGGCCTACCTCTTTCGTACACACAGGAAATGGTGGCTCTTGACATCGGCTGTGGCATTGGTCGAGTTGAGAAGTTCATTGCTTCAGCGTTCCGTGAGATACACCTGCTGGACGTTTCCCCCGAGATGATAAGGTTGGCAAGGTTCAGACTGAATCATTTCCCAAACATGAAGTTTCATGTAGGCAATGGCATGGACATTCGGTCCATCTCGGATCGCTCGATAGACTTGGTCTTCTCGATCGGTACATTCCTTCATATGCCTCGGAAAGTTGCTGATGAGCATTTCCGGGAGGTGTTCAGAATCCTGAGAGAAGGAGGCCTTTTCAGGTTCACCGTAACTCAGGTACTTCTGCCCATTCGATTGTTCACTTTTGCTCGAAGACTTCGACACGGAAACGCTAGAACAGCGTTGAAATTTGATGTGGAAGGTGATCTGTCCGAGGGCAGATACTATACTCACGCGTCGCTCGAAAATAAGCTGATTCCTCGCCTTACCGGTTTCGGCTTTAGATTCCATCAAGTCAAAAAGTGGCCTGCCCTGCGGATCGGATTCTTGATGCAAGATGTTTGGGTCACGGTTTCGCGACCGAAAATTGGGGCGAGGATTCAACAGCCTGCTTCGTGATCCCAACACTATTACCTGAGGTCTTGGGAGCTGCGTTGCGAAACTATCTATTCATCAAAATAACAAGTTTGAGGATCCAAAACCATGAAGTTGCGGCCGTGGAACGAAGACTTGCTCCAGAACTGGGTCCTCTCACACAACCTCGTAGTCAGGTTAAAGCGGTGCTGTTTTCCACTCCGAGCTGACCTTGTTAGTCGATTATCGCGACACCGAGGGTCAAGGACTATCCCCTTCTCGAAATTGACAAATGGTTTCTAACCTTGTTGCGCCCTGCGACCCAATTTCTGAAGACGCATAGTGCAACATTGCGTGACTCGATAATCATTGTCTTCCTAGCGTTTCCTACCTTCTTTCGACTCGGCTTACCGGGGACAATTAGACCTGCAGATTCGGAGTTTCCAATAGATCCGTCAAACTATCTTCACCACCTCTCATTTACATGGTATGACAAGGGTTGGCTTTTCGGAAACGATGGGTCATTCACGTCCATTGCTCAGCTGCCGTTTTACTTTTTGCCAGTCGCCCTGCAATGGGTCGGGCTCTCCACCGACTTGGTAAACAGAGGAACGCTAACGATCCTTCTCTCTCTTCTAGGTGCCTCTGCCTACCTCGCAGCTCGACACCTATTGCCCCTAGGTGGACGTTCGGGGCCGCTCGTTGGTGCAACATTTTACATGTACAATCCATACATGACGGGAGAACTCTATCTGGGTCACTGGTTCACTTTCTACGCTTACGCTGCCCTACCAATGATGGTTGTTGGAGTGGCAAGGGGTATACGTGGGGGGTCAAGATGGCGAACATGGGCACTCCTAACGGGGGCTTCTTCGATCTTCCTCGCTCATAGGGTTCGTCTTTTGCCAATTGCCATCGAATTCGTTTGTCTCTATGCGATTTTCTCTATGGCGAAAGACAGGTCCTGGAATTCGCTGACTAGGACGGTCCGGTTCTTCGCGGTTGCTATTATCGGAGCCGCTCTCGCCAACGCTTCTTGGATAGCTCCATCCCTCGAGCGATTCTCATCGGTATACACGCTTCTCACTCATTCTACCGCGAATGTCGGGTCCCAATTCCTGAACAGCCCTACATTCTCGGACCCACTGAATGTTATCCGCTTGGTTGGCTACGGGATTCCCACATGGCATCCTACGGGCTTGTTCTACGAAGTAGGTTTGGGGGCTTTCACCGGACTGGTGATTCCGATCATCGCCTTCGGGTCTCTGCTGTTCGGAAGGAGAAACAAAACGTTGCAATTCTTTGCCCTGACAGCGCTGGCCTACACACTCGGAATCCTAATTCTGTCACAATCGTCAGATGTACTTAGTTCTTACCGAATTCTCCAGAGTGCTGCTCCAACGCCACTCAATCTTCTCCAATTTCCCTCGAGTTTCGAGTTCTGGACCGTCCCTGTAGTTCTTTCCCTAGTATACATGTTGGGCTATCTAACAGAGGCGGTAGAAGCTCGATTGGGAGCAGCTCTTGGGCAAAAAAGACCGGTCGACAAGGGTCACCTCAACCCTGCTTGGGCGGCTGCTAGCACTAGTAGGGTTAGACTACGTCCTATCATGCGTGGGGTTATTCCAATTGCTCTAGTTATCATCATTCTCTTGAACTCGGCTCCATTAATCGCAGGAGTGCCGGGTGATTTCATGGCACCTGTGGTAATACCGAGTTACTATTCTGATGCTAGCCACTGGCTAGCCTCTCAGCCTCAGGACTTCGTAATACTCCCCTTCCCGCGGCCAACCGCTCTTCAGTACGTAAAATACACCTGGGCATTTCAGGGGCTATATTCGATGACGGATGTCTTCCCTCAGGTCGCGCCAGGACTTTTCGTTAGCGCTAATCTCCCTTTAGGAACGAGAGAAGGGGTGGAAGTGGTGGATCTCCTATATCACTCATTGAGTTCTCCAACGATTAGCGACCTTCTTTCATTGATGAGTGTAAAATACGTCGTTCATCGGAACGATGTAGTATCACCTGAAAATGCCTCATTCATCCCTCCATACGGATTTCCGCTGGAGAATAGCCTTGGAAAATTGAACTTTTACCGGAACCCGAACTATACTCCGATTCTCTCATCCTCGCAAACCATACTCCCCGTCTGGGGAACGGATAAAGCGCTACTTCCGCTTCTTTCGTCCAACCTTTTCCCGAAGGGCTCGACAGCTTTTGTCTTTTTTCAAGACAACAGCAACGGAGCATTCGTATCTCTTCTCGACAGAACCCCAATCCTTATTGATTTTGACTCACCAATCAACGACACGGCGATCCTAACGCACCTGGCCGCAGGAAAAAATCGATTACTTTACCTGATTAGTGATTCCGAGTCTGCGAGTGTGAGGATTTTGCGTGATGAACTGGCTGTTGAAATGAGCGCTTATTCAAACGGCACTAGCATAAGCAGGGCTATGAATCTCCAACGTGACTCCATAGTTACCTTGCAACGTTCAGAAACTAACATTCCGAGCAACGCAACGTCAGTCTATGGAACTTCGGTTGCGACAGATGTCGCAACCGCGAATGACTCATCAACAAGCCAGTTTCAAGTCAATTGGCAAGCGGACTCGAATTCAGTCGGATTTCACGCTCTCTACTTGAATCTAAATCAATCACTCTGGGGGCTCGATCAACTTGCCTCGTTTTCCGGGGGACTCGCATTGGATGTGTACGGCGACGGGTCGGGTCGTGAGCTGAGATTTTCGTTTATGGGACCACAGTCCCAGTATTTCTTTTGGCCTCTCCAAAGTCTATACTTGAATTGGACAGGGTGGAAGAGATTGTATCTGCCTTTGAGTCATTTTCAGATGAGTGGCACCCCAACATGGAGTTCGGTTCAAGCACTGTGGATATGGCAGGAGATTCCTTCGAAGGGAAAGAGTGGCATTCAGATCACAATCAAAGATCTCTCAAAGGAAATCGCGCCCGAATTCTCCATTTTCTACCCTCCCGACGTTCGGACACTTTTCGACTACGTCTCAGCTCCAAGCCTTAGTTGGGTGGAGCAATCACCTGTGAGCTATCGTGTAACTCTGAAAGCCACAACCCCTACGCTTCTCCGTCTCGGCGTGTCATTCGACGACGGTTGGGTGGCCGTAGAGGGGGGTTCTAAGTTAGAGCACTTCCGAATAGACACATATTCCAACGGGTTCTACGTGATACCTTTCGATCAGACAGTTCAAGTCAGCATCGTCTACGATGGCCAAACGTCCCTCGCACTGGGCGAGATTACGTCGGTTTCGTTTTTTATCGCACTCGGTCTTTTTCTCCTCGTCCCGAAGCCAATCAAACTGGAGGTCAGGAGAAGGTTATCAAAGTTGTTTGTTTGGTCAAAACGTGACTTTCGCCAAAGAGAAGGAGCGCTGGGAGGTCTCAATGGGGAAAAGGAATCTGAGACAAATCCAGAAAAATCTACTTGAATTTACTTCCCTTGTCGACGAGCAGGAGTTCTCTCTGGTGGTTCGAAATTCCATTGAGAATTTCGGAGACGCGTTACTATCGAATGCGTCCTTGTGTACCGCAAGAGAGATTTTCCTCCAGGAGTTTTGACCCAGCATGAACGCTTTGGTAACAGGAGGCTGCGGATTCTTTGGAAGTCATCTCACAGAGGCTCTGGTTCGAAGTGGGAGGAATGTGACGGTGCTGGATAACTTGAGTTTCGGTTCAAAGAGGAACCTTCGCGCGCTCTCGAGGGAAAGATCGAATGGTCAACTACGTCTGATAGTTGGAGACTGCACAAACCCATCGGACGTAAAGAGAGCCTTATTGGACGTAGACAGCGTTTTTCACATGGCCGCCTGTCCCGAAGTTCGCGACGGCCTTCGAGATCCGGCTACCTCTTTTCGCGTAAATGTGTACGGAACACACGTTCTTCTTGAACAGATGAGAAAGAGCTCAGCGGCGAGAATTGTTTTCCCTTCGACATCATCTGTCTATGGCGAGGCAAAACTTATGCCAACACCAGAAGATTACTCACCTCTCCAACCCATTTCCCTCTACGGGGCGACCAAACTTGCGGCCGAAGCACTCATTTCCTCCTACGCTCATACGTATGCCAGGCGGGCGTTAATCCTCAGATTCGCGAACATAGTAGGAGCGAGGGCCATTCATGGTGTCACTGTCGATTTCATTAGGAGGTTGCAGAGGAATCCATCTGAGCTCAAGATCTTGGGAGACGGGACTCAGAGCAAATCATACATCCACATAAGTGACTGTACCAACGCCGTTCTCAACGCGCTTGAACTCAACGGTAGATTGATTGAAGTGTACAACGTGGGTTCCGAGGACCAAGTTACGGTTCTCAAAATCGCGAGAATCGTTGTCGAGGAGATGGGCCTAGGGAAGGTTAGCGTCGTCTTCTCGAAAGGGTCAAACGGAGGAGGATGGGTGGGAGACGTCAAGAATATGCACCTCGACATAACAAAGCTGAGGTCAAAAGGTTGGGCACCTCACTATGGTAGTGAAGACGCTGTAAGATTGGCAACAAGAGAATTGGCTGGTGCGATACGCAGCGTATCTGCTGACAATATTCGAACTCATAATTCTCCTGGGACATAGCCTGTGAGAGAACTCAGTATCTCGACGTGCACAGTCGAAGGTTTTTGGGTCGAAGGTTACCAACGTCTTATAGCGTTCAAATCCAGGAAGGGTGACTCCTAGGACAATTGACAGCCTATTGGCTTCGGGAATGTTCGAAAGCTAATTGGACTCTTTGAAGGTCTGCCTAGTATCCTCTCTCCTCGGAGAGACTAGAAGCGATGTCAGCGAGTCATTCGACAATCCACTAGAAGGCAACGCCCGCATCACACATGAACTTGGCACCCAGCTCGTCATTACCGATTCTCCTGAGAAGAATATTCCGCAGCTGCATAGGCCTTATCGAATTCGAACCGTTGGTCACCGCTTTTCTGTTGAAAACCTCAACAGGCTAAGGGAGATTATTAGACAGTTGAAACCTGACGTGGTTCATTTCCACGGTGGGCAGCAGATATATCACTACGCCAAACTCTCAAGAATTCGTAGTTGTGCTCCAACCGTCTTCACATTCACATTCATTCCATCACTCGTCAGGAAGGCCGCGGTGGGCTCTAGGCGAGCGATGCTAACACTATTGCACATTGCCCTAGAAAATGCTCTACCATCTACTTTTGGCTTAGACCGAATTATTGCTCTCACAAGCTATGCAAAAGATAACCTTGCTCGCGACGGAAGAATTCCTCGAAAGCTGATTTCAGTTATCCCCTACGGGGTTCCAGAAACGTGTCTCACCGAAAATCCCGAACATGATGTGGAAGATGGTAGGAACGTCATCCTCACTTCTGGAATTACTAAAGAAAGGGGACTCTACACTTTCCTCTCGTGCATGCCGATCGTCAGAGAGAAGATTCCGGATGCGAAATTTATGGTGGCTGTTCGAAGTCCACTCGAAGCGAGAGAATGCCATGACCGTGTTTCTCCAGAGATACGCATTCTCGGGCCAGGACCTCTAGTTGAATCCCTGACCTCGCACTCCGTGATCGCTATGCCTTTTTCCTCTCACGTGTCAGTTGACCCTCCGTTGTCGATGCTGGAATGTATGGCGCTCGGGAGAGCTGTAGTGTCGACTGCAATAGGGTCCATACCTGAGATACTCGGAAGCAATCGGGGAGCAATAGTGTCCCCATGGGACCATGTGGGGTTAGGAAATGCTATCTCTACTTTGCTACTAGACGGTCCCTTGAGGAGGTCAGTCGCTGAAAACGCACAAAACTACGTCAACCAGAAGTACTCTTGGCCTGCGGCCCTAGCCTCTATCATTGAGGTATATCATCAAGCTGGCGAAGCACAGAGAGTCAGGCGGTTGGCGAGAGCATGTTGAGAACGAAACGAGTCTGAAGATCTCACAGGGCACGTCAAAAGGCCCTGATCCTCCACCTTTGGACAGACGTAATTATGATGAACAGCAGAACCCGATTGTATTCGTAGGAGTTGCTCCTCACGACACCCCCGGAGACTTCGTACAAATTAGACCCCTCCAGATACGAGAGTCAAACTTTCAAGAACTTAGGCGGGGACCTAGTTTCCAAGAGGGAGATAGCGTATGTTTCAGCAATAATGTCTCGTTGCGGACCGTCGAACATTCTCGAAGTGGGCATGGGCACAGGAAGGATACTTCGCAACATATCGACGAGTGAAAACGTTGTGGGGCTGGACCTTGACAGAGAGATGGTCAGAGAGTTCAGGAGACTCCGACGCAATCGCCCGGGAGTGCCCGCACCGGTTCATTTAGTGGTCGCAGATGCCGAGAGGCTTCCCTTCCGGAGAGGTTGCTTCGGAGCAGTGGTTTGTATTCGGGCCCTCAAGTACGTCAGACGGCCTGGGCGAGCCATCTCGGAAATGTGCACGGTCTTGCAACCAAAGGGTAGGCTAGTCCTTGAATTCTCAAACATTCTTGCCCCCAATGGCTTCCTCTACCTCGCTCAGAACATTTCTCGGAAAGGCCCGATCCTGAAGGCCTTCCTGCCCAGAACAATTGCACAGTATCTTCGTCAGTCGGGAATGACAGTCATAACAATGGATGGCTGGCACAAACTGGCTCCCGGACTAACGACCAGGCTGAACAACCCTTCAGTTCTGAAGATTATGACCGGTTTAGAGGGCGTCCTCCAGAGGAACACCCCCGCTGGGTTCCTTTCTCGAAGCGTTCTGGTGCATGCTGTGAAAACGCCGTCTTGA
>VBBN01000016.1:11290-17562 GCA_005888735.1 Candidatus Bathyarchaeota archaeon
GAGTCTCGCAGAATCGGGCGTGGCCTCAATTCCCCCGCGTGCCTCTCGCATACTCATTCTATTTTGTCTGAGCACCTCCTTCTTGGGGTTGGGCTTTCAAAGAACCTCTCCAGAATCCATAAGCCATTCGCCACGAATCAGGACCCGCGACAACGGACTTTCAGACACGCGTCTAGCAGTCGTCCCTACAAGTCGACCTATCAATTACATTGTGATTGTCGTCATGGAGAACAGGAACTACGCCGACATCATCGGCAATCCATCAACACCCTACACTAATCGATTGGCAAATGATTACGGGGTTTCCTCGAACTACTATGACGTTAGCAGCTATCTTAGCCTTCCAAACTATTTGGCCCTTGTCTCTGGTAATCCGCATGATTCTTGGGCACTTTGCAATGCTCCGCCGCACGCCTGTCGAGGTTGGAGTCCAGTTCCGGACTCCACCATCACGGATCGGATTGAAGCAGCTGGCATGACTTGGAAGGCGTACATGGAGGACATGCCGAACAACTGTTACCAGTACAATTCAGCGGGTTACGTGCCTAGACATAATCCCTTCGTATACTTTGCCCATGTCTTGAACACAACTTCTGAATGCAACAGAGTCGTGCCAGCGGGAACCAAGGCGTCCAACCTCATATCAGACCTAGCCTCAACAACCACAGCGTCGAACTTCCTATGGCTCACCCCCAACCTCTGCAATGACATGCACGACTGCCCAACCTCAGTAGGCGACAATTACCTATCACAAGTTATCCCACAGATACTGAACAGCCCCGTCTTTCGAACCCAGAAGGCGGCCCTATTTCTAACATGGGACGAGGGCAGCAACTCAGCCCACATTCCGGCCCTATGGGCCGGCCCGGCGGTCAGGCAAAACTATACTTCAAGCATTAGCTACAACCATTACTCTCTTCTCAAGACAATTGAGACGGTCTGGAACCTTCCCCCGCTGACCCCCAACGACGCCAGAGCACTAGCCATGACCGAATTCTTAGCTGGCGCCAGCCCCAGCCTCAGATACACACCGAGTCAACCAGGACCCGACCAGATCATAATCTTCAACGGGAGCGCAACCGGTGGAGCTTCGCCTTACAGTTTCAACTGGAGCTTCGGCGACGGTGGAACATCCACGGGGGCCAACACTACCCATGCATACACAACATCGGGGTCTTACAACGTGACCTTAGCCGTTTCAGACTGGCTGAACCACACCAGTTTCAAGTTCACAACCGTGAACGTCTCTGATTTCACCATCGCGGCCAGCTACCTTGTGACGCCTGTCCTCGCAGGCGTCAGCGCCACCTCAACAATCACCCTTCGCAGCCACTATGGCTTCACAGGAACGATAGTCCTATCGGCCAACGCCTCTGCTAGCTGGGTCAACGCAGCACTCAACCCAAACCAAGTGATCCTACCCAGTGACAGGACCGCGAACTCCACGCTCACCTTCACTTCCAACATCCCCGGAACCTATACAATAACCGTCCACGCGACCAGTGGATCAGCATCCCAAACGATAACTCAGACATTCAGGATCGATTCTCACACTCCTTCACCGGCTAACACAATCTCAAGCACAACAATCCTCGGTTTCTCGTCCAACCAGCTATTCACTATGGCCCTTATCACAGCGGTTAGCGCTTCAGCTACAGTCTTCGTCGGGAGGCGATCTCGACGGCCGAGGCCCACATAACTTCTCAGCCTGAAGACGCAAAATACCCAAATTGCTGAACAGAATGCGCTATCTCAGACATGGTGAATCGATAAACAGAGATAGGACTCCCACATTGCCGCAAAGATTCTGTTTCATCCATTTCTCTTAGGACGGCCGGTGTCGAAACTTGCAACGGCCGTTCCAACTGTGCCTTCACTAGGGAACAAAGTCCCAAAAAAATTTCCGGCCAAAAAAAAATTCGGACCTAGCCACTAGGGGGTTGGCCTAGGCCCGGCCGGGCCTTCTCGTTTTCGTTTAGCAACTGTTTTGGCAGTTTTGTTGGCACCTTTGTTGACAGATTTGACAGTTATTTTGCCAAATCTGATGGAGCACTTACGTTCGGATGCTTGCGGACCCGACTCCTGGAATCCATGAGATTGGAGAAAGGGGCAAGTCCTAGAATCCACGCCTTACTACGACAGTCGCTCCCCTGGGGGGCAGACTGGTGGATATGTGATAGAGAAAAGATTTGCAACGTGGGCATGTGTAGAGATGGATGGAAGGAGATTTGTCCGCGCCGGGTCTGATCGCGACGCCAGTGCGACAGGCTTTGTTCGGGCACCACATGAGATGAACCTCGCCCTTTCCGACAAGACTCGCTGCCATCGCGAGAAGTTTCTCTTCTGCAGCCGCTTCGAATTCCAATTTCCACTTCAAGAACTCTTTCTTCTCCTTCTCGAGCTTTCCGAAACGGTCAAACTGCAGTGCGCGATTCATCTCTTTGAGTTCGGCTGTCTCGTTTTCGAAAACCTCTCTCGGAACCAGCTTCTTTCCAGACGCAGTTTGTAACAGAAGGTCAAACTCTTCACGCATGTCCCCGTAGTCGATGGGTAGTCCCTTGACAGTCTCTCTTGTCTTGATGATGGTTTGCAACTTCTCGATCATACGGAGAAGCTGCGCAGTTGAGACCGCGGCTGTGTCCCGAGGAGCTTCTCAAGGGTCTCCGCCCAGTCGATCCGGAGTTTGTTGTCGCTCAGCAGCTGTTCGAGTTGGGCCAGCTCAGTCTTCTTCGTCGTTTCCACGGAGAGGATCTTCTGAAGCTCCGCTCGTTCCTGTGCGGCCTCTCCGATTAGGACCAGAAGGGCCTCTTTCTTTGCATCTAAGTCCTTCTGAGTTTTTGCCAGCTCTTGTGAAACCTGTGATACTATTTCTCGAAGGTCGCCAGATTTTGTGAGATAGTCGACAATCTGCCTGGGCTGCCAATGGTGCTGTTCTAGTTGAGTAACTAGTCCTTCAAGAATCCCGAGCTTCTCCAGCTCAACTCCCTTCGCTGCTAGTCGGTCCCGGATTCTCACGAATTGTTCGAGTTGTTCCTCTGTTACGTGGTTGTGCTCGAGCTGTCTCGAGTTTGCCTGCCGCAAGCTCTGCAGGTCTTTTCTCGCCCGGGATGTGTCGTGGCCAACCTGGACCAGTTCAGTGTCGACTTTTTCCTTCCCGGCGAGAGCTTCCTTGTACTCCGCAACGATGGCATGATGCTTCTTCCCGGTCCGGCCCTCAAGCGTGGACAACTCTAGGGATGCGTCTAGGAACCCTTCCGACTTGGCCTTCTTAACGAAGTCTGTAAGCGCCTCAAAGTCAAGGAGGCTGAGATCCGCCTCTTTCAGCACAGTCTTGCCGTCTAGGAACTCTTCCAAGGCCTCAGTGGTTACCTTGTTCGCGACAAGCCTATTGTCCAAACTGTTCTTGGCTTCTATCTCACGGGCCCGGAGAGATCTTATGCTGTTTTCGAGGGCCGTTTTCTGCTCCTTCAAAGTCGCAACGTCAGAAACCAGGCTGTTCGCCTCCGAGGAGAGTTCTCGAAAGCTTCGGCCCGTTTCAGATTCTAGTTTTTCGATTGTACTAGCAGCTCTGACAACCTGCTCAACAGGAAAGTTCCCAGGTGCAATTTTTCTCAGGAATTGAAAGAGTGTCTTAAACTCCGCAGGGTCGACCCCGAGCTTCATCAGGGCGTTGAACAGGATGGTACCGGTCAGGGCATGCTGAGGTGAGAGGTTGTTCTTTCTCAGCTCCCGTGACAACCGCCGAAGCTCGTCGAGGTACGGAAGAAGGTGCTGCAGTTGGGGGTACCTGCCCTCTCGGACCTCCACGATAATATTTCGCACGGACCCGACGGAAATTCCAGTCTTAGAAGCAACTTTCTCGGGCGCGTCACCGTAAATCCAAAGCTCGATGACCTTCCAGCGCACTTCAATAGATATCTCAGTGGGCACCGGTTGGAACCTCCCCTGACAATCGAGTCCCCTCGGAACATGGTGATAGCCGTCTCGTAGAGAGACAGCTTAGTCTGACAAGAGGCCATTCCTGGTTCATCAAACAGTGTCAAAAACAAGGTTATTGGAACGAAGTGCAGAAAAACGCTTCCTACCTACCCACGCTCAGTGCATGGTTCAAATGGCTTGAGGACAAGTCCAGCGAAATGAGCCAGCAGGGTACGATTCAGGTGTTTTGAGACGTGGGAGAGGAGAGACTTCGATATGCCTTATCAAAAGTCTCGTGTATCTCGTCCCAAAACAGCTTCTGCTCCACATCTCCTATCGTCACCCGTTCGAGGCGCCACATTAGAGGGTCCTTCAAATATTCCAAACCTCTGACTGTCATCACGAACCTTCTCTTCACCGCTGCTAGGCCATTGTCGATCATGCTCTGAAGCACCAGTAGGACAACTTCTCAAGGGGTCTTCCCAGCCACATTCCATCCTGGAACCCCTTGCACTCTCTGACAAGCTGCTGCATCGTCATCCCTTTGGAGGCCGCTCGAAGCCGAGTCAATAGTAGAATTCGTCTTACCTCAATGCCGGAATCAACCGCGCCCTCCATCCATGGAGGCCCCAACCCTCGCTTGGACGACTGACTCATCAACAAATTGACACCAAGACGATCGTTCATCTGGGAACGGCTAGCAATCGGTCAAGTCCTTCTAAATCGGCAGCGAACCCCTACGGCCGCGATCACTCCCTATGGCCTTGGTAGCCTCCGAAACATGTCTACTCCCTTACCTTGCCAGCTAAGTCGAGATCCCAGAAACTCTAGCTGAATCAGGTTCGAATTCTTCCGATGAAGATCAACAACAGCCGACACGTTAATGACTAGCTGAGACCGTGCAGAAGAGCTTGACTGGAAGCGAAACTTCAAGCCTCGCTCGCTCCGATAGGCGGCGTCCATCCATAACTTCTTGACGAAAGTCATCGAAGACGCATATTCCCCGCGTCGGCCCCAACTGGTTGGGGGTCGGAATCATTGACTGTCCCAACTCGTTCAGAGTGTCCCTTGTTCTGTTAGCAGAGTGCAGGACGCTGCCTTGATCCAGTAGAAGCCCAATTCTTAGCACGTCGGTTCAGAGACTTCGTGATAGTGCAGAACGAATCCATAACGTTCATTCACAAGGCGTTTGTCTTTCGCACTCAACCCAAGGAAGCCGCAGATGTCTCCCGAGCTGAGAATCTTGGACAGTTGCTCTAAAGTGTCTCAAGTACGGCCAAGAAGTAGAGGTCGTTCAAGAAGTCGAGGTCGAGGGTGCCGGGGTTCTCTCCCTGCTCGTGGCATAGGAGGCCTTTCCTCCTCGCTTGCGGAAGTGTTCGCTTGTAGTACTTTCTAGTCTCTAGTGGACAGGCCAGCTTTATGCCTGCCTCCTCGTCTTTTTCATGTAAGAGTATAGAATGAATCCCTCAACAGTGCTCTTGCTACTCGGCAACGCGTTCATGGCGGCGGTGACTCTAGCAGTGTTGCCGGGCGTTATTAGAGGCAAGTATCCCGGGTTCAGGTTGAGTATGAGACTGTTAGTCCCTCTCTCGCTCATCTCGGTCGTGGTGACCGGTGTAGTTGTTGCGTCGATGACTCAGTCATTTCCCGCTGTTGTGGTTCCCGCTCCTCCAGGCGCTACGAGTGGATGTGCGAATTTGACGAACGAGACGAATCCCGTCGCTCCTCTGGGTGGAACGTTGAGGTTCGACTGTGCATCTGCCGGAGCAGCTTTCTCAACCAGTGGTGGTGTATCGACGCCCACGTTTACTTTGCCAACTGGCTACACGCGGCTGGGGTATGTTAGTCACTCCGCCACAAGCTGCTCTGGCTCTACCGAGCTGATATCCGGAAACGCAGTTACAATTGCTGCGGGCGGATATGACTACTGCGTTGACTACAACGTTGTGGGCGCGGCGACGTTGCCGTCCTTCACCGTCACGTGGAGTAACTGACCGAGGTAAAAATTGTCAAGGACAGGTGTTTGAGGGGGTAAACGCGGAGCCGCCTTCGATTCAGGAATGGATGATGGATGCCGCGACTCCAGAGGATCTGAGGTCAAGCGGTACACTTCTCGCGTTCAAAAATAATCCGTCGATGCTAACCGATCTTGTTTCTCTTCTTTATCAATCTCTGACGCGGAGGGAGACGCTGCTGGACTTGGGCGTCGGGTTCGGATACGCGGCCCAGATGCTCAAGAACACTTTGGGCTTCAAAGAGGCTGTCGGAGTTGACATTGACGAGGAAAGATTGGCGAAGTCAAGTGAACGGGGAATCAAAACTGTTTCACTGGACCTGGACCAGGCCTCGACCCA
>VBBN01000029.1 GCA_005888735.1 Candidatus Bathyarchaeota archaeon
TGGACCTAGCAGAGGTATTGTCTGGGAGTCCGCAGGCGACGGCGAACGCTCTTGCTTTCTCCCCGCGAAAGTTCGACCGCCTAGCGAGCACGATAATCAGTAAGATGGGAGCGACCGAGTTCACGTCGCGAGATGCAAAGAAGGCATTCGAGAGGTCGTTTGGGGAGAAGATCCCTCTCAGCACTGTCTCCACCTACCTAACAAGACTCTCGGATAGGGGAATCCTCGAGAGAGGGAGGGCCGAACCTTCTTTACACTACAGGGTTATGCCGGAGGAACGCTCACGGGTGCGCTCTCTTCACCCTGAAGCTTCTCCTCGCCTTTCCTGAGGCTCGCTCGAACCTGTTCCACGAGCGAGTACCGGAATGGAACTCTCGCCTGGTCCCTCTTGACATAGCCCTCCTCGTACAACTTCTTCAGAAGACGGGCGGTATGCTCGCGTGAGCGGCCGATTAGCCTGCCAATTTCGGGGGCCGACTTTGAGCCTTGAGCCGATAACAGCATGATAACTTGAAGCTCCGTCTGGTTGGCAAGTCCGGACAGAATACTGCCGTCTGTTGTTGGCACCGAGAACGGCTGAATGGGGCTTTGTGGGACAATCACTCTAGCCGCAGGAATTTCCAGGAGACTAGGGGTCTTTTCTCGCAATGTATCCCCTGGAATTGACTCAGCAGTCTTCTTTGTCCAACCCAGCGACTCCTTCAGAGCCTCATCGGTCTTTTGGATTTTCTCAAGCAAGACAAGATCTGATACCTGCATTCTCTCGGTCGACAATTTCATTTTCTCAACGTTCGTTGACAAAGCCTGAAGCTTTCCCTCCACTTCATGGAGCCGGTTCGAGAAGGTGTCGAAGAAGAGCTTCGAGATCGTCAAATCTCGAGCTTCAAGTGAACGCTCCTCTTGTCTCTTGCGAAGCCCCAGCATCTCGTGACATCACACCCGGTTTGTCGTGACGTCACACTTGCCTGCTCAAAGCATATAACACTAACTAAAGGCTCTCGATTCTAATCACGCCCGTATCATCACAGGTGACGGCTTTGTGATTGCTTCGTAGCGCAGTGACATCAGATTCTCCTAAACACATTCGAGTGTGACCACAAAGCGGTCCAGGGCAACCTGCTGTATTGTGATGTGATGCGATGTGATGTGACATGAAAATGTGACGTCACGTATCACGTTCCCTACCATGGAGTGCGTCGAATGCACGTTCGATGTCGACTAGGAGTTGTTCTACCAGTTTGGAGTATTCAGGTGGGTCGTCGGCTGCTAAGGTTCTGAGTTGAGACATTTGGATTCTAAGCCTCTCCGACGCCTCCACGAGAGGCGCGAGGCTAGGAGATTCAAGGAGACCACCATAGCCAAGGAGGAGAATGGTATGGACTGCCCCTGAAACATTTGTTCTGGCTTGTTTGAGAGTTCGATTGAAGGCTCCACGGCTTATTTTGGCGCGTGTCTGCCGTAATCTCGTCATTTCCTCGCGAGTAAGAGCCTTATTCGCTATTTCGCTTCCTAATTGGTCAACAAGGATAGTTTCGAACTGAGTCTTTGTGAGGTTGCTCCTTTTCAGAAGTCCCACGGTGAGCGGGTCGTGGAGGGCTCCCTTGATTAGAGAGGCTGCCTCTTCCTTCCAATCGTGTTGATCGTTCAAGGTCCGTTTGGATACAGTTTCGTATCCGTGTGCTTATCAAGCCTTTGAGGGTGGAATGATGTAGCGAAGTGTCTCGCTAAAGAATGGTTTCCACTCTCGCGATAACCTACACCCACTCTGAATGAACCGCCGGTGCGACTTTTTCAACCCCCGACTAGACCTCTCCATGAGGAAAGATTAGTTGCTTCAGGCCCTTTTGGGGGGTTCCGGGTCGAAGTCAACCTCCACACAAGTTTTTCGGCTCAAATTCAGTCGCTCCCGAAGGAAACGTTAACGGCTTCGCCATCCGTCAAAGACAAAAGGACCCTTCACTACAAGCATGACAGAAAGCAAAACGCGGTAGCAATGCAACACATCTCCAAATCCAGCCCAGGCCAGGACCTCTACGTCCGCAAGATCCGCCACGGGACGGTCATAGACCATATCAGCGCGGGCTACGCACTCGACGTGCTCAAAATCCTCAGTATTGACGGGCGCGACGGGCACACGGTCAGCGTCGCGCTCAACGTCCCTAGCAAGAAACAAGCTAAGAAAGACATTGTCAAGGTTGAAGACCGTGAGCTCAAGCCGGGCGAAGCAGATAAAATCGCCCTAGTCGCACCAACCGCCACGATCAACATCATCCGCGACTACCAAGTCGCAGAAAAGACCCGTGTCAAACTTCCGCCTAGCATCGGCGGCATCGTCCGCTGCGCCAACCCTTCATGTATCAGCAACAGCGGCGAACCCGTACAGGCGAGCTTCGCGGTGCTCAAGGAAGACCCTGTGCGTCTACGTTGCTATTATTGCGCCAGGATAATGGAGAAGCCAGATGTCCTCAAACAATTCTAGCGCCACCAGGCCAATGGGCCAAGAAGCCATTATGCAACTCCAGCAACTCTACCAGGAACGGCGTGGTGACATTGAAAACCGTCTTCAAGATTTCAAAGAAGTCCTTGGTAGGTCTGACACGGAAGTTTTCGCGGAGCTCTGCTTCTGCCTCCTCACCCCCCAATCCAGCGCCAAGACCTGCTGGGCTGCAGTCACGCGTCTCACCGAGAAAAACCTCCTCATCAAAGGAACATCGAAAGAAATCGAACCGTTAATCAGCGATGTCCGGTTCAACGACAGCAAAGCCCGATACATTACCGAAGCCCGCGGCCTCTTCACGCGAGAGGGCGAGGTACGTGTCAAGACGCATCTCACGTCACACTACAACCCGTACCAGGTCCGCGAATGGCTGGTGGAAAACGTGAAAGGCCTAGGCTACAAGGAGGCAAGCCACTTCCTTCGCAATATCGGCCTAGGTGAAGAATTCGCCATCCTCGACAGGCACATACTTCGCAACCTCAAAGACCTTCAAGTCATACCCGAGATACCTGCAACCCTGACAAGGAAACGCTATCTAGAGATAGAGGAGAAAGTCCGCCGGTTCGCGAAAGACATAGGTATACCAATGGGCCACCTCGACCTCCTCCTCTGGAGCAAAGAAACAGGCCATATTTTCAAGTGAAAAGAGCATGGGGAGCATCGGCGTAATGGCGGACAAGGAAACAGCGACCTATTTCCGACTCGGAGGCGTCAAAAACAGTTGGGTCGTAAACGCCCAACCGGACGCCGTCAAAACCTTCGAAGACATCAAGGCCAAACAAACAGTCTCACTCGTCATAGTCACGGACACAGTCTTCGACTGGATCAAAGACAAGATCGGCCGCGGCAAGAAAGAAATCGAACTGCCGCTAGTCGTCTCAATCCCGACACGGAAGGCGGGCGGAAAACCACAAGTCGACCTCCTAGCTGACCTCATTAAACGCACGGTAGGCGTCGAAATCAGAGTAAAGTAAGACCCCGTCAGACACGAGGCGTTCAAATAAGCGAGACCAGCTTTCACAGAGCTGCTTACCATCAGTGCAGGCCATCATAGTCGAATCCAAGCTTCCAACGATACCTTCACGGGCCGAAGAAGTGGCCTCCATGGCCCGCTCCATAGGCTACAAGATAGTTGATACTGTCATTCAACAGCGAAAAAGCGTCCATCACACCTACACCATCGGCCCCGGAAAACTCGACGAAGTCAAACAACTCGTCAAAGAAAAAAAAGCTGCGGCCTTGATTTTCGCCAATAGCCTTCCCGGATCCCAAGTCTTCAAGGTCCAAAAGGTTCTCGGCGGCAGCGACATCAAAGTCATCGATCGAAACCTGCTGATCCTCGAGGTCTTCGACCATCGGGCGATGACTAAGGAGGCAAAGCTGCAGATACAGCTCGCAAGGCTCCGCTACACTTTCTCCTGGGGTAAGGAATACCTTCGGCTCAAAGGAATACTTGGCGAGCAGGTTGGCTGGAGCGGCCCGGGGGACTATCCCTACAGCGATTACGAGCGTGGTGCCAGACGCCAAATCTCCAGGCTGGAAAAGGAGCTCAAACAGGTCCTCCAGAAGAAGAAGGCTCTGCGCGACCGACGGAGGGAACTGGGCTTCCCCATCGTAGCCTTAGCTGGGTACACTCAAAGCGGCAAGACGACGTTCTTCAACCGTGTCGTCTCTGAGAAAAAGAACACGGGCCTTGGTCCTTTCACAACCCTTACGACCTTCGCCCGGAGGGTAGACGTTCAGGGACCAGTTAATTTCAGCTTCATGCTCATTGACTCCATCGGTTTTATCGAGGACATGCATCCGATAATCGTCAGAGCCTTCAACACTACGCTTGACGAGATTGCGAAGTCGGACCTCATACTCCTCTTTGTCGATGCAAGCGAGGACCCTGAATCTGTCTTTCGCAAGCTCACAGCGTCCAGCTATGTCCTGAAGCGAATTGCACCGGAAGTGCCCCTCGTCATCTGCCTCAACAAGGTCGACAAGTGCAGCCCGGACCAAGTTCGCGAAGAGAAAGGACTTGCCTCGCGACTCTTCTCAGGGGTTCCGCAAGTGGAGTTGAGTGCTCTGAAAGGAGCCCACACTGAGGATGTTCTAACGCTTGCCTACGAGCGGCTTAGTAGTGAGCTCGCTCCCAGGAAAGAAAAACCCTCTAGAGTTACTGCTCCAGTCATAGTAGATTCCTCAAAACCCTAAAATTCTTCATTGTCTAAGCTGAACATGAGACGGGCTACATGGAATTACGTAAGCTACAACGGACGCCGGACGGAACCTATCTTGTAACGATACCTAAAGCGTGGGCCAAAAGGGTCGGACTGGGGCCTGGTGCAGTGGTCTCTTACGAGGAACGCCAAGACGGACGGTTGCTTCTCTCTCCAAAGATCGATGAAGAGAGACCCCCGCAGGAGGTTACCCTTGATGCATCCCCATTGCTCCGCCGGAAAATTATTGAGCAGTACTTGCTGGGCTACGACATCATACGGGTCCAGTCAAAGGAGCCGATTCCGGCTGAGCTTCGGGAGGAGGCTCGAAAAGCTTCCAAACGCCTTGTCGGGCTCGAGGTTCTCGAGGAAGACTCGAGGAAAATCGTCCTCCAGTGCCTGGTAGAACCCTCGCTCCTAGTCCCCGAACGTATCCTAAGGCGGCTTGAGATGCTCTCCATGCCTATGGAGATTGACGCCACGCAGGCCTTTCTCACCTCCAACACCGAGCTTGCGAAGAGCGTCATCGAGCGAGATGAGGAGGTTGACCGGTGGTACTTTCTCTTGGTCCGCCTGGTAAGAGCCGCAATAGCGGACACATACTTGCTAGAGAAGATCAAAGTCTCGGCTGTCGACTGTCTCGACTTCCGGCTTTTAGCAAGCTACATCGAGACCTTTGCAGACTATGCTGTCACGGTAGCTGAAAACACAACATCATCGCCTGTTCCGAGAGACCAGCAAGTTATTCTGGAGAAGGTGGGAGCTGCCGTGAACTCGATGTACAGAGATGCTGTCGGGGCGGTTCTGTCCAGAGATATGAAACTGGTCTCTTCAGCCGCGTCGAACTTTCAAGACTCCAAGGCACTACTATCTCAGGGAGAGGCTGGAATCTCCAAGGTCCCGAGACCCTTAGTAGACCATCTTGTAGCAGTGCTAATTGCGCTGAATAGGATGTGTGAGATTTCAGTGGACATTTCTGACCTCACGATTACCCGGTAAGAGTTTTCTGCTGGGAGCGCTATGGATAGCGGATAAGCACGTCTAGTATACCATAGATTGTAATGGGCTGGAACCTGTCCAATGTCAGAACGAATGCGCCAGGCAGTGGGCACCATTCTCGGTGCAGGGTTCCAAGTCGAGAGTGATGCGTTCAAGACGCTTGTCGAAATCGGAGGAGGTGCGACTCTCGACAAGCTCGTGGAGGAGGTTCTCAAAATGGCGAACGCTGCTGCTCCTCGGCCAATGTCGATCAGCCGCGACCTAGTCTTGAAGGCGGCCGAACAGCTCGACTTGTCCAGCAAGAGCTTGTTCTCAGAGACGGGGCTTGGTGGGCCGAGAAGGTTTGCGCAGGAGGTTTCTTCACGGCTTGAAGTGGTCTCTGACCCTTCGGGGAAGCTCGGGACGACCGGGGCTTTCGACGATTTCCTCCATTACTTCCGGAGCCGTTTTGAAAAGATGAGTAAGATGTTCGGGCAGAGAATGGACACTAGTCGACATGGAACAATAGCGGAAGCACTGCAAGGAGGTGCAAACGGCAGGGCCAGGTTCATCTGTATGGTCGTGGAAAAACGGGAAAAGACTGACCAGGACCGCGGACGTGTCTTCCTGACAGTCGACGACTATGAGGACGAGGCCACTGTTCTCGTCACGGACCAGACCCCCGAGCTCTACCAGACCGCCCGGAAGATCATACGCGACCAAGTGGTCTACTTAGAGACCCGCAAGAGCTCGGGCGAGCTGCTGGTCGCGGAGAAGATAGTTCTCCCGGAAATTCCGGAGCATAGGCCCCACCTTTCTGACGAGGAGGTGTACGCGGCATTGATCTCCGATGTTCATGTTGGGAGTAAGGTGTTCTTGGAGGACGCCTTCCGACGGGTTCTGGCATGGTTGAAAGGGGACTGGGGGGTGTCTTACGAGCGGGAGATAGCGGACCGTGTCAAATACGTGATCATTTGCGGGGATCTAGTGGACGGAATAGGAGTCTATCCTCGCCAAGAAATTGACTTGGCGATTACTGACATTTACGAGCAGTACCGTGTGGCAGCTCGGTTGGTGGCGGAGATTCCTGAGCACATGGAAGTTGTGCTTATTCCTGGGAACCATGATGCTGTTCGCCAGGCTCTTCCTCAGCCTATGATTCCTAGGGATTTTGCAGGGCCTGTCTATGATGCCCGGAGAGTTGTGTCTCTGGGGGACCCGGCGGAGCTTCGTCTTCACGGGGTCAACTTTCTACTCTATCACGGAACGAGTCTCATGGACATTATCAGCTCTGTTCCAGGCATGGACTATCAGCGTCCGCAGGAGATGATGGAGTATCAGCTTCGAATGAGGCACTTGGCTCCAGAGTATGGCAAGCAGACCCCTATTGGGCCGGAGCAGGAGGATTTTCTGGTCGTGGATCGTGTGCCGGATGTGTTTCAGTCTGGGCATATTCATGTTCCGGGGACTTCGGTGTACCGTGGGACGACTATTGTTAACAGTGGTGCGTGGCAGGGGCAGACAGAGTATCAGAAGCGGACGGGTCTGGTTCCGAAGCCAGGGTTGTTGCCTGTCGTGAACTTGAGTTCCCTAGAGGTTCGGATGATGAACTTCAACTCGCCCTAGACCCTGGGAGTGAAACCATTCGTGGAAAACCTTGTGAGTCCCGGGTTCTCCGGTCTTGCGTCTCGGGAGAGCCATGCGATATCAAATTTTTCCTGGAGGCTCACGCTGTACGGGGCGATTTTACGCCTGTTTCTTGGCGATTAGCTGAGTATGGGGCTCGTCTCACGATTTGCAACCGTGCAGATTCCCCCAGGGTTAACCGTGAAATTAGCTGAGGCAGAAATCTCGGGTTCGAAACTCGAATCTGGCTAGCCCTTTTGAGGCGAGAAAAGCCGAAACGAAGCCCGATTCCAAGCACGCCGACTGCGAGTCAGGCCCGCCTGCGGACATAGCCAAGAAAGCCTTCGTCGAACTAGGAGAGCGTAAGTAATCCCGAGACCGGAGTCATTTCCAGAGGAGCAGTCTGGGCTGCTTAGTCAGATCGGCTCTCCTGTCTCTATAAGTGCTCCCGAATAATGTTGTGTAGACATCGCGATGCTGACTGATCTGGTTCGGGCAAAGGTTTGGGAAAGAGCGTCTTCATTCTATTCTGACCGCGACTGGGCTCATGGAAGAAGCCACATTGAACGTGTGACAAGGGCCGCAATCGAAATCGGGACACAAGAGGGCGCCGACCTGGATATCATCGAACTGGCGGCAATCCTGCACGACATCTTCGAGCATAGGGAAACACACTCGAATATCGAAGGGTTGAAACACGAGGTTCACGGTGCACAAGAGGCCCGCCGAATTCTCACGAGCCTAGGAATCCCGAGTGAGGTAACAGAGAGAGTTTGTCATTGCATAGAAGCCCACAGGAAGAGGACTGGCCCCGAGCCTCGAACAATCGAGGCGAAGTGCCTCTTCGACGCTGACAAGCTCGACTGCATAGGGGCAATAGGGGTCATCCGAGCCGCCTTTGTGTCCTTTGACCATGGACAAGAATTCTACAAGGAAGAGAAGGACATCGAGGGCTACAAGAGAAAGAACATTCGACCCGATGGTACCATAATCGATTTTTCCAAGCACTCGTCGAACCTCGAGTATGAACTCAGTCTCAAACAAGTCGCAAGTAGAGTGTACACTCAGACTGGGAGAAGACTCGCTGTAGAAAGGGCGGCCTTCATGGACGAGTTCTTCGAACGGGTTGGAAAAGAAATCAAAGGGGTCCTCTAAGTCAGGAAGACTGGTCGATGTATGAGCTCTAGCTCGCACCCGTGGGAACTTGCATGGAAGGAGGGACGATGGCAGGAGTTGTCCCCGCCTCTTCCAACTGTCAAGGAGTTCTCAGATTACCTGAAAACAGTCAACGCACGGAATGTTCTCGACCTTGGCTGTGGTGCAGGGAGGCATGCAATCTTCCTAGCTAGAGAAGGCTTCAACGTAGTCGGGCTCGACGTGTCAGAGACCGCTCTCGGAGAACTGGAGGCGCGCAGGAAGGCTGCGGGTATTGGAAACGTTACCTTGGTTAAGCATGAGATGCAAGAACTTCCCTTCATAGACGATTATTTCGATGCGATCGTAAGCACCAACGTTCTTCACCACGGCACCACGACCGAGATACGCGGCATCCTAACTGAGGTTCACCGAACAATGAGGAAGAACGGTGTCGGTTTCATCATTACTCTCTCCAAGAATGACTTCAGATACGGAAATGGGACCCGCTTAGAACAGGACACCTTCCAGTTTACCGAAGGAGACGAGCGGGGAATAGTACACCACTTCTTCACAGAGAAAGAGCTGAAACTTTTTTTTGAGAAGTTCGAGATTCTCTCGTTCAGCGAGGACCTTATCCCGGTTGGGAAGGGAAACAGGGCCCATTTCTTCCTCAAGCTGCGAAAACCATAGCAAAGTGCGAGACCATGACGGTTTCGCCTTCTCAGGTCCGCACCTACCTGCTTGCCAAGCATCACCTCCTCAATCGTGACGGTGTGGATGCTGAGTCGGTGGCGGATGACCTAGTTGGGCTGCATGCAACATCGAACGTGACGCCTTACCTTTCATTGTTCAACAGAATCAAGCATTTCTCCCCCGATGATCTGAACGACGAGCTCTACAGGAAGAAGAGCCTTGTGCGAGTCAGGGCCATGCGTGGAACATTCTTTCTCTTCACCCGCCGCTTGCTTCCAATCGCTGCAGAGGCAACCGAGTTCCCTCCGGAAAGAGTGGGCAAGAGCCTCACCCACGCTGGAATCTCGGTTGGTGAGTTCGAGAAGCTCTCGAAGCTGATACTAAACTGTCTTGCTTCGGGCCCGATGACCCTTCCTGAGATAAAACGGGACGTCTCCCGAGAGAGCTCAAGAAGCCTCGATTGGAAACGTGGTCGGAGGGTTACTAGACGAACAAACCTTGGTGTGGTTCTACAGCTTCTCCTCGTACAGCGGAAAGTCCAATCCCAACCCGAACCGATAAAGTGGAAAAGCATCGACTGGGACGGATACGGCACAAGGACTTTCACACGAATCAGGAAGGTAAGGTACCGACAAGTCTCAACCCCCGAGACAGCCTCTACGAACGAGGGGGCGAAGCTGAAGCTGGCTGAACTCTACATCAAACAGTACGGCCCCGTGACCGTTCACGACGTCGCATGGTGGATGGACGAGTCTAAGCCAGAAGTGTTGCGACTGCTTGCGCGGCTCCGTGATAAGCTGACAAATATTAGGATCCCAAGGCATGTAGACGACTTCCTTCTGCACCCGGATGACCTGCCGGTTCTGCAGAAGACCCGCGAGGTTGATGACTGTGTGCGCTTTCTTCCCTACGAGGACCCATACTCCAAGAGCCGCAAGAATCGAGGACTCATGATTCCCAAGGCTTCGGAACGACAAGCCTACGTCACGGGAAACGCATTGCCCAGCGTGATTTCAAACGGTAAAATCGTGGGAACGTGGAGCCTTGCAGCAGATGATGATGAGAAGGCCACAGTGAATGTGAAGAGACTTGCGCCGATTAATAGAGAGATTGAGAGCCGTATCTTTGAAGAGGGCCATAGGCTCGGAGCGTTCTTGTATGGCGAACGGTCAGTCACGGTTTCTCTCTCACAGACTGATCGCACTCTTATGGGAGAAGCTCACCCTCTTCTTTCACGTGAATGTCCGTCTCGGCAGGCTGGGTGAATAACAAAGGCGTCAGGCTACATTACCTGGACAATCGGGTGGCTCAAGGTCCCCCGCTTGTCCCAGTTGTCTTCATACCAGGATTCCTAAACAGTGCCGAGGATCACCGTAGGGAAATGGACTCTCTTCCAGAGAGAAGGTGCGTCGCTGTAAGCTTGAGGGGACGTGGACAAAGCGACGCGCCTAAGATGGGGTATTCTTTTGCAGACCAGCTATCAGACGTTGAGGCTTTTGTTAACCAGATCGGCCTTCAAGGGTTCTGCCTGAGCGCCTATTCCGTCGGGGTCTCATTCGCGATCGGATTCGCCTCGAACCACCCCAGCCTCCTAGCCGGGCTTGTCCTCTCCGACTATTCGGCCCGTTATCCCAAGGTCAGGGAGCAATGGGTGGGTCAGGTTCTCGCATCACGAGAAGATGTGAAACCACACGTCGTGCAAGCAATTCAGCAAAAATCTGCTGAGGTGCTACTGTGGGACAGTCTGGAGAAGATAACCTGTCCGACGCTCATTCTCCGAGGAGGGCTGCCGGGGGCCCTGTTGACAGCCGATGGGGCAGACCGGTATAAGAGACAACTGCCAGACTCAAGGGTCATCGTCTTCGACAACTCTGGCCACAACCTTTCTCAGCCTGACTACGAACGTTACATCGGGACCATCAAGACGTTTCTTGACGAGCTTGATTCCGCCAAGAAATCGATTTTGCGCCCGAGAGATGCTTTCTAATACGTTGGACGGCGAGCTTGGGTTTGGAACCGGCCACTTTTGAAAAGCAAGAGGACGAGTGAGCTTACAATTAGACAGTCGCAAAAAGAGGTTGCCGAGTACCTTAAGGCCAAGGGAGAGAAATGGACAAGATTGAATGACCACTACCTTCGCATCACGCATTTGGTCGAAGAGATTGGAGAGCTTGCGCGGGGCGTGATTAATCTAGATGCGACCTACGGAGACCCCAACCGGAGGGGAGCGGAGGCGTCTCGCGAGGAGAAACTGGGTCTGGTCGAGGACAGCCTTGGCGACACATTCTACCATCTTCTGGCTATCTCGATATCATACAATTTGGACCTCCAGATAGCCTTCGAGAATTCGATGAAGAGCATCGAAACCCGGTACCCGGCAATTACAACGCGTACTTGACGAACTATTCCAGACAAAAGAAAGTTTCCTATGAAGAATTGTGGAAGGTGGCCCCCTACACTGCTTTTGGGGGACAGGCCCTAGTCAACTAGGGCAGGACAGTCGACAGAATGTCGAATGGGTTGGAAATCGTCCGTGCAGCCGAACGTGACCTAGACGCGGTACTCGCTGTTCTGAATGATGCTTCAGAATGGCTAGTTAGGAAAGGTGTCGCGGGACCATGGATCCCTGGCTCCTTCTCGCGCGAGGCCTTCGCCGAAAAAATAGCCCGTGGAGAAGTGTACGTTGCAAAATTGGCAGAGAACACCGTGGGGACAGTTACGCTTCAGTGGAGCGACGAACTGTTCTGGCCCACCGCTCCATCTGATGCCGGATATGTACACAAGCTGGCGCTCCGCCCTGCGTATCTAGGACGGGGGTTCGGGCTCCAGATGCTCGTGTGGGCAGAGAGAGTCTCAAGAGCCAGCGGTAAGAAATTCCTGCGCCTAGACTGCCTAGCAGAGAACGGAAAGATTAGGAATTATTATGAAAATCTGGGATTCATTCACCAAGGCGATGTATACATCCAAGGATGGAAGGCTAGTCTCTACGAGAAGAATCTGGATTCCGGCAAGCAGAGCTTAACAATCCGAGACTAACAATCCAAGAATGGTTAACTTGAACCCGAAGCCCGACACAGCGTACTTCTCTCCTGAATTCTTCAAGTTCCTGAAGGACTTGGCGAGAAACAACAACCGAGAATGGTTCGCCAGAAACAAGCCCCGGTACGAGAAGTTTGTGCTTGGGCCGAGCCTCCGGTTTATCAAAGACGCCCGGGAACCGCTGAAAACTATAAGCCCGTACCTTGTCGCGGACCCACGACCGTCCGGTGGGTCCCTCTTCCGAGTCTACCGCGATATACGCTTCTCGAAAGACAAGAGTCCCTACAAGACCAACGTGGCCATGGAGTTCTGGCACAACCGTGGAAAAAAAGTTCAGAGGGCGGGGCTTTACCTGCACTTGGCACCTAGACGCAGTTTTGTTGGAGCAGGCATTTGGCATCCTGATGCTCCATCGCTCAGCAAGGTTCGGAAAGCTATCGTGTCGCGGCCAGAGGCTTGGAGAAAAGTCAAGGAGAGCGGGCTGAAAATCGAAGGCGACTCTCTGAAAAGACCACCGACCGGGTTTGATCCCGCTCATCCTTTCATAGACGACCTGAAACTGAAGGACCTCACCGCGGGGGTCCGGTTCAAGGATGCACAGGTTGCTGGTCCAAGGTTCATGGAGGACTTCGTCCAAGCGGGAAAAATGGTAGACCCCTTGAACAGGTTCCTAGCTGAAGCATTGGGGCTGCCCTGGTAAAGGAAACAGAATGAGTAGAGTCTAGCCTAGGCTACCCAAACAGTACGCTTAAGCCTCTCCAGAGGCAGAC
Source organism: Candidatus Bathyarchaeota archaeon (assembly GCA_005888735.1). Classification (GTDB taxonomy): domain Archaea; phylum Thermoproteota; class Bathyarchaeia; order 40CM-2-53-6; family 40CM-2-53-6; genus BA-19. The sequence continues at coordinate 12,945 of VBBN01000029.1, forward strand.
TCATTTCGGTCTCCGCAATTGAACGAGGCGGTTGGCAGGAAGGACTTGCACAACCCAGATAATCACAGGATCGCTATCCTCCCGCTCGCCAATATCAGCGCGGACCCTAAGGACGAGTATTTTTCGGAGGGCATGACCGAGGAACTCATATCGACCGTTTCTAGAATCGCCGGACTAAAGGTCATAGCACGAACCTCGGTGATGAGATACAAGGGCACCGCAAAGCCCGTCGGAGAGATTGGAAAAGAGCTAGGGGTTGGAACAATTCTTGAGGGAAGTGTTCGAAAGACCGGAAACAAGGTGAGGATCACAGCCCAGCTTGTCAACGCACAGACCGAGGAGCATCTATGGTCCCAGAGCTATGACAGAGACATCGAGGACCTATTTTCGATTCAAAGCGAAATCGCCCAGAGAATAGCCCGCTCCCTGAAAGTACGGGTTCTCGCTACCGTAAAGAAAGGCTTGGAAAGAAAGGCTACTGGCAAGTCAGACGCCTACACTTCTTACCTGAGAGGCCGCCACTTTCTCAATACCAGAAGCGAAGAGGGGCTGAAAAGAGCTATCGAATGTTTCCAGCAAGCGCTCACATCAGACCCCAGGTACGCGAAGGCATACGCAGGACTTGCTGACTCTCATGCAGTAATGGCCCTACTAGAGTTCCTCCCCCCGAGAGAAGCTTTTCCAGAAGCTAGGGAGACTGCCCTTAAGGCGCTGGAAATTGAAGGCGGGCTGGCTGAAGCTCACACCTCGCTAGGAGCGGTCTTGTTTCAGTACGACTGGGATTGGCCAGAAGTGGAGCGAGAATACAGGCGGGCCCTTGAACTGAACCCGAATTACCCACAGGCCCATCAGTACTACGCTGACTACCTGAAGGCCATGGGGCGGTTCCCAGAAGCCCTCGAGGAAATGAACCGGGCCCACGACCTCGACCCACTCTCCTTAGCTATCAACACGGGCATCGGCCACGTTCTCTACCTATCGCGAGAGTACGACCGCGCCATAGATCAGTATGGAAAGACGGTGAGGCTCGACCCAACATTTGTCCAGGCACGGCTCTGGTTTGGAAGGCCCTACCTTCAGAAGGGAAGGTACAAGGAAGCCCTTGCGGAGATCGAAGAAGCTGTGAAACTGTCCGGAGGCAGCACACTCTCCCTGGCAATGCTGGGACAAGCCTACGCTGCGGCAGGAAAACGGGACGAGGCTAAGGGTGTTCTCGGAAAGCTCATGGAGCGTGCTAAGCGCCAGTACGTGCCATCTTACTGGATCGCCATGGTCCATGTGGGCCTGGGAGACAAGGATCACGCTTTCACCTGGCTGGAGAAAGCGTTTGAGGAGAAGTCAAGCTGGCTCGTGTGGGCGAAGGTGGAGCCCAGATTTGACGTACTCAGGTCAGATTCACGATTCGACTCGCTTCTAAACAGAATGAGATTGTTGCCTGCGAAGAGCAAGGAACTCGGCCTCCGAGGATGGATTAAGGGACCGAAAAAATAGCCACGCCATGCCGATAATTGTGTGTCGGAGGAAACGCCTGCAGGTGTCTAGATGCTTGCCCCGACCACCATCAATATCATGGCGAACGCGAGCAAGGTAACGCCCAGTCGTCCAGCCATGGTCAATCGCTTCTGCAAACTCGCGATCGTCATGGCCGCTGAGCTCTCAGACGGGGGTGTCGTTTGTGGCTTGGACATTTGCCCTACTAGCGAGACTAGTCTCCGTCCCGATGGGATCATTACTCCGAGGGCAATTATGAGGACTATGAGGCCTAATCCGGCCCCGGCTTGAACATAGATGGCCCCTGAACCACTCGGGGTCGCGTAAGCGTATAGCGAGAGGCCCGCTATTATCGCGATGACTGAGCTTCCACCGACGAACCTCAAGTATCTAGGAAGAGCTGACGTAATGAACTCGGCTCTGGAGGCGGGGGACATTTTTCCGAGTGAGGGAGCTATGACGGAGACGAACAGTGCGGCTCCACCCATCCAGGCCACTATTGACCCTACATGGAGGACGAGAAGAACGAGAAAAACGCTATCGACCATTTATCGGACCCAGTTCTCGACCAGGGAACTCACTATTTAGCGTGTTTCAGAGGAGATGCAATCGCGTCTACTTTCGCCCACCTCTCTATCGCATTAGCCGGTCGTCAATAGCGCGAGACTATGGTTCGGGTTGGATCCTGCCTCCTATGCGGGTACGAAGCGGTCGAGAATGACGTTCGGAACCTGACTGACCACCTAGAGAACGAACATCGCTTCGAATACGGGCCCCTCAAAGCAGGAACTCCTGAGCTAAGGGAGTGGCTAGAGAAGTATACCCGGGTCGAAGAAAGAACAATGCGTCCCGGGACAAATCCATGGATTGAAAGATTGTACAGCCGAACGATGAGGACGGGGATTGGAGCTGTCGCAGGCGACTTTGAGGAAGGCGAGTAGACGGGAGAGTAAGACTGGACTGAACTTCGGCCCATAGCAATACTCTCTTGAACTGAGATCGATTAACCGACCCTGATTAGTTCGTTCTGTAGTTTCGATAGTTCCTGGTACCCCCTTGTTAAGACCAAGACGTCTTGTTCTAGGTTGCATGTTCCGAACTTGCTCCTCACAGAGGGTTCGATGGTGAAGACCATGTCTTTCTGGACAGGTTTCTCGCCCTGCTTGCCGTACCTGTTCGGCCATCTCGGACCTAACAGTGGGCCAATTTCGTGTGTGCTTCGTCCCAAAACATGCCCGAGGGCGTGCATGTACTCAGGATAACCCCGCTTAACAATCAGCCGCCTTCCAGCCTGATCGACCAAGTAGCCGGAAACTCCAGGTTTCAAAACCGACAGCGCGGCGTCGTTCGCATCTCTTGCGGTCTGGAACATCCGTTTCATTCCACCTGGGACGTTTTCCGTACCGACGAAGTAGTTCCTTTGTATGTCGGAGCAGTAGCCTTCGTAGTTGACGCCAAAATCGAGCTTCACAAAGTCACCCTTCTGAACAGTATCGTTGTGATAGCCCAGATGTGCCATCGGACTGTTGCCGACAATAACGGAGGGACAGCGGTCAGCCATCCACGCAGTAGTCAAGCCTCTATCGCTGACCAGTTTGTGCGCGAAATCGTGAATGTACCTGTCTTTCTTCCCGGGCTTAATGACCTCTTCGATATCGTCGTAGATTTTCTCGCACTCGTGAATTGATTTCTTTACCAGTTCCACCTCTTCAGGCACTAGCTTGGCGCGTAGGGCGATGGCAAGGTCCTCCCCTGACACGAATCGCTTCGAATAGGCCTTCAAGCATTTCGCAAGATAGTCGCGCATTCCTGACGATAGGCCGTCTGCTGCGCCCTCGTCAAAGCTTGTGTTGACCGCGATCTTCTTCGGCTTCTTCCTGCCGACGAACTGTCTCAGCTTTGGTGCGGCACCCTCGCTCCCATATCCAAAAACGTCGTCGTAGAACTTTGCCCGTTTGATTGCTTCCGCGTCAAGGTTTCCAACGATGGCCGTCCGTGTTCCATCCTGTTCTATGATGGCAGCGGATCGCCAAGTGAGGTCGCTGAACCTGAGGTCCTGCGCAAGTGGGTCTTCGTTGCCTTCCCGGGTGAAGATGAGCCACAGGTCAATTTCCTGTTCCTCCATCGTCTTTCGTATGAAATTCAGTTTCCTTCTCAAGAAATCCATTTTGAGAGGAATCTTGTCGAGCTTCACGTCACTAGACCCGGCGTAAATTGGACTTATTCTTTTAGTTGGATTTCTAGTGACGCCCCGCGGAGGGACCGTCTAGAGTCTAGGGGTAAACAGTTCTTTCTGAGCTGTAAGGTCCAAGACCTAACAGGGGTCATCAAGCCCAGAACATTGTGGTAGACGCCAGGGCTTCTACTCGCGTGGTGTGTTTCGAGCCGCTAGCCGAGGTAAGGCTGGAGCCATGACACTGCGAAGGACGCTCCAATTGCCAACAATCCCGCTGCTGGAAGCGTGACGAACCATGCCAGCAGAAACCCCTTCAGCGTGGAACGAACATGCTCCTTACGCCCCCCACCGATTCCGGTGGTTGCCCCGGACGCAACATGGGTTGTAGATAGAGGAGCTCCTAGAATCGCGCCCAAGGAGACGAGCGCAGCCGTAGTCACCCCGGCTGTGACGTGTCTGTCACGGGCCATGGGGACAAGGCGTCCCACGAGGGTTCGGGTCACTCGCCGTCCCCAGCCGATAGAACCTAGAAAGACGGCGAGAGCGACGAAGAGAAATGGAATCCACGGTTTTGTCTGCAACCCAGCTGGAAGAAGGATTACTCCTAGCGCCACCATTTTGGGCGCATCGTTTATTCCTCTTGCGAGAGCGGTTGCTGCCGCTGAAATCCAATGACCAAAGCCTGCGACCTTTCCAGTATGGCCTGGAGTCTCGGCTTCTGGTGGAGGTGGAGACTTGTTGCGCTTTCTGCGGTGCAGTAGATATGTTAAGAAAAGCGCGGCGAAGGGCCCTCCTGCCAGGGGAAGGAGAACTCGTAACCCTATAGCCGCCCATGCGAGATGACTAGCACCGAAAAGATAGGCGGTCTCGAATAGAATAGCCCCTATGATCGCATGGGTCAGCGAGACAGGAAGTCGCATCAGAGTCGCTCCCAGCACCCACGCAGTGGTTCCCAGAAGGACGGCGAGGACGAAGTCGTCACTAGGCGTCGGTGTCAAAAGAGTACTCGTGAAAACTGAAAGGAGCTGTTCCGCAACCAGGACAGCGATGAGACTCCCCAGGCCTGTGAAGACCCCGCCCCAGACAAGCGCACGGCGCGTCGAACGGCCCCCGGAACTCTCGACCACAGTCGCTATACTCTTCCCTACATCGTTCGCCCCGTTGGTGAACGCTAGGAGAAAGAGGACCCCTAGGCCCACTTCTTCAACCAGCAATTCTCGAAACTTGCTCCTCGAGCTTAGTTAGCCCGTTCTTCGGGCTCCACCCCGGTCTATATTCGAAACGGAACCGTTGCGATTGGACGGTCGTCTCGTTGCTTTTGTAGAGTTAGATGTTAGGCCTCGGGACCGGAAGGTTGTCGTTCAGTTGGTTGGTGAGTGGTGATGAACGCCCTCCCCCGTACCCCTCTCTTTCTACTGGAAACCCGGTGACGTTGCGAGATCCCTTTGATATCCTGTATAGAATCGAAGATTATTGAGTATGAAAAAATGAACAGGTTTACCTAAATTCACGCGGGATAAACTACCGTGTGGAGTATTTTTTTTGTTGAATCAAATCCTCCACACACCCTAACAACAGAGAATATTCTCATTCCATCGGAAGCGGAGGGGGCTGTGGGTTCCGGTCAGTTTTTCGTTGTTCCACATGAAACCGTTGTACTAGAACCCTTTATTCCACTCGAACCAGCGTTGACGAGCTGAGCCTCGTGAGACGATAGGTTCTTGTCACAGCAAGGGTTGGACCTTATCTTCGAACAGGTTCTCGCAGGCGGCGAGATTTTCAGGGACAGGAACCTCCTACGGCATGATTACATGCCCAGCAGTCTTCCCCACCGTGAGGACCAGATCAAACGATTAGGCTCGATTCTCGCCCCGGCGCTGGCGAAGGATCGCGTGTCGAACCTGTTCGCCTATGGCAAAACGGGAACCGGTAAGACGATTGTGACACGATATGTTCTGGAACGCTTGCAACGGAAGGCTAAGGACCACGGAATAGCCCTCAACACGAGCTATGTGAACTGCCGCCTGGTTGGGACTAGCTACCGTGTAATAGCAGACCTGTGTAGGACACTCGGCGTTGATGTTCCCTTCACGGGCTTGGCCGTGGGGGAGGTCTTGGACCGTTTACGGAATGCCCTCAGGACTCGGAACAGCGCTTTTCTTGTTGTCTTGGACGAGATCGACGCGCTTGTGAAGAGGAGCGACGATGACAGTCTACTGTACGAACTGACACGGATTAACGAGAGTCTCAGCGATGGCTGGATTGGATTGATCGGAATCTCGAACGATCTTCACTTCAAAGACTTCCTTGATCCTCGCGTGCTGAGCTCGCTGGGAGAGGAGGAGTTGATTTTCAAACCCTACTCGTCGGAGGAGTTGCATGATATCCTGGAGGAGAGGTCGAAGATCGCCTTCCAGCCACGGGTCTTGGAGGAGGCGGCACTTCGGCTCTGCGCGGCCCTCGCCGCTGGAGAGCACGGGGACGCGCGTAGAGCATTGGACCTGTTGCGGGTGGCAGGCGAGATTGCTGAAAGGAATCGGGAATCACGTGTCCTTGAGCGGCATGTGCGCGAGGCGCAGCAGAAGGTTGAGCACGACCGGGTCAAAGAGGTCTTGGCGTCTCTACCGCTACACTCCAGGGTTCTCTTAGTCTCCGTGTTGGACTTGGAGAAGGCGCGGAGCGAGAGTAGTGTGACAGGTGACGTCTACGCGGTCTACCGTGAACTCTGCACCGCAGCATCCGTAGAACCGCTGACCCAAAGACGCGTAAGCGGCTTGTTGAACGAGCTTGACATTATGGGGATTGTCAATGCTCGCGTCGTAAGCTTTGGAAGGTATGGAAGGACGAAGAAGATTCGCCTGGGGGTCGAGGCGAGAGCTATTACCGCAAGCCTTGGCGAGGACCAGCTTGTCAAGAGTCTTCTCTCCTATGCACCCCGCTGCCTCCATAAACAGCAACACCTCAACGCGTAGAATTATCGGAATAGACGACGGACCCTTCAAGCCGAAGAGAGGGGCGAACCGAGGTTATGCGCCACTGGTCGCCGTTTGGCTGCAAGGACCGCACCTCTACAAGCTAAAGCTGGGAATGATAACCGTCGATGGTCTCGATGCAACAAATGAAGCTCTCAGTCTACTGGACGGCTCACACGGTATCCCGATTCTGCTCTCAGGCGTCACATTTGGCGGCTTCAACCTCATAGACCCCCGGGTCGTCCGACAACGGTGCAAGGCTTCGGTAATCGTCGTTGTCGGATCTCGCCCTGACAACCGGGCTGTGAAACGTGCCCTCGTAAAGCATTTCCCTGATTGGAAGAAACGTTGGGAAATTATCAAATCACTCGGGCCGCTCCGCCGGGTCCAGACTCTCCAGGACGAACCGCCCCTCTTCTATGAGAACCTCGGCTGCACGCCTCTTGAGGCGAGACGGGTCCTCTCGTCTGCGGCTTACGTTTCGAGAGTTCCTGAGCCTGTTCGTGTCGCCGGTTTGTTGGGGAGTGGCCTCTTCTCCCAGACCCGCAGGAGTAGCGGCTAGGTTACAGTCGGCTTTTGTCGTCCAATCGACTATCCCGTGGACAGTCAGTATCAGAGGCTCATCGAGAATCGATGGTGGCATGGTCCCTGAAACAAGCCAAGCGGTCAGAGGAGAACAAGCTGAACGACTACTACCGGCGCCGCTGCGTTAACTTTGAACGTTTCCTATGCGACCGGGTCTGGGAGTGCGCGGAGTGTGCAAAGCACGCGACAAGAGTTGAGCCCGTGGAGCCCTCGACGCTTCCAATTGCGACATATCTGAGGAGGAGGTGAGAGCGTGGAAGTTTTACGAGAGGACGAGGTTCTCGCCCTAGAAGAGGAGATTCTCCGGAAACTTGAGGAGCGCCTGACACCCATAATGCACCAGGTGGCCGCAGACGCTGCGAAGAGGGCTATGCACGAGTTAAGGCTCGACCTTCTATCTCACCTCAGCCGTCACGAGACCCACATCAAACACTTGAATCGGGCAGAAGCAGCCCTGAGCGAGGTTTCAGGGCTCCGGTAACAGAGTGCAAATACCGAGAGCGACCATCTTTCTTACGCTGTCGAATGGGTCGACTAATCCAGGTAAGGCCGTTCGCGCCGCTTCAGGGAGTGTTTCGTCTAGACAGAGGTCAGAGTTAAGGTACACTTATGGCAACACCAGCCCCCCGCTCTTCACACAGATCCGAGAGCGGGTACACCGTGTCCGACAATGAACGGGGAGAAATGTACGCGGAGCTCGAAAGGGCCTGCGACGAGCTCGACAGAGCCCTCGACCAACTGAAGAAGACAGGGTACACTCTTCGCGAGTTCGCTAAAGTCTTGGAACAGGACCCGACCGGTATACTGTTCACACACTACCCAACCGGTTACATGATCTACCCTGACGAGATGAACAAGACCCCGTGGGAGTACAACGCGCTCCGACCGATTGTTGACTTGGAGAACATTATCGAGCTTCTGAAGCGATCACGCGAGTTAAAGCGTGCGAAGATGGAGATCGAGAAACGGCTCGGAAAGAAACTCGTACCGCTCGGCTAGTTTTCCCTTAGCCCGTATGCATTCTCGAATAGCCAGTTGAGGAATACAAGAACATCCGCCGTTAGTTCGCACCACACGTGGACTCCACCTGGCAAACAGTCAATTCGGCCCGACGATAGTTTCACCCTCAAGCCCTCATAGCCGAACCCTGCTTTGTCGAACGAGACGGGGTTCAAGGGTTGAAGATGCTCCCTTAGGTCTTGTTCGGTGATGCCTTCGAACTTTTTCCTGTCTCGGTAGGCCAGTATACTGAGGTCGCGGCGCCCGAGCTTGCTAGGTCCAGGGATTTCTTGGCCGGGTGGAAAATTGAGTTGGAGGAAGACTCCCCATTTGGACCCGACCTCGGAAGCAATCTCGTTAATGACTGCGAAAGCCTCAACCTTCCCTTCATGAAGAGCATCCTCGTACTGTCTGCGGCTGTCCCACAAGGCCTTCCAAAGGTCTTTGACGATCCAGCTCATTCCGGCGGTCGGACCTCTTGTCCTAGGACTTTCTTGAGGGTCTCCAGGAACTTCGAGTTGGGCACAATAACGTCTACACCAGCCCGCTCTCCTTGTGTTCTCAGCTCGGCCTTCACGTGTGGGAAGAACCCGAGAATCTGCAACGAGGGCCAAGCTCCCTTCATGTCTCGGGCAGCCTCGAACGGGTCGTAGTCTGGATCGGAGAGGTCAAGAACAACCAGGACAGTGTCGGGTGTCACTTGTCTCTTCAACCCAGCAGAATCTGCCGCGAAATAGGCTGCAACCCCCAGTGAAACTGCCAGCTCTGTAATCCGTGACTGGAGGAACAGGTCCGATGTTCCCGCGACAAGAGTTTGAGACCTTCCAGGCATGACTCTTTCGTCTTGCAAGAGAAAGTTATAGACACGCTCTTCACAGCCGTGTTCCACATTGCCCAGCTTCACCGGAAGAGACATTGTCTCGATCCGCGACCTTCCACGTCCTGACATTGACCACATTCTTGACACCGCCGACGTAATGGAACCCTTGGCCAAGGCGGGCTCCGAGATGCTGCACGGTAAGATAATGGCGACACTGTTCTTCGAGCCGAGCACTAGGACCCGGCTGAGTTTCGAGTCGGCCATGACCCGGCTCGGCGGCACTGCTTTGGGGTTCGCGGAGACCAAGGGAACATCGGTGGAGAAGGGCGAGAACCTTGCCGACACAGTGAGGGTGGTTGAGAACTATGCTGACCTGCTTGTGGTGCGACATCCTCTAGAGGGAGCGGCTAGAATGGCGGCGGAATTCTCCAAAATGCCAGTGATAAACGCGGGCTCCGGGGCAGAAGAACACCCAACCCAAGCACTCCTCGACCTCTACACGATTCGGAAGGAGCTCGGGGCCATCGACGGATTGAACATAGGCCTAATCGGAGACCTCCGCTTTGGACGAACAGTCCACTCCCTCGCCTACGCGCTGTCGCAGTACAAGGTCAAACTTTTCCTCATATCGCCGGAGATTCTGAAGATGCGAAAGGAGGTTTTCGAAGAAGTATCCAAGCACGTGACTGCGAAAGAGACCGCGTCCTTCCATGAGCATATTCGCGAACTGGATGTTGTCTACATGACAAGGGTCCAGAAGGAACGGTTCGCCGACCTGGCCGAGTACGAGAAGGTGAAAGGTTCCTATCGGCTAACAGCTGAGGAACTAACGAAAGCGAAGAAGAACGCAATAGTCATGCACCCGCTTCCGCGCGTGGACGAGGTTGCTGCAGATGTCGACACAACAGCTCATGCGAAGTACTTTCAACAGGTCCAGTACGGAGTAGTGCTTCGAATGGCGCTGCTAGCCCTCGTCTTGGGCGCTGTATAGACGCAGAGTAAGCTGTTTGCGGCGTAAAGCTGTTGCAGATCATATGGTCAGTAGTTTGACGCTTTTCATTCCGTCGTCTTTCTGGAATGCTTTGGTCATCGCGGCTATTCTCGACCCGTCTCCGTCCAGCACGAACAACTCTACGCAGTTGTGAAGCGTGATCTTGTTGTGAATATGAGTCTTCACTATTCCTTCAAACCTATGCTTGAGCTTTGTCACAGATTCCTCGTTGTCCTCATAGTGCGTTACTACCAATATGGCATTCATTGGGCCGGCAAGGGTGTCCTTGTCTTTGGTGTCCTCGAACATGAGCCGGATGGACGCTCTCACTAGTTCTGACCGGCCGGAAAACCCTCGGGACTTCTGAACCTGGTCCATCGCATTGATCATTGGTTCTGGGAGCGAGAAGCTCACGATAGGCATGGCCTTTCCAGGTTGATAACAATCTTATAAGTTGTTACTAGTTTCTTGATAAACCAAGGCTTATTTGTTATCAACCCCGAGCGTCTTCACGAGTTGCACGAGTTGCCCATCTACCCAGACCGAGATAGGTGCAGACCGCAGGGTGCACCATAGGTGGCGTGGTCGGGTCTTGCAGTCCTGTTCGTCGCTGTAACTTTCTTTTCGACATTACTCGGGGGACTGTTCACTCTAAGAAATAGCAAACTTCAGGTGAAATATTTCTTCGCTTTTGCAGCCGGTGCCCTGGTAGGCGTTTCCTTCTTCGACCTCATGCCGGAGATCTTCGACCTTGTAAGCCAAACGAAAGTACCGATTGCAGCTGTTATGGGAAGCATTGTCGTCTCCTTCCTCTTCTTCCACGTCCTAGACAGAACAGTCGTGATACACGCCATGAGGCAGGGACACTCTCTCAACGGCACCGGAAGGATTCCGGAAACAGCGTTGATGACAAACGGGATCGTCAGAGCAAGCGGCCTATCATTACACAGTTTTCTGGATGGTGTCGCTATTGGAACAGCTTTTCACATCGGCTTCGAGCTTGGACTGGTCGTAGGCCTAGCAGTCGTCTTTCACGATTTCTCAGACGGCCTCAACACTGTCACAGTAATGCTACGAGCAGGCTCCACGCGTCGAGTAGCGTTCTTCTGGCTGCTGGGAGACTCGATCACACCTACGGTCGGTGCTGTTGCGACCCTTCTGATCACGTTGAGTTCCGATGTTCTCTCCATCATGCTAGCGTTCTTTGTTGGAGAGTTTCTCTTCATCGGAGCGGCAGACCTCCTTCCAGAAGCACATCAGAGAGGCACCTCATTCCGTCTCGTATTCGCAACTATCCTCGGCGTACTACTCCTCTTCACAGTTACAAGATTTCTCAACCTGTAACACGTTTCCAAGCAACGTCGCGCCGCCTTTGGGCGTTTACAAGTTAGAAGGCTTAAGTCCAAACGGGTCCTAGTTCACATCCACAACTGTTAGTCTTTCTAGGTCCCGTCTTCTAGACTCTGGCCACAGTTCCATTGGAACAGGTCTTCCCGAGTATCTCCCGAGCACGGTCAGCTCGTCCGAGCCACAACTCTTACACCTAGATAGGATGCCATGTTCGGAATGCCCACAGCCTTGACACTGGGACCTCACAGAGGAATATGTGAAAGACTTGACCCCAGCCTCTCCCAGGTCCCGTGCAACTCGGGACAAGTTCGCCACGTCAACTTTTGGACCGAGCCTCAACGGGAGAAGAGATCCACCATCGAGCATCCTCTGGAACTCGCCCTCAACAGATCCACGACTGGACAGAGACATCTTCTGAGCGAGTGGGACAACGGGCGCGTCGGTGTAGTAGGGGTTCTTCTTTGACCCTTGATAGACGAGGGTCGAAAAGCCAAACTTCTCAGCATCGATCAGCGACAGCCTCGACGAAGCCTCGGGAGACGGGTGAAGTCCGATGGTCAGTCTGAGACTAGAAACGTCAGCCTCGTGAACCGCCCGTTTAACCGTCTCTATGATTCGTTTTGCTAAAGCCAAGGTTTGCTTCTCGCCTAGGTCGTTGTGAGAATGGCTTTTGACAGCCTCGCTTAGACCGAGCAGCCCGATTTCAGCCACAGGGGTGCTGGACCCGTAGTAAACGGTGCCATCTGGTCGCCACGAAAGCAACGGGAGGATTCCCTCTCTCATCCTTTCCGTAACAGCTCGGCTTCGAACCTCCAACGCTTTGACTGCGTCGAGCGTGGCATCGTGAACTGTTTGCAGAAATTTCTCATCCTTGCCGGCCGCTTCGTAGGCCGCTCTCGGAAGATTCACATGGACAGTTCCAACTATCGCTCCGCGTCCGTATTCTTGGTTTGAGAATATACATCCTTCCGATGATACCGCTAAAGGTGCAGCTGGGTCCTGAATCAGATAGTTGGGAATAGAGAATTTTGCAGAACTCTCAAACGCCGTTGTCAGGGGCGCATCTTGTTCACCAAGACGATTTTGCGAAACGGTCACGACTAGTGACGGGTTTACCATTGGTGTACGGCGGCTGATTTCAACAGCCGAGTCGATAATGATTCTAAAAAGGTCCGAGGCCTCGCGAGTGTAGTCTCCGTAAACTCCGGTCTTCTTGCCGCCAGGACCTGTCGCCGGCTGATTTTGAAGCTGGCTCAGTGCATCGCGGGCGAGTCCGATGGTTACTCTCGGGGGGAGAACGTTCGATAGCTCGTCCCAGTTGAGGGCGTGTACGAAGATGCTGACCGCGTCCCGGGCCTGCTGTCCAGTCGTGCCTTTGACAAAAGGCGCGAGGAAGATGTTGAAGTTAGCGAAAATCTGTTCTCCCGAAATCTCCCCTTTTCCAATGCTCACCAGTTTCTGAACCATGGCTAGGGCGGATTCTAGAGTTGTGGGTGCCTGCCGCCCTGGGAGTCCTGTCTCAAACACTGGACGGAGGTCGTGGAAGAACTGGCTAGGCTTCAGGATCCAAGAGTCAGCTTCGTCAAGGTGGATGCGGCCCGAGATGTGGGCATCAGCGAGTTGCTTGTCGATTCCTTGCAGGAGGACGTATTCTCCCGTTACTGCAGAGCCTGCGGAGGTTTGTACCCAGCCCGAGTCTAGATGTTTCTGAGCTGCTTCGCGGATGAGCATCGAAACGTCATAGACGGGGAGTCCCAGCCTCGTGAGCTTGTGACGGTACTCCTCAAGCTTCCTCTCGACAAGGATGGTATTGACAAGCTCCCTAATTAGAGGACTGGTGAGGTAGGTGGTTCCGAAACGCAGAAGCCTCTCCTCAGCCTCGACTGCTATCTCACTCGCCAACGTCTGAGGCATTCCCGCCTCCGTCACCAAGCTTCGAGCTATCTTAGAACGGTCAAACTCTTCAATCGTCATCCGGGAAGTCCGTACGAACAGCCGACCTTTGCTGGCCGCCGCGTATTCTTCCAGGTCCCGGGAGAATTCGACAAGTCTCTCTCCCAACTCTGTTATTCCGTACTTCTTGGTGCCCTTCTCGACCGCGACGAGCTGGGCCTTCTTCAACGTCTTGAGGTGGTAGACGAATTTTCCAGCATCCCTGATCGGGTCCAGCTTGTTCGTCGTCATAATCTCGGTATACGGGAGGGGACCCTTGGATGCGAGCAGTTTCAGAATCTGGAGCCGAACGGGTGCTGAGGCGGCGTCGAGAACCTCAGAGCTGAAACGCTCGTAGGATTTTTGCAAGGAGAAGAACCGCCGATGAGAGACAGCCCTAGTTTAAAAAATTGGTGTAAAACAGAATCAGGCAAGACCCAAGGTTTGAAATTTCACGAAAAAAAGAGCTCAACCTGGGCCATGTCGAGCGAATCAACGCCCCGAGTAACAGAACAACCCTCCGAACGAGCCACTTCTCCGTCCGGAGAGTTGCTAGCATCTTTGGTCGAAATGCATACCGGCCATTGCGACGTCGAGTATGTTGACCATGCCATCATGGTTCAAGTCGGCCTCAGGGTTCCATAGGTTCGAGGCTTCCCTCAAGTCGAAAGCGCGGGCGATGATCCCGATGTCCAAAATGTTAACGACGCAATCATGGTTCATATCTCCGATAAGCGGTTGGTTCCTTGGCGGATTTGCGAAGCTCCCTCCTTGAACATCCGACATGAAACCCTTCTGCGCGACTGAATTGGAAAATAGTGCACATCCACAGCTCCACCCTGACGGGCTCACTTGGTCAAACAGCACGATTGGCGAGGCCGCGGTTCTCGCTAGGACAATGTAGGTTAGAGTGAAGAGCAAACCGGTTGTTGGGGCTTGAGTCACCATCCCAGAAGCGGAGACCCGGACATCGCCTGGACCGAGGCCGAGCCAGTAGCCACAAGGGTCGCCATTTTCCCCAGTGCAAATCATGTAGTGCAAGTTTTGAAGTAAGCCGCCAGTCGCATCTACACTGGCCACTTTCAGTATAGACTGGTTGACGCCAACGGCGACACTGTAAGAGTCGAAGGCGTCAATACTCTGAGTCACCACTCTCACTCTCAGTTGGCTTCCCGGGTCCGCTGTGAAGACCGCGGGGGCGGCAGGGCAGGAGTTTGCCACTGCTGAAACGCAGACGAGGCCCACGGTCGAGTTAGAGTAGGCCCGGTTCACAGTGAGCGTTGTCGCAACGGCCAAGATGGTCAGGAATGAGAGAACCATGAAGGGTTTCGTCGTACCTTGGATATTGCCTCGCAGTGCACACACGCTTGTCCTGATAGCTTCATTTGGGGTGGGCAAGAATAAGTCTTGCGCTACACCGTTCTGTCGGTCGTCGGGTGCCTCTCTGATGTATTTGGAGGGTTTTGGCTCTTATCGTTCGTTGTTAGCTGTCAAGTCTGTCCGGCAACACTATGCTCCGACACAGGACGTGCTAGGATTACTGGAAGTGTTCAGGAGGATGGTCAACGAGTCCATACGGATAGGTCTGGCTAACGATTTATCTTCGCTGAGAAAGCTCTCACAACTCTCCTACAACCAATTAGCCCAGTATGATTCTCCCAGTTGTTACAAGCTCTGCGCCATGCAGAGCAGCAGGAATACTAGCAGCTAGGAAGAAGTCTCTCAGGAGGAGGATTTCCCACCAGAGAGCCCTATACTGTCAGACAGCAGCTCGTATCATGCTACGGCTTCAAGACGAAGAACGGAGGATTGGAGATTCCGATCGCGAGAGGGAAACGTCTCAGCATACCCCTAACCAAGCACACGCTAAAGGTCATCTCTCAGCCAGGAGTCACTGTACGCTCCCTTCACCCGGTTCGGTCGACTTTCTCGTTTCGGTCGCCCTGATCATAAAGTAAAGCGTAGTCTCTGGACCCATAAGTGGACGGTCTCGGAGTTGGGGTTGGAGCACTGGGTGAAGGAATCGGGGGAAGAGTTAGCTTGGCAGCGGTTAGTGAGCCGCCACAGTTCTGACAAAACTGAGCCCCGAAAGGGTTGGTGCTGCCGCACTGGGGACAAACTGGAGGTTTCGACATTGCAGTGTCGCGCCGTAGCCTCGGATGACAGTTTTTTGTGGCGCGCGCTACCTATTTGCTTTTATTGTTTGCCAACGCCTTCCCCTCAAAAGGGGATAAGCATAAAACTGTCCTGGGGCTATCCAAGGACTGCTGAAGATAGAAATGGGAAAAGTAATGATCTCTCTCTCCGATGAGGCAGAAAGCCTCGTCAGACGCGAAGTGGACAAGGTCTTCTTTGGCAGAACAGGCGGAGTCAGCATCTTCTTCGAAGGCCTGGTCAGAAAATACTTCAACGGCGGCTTCAAGAAACCAGCCGATGCGAAACACTCGAAGAAAAGCCCCACGTGAAGTTGAAGGTCCCTCTCACAAGTCGCAAGTAAAGCTCGAGGGCAGCCGATATCCAACGGGTCTGTGGGCTAGCGGGCTCAGAAAGCTTCCCTCGAGCCGTCAAGACAGGAACTAGCCAGACTTTCTAACAAGACGAATCGTTGCCATTGGGACAATCAGTTAGACCACTGAAACCCGTCCACAGCGCATCAGGTACGCAAACACTACAATACGCGAGTGGAAGAATTCTCATCATTGCCTGGCCGTCACCCATTCTGTCCGTTCTAGTCCTACTATCGTTGGACACGACACTTTGTGTCTAAGCATTGACTACGTCAATATCCAGAGATAGATGCTGTGGCCATGCATCGAGAAACTAGTTGAAATCCTCAACTTGCTTCGAAACAGTCTTTTTGCGAAGCGGGTCTAAGCTAGGGCTGACTACGTGGGCGTCAGCATGATTCTCGCGAGGCTAAATACGCGGACCGAGGTTGCAAAGTCGTGTCTCCTGGCTGGAATGTGAAGCCACCGAAGGACGATAACGAGTATTTTGAGCGCATGACAAAGTCAGTGTTCAGCGCGGGTCTCAACTGGAGGGTCGTTGACAAGAAATGGCCTGATCTCCAGAAAGCCTTCTCCGGCTTCTCGCTTAACAAAGTGGCGAAGCTATCCGAGAAAAATGTCAAGGCTTTGATGAACGATGAGGGAATCGTGCGGAACGAGAAGAAGATTCGAGCAACAGTGCACAACGCTAACGAATTTCTGAAACTTCAGAAGGACCCAGGCTCGTTTCGCGAATACCTCGAATCATTCAAGAAGGATGAAGACGGTCTTCTCGCTGATCTACAGGCAAAATTCAAGCACCTGGGTCAATCCACAAGCCGGACCTTCCTCTGGTCGGTGGGCTACCAGCTTACGCCCAATAAGGAAGAGAAGAAATGGATGGCGTCCCACAAGTAAAGACTCCGGAAGAATCGCGCAAACTTCTCCCTGAATGATTTTATCCCCGGCCATCAGAGGCAGTTCTACCCGCCGCCATGGGGCGGTGGTCTAGCATGGTCTAAGATAGCTGGCAGGCAACTAGTGGTTCGAGCACATACAGAGTTAGCTGTTGCAGTAGGCTAACGCCAACAGTTGAATGCTTTATTTCACAGTTACGTGACGCCGTGATTTCTTGTTTTCTCCAAAACAACACTTTCGTCAATCACTATTAGCTATGTAGCCCCAAGCAGAGGCTGTAGTCACGTCTTGAATTTTGAACCCTCTGAAGACCTAAGCTTCGTAATTGGATCTTTCTTGGGTGATGGCAGCTTTGTCGAAGACTCGGATTACCATCACCATGTAAAATTGGCTGTTCGAGACCGCGATTTTGCGGAAGCCTTCAATCTGGCGGTCGGTCATATACTTGGTCGGAAAACAAACAAGATCATAGTAACACACGATTTGGGAAAAGTGTACTATGAGTCCAAGTACTCCTCGCGATCCTTGGGATTATTCCTCAGTTCTTCGCTAGGGGAGCTTAGGCCTTTTGCGGATGCTTATCCGGCGGAGTTCTTGCGTGGCATATTCTCCGCGGATGGCTGCGCGGGCCTTTACGTTGATCATGGTTATCTGAGGCTTCAGATCGTACTTGGCAATTCAGATCCAGAACTGCTGGGATTGGTGAAGTCCTTACTTCAATCACATTTCCAGCTACATTCCAATACGTACCTTCGGAAGAGAAGAGGAGCTACATGGAAGAATGGCAGCAAGACCGTCGTCCTAAGGAAAGACGCGTATGCTCTTCAGATTCAAAGGGTCCATGATGTGCGAGCGTTCGTCGAAAAGATTGGTTTCGTAATCGCTAGAAAACAACACGTTGCTGAGCAAGCGATCCTTTTGAACCGAACTATAGGCTCTTCACGTGCTGCAGTTGAATGGAGGAAACACTGTTCTCAGAAGAAAGGGGGTCGCTGGCATAATTTCGGACCATCTGAATGATTTATTTCTCCTTGATTACTCTAGGTCTCGGGGGCGGTGGTCCAGCCTGCCGCGAGGCAGGGACAACTTGGTCAAAGGGCAACAAAACCCGGCTCGGATACTGGTCTCGGGCACCAGTGATCGTGGGTTCAAATCCCACCCGCCCCACCAGCGCTTACCCCTGTTCTGGGCAGGATTCTTGCTTTTTTTGGGCAATGGGGCTGGATTAATGCTGCTCTGGTTTTGCTTTCACGTTCGGTTTCCTGTATCTGTTTAACGCTCACGAATCGTGGTTGTGTCTTTCGTGGGTTCGAACCGTGGGCCGAGTACCCGTTACGCAGTATCGTGTTGTTGCTGTTTTGAGTGATGGTAAGGTTCTGAGTTCTCGTGAGGTTGGGGTGTTGACGGGTCTTCCGCGGTTTGCTTTGTGGGAGGGTCTGCGGCTTGGTTAAGTCGTCATTGATATGCCAAAATTCGTGTTAATCATCGAATTTTGGGCCCGAGTTGTCCAGTAAGCTTGCTGGCGTGTATCTTGCTCGCGAAATCGGTCATGACCATTGGGAACCTTGGGGGCTCCACCGTAACAATGTTCTCTGGGAAACTCAGTGGCGAATGAGATTCTGTGTCAAAGTCTAGAAGCATTTGTGAATTCAATTCTGAAAACCATTAGTTATTTTGACACGAATGCAAGTTTCTGCCAGCCTGGATTGTGGAGCTCAAGGATTGCCCATCTCACACGCCCCACCACGACGGAACCAGCTGAAACCTACTCGGACGACTAATTTGCAGAGAAGATTAGACCCGCAGGTTCACGATTTCCACGCATTCTGACGCCGCCCCGAACGGGCCAGCGAGAAACCCTTCTATGAAGCACCTATTCGTTGCCGTCTTTTCCGTGCTCGAGTCTTGTCTCGTCATCTTCTCGTCTTTGTCTGTTCGAAGCCCTTCTCATTCTAATCAATTTCCCTTCTCTTCTCCGATTCTCTCACCTCTATCCATTTCCGCAAAACGAACACGACCCCATAACGCCCAAGTCCGTACGGACTACTCGGCCCCAGTCCTCCGAGAATCGCTGACGCGGTTATCCACAATGCCTATTGGCAGGAGGAGGAAGCCCCAGATTATCTCGTCAAAATTCACTAGGAAGATTCCAAAGCCGAGCACGACGAGGCCAACGGCTAGACCCACTGCGAGCCTAAGGGCGTCGACCCTGGCCATTATGTCCATCCGTTGCTTGTCTTCCAGAGACTTCCGTGCTTCGTCCTCTAGAATGCTCTGCTCAAGGGTTTCATGCATCGGAGAGACTCCAACGAGGCTCTCACCACATACTCCGCAGGTTGTTTTCTCATCTGAACTGATCGATCGACAACCAGGGCATTTCTTCAAGTGTTCCAGAGATCCCCCGCTTTCAGTGTAATCAGGCACAATGTGCCCTTTATTCCTTGGGACAGCAAAAGACTTGAGATAACGTAAGGAGTGACAGTCACCTTTGAGCGGGAAACTCCAGGCAAGGGTCTTCCTAGGAAAAAGGGTGATGGCGAAAGTCGACAGGCCGCTCGGCAGCAGACACCCAGAGCACAACGACGTTCGGTATCCTGTCAACTACGGCTTCGTGCCCGGTGCCCTAGGCCACGATGGTGAAGAGCTTGACGCGTATGTTCTCGGGGTCTCGGAGCCTGTCAAAACGTTCATCGGCAGATGCATTGCTATCATCCATCGAACAGATAGTGGCGATGACAAACTGGTCGTTGTTCCTGAGGGACAGGATTTATCGGATGAGCAGATACGCGTCCTAACGGATTTCCAAGAGAGGTTCTTCAAATCAATCATTGTCAGACCCTAGCAAGAATACTAGGTCCGACGTTACACCCAACAGCTGGGCAGCCTGTGTCGGCAAACCACCCAGTTTGGCGAACCGGTCGTTATAGATTCAAGGTTTAAAGGAACGATTGCCTTCAAACGAACTTACACCCCCGGGACCCGTTTTGACGAGCACCCTTATCCCTCGAACCGCAGACTACGAGGTCAAACTGACTGCCGAACATGAGACGCTCAGGAACACTATTCGAGACTTTGCCGAGAAAAAAATCCGGCCAATAGCTGCCCAGATTGACCATAACAACAAGATTCCCCCGGACCTAATTACTCAGATAGCGAAACTAGGTCTATCCGCCATCACCTACAAGGAAGAGTACGGAGGCCTAAACGCAGACCTCCTATCTATGGTAATTGCTCTCGAAGAGCTGGCGCGAGTTTCAGCAGCTTGTTCCACGGTTTTTGTGGCGAGTCACTTGGTCTCCGAACCCATTAATGAATGGGGGAATGAGGAGCAGAAGAAACGCTACCTCGTCCCAATGGTAGCCGGCGACAAGATAGGAGCTCACGCGATGACCGAACCTGGAGCAGGCTCAGACGTTGCAGGGATCAAATCTACAGCCAAGTTGCACGGGACCCATTGGGAAATCACCGGGCGGAAAATGTTCATCACCAATGGAGAAATCGCCGACTACTACCTCGTCTTCGCCCGGACCAGCCCCGCGCCGAGCAAGGCCGAGAGACACAAGGGGCTGAGCGCATTCATCGTTGAACGCGGAACCGAGGGCTTCCAGGTCGGAAGCAAAATCGAAACAACCGGACTCCGCGGCTCGCAACCCTCCGAGCTAATACTCGACCGAGTCCGTGTCCCAAAGGACAACCTTCTCGGCAAAGAGGGAGATGGATTCTACATCGGAGTCAAAACCTACGATCGTGGCCGAATAGACGTGTCAGCCCAAGGTGTCGGAATCTCCCAGGCCGCCTATGAAGCAGCCGTCAGCTACGCCCAGACACGCACAAGCTTCGACTCCCCGCTCATAGAATTTCAGCAGGTCCAGTACAAGTTGGCGGAGATGGCAATCGGGCTCCACACCGCCAGGCTTCTCACTTACTGGGCCGCTTCGCTGAAGGACCAGGGCAAGGACTTTGTCAAAGCAGCCTCCATCGCCAAAGTCACAGCGACAGAAACCGCCGAGAAACTAGCCCTACAGGCCATGATGATTCACGGAGGGTACGGAGTTGCAACAGAATACCCCGTGGAACGCTTCCTCCGCGATTCACAGATCATCAAAACATACGAAGGTACGAACGACATTCAACGGCTGACTATAGCCAAACAACTGTTGAGAGAATTGAAAAGATAGGCATTTCAAAGCATCTCGATTCTATATTTGTGACATGTTCTTGGCAAAGAGGAGTCCCGCTCGCAGAGAAACGCCAGGGAATCACGTAGAATCGAAAAATCGGGAGACTGGTCAGAGCCCGAGACTCAGGCCTTCCGCTGGTCTGATCTCAAAGACGAAAGCAGAGAATGCGGGGAAAGTGCAGCCCGATTCCGAAGAAGTGGTACGACACCGACTGCCATTCGGTGTAGATACCGTCGCAAGGGGCAGTGTAGACTCTCTGAACGCCCATGACAGGAACCATGAAGACGAAACCCAGCAAGAGCATTGGGAGAAGTAATAACAAGGGAAGTGCACTCATCTTCCCGGCCATCAATAGAGCCATGCCTACGGAGACAGGAAAAAGGACGACGAATGAAGGCGCGATCAAAAGGTAGACGTCGTTGCTGACGGAAATGTTTCCGAAATACACAGAGACTTGCGGGTCCACAATCGACACAAAGTCTGCTACCACTATGAAGAACCCCACGGCGGAAGAGCCGAGCAGGAACGCGACAAAAGTCCTCCACGGCCAGAAGTCAAGAACCGCTGTCCGACCTACCATTTACTCTCCTTCCCTCTGAACATTCAGGGTGTAGAAGAGTATAGGGGAAGCAACGTCCTCTCTTTGTACAAAAGCAGAGCCCCAAGAAGACTGCGAAAGTAAGCGAAGGAGCACCACGGGCGTTACGGGGCGCAAGGTGGACGATTCTGTCATACATTAAGAAACGCTCTAATGTATTTTGCGGATCACTGAAGCCATGCCTACAATTCCAGTTGGTAAAGAGCGTCCGGTAAGGTCGGAACAAGAGAGAGTTGAAAGGATAGACGAACAAGACCCCCTTCGTTCCTAGTTGGAGTCTTCTAGCCTTCTCTATGTCGTCAAATCAATCGTCAAACCGGAAGTAGAGCGTGAGTGGGACAAGTGGCACTCGGACTCGCACGTACCCGACGTCCTTAAGCAGCCCGGCTTCCTAAAGGCGACCAAACTTCACCGCTCAGACTCGATAGATAGCGACCCGGAATATTGGACAATTTACGAGATGACGAGCCTCGAAGCCTTCCAAAGTTACAACAATTCAGAGGCTGCCAGAAGACTCCGAGACGATCACAAAGAGCGATGGGGAAGCCTTACGAAGCTCGAAAGGTTCGTCCTTGTCAAGACGTTCGAAGCAACAAACCCTCAATCCGAGCCCAAAGCTACGGCACGCAAATAATAGTCCAGCACCTTACTCACGAACCCTACCTTGTAGGTTGGGGAAAATTACAAGAGGTCGATAGACTGCGCTAACCCAAAATACGGGATCAGGAAACAGATGCAGAACCTCCCCAGCGAAAGATTGGTTTCTACTCTTCCACGGCTCGGACCGGGTATGTCCTCATATATTTCTCAATCGCTTCCTCGGTGCCTATCGTGTCTAGCCGGTCGTCGAATGGCCTTGGATGATGGTGTTGGTCATAGTATCCTGCGAACTTCCATCCTATCACAGCAAGCGCCCCGACTTCGATTAGAGCAGTCCACCACCGCATGAACATCAGAATTGAAACGAAAAAGGCGAGGTAGGGAACGAACACGTAGGCGAGAGCTTTCACAGCTCACGCTTTCCTGGGCCCGGTACTTATTGCTATGGGATTCCCAATGCTCGGCGTCACTGACTATCTCCAGTGTTGCTCCGGGGGGCCAGGTCTCGTGCGAGGTAGGCTAGGTTTCCCTCGAGGCCTGTTGCTGGTTCAGCGGCCCGCAACATCCACAGCCGCATCCGCCGCTACAGCAATCGCAACATCCCATCTCCACGCTTCACCTCGGATACTTACTTACTAATGTAAAGTATTTAACTTGGGAAGTTACCAGTCCCCAACAAGGTTACCAATTGGTTAGACAGAAAGAGGGAGAACCATGCTGCGTCTGCCCCTGTCCATGTGAGGGAGTCATCGATATCATCGGCAAGAAATGGGTCCTCTGCGTTCTCGCATTACTCGGAAACAATGGAAAACTACGCTTCAACCAGCTACTCGCCAAACTGCCCGGCATCAGCGCAAAAACCCTCACCGAGGTTCTCAAAGAAACACGAAGAACTGGTCTTGTAAAGCGGGAAGCCTTCGCGGAGATACCGCCAAGGGTGGAATATCACCTCAGCAAAGAAGGAAGAGAGCTAACAATTCTAGTCGCTCCACTGATGGCCTGGGCGGACAAGATGGCAGGACTCATCGAGCTAGAAACCTAGACCAACGATTGCTGAGCCCCAAACTTATCCTGAACCGCTACAGAGAGTTCGCACAGTCCAATCCAAAATATGGAGATGCAATCAACCTTACCTATCTTCCACTCCAACGTTATCAAGTCTACGAGAGATGGAAGCCAAAACGCGTCAGGGTCCTCCTCCTCGCCGAGTCTCCTCCCTGGAGGAAAAGGTCCGTGTACTTTTACAACGAACAACGTTCGGGAGGATTGAGTAAAGCCGTTTTCAAACAGCTCAGCATCAAAGGAGAATCTAAGAGCAAGAAACTTCGGGAATTCAAAAGAAGACATTTCTTTCTTACAGACACCGTCAAATGTGTCTTTGAGAAACCCAAAATAGGCTCCATGCCTCAGGAGCTCGTCAGATACAGTGCACGAGAGATTTTGCAAGATGAACTCTTGGCTCTTCGTCCTAGGCTCATTTTGGCTCTCGGAGCGACCGCTCTCGCTGGTTTGAAACAGATAGGCCGATTTTCGAGCGCTCTGGGTCGATACCATTCCATAACCGCGGCTTCTGGCAGGTCAGTCACGGTAGGCAAGACCACATTGATTCTGAGTGTCTTCCCGAACGATAGAAACAAACAGTACGAGAAAAGTATCAAGTCGGCCTTTCACATGATAGGATGATTCAATAGGAGTTCTACATTGAAGCGTGTTCTAGCTTCTTCTTCGTTGAGTCCGCTAGCTTGGAGGCTTCTGACCTCAGCGCTGTAAGGCGCTTGCTTATCTTGTCAACGTAGCTCTTGTCCTTGATGGGGTTCAGATTGATCAACACATTGCTCGCGGCTCCTTCAACTGCTCCCATGGAAGCGGCGACCGCAGTTGCAACGTCGGATAATGCTGAAGTTGTCCCGATGTCCGCTAGCTCTCCAGCAAGTTTCAAGGACTGATGGGCAAGTTCAATTGTCGACATGGGAACTTCTGTGGCCTTTATGGTTGCGGCCTGGATTGCTCTCGTTCTTGTATCCGCATTGTCCTTAGGCAGCTTGT
The DNA here is from genome assembly GCA_005888735.1 of Candidatus Bathyarchaeota archaeon. Classification (GTDB taxonomy): domain Archaea; phylum Thermoproteota; class Bathyarchaeia; order 40CM-2-53-6; family 40CM-2-53-6; genus BA-19. The sequence continues at coordinate 37,090 of VBBN01000029.1, forward strand.
AGGCTTGGATAACTGAGTCGAACGCGGCAGCGTCCTCCACTACCAGACTTAACAGTTTCTGGCGTAGCTTCTCCCCTTCACTCACAATCTCCGTCAACCGTACCGAATTGCCGGTAGGCTCTCTCTTTCCAAGGGTTATGCGAGCAACCATGCAAACGAGCCCAGCACCTAACGCTCCCATGTAGGCTGACACGCTCCCGCCTCCCGGAGTCGCCTTCCTCGACGCCACCTCCTCGCTAAACAGACTAAGGCTACGGTCTGTCAAGGTGTCAAGCCGCGGGGCGAACAATTTTTCCTCCAAGATTTGGTCGCGGCTGAAATTCTCAAGACGGAGGTAGAACTCGGCCGAGTCTATAATGGCGTCCATCGGCACGAGGCCTACAACCTCGCTTCCAACTACCGGGACCCCGTACCGTTCTGCGAACAATCTGACCATCTCGTACGCCTTGAACATCTGGCTCTTCCGGAAGTTCGTTAGGTTCATTGAGACTTGGACTATTCCACGTTCCTTCAACTCGAAACCTAAGGCTTTGACAAAAGCCAACCCACCGTCCTTCGAGCGCAACTCATGCGCGATCTTCTTTGCCACTGATAGGTTGCTTGTTCCAAGGTTCGCGTTGTAGGCGATGAGAATCTCGCGGGCTCCAACAGCGGTAGCTCCCGCGGTCGGGTGGATCTTCTCGGGCCCAAAGTCAGGCTTTCTGGTCGGGTTCTTTCCAATCTCGTCACGGAGCTTTTCGAACTCTCCATCTCGGACATCGGCAAGGTTATGCCTGTCTGGGGTCGTAGCTGCTTCTTCGTAGAGGAATACTGGGACGTGAAGCTGTTCAGCAAACTCCTTCCCAAACTCCCTCGCCAGCCCAACGCAATCTTCCATCGTCACCCCGGATAATGGGACAAACGGGACCACGTCGACAGCGCCCATTCGCGGATGTTCACCTTTGTGATGGTTCAAGTCGATGAGCTTGACGGCCATACGTCCCGCCGCTAGTGCCGCCTCTTTGACGGAGAATGGTTCTCCTACAAAACTGATGACACAGCGGTTATGGTCAGGGTTCGACTCGACATCCAGCAGCGTAACTCCGGGAACCGACTCTATCTCTCCGGTAATCGCATCGACAACTTCCTTTCTCCGTCCCTCGCTGAAGTTTGGAACACACTCTACGAGACGCAATTTCGCAAGCCGCCGGGCGAAGCTTCCGGTCATCGCGTTTAAACTTGACAAACAAAAGCCGAAATGAACACTCACTACTCCTTGCCGGAGGTCGGTTAGGTTCGGTCGAGAGGCGGGGATACTAGAGTGTCAGGTTTGAGGGCCGGGTGAAGGTGAACTCTTGCCGAAGAAGATCTTGACGTTTTGCCGTGTCAGATAGGCCGGAATTACTACTCCCGCGACAATTCTGATAATACCTCCAATTCCTCCAACCATCCCACCGTAGACAATTTCTGCGACGCCAAGTCCGATTGAGACGATGTAGATTATGATGCCCGCCATCCATGCCCAGCCCATTCCGGTGTAGAGCCCAGCCCCTAGGGCAAGGCCGAAGATGCCAAAGATGATCACGACGACTGCGAGCACGAATGGACCAGTGGCCATTCCGGACAAGACTGAGCTGCCTCCGAAGAGGGACAGTAGGCCTCCCGCGAAGGCAACGGCTGATATTATCGCGACTCCAACGGGTCCTTTGGGCTTTGCTTGTGGCGATTGCACAGTATCAGGCTCGCTTGTGAAGAGTGATAAGCCTAGTGAAAGTGGGCGGGGTCTCCGTCTTTCGATTTTGTCCTTTCGGGTCCCTAACTAGCCAGTCTTCTTTTGTTGTTGTTTAAGCATGACAATCGCCTGCGCAAGGTCTCCGCCGGATGCTTTCAACGCGTTAGTAGCCTCTTCCACGGAGACTCCCGCCTGCCCCGCCACCAGACTAGCATCTTCAACAGAAGTCTGTACAGCAACACTCTCAGTCCGAACACTCCCTCCTCCAACTTGGTAAATCGTCTGGCCCTGAACCGTCACCGTCGCCACCTCAGGCCCATCAATAATGATCCTCCGCGTCGGACCCTCCATAATCACAAGAGTCACATCATCGAGCTGAGTCACCTGCATCCCCATCCGCTTCATCATCCGGTCTGCCTCACGCGGGTTGATCCTACCACGGGGCATCAAGTCGAGTCCAACCGGGAGACTATCGGAAGGTGATTGTTAAGCCTATCACGCATCCAACCCATGCCGGACCTTCACAGCCATTCCGACAGTGAAGCTCATCATCTCCGGCGCATTGAAGAAACTCCTACCGACAGCTAGCAGCTGATCTCTGCGACCAACTATCAAGACTTCTTCCTCCGGCCGGAGCTCCGGGTCCACCCTAACAACGTGCTTCGCAAAGACGTTTCCTCCCTTCTTGATGAACTCCTCGACATCAGGCAAAACTCGGACCCGTAGTCGCGGAGGCTTGAACAATTTATGCAACGCCCGTCCACCTTGAACCGTTATCGCTAGAAAGCCATCTTTGGCTCGCAGCGTGGCAAGCAACTCGCCGTCCTTGAAGATGTAACGTATCTTGTGAGTCCGAGGCGACCGAGTGATCTTGATAGTATCAGGAAACGCCTTCGAGGCGCCTCTTCCAAACTGGTAGTCAGCTATTACACGAATTCTGCGGAGCTCATGAAGCTTAGGCGTGACAGGCTGCAAAGTACGGGGTCCACCGCTCAAGCGGCCGAAGTATCGGTTGTGATATCAATTCTACGGCACCTTCTCGGAATGGTCCCGATACCTAATTAAGCAGGGTCTGACAGTCTTCTAGCAGTTCTCGCCGCGAGGTTATGCTAAGCATTGTTCTGTGAGGTCTGCGGGCGCGAGATAGTCGGCAAGCCGGCACGTGCCCTTGTAGAAAGAGCCACTCTTGTAGTGTGCAAAAGCTGTGCAGGACTAGGAACCGAACTACCGGGCTTTCCTGAACGCCCACGACCCCGGACGCCTAACATAGTTGGACACTCGACATTTCGACCCCCGATAGAGAAACTTCCAAAAGCAGTCGAAGAAACTGACCTCTTAGACGACTATTCGCACATCGTCAAGGAAGCACGCGAAAAAATGCACCTTTCCCAGGATGAACTCGCATTCAAGGCGAAGGAGAAGGTGACTGTCATACAGAAAATAGAACTCGGGAAAATGCTACCGACAATGCGACTAACAAAAGAACTAGAACATATTCTCCGTGTCAAATTGCTCGTTCCGAAGGAGGAAGAGCTTCCCGCGGCACTCATGAAGTCGCCACCTAGAGCTGAGGCCACACTTGGCGATGTGGCTTTGGTTCGACACAAGGACGAGAAAGAAGAGTAACACCTCGGGGTAAAGCAGGCTGGCACTGGACGATGGTTCAGTTCCAGAAATTACGGATGCGACGGGGAAGCACTTCAATCCTTATTTTCGTAGAGAAACGGGGGTCACGTAGAGCTGCACGAACGGGGGATCCATGTATTGCGAAAGGGCCGCATTCTCTCCTGAAAAATCGCTTGGATTCAGCCCTAAAGCACGATCTGTCAGCGACCATCAACGGTCGCCTTGACGGCCTGAAGGAAAATGCTAGCGATTCCACTTTCTCAAATTTCCAGACTCGCCCATAACAAGCCCTGTCGGCAGGAACTCGTCCATAATCACCGCCGGACAGAAAAACGGCTCGCGGAAAAACGATCGGGTACGGACGCGGCCATTTGAGACGTGAGAGCGGCGGGTCCGGGACCCGTCTAGAACGAGATTAACGGTAAGATGTGAAACCGAAAAAACGGCGAATCTTTTTGTCACGAATGGTTTCTTGTCGAGAAATCTTTTGGCCCCCGGGGGGTCCTCGTTTCTCCCGCCCGCGAGCCCGAACAACAAATTCATCGAGTCCGAACAAGCTAAGCAAACGGGCTCAGCACCCTGGTCAGCACGATGTCTCAGGACTTGCCACCTTCCGAGCCCTCCCCTTGACAATTTTCCCTCGGGCTGATGGAACAATAACCGTTTCCGCGTCCTGAAACTCCGCTTCGAACTCTCGATGTTCGCCAAACCAGTCTAGGAATACGGCTAGAGCTGCCACCTCGCTCATCGGCTGGTTCGTAACCGAGACATTCCAGTCAGCCAACCTGAACACTTCACCCGGAACCTTCTCCGAGCCCACAACAATCAGCAAATCCAACGGTTCCCGTTGAATCTCGTCAATTAACTTGGGAAGCGGAAGCCCATACGCCGTAAGGTGAACAATCCTACCCCCAGACCTCTTCCATTCACGTATCACCTGTCTCCAGGCGATCCCACTCGTAACCTCGAACCTGCCCCCGAACCGGTTCGCGACATCTCTAACAGTAGCCTCCACTTCCTTATCCTGTCTATCAGCAATCACCACTCCACTGGCTCCAAACGCGCGTGCGGTAAGGCAAACATGGGTCGTAACCCGCGAATCCCTGAAAAAACGGTGCCCAAGCCGCAAAACAGTGATTTTTCCCATCAACAGCCCACCCCGGTTAGGGTATACATTAAATCGTAGAAAGGGACAATATAGTGTAGAGAGGAGTTTTCAGGGTGGCAAATCACGACGACCTCGCGCGACTGGCAAGCTTCTTCGGCGGCGAAGAAGCTATCAACGTAGTCAAGGCCCTAGCCCAAGCCGGCACCACCACCGACGACGTCATCGCCACCCAGGCCAACGTCCGCCTCAACACAGCGAGGAGAATCCTCTACAAGCTCTACGATCACGCCCTAGTAACCTGCACTCGAAGCCGTGACGAGACAACAGGCTGGTTCATCTACCACTGGAAACTACAGCCAGACCAGCTGGACACCTTCGTCCGCAGCAGAAAAAAGAAAACCCTCGAAAAAATCCGAACGCGCCTAGACTACGAGAAGGACCACAGCTTCTTCATGTGCAAAGCCTGCCTGACAATCAGGGTCACATTCGAGGATGCGATGGAATCCGCCTTCCGATGCAGCGGCTGCAACGGCCAACTGATCAGCGAGGACAACAGCAAGACAATACAAGTCCTAGAAGAGTCGGCCCGCAGGCTAGAGTCCGAACTCTCAGAGCAACAGTTCGGCAACGGCAAATTCTAGACTCAGAAGAGTGAAGCACCTCACATGACCGAGGGATGGCAAGAAGCCACCCTCGCCGAGAAAATCTCACAAAAAACCCAGAGACAAGGACCCGCTCCCATCAATCGATTACTGTCCCGGGAAGCCCGGGGTCTCAAAGTCGACTGGGAATTCTCCGCCCCACAAGAATGGCTAGACGTCAGAGCGAAAGGCGAGGACGCAGACGCGTTCCTAAACTTGTTAAGGGGCAAGTTTGGAGAGGCGCCGCGACATCACTCCAATATAGAACGCTGGGACGTCCGTCGAGGCTTCATCATTGGCTCAGGCCGCATTGGGTTCGGAGTGTATGTGGACGTAGGAATAACAGAGCCAGCCCACAAAGACGCTCTATACCCGCTTCACAGAATGAGGGCGCAGCTCGCAGATGGAGCAGTTACATCTTGTAGAGAACTACTGGAGGAGAACGCGCTAACAGATGACTTTCCCGTCAAGGTTCTCGTCACAGAAATAGACGGGGAACGTCTCACCGTCGAACTTGCGGACGAGACACGTGAGCTATTTGCTTCATGGAAGAAGTTTCCTTTCGACCGAGTCATTGCAATAGGCGCGACAAAAGACGCAGTCGAGGGCGCGGTAAGCAATGCAAGGATCGAATATGATGTAATCAAGGTTGAGCCTCTCTCCATCTTCGCTCACTGCCTAGTGTGCAAGATTGGAACTGATGCTCCGGGCGTTATCGCTAGAATCGGAAACAGGCTAGGGGGTGTCGCTCTCGTTTCCTACCGGACCAAGATTGGGCAAATGCCCGCTACGAAGACGCGCCACTTACCCTCAACAGTTCTCGGCCCGAGGCAACCGTCAGCATAAGGCTGAGAGTCCCTTCCTCAGTCGTTCCAGTCCGGGGCTATGGACAGTCCTATAGTTACAAGTCCAGCAGGAATCATCATGGTCCCTGCGAGGAAGACGGTTGAGTAGTAGAAACCGTTGCTAGCATAGAGAAGCGATCCAACAAGGACCATAACCAGCCCTGCCAGTGAACCCAGAACTGTTCGCGGCCTCGCCCTAGTTGTATCGAGGAAATTCACATGCTGACGCTAATAATTGCCCTTAGTCTCGCCTTTATTGTTAACGGAATAACGAGGCGAAAACATGACCGTTCCCTGAAACAATGGCACCCTCTGGGCCTTGCTTCATTTCACAAGACCAGGAGGAATGACCGTCATTCCCACTTATTACTCCCCCTGGTTTCTACCGAGGTAGCCAAGGCGAATCGGGAAGCCTCCTTCTGCGAGTACCCCAGCTTGCGCAGAACCGGAATCGTATGCTCACCGAGTTCTGGAGCAGTCAAGAACGCAGCAGGTCTTCTGGCTGAGAACAAGAGCGGAGAGGCTAGTCGGAGGGTTCCCCTGTCTCGTTGTATAAGGCCACGGCTAAGCAATTGCTTGTCCTTGGTAACGCTACGGATAGTGTACACCGGTGCCGATGGAATTCCGTGACCGGTAAGCAGTTTATGCCAGTAGACTACTCTCTGTTGACGGAACATTTTCGAGAGCGTGAGGACCAGAGCGTTTCTGTTTCGTACTCTCATCGGGTTTGTCGAGAATCTTCTATCTTCGCTAAGTCGATGGAGCTCAAGGGTCTTGCATAACGACTGCCATTGCTTGTCGTTTCCAACAGCGACGATGAGGTAGTCGTCTTGACACTTGAAAGCTTGGTAGGGAACTATGCTTGGATGGGCAGAGCCAAACCGGTCCGGTTGCTTACCAGTCGTGAAAAAGTAAGTGGCGTTGTAGGTGAGCCATGAAACGATCGAGTCTAGCAGCGAGACATCCACATAGTCTCCCGTTCCCGTTACGAGCCGTCTCGCTAGTGCAGCCAGTATCCCCGTTGTTGCATAGTGTCCCGCGGCAATGTCAGCGACTGGGACGCTGACTCTGATCGGAGGCCGGCCCCTTTCGCCTGTTGTGCTCATGATGCCGCTCATGGCGAAGGCTGTTAAGTCGTATCCTGGCCGGTTCTTGTAGGGTCCGGTCTGCCCGAAGCCTGATATGGAGCAATAGACCAGTGCTTTGTTCAAGCGTCGGAGGCTTCGGTAGTCCAAGTGCATCTTCGAGAGTGTGCCGGGCTGAAAGCTCTCGACAAAAAAGTCTGAGTCAACGACGAGCTCTCTGATGACTTTCTGAGCCTCTCTAGTCCGGAGGTCGAGCGCGACACTTTTCTTTCCTCGGTTAAGGCTGAGGAAGTAGCAGCTCTGTCCCCTAACGAAGGGCGGACCCCAGGCTCTTGTCTCGTCTCCGAGCCCAGGCTTCTCCACCTTAATCACTTCCGCGCCGAGGTCGGCTAGTATCATTGTGCAGAAGGGGCCTGCGAAATCCTTGGTCAAATCGACGACTCGGAGGCCTACGAGAGGCAGGGCCATGGGCTTATCTCTGGCCCTGACCATTTGATTTGTGCCACGTATAACCGTGAGGCTTACCATATATGGAAGTTTACAAGCCGACTGTCGAGGTCTTGGTTGAGGGAGAGCTCTCACCATTCGAGCACGAGGCCCTCTACCAGTTGCTCAAGAAGACGTTCAGTGTGGAGCACCCCTCGTATGTTGAGCTTTCTGACGAGAACTTGGCCACACGGGTCAACATCGTCTTTCACCACCCGTACACCAGCGAACTGTTCAACAGTGTGTTGCAGGAGAACTGGCGAGACTTGAAGGAGATTCTGAGACAGGTCCGACACCGGCGAGGACGGGCTGGAGCAGCGTTCAATCTCGCATTTGTAAATGGTAGCTGTCGTCTAGTGTTCAGCTCCGGAAGGCTGGAACAGAATGCGATGAGTTCTGCAATAGAACAGGTTGGCTACTTGACCGGCATTGTGCAGCAAATGATGCGCCCGGACACGATGAAAGAAACCCTTGGGCTCATCGAATGTTCATTCGATCCGAAAACCGACCGGTGGCACGAGTTCAGAGGGTTCAGCCTCTCAAACGAGAAGAAAATCTACGCCTTCGACGATTCGACTCTTCAGTGGACACCTCTCAGCGAATAGACATGGAAGAAGGGTGAAGGTTCAAAATCCAGAAACCGCTCATCCTGCATTCAAGATGATGGTTCGAAGAACCTCTGACTACAAAGCTCCGGGCGGAAAACTCGTAAGGGTCCGAATGGAAGAGAAGAACGGTGAGATAGAGACTATTCGAATATCGGGAGACTTCTTCCTTGTTCCCGAAGACCAGCTTTCAAAGCTGGAAAAGATGCTGATCGGGGCTCCATTGAAAGCAAGAGAGCTCAAGCTATTGGTTGACAGGTTTTTCGTGGCGACGAGAGTTAAGGGTCTGGGGGTTTCACCGGACGACTTCGTCCAGGCCGTTCTCACAGCAACGGTGGTGGAATAGGACTGACTGAAACCTGGCGTCTCGTCGACCTTGAGTACAGGGACGATCCTTTCAAGAACTTGGCCGTCGAGGAGGCTATTCCGCGAACCGTAGGAAAGGGAAAAGCGCCGACCACTGTGCGCTTCTGGCATAACGCAAACACTGTGGTCCTAGGATGTTTTCAGTCGGCGCAGCTCGAGGTTAACTTTGACGCGTGCAAACAGACAGGGACACAAGTTGTCCGCCGGTTCACGGGGGGTGGGGCTGTTTACCATGACGCGGGGAACCTGAACTACGCCATATCACTGAGGGAAGGCCATCCTGTCATTCCTAAAGATGATAACTTGCAACTTGTCTTCAGAAGGCTCTCGGAGGGAACAGTGAAAGGCCTTCGAGACCTCGGTGTCAGTGCCGAGTTCGAGCCCATCAACGATATTCAAGTCGACGGAAAGAAGGTCTCGGGGGCAGCTGGAAGTGTCAGGTGGGGAGCGGTGTTCCATCATGGATGTATTCTTGTTTCATCTGACTTGACGATTCTAGGCAAGGTGTTGAATGTGTCGAGGGCTAAACTGTCAGACAAGCACGTGGCTAGCGTTCAAAAGAGAGTGACAACTGTCCGGGAAGAACTTGCGCGCCACGTCACAACCTTTGAGGTGCAGGATGCGATTGTCAAAGGAATCGAGGAATGCTACGGGGTCCACCTTGAGAACGCCGACCTTACTAAGGAAGAGTTGGCTCTGGCCCAAGAATTGTATGATACGAAATACAGCCGCTCCGAATGGAACCTTAGCCCTTAGGGCTTTGCGGTCGCTGTGAAGAAAAAGGAGGTTCTTGCAGCCTAGAGTCTAGGTGTTTGGAGACGATTACTTGATGCTATAGAGGGTTCCGGCGAATCGTTGAGGTGTGGCTTTGATCTGAAGGGCGGAGTCTTACCATTATCGCCTTGGGTCCTGAACCATTCAGGAATAATGACTGCACGCAACAGTTCCTGGACTGAAACTCCCCTCTCTTTGGCTTCGTTCTCTAGTAAAGTGAATGTCTGAGGGCCGAACGCAACCATTACCTTTGTTGACGTTGGGGCATCCCGTTTCTGGTCTCCAAGTATTCCCTAGGCTGGAGGAATGAGCCCATGGGATACTGCGGATACCATCCAGTATTGTGAGCGGCAAGCAATATAAGCCTGCCGGATAGGATTTTCCGAAAAACGGATAGCGTGTAGTACACGTCTCTAGATGACCAGGACAACAAAATCATAGCCACTCTCCAACGGGATGCCAGCCTAAGCTACAAACAAGTTGCCGAGAAACTCGGAATGAACGAGTCGACTGTGAGGAAACGAATAGTTTCCTTGAAAAGAAGACGCATAATTCGTAGGTTCACAGTGGATGTCGACGCCGAGAAGCTGGGGATAAAGACCCGTGCTTTTCTCGGAGTAGATGCCGAGCCCTCGAGGATTCTAGATGTTGGAAGGCAACTGGCTGAGATGACTGAGTGTCGTTTTGTCTTCAACGTTGCTGGCCACCATGATTTCTGGGCCATTGTCTGGGCCAAGGATAGGGAGGCCCTTTCGGGAATCATTCAGCGGATTTCCGCCATAGAGGGTGTCACCAGCGTAAACCCCTCGATCCTGGCAGAGAGGCTGAAGTAGGTTGTCGCTGGACGAGACGGACTACAAGATAATCTCGGTTCTTCAGGAGGACTCCAGCCAGACATACAGGGAGCTAGCGGGGCGGCTCAGCATGAACGAGTCAACCGTGAGAAAGAGAGTTATTGCGCTGAAAAAACGGGGTCTAAGGTTCACCATTATTGTTGACACGTCAAAGCTGGGGTTCAAGACTGATGCCAGCCTCGGAGTTGACGTCGATCCATCGAAGCTTCTTGAGGTAGGAAAGAAGCTGGCTGAGCTTCCAGGGCTGAGAATGGTGTACACAGCATCCGGTGAGAGCGACTTCCAAGTGGTGGTATGGGCTAGCGACAGAGATGCATTGGCCAACATAGTAGAGCGGGTTTCGGCTCTAGATGGTGTCTTGAAGGTTCGTGTCTCAGTTGTGGCGGAGCGGCTGAAGTAGACCCTGTTGCGTCACGTCCAAAGGTCTCGGCTGTCTCTCCGCGGAAGCTTCTTGAGCGTCTTTTTCACGGTCTTCTCAAGTGAAGTTCGCATGCCGATAATCAAAGTCTTGATGTATACTGGCCGGAGCCAGCAGCAGAAAGATGAGCTTGCCAAGGCGATTACGGACGCGGTAGAGGCGATTGCCAAGGCGCCGCGTGACCAAACGATTGTTGTGTTTCAAGAGGTTGTTAGGGAACACTACTATGTTGGGGGCAGGAGGGCGTAGCCTGGAAAACCCGCTTTGCGGGCTCCAGATAAGAATGTCTACTGTGTTTTGTTCGGGGTGCCCCGTGACTGGGGGTGTTTTGTAGGATGGGCTTGTTTTGGGCTTGTTTCAGGGTTTTGAAGCTTGAATCTGGTTTCTCTCAGGCGTCTAGAACCTGCATGGTACGCGCATTAGAAGCGCGGGAACCGGGGCCGGGTGGCTTTGGAAGGGTTCAGGGAGAATGTTTTAACCGAACAGCTTCTCGTTTCTCTTCCGGAATCACCTTTGGCTCAGACCCTCTCCCAGTTCAACGGACACCGAGAGCTGGCAGAGGAAATTCTGAGGTTGAAACAGGAGAGAAACGCTGTCATTCTCGCTCACAACTATCAGGTGCCTGAGGTCCAAGACATTGCCGACTTTGTGGGCGACTCCTTGGGGCTGTCTCAGGCCGCGGCGAAGACCCCTGCTAAGGTGATAGTCTTCTGCGGCGTCCACTTCATGGCAGAGACGGCCTCGATAATCTGCCCGGACAAGACGGTGCTCCTTCCAGACTTGGCGGCCGGATGCTCCCTTGCAGCGACCATAAACGCGGAACAGCTCAAAACATGGAAGAGAGAACATCCAAACGCAGTCGTAGTCTCATATATCAACACAACCGCCGAGGTCAAAGCGGAAAGCGACTACGTCTGCACATCCAGCAACGCCGTCAAAGTTGTTAACAGCATTCCCCGAGATAGGGAAATTCTCTTCCTGCCAGACCTCTTCCTTGGCGCCTACGTCAAAGAGAAGACCGGGCGAGACATGGAGATTTGGCCTGGCGAGTGCCACGTTCACGCAGGAATAACGCCGGATATTGTCAACCAGAAACTCGCTGAGAACGCTGGCGCGGAGTTCTTGGTCCACCCAGAGTGCGGCTGTGTCACGCAGTTCATGTATTTTGCAGAGAAAGGAGACTTCAACTCTCAGCTGACCCATGTCTTCTCAACGGAGGGAATGGTGAGGCACGCGCGAGAATCCGCTAGCAGCAAATTCCTAGTCGCAACCGAGACCGGGATTCTACACCGGATGAGAAAACAGAACCCGGACAAGACTTTCCTCCCGGTAAAGGATGACGCTGTCTGCCAATACATGAAATCAATAACACTGGAAAAAGTCGCGACTTCCCTGAGAAACATGGTCCACGAGGTCCACGTTCCCGAAGATGTGGCGGACAGGTCTCGTCGAGCAATCGGACGAATGCTCGAACTGGCGTAGAAATGCTGACTGTTACTCGCAGGCTGGGTGACGGTTTCGATCCCCAGTTTTAAGCTACCGTCGTAGCGAGGAGGAAACGGCCCGCGCGTAGGGCTTTCCCACTTGATACGAGTGCCTCCTTTGCCTCAAGGAGACAATCATTCCATCGGAACCAGTCCGCCACCTCTTTCTCAGGGACCAAAACAGCAGCTTCGATAGTACATTGGAGCAGATCCTCTAGAGCTTTCTCATAGCTCGGCGAGCCCTTGTTCGAGCGTTCTGTGAACGCCTGGGGCCAGAGCCGCCATATGTTTGCGTGAAGATGCCTTTCCGGTTTCGGATCTTCGTATCCCACAATGAGCCCCAGGCTCTCAAGCTTGACTAGGCTTCGGTGAAACGGGGCAGTGTTCGTTTTTCCCGTCAGTTGGAGCGTGATACGAAGCTTGTCGGTTCTTGTCGGGCCTTTCTCTTCAAGAACGTCCATAATTCTCCATTCAAAAGTAGAAAGGATTCTATGGTCCGAGGCCAGTTTATGGTAGTGCTCTACGATTGGGTCCATGACTGGCCAGAGCTTACTTGACACTAGGGTTTTGGTGTCTCGAAAGATTCTCATCTCAATGACGTCTTTGTCCTTAGAGAGTTCTCGCAACCAGTAAGCGATGCGGTGTCCTGAGACTTGGACATTCCACCAGTCAAGCCAGGACGTGAACCCTCTTCCCGTAGGCTTCCAAGGCTTTCCAAGAATCGCGCCGATGAGGCTGGGGAGTTCGTTGCCAACTAGGGTCGAGACGAGGCCTTTGTCGCGGATGAACGCGCGAATATCCCCGATTGTCTTTAGTCGCAGCGAGGGCTTTAGTCTATGTTCCTTCTCGCGAGCCCTTCGGGCTTTGACAAGTAGGCTGGCCGTGTTCAAGAACTGGCTCTCCGTTTGCTGGTTGCAGCTTTTACGTCCATGCTTACGTCGATGCTACGAGCTGAGTGCGTTATGCTACCTATTGACACCACGTCAACTCCCGTCCTTGCATAGTCTGCGATGTTCTGTTTGCTTATTCGGCCTGATGCTTCAAGCAGTATCCGAAGCCTCAGGTTTTTCCTCTCTAGCAGGGAGACCGTTTTCCTCACGTCTCCAGGCTCCATATTGTCTAGAAGTATGATGTCAGCTCCTGCCAGGGCGGCTTCAACTGCCTGAGCTGGTTCGGTAACCTCCGCCTCTATTTTCTTAGTGAAGCTCACCTTCGACCTTGCTGTTTTGACCGAGTCGGATATTGATCCTGAAAGACTAAGATGGTTGTCTTTGATGAGAACAGCATCATCCAGCCGCAACCGGTGAGTGTCTCCACCGCCCAGTTCGACAGCTTTTTTCTCAAAATATCGTAAGCCTGGAAGGGTCTTTCTTGTACATGCGACCCTAGCATGGGCGTTGGCCTGCTTGACAATCGCGACTAATTCCGCAGTAGCTGTTGCGACTCCGGACATGTGAGAAAGTAAGTTCAACATAGTACGCTCAACAATGAGCAAGGAGCGCCCCGGGCCGTTGATTCCAAGGAGTCTTGTTCCACCAGAAACCCTGCCCCCATCCTGCACGTTTGGTTTCCCCGCGCAACCGACTAGTTCCAGCAAGGCCAGGCTCTCCACGAGCCCCGCCACGACTGCAGGTTCGTTACACACAACATCGGCGGTGGCTAAGGTCCCAGGCTTGACTAAAGCATTGGTTGTAATGTCTCCAAAGCCAAGGTCTTCAGCTAGGAAGGAACGTAGAGCTGTCTCGATTTCAGGTCGCGCAGAGTCCAAGAGTACGAGAAGAAGGACTGCTTTCAGTATAAAGAAATGGGAGAAGGAACGCTGCTGTTGAAGCTCATAGCTACACTTCACAACCGTCGAGGGGATCCTCTGATACTTCTCAGATTCCTCAAGACACTGGTGCAGCAAGGCAAGCTAAGTAGCATCGGGGTTGCTTGGAGTGTTCCTTCAGGCGAGGCCGAGCCTAACTGGCCAGAGCTTCTGAAGGAAGAGAGGCGTATTCAGGAGGTTCTTCGCTCCTCGGTCCGACTCGTTCACGGCTCTGGTTTGTCCTGGGAGGCAAAATCCTTCCTCGGACGATGTTACAGGTCCTTCCAATACGAGTTCATGGTATCCTTGAACCTGAAGCGCCGTGATCAACGTGTGAGATTGGTTCTCATTGACGACCCAGAGGCGAGAGAGACCCGATACATGGAGATGCGCAGTCCCACCGAATTTCTCAGAGAGATTTCTTCGTATCCAAACCGGGAACAGATACAAGTTCTACAGTCTCGATACGCAGGATACAAAGAGGCTTACGAAAGGATCGACGTCTACGAGAAAATGATTCTTCACCCTGAGTCCGCTCTCTTAGAGATTCATACAGAAAACAAGGGACTTGCGGAGTCGCGGGCAGGCTACATGTCTAAAGTGATAACCAGCGCCAACCCTGACATTATTATTGTCAGGTTGTTGCACTGTCTCAATAATCCTCCTCCCTCGCTAGCTGGGCTGTGCTCCGCGTCTTCGCTTAGCCTACCTGCAAGGCTTGGACTCGGGAGAGGGGCCGTCACGAAGCTTTCCGATACTGAAATCATCGTAGGACCTCTGCCTGCGAGAGATTAGTGCTCGGTCTCTACTTGGCCGCGGTGAACTTGGTGTCCGCGCGCTCCCAAGAACATGTCCAGCCCATCGGGAAACGCATCATCTCGATGAGGGCTCACGTGTACAAAGACAACTCGTCTCTTGAATCAGGACAAACCGTTAACGACAAAACCCCAATTCTTAGGCCACCCACGTTCAGAAGTTTACCGAGATCTCTTCGCGTTTCGTTCCCTGACCACTCGTTCTACGTGGTCAATTATTGTCTTGAGAGAGGTGCCTGGGCCGAAATTGCCGGTGATGCCATGTTTCTCCAGGAGAGGTTTGTCTTCGTCAGGAATTATTCCTCCCCCCACTAGAAGAATGTCGCTACCGCCTTTCTCCCGAATTAGTTTGGCGACTTTTGGGAAGGCTGTCATGTGGGCTCCGTTGAGGAGGCTCATCGCCACGACGTCCACGTCTTCGTCGATTGCCATCTGGGCTACTTGTTCCGGGGTGGCTAGGAAGCCGGTGTAGATGACTTCCATCCCAGCGTCTCGGAAAGCCCTGCACAGGACTAGCGCCCCTCGGTCGTGGCCGTCAAGCCCAGGCTTCGCTACTAAAATGCGAATCTTCTTGGAAGGCTTGAGGGGTTTCTTGGCCATAGGCCAATCAAAAGGCGCTCTTGCCTATTTCGCTAATAAGCACTACGAGGGTTTCTCGTGATTCTTAGTCACACGTACGTGAAACGAGACGAGGTGCGCCATAGAAGCCGCGGTCCGCTTTCCACCTTTTTATTTCACCGATATGTTGCTCCTAGTGTGAAGTATTCGTGCTAGAACAGGTTCACCTTTCGAAGAACGGAGTCTCAGGGAGTGTTTTGGACTGGCTGTTGGAGGAAAATGAGCCCTCGGTGAGATACCACGCCCTTACCCAGCTTCTCGACAGGGATCAAAGCGATGCTCAGGTGGAGAAGACTAGGGCCGGCATTGGAAAGCACGGATGGGCGGCGCGAATCCTTGCTGAACAAAAGGAAAACACGTACTGGGACAACCCGTTTTCTTGCACAGTTCCAAAGTTCTCAGCCTGTAGCTGGCAGCTCGTGGTCCTCGCAGACCTTGGAGTCTCAGGGAAGGACCCGCGAATCAGAAACTGCGCTGAGCATTTGATGTTGCTTCACAACGTCGACGAGGGAGGGTTTTCTCTTAGACCGAGAAAACCGCCGGTGGAAATCAAGGACTGGCCGCTTCAACCACACATCTGTTTGACGGGCAATATGGTTCGCACTCTTGGAAAACTGGACTATGCAAATGACGCGAGGGTCCGCAAGGCCATGGACTGGCTCGTGACTATGCAGCTCCCAGACGGTGGCTGGAACTGCTCTCCTCAAGGAAAGCATGGTTCGTTCATGGCAACTGTCCAGCCCCTCTGGGCTCTAAGCGAGATGATTGCCGCCGATCCTCAGGAGACGTGGAAGCAATCGGCCAGAAAGGGTTTGGAATTTCTCTTGAAACATCGAGTGTACATGTCTGACACGAATGACTCAGTCGTTCTGCTCGATTTCCTGAAGACACACTATCCGATGCACTACTGTTACGACTTCCTCCATGGCCTGAGAATTCTGACAGAGAACGGCGTGAAAAACGACTCTAGAATGGACGATGCTGTCAGGGTTCTGTTAGCCAAAAGGCTGGCTGATGGCCGATGGCCGTTGGAGGGCGTGTACCGAGGCTGGCGGCATGCTCATCCCATGCACAACTGGGAGACAGTCTCACGGCCGGAGGAGAGGGAGCTGATAACTGAAGGCTGGGGCACGGATCGGTCGATTCAGCTAGAGGAAGCCGGCAAACCTAGCAAGTGGATAACACTCCAAGCTCTCTTGGTTCTCGAGAGACTCGGCCTTCTCGAAACGCCTTAGCCATCCGTTTCCCTCTTTTTGTTGGTTACTTTCGAGTCCGGTTATTCATTCAGGTTTAATAGAGACAGATTTTTCCGTTCTCGACGAACCAATGTCCAAAACAATTCTGAGCGATGAATCTCTCACTTTTGCCGAGAAGGTCATCGGCATGCGGGCCCAGAGCAACAACAGGCCCCTGAGTCCGGGGGAGATTACGGTTCTTCCTGTGGACATGGCTATGGCCCAGGATAGTACTGGTCCGTTGGCGATTAAGGTCTTCGAGGAGATGGGTGTTGGGAAGGTTTGGGACCCATCAAGAATTCATCTTGTAATCGACCATACCTATCCTGCTGCTGATGAGAAGGTTGCGAAGCTTCACATTTTGATGCGCGCCTTCGCCAAGAAGCACGGAGTCCGACTTGTCGAGGGCAGCATATCACATCAGCACTTGCTCGAGAACCATGTTGTTCCAGGTATGGTTCTTTTCGGTGCTGACTCGCACACTTGCCAGGGAGGAGCGGTGGGAGCGTTTGCCACGGGAGTCGGAAGCTCGGAGATGGCCGGGTTGTGGGCGACGGGAAAGCTCTGGGTTAGGGTTCCCGAAACTATCAGGGTTAACATTACGGGCGAGTTCAAGAAAGGAGTGTATGCTAGAGACCTCATCTCCCATTTCATTGGCATGGTTGGCGAGGATGGTGGAAACTACATGTCCTTGGAGTGGAAGGGTCCGGCTGTGAGGACCCTCTCCATAGCATCCCGGGCCTGCGTTAGCAATAACTCGATGGAGTGCGGCTGCAAACTGTCTATTTTCGAGGTAGATGCTCTGACTCAGGAGTATTTTCGTTCGGTGGGACGCGAGTCAATCCAGGAAGTTCATGCGGGATTGAAGGCCACGTACAAGGACACACATGATGTCGAGCTGGGAAAGCTGGAGCCCGAAGTGGCCGAGCCGGGGAACGTGGACAAGGTGAAGAGCGTGGATGAGCTTGAGGGCACACCGATCGACCAGTCCTTCATCGGCTCATCGACCAACGGCCGTGTCGAGGACCTGGTTGTCGCGGCTAAGATATTGAAAGGTCACAGGGTCAAGACCGGTTCACGATGCATTGTCACGCCTGCGAGTAGGCAGGTTTTCGAGTACGCGATCAGCAACGGTTTGGCGGAGACGTTCCTCCAATCAGGAGCAGTTTTCACCAATGCCACCTGTGGGGCGTGTGTTGGGACCCATCTGGGAGCGCTGGGCGAGAACGAGGTTTGCATCTCTTCTTCGCCGAGAAACTATACTGGGCGCATGGGCGCGACGAGCGCGAAAATCTACCTAGCTTCACCAGCGACCTGCGCGGCCTCGGCTATTGAGGGCAAGATTGCGGACCCGAGGAAGTACCTATGACAATTCCAGCGACTCTCCAGGGG
This sequence comes from Candidatus Bathyarchaeota archaeon, assembly GCA_005888735.1. Taxonomy (GTDB): domain Archaea; phylum Thermoproteota; class Bathyarchaeia; order 40CM-2-53-6; family 40CM-2-53-6; genus BA-19. The sequence goes on from VBBN01000029.1 coordinate 54,960, forward strand.
AGGGCGTGGGTCTGGCCTGATAATGTGAATACTGACATTATCATTCCGTTCCGGTTCAAGGCTCGAACCAACGATCCGGTGGAGATGGCAAAGTATGCGATGTACGGTTTCGACCCGGAGTTTTACAAGAAGGTCAAGCAAGGAGACCTGTTTGTCGCGGGCCGTAACTTTGGCGGAGGTTCAAGCAGGGAGCAAGCACCCGTTGCTATCAAGTACGCGGGCGTTGCTGCGGTTGTCGCGGAGAGTTTCGCGCGCATCTTCTACCGAAACAGTTTCGCGATCGGTCTGCCGGCCTTGGAGGTTCCAGGGATTAGTAATGAGGTGAAGCAGTTCGAGGAGTTGGAGGTCAACGTTGAGAACTGGTCGGTGAAGAGGCTTCGGGACGGTAGAGTGTTCCAGGCCTTGAAGGTGCCGGGGTTCCTGCGAAACCTGATGCGTGAAGGGGGTCTAGTGGAGTACTACAAGCGACACAAGACGTTTCCCTGGGAGCAGTTACAGACGGCTGCAGCCACCGCCTAGGTATACATGTGAAGAGGTCTCTGTCAAAGTTCACTTCCTATACGTGGCTGTCACGTAGGTGCTGAGTCCGTCACCCGTCTGAAACTGATTGAACGGTTGTGCCCGTTCGGGGTATGGAGGGTGGGAGGCACGGACCCGGGCCCGGAAGGGATGTTTGAGATTTCTTACAATTTTTTCCCGATTCCGCATTCCGGGAGAGAGGGAATCTGTCTCTCGAGAAGACCACACGATGACGAATTTTTTCCGAGGTAGGTTTCTGTCTCGCGGGGAGAATGGGCGGGTTTGGGCTGACAGGGCGTGAATCTGGCGAGTCCAGGGTTTTCCGACTCGGCGTTTAGGGCGTAGTTTTCTCGTGAATTAGTTGCGTTTGGAAGTCGCGGGTTCAAAACGGCGAAAGCGGCTTGTTCTGGGCGATTTTTCCCCGCAGGTTTCTAGAGCCGGTATGTCATCCAGAACTTTTCAAGGGCGATCTTGTCAAAGTGCCATTTTCTCCGGGGAGGGTGGAACTCAAGCCTCGGTGGTTTGGATAGAAACGTGCCTCTGAGGAAGGCACTCTCGCTCTTACTCACCTCTAGGAAACATGTCCCGGATCCATCCCAAGCCTTCCGTTCGCCTTTCCCGGTGATCGAATGTGCTATGTTGTTCGCGAGAATCTCCGCTTGACCTTGAGCGAAGACTCCGGCCTTGGGCAGAAACGGCATGTGTCCATGTGGGGTCTCGATGGCCGAAACATCGCCTATCGCGTACACATCTTCTACTTTCGTGGCAAGTGTGTTAGGATTGACTGGTACCCAGCCTGACGAGTCCGTCAGTCCCGCATCGACAACTACACTAGGACATCGGTGCGGTGGAACAGCGACAAGGAGGTCGTGGTTGATTTCTTCTCCGTCCTCGAAAACTATGCTATCTCGGGCAACCTTGACCAGTTTCTTCTTTGGATGATATTTTATTCCGCGAGTGGCTAGCATTCGTTCGACCTGTTTTCCGATTACTGGACCCGTTGCCGGGAGGGCTTGGGCTTCCGGGGTGAACATGTGAACTTCGACTTTCTTTCCCTGTTTGCGGAAGTTATCGTCCAGAAGGAGGGACATTTCGTAGGGAGCGGCTGGGCATTTGAAGGGCGTGCGTGATACTCCAACGGACACGGTGTTCCCGGCAAAGCCATTGAGGGCTTCTCTGAACTTTAGCGCCGAAACCAAATCATAGAACTGGTGAGCGTAGTCCTCGAAACCAGGGATTTCCCCCGGAACATGCTCAGCACCGAGAGCGACTACGAGATAGTCATAGGCTATTTGTGAGGAGCTCGTAGCTACGCGCTTGGCGGATAGGTCGATCTTGATGACGGCCTCGTTGATGATCTTGACTTTTTTCCTGGCAAGGGGCGTTAGGTCCCGTTGGACCTGTTTTGGCTCCCGCCATCCCATCACGACCCATGTGTAAGAGGGTGGAAACTGAAACCGGGATTTGCGTTCGATTACAGTGACGGAGGCTGAACCTTTGGCCTGTTTTGCCAAAGTGCTAGCGAATGTGAGTCCTCCGACCCCGCAGCCTAGGACAACGACTTGGTTCTTCAAGGACAATGACTGTCAGTAGCCTAGCGATAGCAGTAGGTAGGGGTGGGTATTATGTTCTGTTAGGAGGCGGCTTCTACCGGATAGTCCCCTTTTGTCCGGACTAGCCGGTGAAGGCGGACCTGCTTTGCGGCCTCTTCGTAGCAGAAGCTGCACAGACGAACCGAGTTTTCGCCTGGCTCAGGCATGAACCACGTAGTCTCAGAAGCAGGCTTCTCTTCCTTGCACCATGCGCACGCAACAGTGTCCCTGGAGATGAGGGAGGTTTCTTCCATAGCTGCGGGAATAGGAACCGAACTAAGAGATAAGCCTAGCTGAAAACGATTTCACAGTGCATGCTTCGACCAAACGTGGAAGGAAAAATCAGGCTAGGCTGTCAATGACACAAAGAACAGGACTGGCATCGACAATAGTGTCCGGCGTTCTCTTCGGCACCAGCGTGCCAGTCATCAAGCTCGGTTTGGGAGTGATTCCACCGTTTCTCTTCGCCACTCTAAGGTTCCTTGTGGCGTCCGCGGTCGTTGTCTTCGTTCTGGGCCGGAGGGGGTGGGTGAAGAGAGAGCTCTACCGTTCGAAGCTCTTGTGGGCCATTGGAGTTCTGAACACTGTTGGCTATGCTATGCAGTTCGAAGGCCAATTTCTGACCACGTCTTCTGACGCGGCATTGATCATAGGCTCCGCGGCATTGATGATTCCAGTCATAGCTCGGCTTAGAGGGAAGGAGAAACTGGTCTGGAGGAGGAGCCTAGGAGTCCTACTCGGGTTCGCCGGAACCTCCCTCGTCGTGGCAGGGAGAGGGCTCGAGCTTGGAGGAGGCCAAGTGATCGGTGACTTCTTGATTCTCGGAACCGCGGTAACCATCGCCCTCATCTTCGTGTTCTCCAAGGACCTAGTGGAGGTCCGCGGCAGTCCAGCTGTAACTGGGGGACTTCTGATCACAACGGCGACTCTACTGCTACCATTCACGACTCTTGACTTGGGCCGGCCGATCAGTCTTGGCCCGGATGCCTGGTTCTACGTTCTGTTTCTAGCCGTCTTCTCAACTGTCGGGTCTTACTATTTCTTTACAAAGGGTCTGGAGACGATTAGTGCTACAGTATCATCGATAATTCTGCCAATCGAAGTTGTCGTGAGCGTAGTTCTTTCAGTCCTGATCTTTCGTGATTCTTTCAGTCTACTCTCCGGGACTGGTGCAGCCTTGATAATAGTCGGGGTAGCGATGGTCTCTCTTTCTTAGTAGAGAGAGCGGCGCGAAAGTAGACGCTCGCCCAGTCTATACTACTGGTGTCCGCCACAATTGGGGCAGACACTCGCGCCCTGGTCGATCATGGTCTGGCAGAACTTGCAACGGGCCTTGGCGGTCTGCTGCGCTGGCTGTTGGGGTGCATACTGTGGATACTGGGGTCCATAGCCCGGAGCCATTCCAGGCTGACCGTATCCAGGTGTAGGACCGTAACCTTGGGGCCCATACGTTTGAGGGGGATATCCGGGTGGTCCATACATAGGCTGCGGGCCGTACCCAACTGGTTGCATGGGAGGACTCATGACCGGGTAGGCCGCCGGGGGGCCGAATGCGATCTGAGTTGTGCTTGTGGCGTCGGGGCGTCCCTTTACGGAAAGTACGCCCTTGACTGCGTACTCGACGTTTCCGCCCGGGCGAGTTGGCCTGAAAGTGGGAATTCCGATGGAGAAGGGGAAGCTTCTGGTGGGTCCCTGGCCGAAATCGGAGGGTCCCGCGACGTTCTCGTCTCTTGAGAAGAGGCTGTTCTGTTTGCGGACGTTTTGCTGAATCCTCTGGTTGTTGACTACAACCCATTCAGTTTCTTGATAGTTCTCAGTCGCCCGGGCCTCGACGCGTACACCAAGAGACTGGATATACTCATGAGCCTCAACGTTCACCTTGCCGACTACTGGTTCGCCTTGGGCAAACGAGGGCTTGTCGAGGCTAATCCACACCTTGGCTTTCAACGGCAATAGACGCTTTAAGAAACTCAGGGCCGATTCTCCTCCAAAGACCAGTCTGCTAACCGGGTGTAATAAGAAATCGTTACTGACGATTCTCGCTGTAGGGAAAGAGAACAACCTTTCGTCCCGGAGAATAGGAGGCCGTATGTCTCAGTCGTGAGGGAAACCCGGTTTTGAAGGCGGGCGTGTCCTAAGGTTTAATTTTCCCACACTCCTCCGCTCCTAGGAATAGGATACGTCAGCCTGCACAGGTAGAGTCAAGGGATGATCGTGCCGGAGGAAAGCAAGCCAGACCTGGCCCCTAGGCCAGAGGTAAAGCCAGCGAAGAGTCCGAAGCATGACGCCAGGAGAGACGAGAAACCTGACCCCAGGCTAGCGGAGCTGGAGAGTGGACTGAATGCTGAGAAAGCAAAGGCGGACGATTATCTCAGACGGCTTCAGTATCTTCAGGCTGACTTCGAGAACTATCGAAAGAGGGTGGAAAAGGAGGTCGGAGACTCAAGAAGATTTGGAAACGAACGCTTGCTATCCGAGCTTCTTGTCGTGAATGACGAACTGGAGCTGGCTCTTCAGAGATCGAAGGAGGCTGAGCAGGACTCTGTGCTAATCGAGGGAGTCGATATGGTACACAAACGGTTGCAGGGCCTACTGTCGAAAGAAGGCGTGAAGAAGATCGAAAGCGTAGGGTCTAAGTTCACACCCGACCTGCATGAGGCGGCTCTCGCTATCGAGTCGGACCAAGAGGAAGGCACCGTTATTGAGGAAATTAGGATAGGTTACCTGCTGAACGGGAAGGTTCTACGCCCGAGTATAGTTAAAGTGGCAGAGAAACACGCTACAGGGGAAAGCCGAGCTAATGAGGGTGAGAGCGAGTGAGTAAGACAGAGACCGAGAAGATAATTGGAATAGACCTAGGAACCACGAATTCGGCAGCAGCCGCGATGGAAGCAGGACGCCCCACGGTCGTACCCAGCGCTGAGGGACAGACCGCCGCCGGGAAGATGTTCCCCTCCGTTGTGGCCATGACCAAGGAGGGCCAGCTGTTAGTAGGTGAGCCTGCAAAGAGGCAGGCCGCGACGAACCCTGAAGGAACCATTTTTGAGGTGAAGCGGAAGATGGGGACATCAGAGAAAGTCGTTCTTCAGGGCAAAGAGTATACTCCTCAGCAGGTCTCTTCTTTCATTCTTCAAAAGATCAAGAGAGACGCTGAGACTTTTCTGGGAAGGCCCGTTAAGAAAGCCGTCATCACTGTTCCTGCACACTTCAACGATAACCAGCGACAGGCCACAAAGGACGCGGGGGAAATTGCGGGCTTAGAAGTTGCTCGTATCATCAATGAGCCAACTGCGGCTTGTCTAGCCTATGGACTGGACAAGACAGACAAGGAGATGAAGATCATGGTCTTCAGTTTCGGCGGAGGAACGCATGATGTTACCCTAATGGAGTTCGGGGGCGGAGTCTTCCAGGTTCTGGCCACCAGTGGAGACACACAGACAGGTGGCACAGATATCGACAACGCTGTTGTCGAATATTTGCTGGCCGAGTTTCAACGGCAGACGGGCATCAGCCTCCGCAACGACAGAGCCGCGATGACCCGTCTAAAGGAAGCTGCGGAGAAGGCGAAGATTGAGCTTTCAAACCTCGTAACAACAGACGTCGACCTTCCATTCCTGACACAGGATTCCTCAGGACCGAAGCACCTTCACACGACCCTTACAAGAGCGAAACTCGAAGACTTGGCTGGGCTGATCGTCAAGAAGGTCGAGGCCCCCATCCAGAGAACCCTGGCAGACGCAAAGCTCACGACAAAGGATGTTGACCGCATCATTCTCATCGGAGGCCAGACTCGAATGCCCTTGGTTCGCAAGTCTGTTGAGGACATCGTTGGGAAACAGGCGGAACGGGGCGTCGACCCGATGGAATGTGTCGCTGTAGGCGCGGCGATCCAGGGCGCGGTTCTTGCAGGGGAAGTCAAAGACATACTCCTTCTCGACGTCACACCCCTCTCCCTCGGCGTTGAAACCCTGGGAGGAGTCTCCACGAAGATCATGGAGAGAAACACAACCATTCCCACAAAGCGCAGCCAGGTCTTCTCGACAGCGGCAGACTTCCAGTCCACCGTAACAATCAATGTGCTCCAGGGAGAGCGTGCGATGGCAGAGGACAACCTTTCACTTGGAAAGTTCAACCTGACGGGAATACCACCGGCACCGAGAGGCGTTCCGCAAATCGATGTCACCTTCGACATAGATGCAAATGGAATTTTGAACGTGACTGCGAAGGACCTTGGGACCGGCAAGGAGAACAAGATCACGATTACCGCGTCGACGAAGCTGTCCAAGGACCAGAAGGAGAAGATGGTCCATGAGGCGGAACAGTTCGCGGAGCTAGACAAGAAGAAGCGGGAAGAGGTCGAGCTTCATAATAACGCTGAAAGTATGCTTTACACGGCTGAGAAAACCAAGGACGAGTTAAGAGGCAAAATCGGCCAAGAACAGGTCCAAGTTATCGACAAAGCCGCGGGGGCTCTCAGAGCCGCACTGTCTTCGAAAGAACCTGACAAGATCAAAGCCGCCAGCGACGAACTGTCTAAGACTCTTCAGAAGGTCGGAGCGGGAATCTACCAGAACGTCGCGGCTCAGCAGGCTCCTCAGGGCGGGACACAAGGAGCCTCTGGGCAGAAGACTGGATCATCTTCTGAAGACGATAATGTCGTGGATGCTGATTTCAAAGAAGTGAAGAGTGAAGGGTCTAAGTAAGAGAACGAGCTGAATGACCTGTAGATGGAGAAGCGCGACTACTACGACGTTCTCGGCGTTCCCCGAGGCGCGTCTAAGGACGAGATAAAATCCGCTTATCGTAAGCTGGCCTTACGGTATCATCCTGACAGGAATAAGGCTCCAGAGGCTACTGAGAAGTTCAAGGAAATCTCCGAAGCCTACGCCGTACTCTCGGATGATGAGAAGAAGACGCAGTTTGACCAGTTCGGCAGAGAAGGGGTCTATCAGCGCTATAACACCGAGGACATTTTCCGCGGGGCAGACTTCGACTCCATATTCCGGGACTTAGGCTTTGGTGGGCTTGGCGGTATCTTTGAACGGTTCTTTGGAGGCATTGGGGGCATTGGGGGTTTCGAGGGCTTTGGACCACGACAGCCCACGCGAGGGGATGACTTGGCCTACGATTTGGAAATTACCTTTGAAGAGGCGGCGCACGGGGCGGCCCGGGAGATAGATATTCCTCGGCTGTCCGAGTGCGCTACGTGCAACGGGACCGGTGCGCAGCCAGGCACCAGTCGGAAGAGGTGCGCAGAGTGCAATGGTCGCGGCCAGGTTCAGCACGTACGGAGAGCGGGTTTTGCCCAGTTTGTACAAATAACCACTTGTCCAAAATGCCGGGGAGAAGGAACCATAATCGAGAAACCGTGCAAAACCTGCAGGGGCTCTGGGCTGGAAAGGGTCCGCCGGAAGTTGCAGGTCAAGGTTCCCGCAGGGGCTGATGAAGGCCAGGGTCTACGGCTCAAAGGTGAAGGAGACGCGGTTGCAGCTGGCCGGGCAGGAGATCTGTATGTTCGAATTCACATGAAGCCCCACCGCGAGTTCAAGAGACAAGGGAACGATGTGGTTTATGAGACGAGGATCAGCTTTCCGAAAGCTGCCCTAGGGGGGGAACTAGAAGTTCCTTGCATCGACGGAAAGGCCAGGTTGAAAATCCCTCCAGGAACGAGGTCCGGTACTGTCTTTAGGCTTGAAGGGAAGGGCTTTCCGAACCTTGACGGATGGGGCAAGGGAGACGAGCTTGTTCGCGTTGATGTGGATATTCCCCAGGACCTTTCACGGAGGCAGCGCGAGCTACTGCAGGATCTTGCCCAGGAAATGGGAGAGAGACTCTAGAACGGCGGAGTCATAGCTAAAACGGCCACTATCCCAGCTATCAAATCTTTCACTTCCCTACCGCTCCAAATACTCGCAGGTTCACGTGTTAGAAGCGTAACGCGAAGTGTGTCGCTCTCCCATTACTAGTCACACTTCGATTCTTACCCTGTACTCGCCGTAGGCCTCCCTCAGAGCGTAACTGACTTCGCCTACTGTGCAGCCTACCTGAACTGCTCTCAAGATACTTGGTACGAAGTTTTTTTCTGCTCTGGCAGACCTTGTCAAGGATCCGAGCGCGTTGTTCACTCGGGTTCTGTTTCTTGATGCTTTGAAATTTCTAAGCTGGCGGATTTGAGTTTTCTCGATCTTGGGGTCGAGGCGTTGGATTCTAGGCTCAGGACCCGCTCCATCAATGAACCTGTTTACGCCCACGATGATTGTTCGTCCCTCATCGACTGACTTTTGAAACCTGTAGGCGCTCTCCTGAATCTCCCGGTGGACGAAGCCTGACTCTATTGCCTTCCGTGCTCCACCTAGGCTCTCTACTCTCTCAAGAAGCTCCAGTACATTCCGCTCAAGGCTCCGTGTCAGGTTCTCAACATAGTAGCTACCGGCCAGGGGGTCAGCGGTCCGAGTCACTCCTGACTCGTAAGCGATGATTTGCTGGGTTCGCAGTGCAACTCTCACCGAATCCTCTGTCGGCAGGGAGATCGCCTCATCCTTGGAGTTCGTGTGTAAAGACTGGGTCCCGCCCAGGATAGCGGCTAAGGCCTGAATCGCCACCCTTGTGACATTATTGTCAGGCTGCTGGGCGGTCAGTGTTTCGCCGCTAGTTTGAGTGTGAAAGCGGAGTTTGCAAGATTCCGGATTTCGAGCATTGAACCGCTCTTTCATCAACCATGCCCATATTTTCCGGGCTGCTCTGAGCTTGGCAATCTCCTCGAGAAAGTCGTTCCGGCAGGCGTAGAAGAATGAAAGGTGAGGGGCAAAGTGGTCGATCCTTAGCCCCCTTTCCAAGGCCGCTCTTACATACTCGAGAGCGTTTGCGAAGCTGAACGCTAGCTCCTGTATAGCGTTTGCACCGGACTCTCTGATATGGTAGCCGCTTATGCTGATTGGATGCCACATGGGCATTTTTTCGGCGCAGTATTCTATCAGGTCCACTGCTAATCTCAATGAAGCCTCGGGGGGATAGATGTATGTGTTCCGGGCAATGTACTCCTTCAGAATATCATTCTGAGTAGTTCCTCGGAGAACTCTCTGTGAGACGCCTTGTTCCTGAGCCACAGCGACATAAAGTGACAGGAGGATAGGGGCCGTCGCGTTAATTGTCATGCTGGTGCTAACTTTGTCGAGATGGATGCTGTCGAAGAGCTGTCTCATGTCGTCAAGGCTGCTTATCGCAACGCCTACCCTACCAACTTCTCCGGCCGCGCGTGGATGGTCTGAGTCAAGGCCAAGCTGAGTCGGCAGGTCGAAGGCGGTGCTGAGGCCAGTCTCTCCATGTGAGATTAGATACTTGAAGCGCTTGTTGGTTTCCCGTCCTGACCCGAAACCCGTGTACTGACGCATCGTCCACAGTTTTTGTCTATACATCTCCTCGTAGATTCCCCGCGCGTAAGGGTACTGTCCAGGTAACCCGATCGACTTGGCCCACTGGGGCGGGACGTCCTTTTGAGTGTAGACTCGCTTGGAGGGTATTCCGGAATCGGTTGTTACGGGTTCAGGCGTAGATTTCTAGTCTCCTAGCTTGCTGATGGTCTTTACCAGTTTTGACGCCGCGGTTTCAGGGTCTAATTGGCGCTTGACGACCTGGTTGACGATTCCAGTCCATTCCTTCCGGGTCTTCAACCGGTCCACTGTTTCACGGTGAAAATCCGAAAACGCTGCTTCAATCAGCTCTTGTTCAATTCTTCCCTGCGCACGTTTCTCTCGCAGGTCCTTGTCGTCGAGGTGTTTGCGAAACCTCTCAAGTGAGTCGACTACCGCCGGTACTCCAGTTCCTTTCAAAGCAACGGTCTTCAACACCGGCGGCCTCCAGCCGTCCTTCTCCTTCAAGCCGCTGGCAATGTTGTACATGGTCTTTGAGGGGTTGACGAGGTCCGCCTTATTCACCACGAAGACATCACCGATCTCGCCGAACCCTGCCTTGAACGCTTGAACCTCATCGCCGAGCTGAGGCATAAGCACGACGACGACTGCATCCACGGCCGACGCCACCTCCACCTCGGCCTGCCCAGCTCCGACGGTTTCTATGATTATGATATCCATCCCGGCTGCGTCGAGAACTCTGACCGTGTTCCTAGCAGCACGGGCGAGACCTCCAATGTCTCCCCTTGAGGCCATGCTACGGATGAACACGCCCTTTTCCAGGCTGTGGTCCATCATGCGAATCCTGTCACCGAGCAGTGCGCCTCCGGTGAAGGCGCTTGATGGGTCGATGGCTAGGACCCCGACTCTCTGGGCTCTCTTGCGATACTCTTCAATCATCTTGTCGACGAGAGTACTCTTGCCCGTCCCGGTGGGACCCGTCACCCCTACCGTGAAGGCCCTACCAGTGCGGGGGTAAATCTCATGGATGAGCCGACGACACGCCTCCCCCCCACCCTCAACAACCGTAATGGCCTTGGCAAGGGCGCGATGGTCCCCTCTCGAAACTAGTGTCGATAATCCGACCAATGTGATACCCGTTCTTCACTTCCCTGTAGGATATTTCAACGTTGAAGGGTCCCTACTGGTGGGGAAAATGGAGAAATAGGAAAATCCCGTCTTACTCAGCTGTTTCGTGAGACTGTTTTGGCAGCAAGCTATTGGAAGAAAGCTCTTGGAGAAATAGAGACGCACCGACGAGCACCAGCCTCAACTTTCAACCAGGCACACTTGACGAGGCTGAAGAGAGGAAACAAGAGGTGGGCAGAGAAAACGCTCGGAGAGTGGTTGCGCACAAGCCCCGAGACGAGGAAAGAATACCGTAACCCGTCAGAAATTCCCCTCCGACGGACATACACTCCCGAGGACATATCCTACTTTGACTACTCCAGCGACGAGGGTTTTCCTGGCGAATACCCGTATGTCCGGGGTGTCTACCCTACGATGTACAGGGGAAGGCTTTGGACAATGCGCATGTTCTCAGGCTTTGGTACACCTGAAGACACCAACAAGAGACTCCATTATCTGCTCGAACACGGCGAGACAGGTCTCAGCATAGCCTTCGACATGCCGACACTGTACGGTTATGACCCCGACCATCCTCGTGCAGAGGGCGAGGTCGGACGTTGTGGCGTCTCAGTCGGCTCGTTGAAAGATATGGAGATTATTCTCGAAGGAATTCCGCTCGACAAAGTCAGCACGAGCATGACCATCAACGCGCCAGCCTCCGTGTTAACCGCGATGTACGTGGGCGTGGCTGAGCGGCATGGTGTCAAGGCGAAAGACCTCAGGGGAACGGTGCAAGCGGACATTCTCAAAGAGTACATCGCCCAGAAAGAATGGGCGTTTCCACCTGAAGCACACTTGCGAATCATCCGGGACATGATGGTCTACTGCACCAAGGAGATGCCCCAGTGGAACTACATCAGCATAAGCGGCTACCACATCCGTGAGGCAGGCTCGAGCGCGGTCCAAGAGCTGGCATTCACTTTAGCGGACGGTTTTGCGTATGTTGATCTGGGTATTGAAGCTGGGTTGAACGTTGATAACTTCGCTCCCCGTCTCAGCTTCTTCTGGAACTGCGGAATGGATTTCTTCGAAGAGGTCGCTAAGTTTCGAGCAGCGAGGCGAATATGGGCCCGGGTCCTGAAGGAGAAGTACAAGGCGAAAGACCCGCGCTCGCTACTCCTACGGACACATGCTCAGAACTCTGGCGTGTCGCTAACCTGGCAACAGCCCCTGAACAACATAGTCCGGACAACTATTGAGGCCCTCGCCACCGTCCTAGGCGGGACTCAGTCTCTGCACACGAATTCCTATGATGAAGCCTGGGCTTTGCCCTCAGAGAAGGCTGCGACGGTAGCCTTGAGGACGCAGCAGGTAATAGCCGAGGAGACAGGCGTCACAGACGTGATCGACCCGCTAGCAGGGTCCTACTATCTAGAATGGCTAACGGATGAGATGGAACAGAGAGCGTTCGAGTATTTCGACAAGATAGAACAGGCGGGAGGCCTGCTGGAGGCGATCAAGACCGGGTTCATTCAGCGCGAAATAGCCGAGACAGCCTATCGTTACCAGCAAGAGATGGAAAAAGGAGAACGCGTCGTGGTTGGAGTCAACAAGTATCACGTTGAGGAGAAGATGCCAATTGATACGTTGAAGATCAATCATGAAGCACAACGCCTGCAGGTCGACAGGATCAACAAAGTCCGCCAGACCAGGGATAACGGGAAGGTTCAGAGGTCTCTAGAGGAGCTCCGGAAGATCTTCGAGGACCCGAAGGCGAACGCCATGTACCCAATGATAAGAGCGGTCAAGGCATATGCCACACTGGGCGAGATAATGGACGTGGGCCGCAAGGTCTTCGGAGACTACAAAGAACCGCCCATCCTATAGCCAGGAAGCCTAAGGAGCGTCCGACCAGGATCTGAATCATGGCCTACACGATAAAGGAACTGAGCCCTCGGACGCTAGCAGACTTCGAGGATCTAGCCGCCCAGCAAGGATATTGTTGGTGCATGTACTACCAGCGCCCCAGACCTGTCGGAAGGAACCTCTCGAATGTGGAGAGGAAGGCGAAGAATAGGAGAGACAAGGCGGCTCTCGTGCGCGCAAGCCGATCTCACGCGATTCTAGTCTACGACGGCGAGAAAACAGTAGGATGGTGCCAGTACGGGGTCAAGGATGAGCTTCCACGGATTGACGCGGGGCGTAACTATCGCAAGGTCGCCCCTCCAGTCGAAGCTGAGAAGCTATGGAGAATAACGTGTTTCTTTGTTGACAAGGACTACCGGGGCAAGGGGGTTGCCAAACTAGCGCTCAAGGCCGCCCTAGACAGCATTAAGAAACAAGGAGGAGGAGTCGTTGAGGCGTATCCCGTTGTTTCGGAGAAAATGGCCGCGGTCGCGGAATGGCGCTGGTTCGGGACACCTAGCATGTTCCGAGGGGAACATTTCAGAACAGTCGCGCCCTTAGGCTCGAGTGGGGTCCTTATGCGGAAGACTATTTCTCCATAGTCGACGATACTCCCATTCCCTGAAGACTATCATGAAGTCTACCCGCCCCCTCTTTCGCAGGTCGCCCAAGCAATGGCGTATGACCCGGACCCGGCAGGTAGCCGCGGTGGGCAACGTAAAGCTTCACGAGGATGACATCGTCTCCACGACCGGATTCAGAACAAAGCATCTCCGACTTAGTCTTCACGACTTTGCAATAATCGTCCCGGTCTTGGACAAGAACCGCTTTGTCTTCATCTGGAACTACCGCCACCCCATTCAAGGCTGGGAGCTAGAGTTGCCGGCCGGCCTGATGGACGATGGCGAGGGTCCAGAAACATGCGCTCGGAGAGAGTTGCGGGAGGAGACAGGATACTCTGCCCGGAACTGGACGAACATAGGCTGGCTACACACGACTCCCGGAATCTCAGCACAACGGGCCCACGTGTTCTTGGCAACAGGGTTGAGAAAGGGAAAAGCCCGCCTAGAACCCTACGAGCGAATGAACACTCGAATTATCACAGTCAAGAAAGCGTATCAGCTATTGCACGAGGGCAAGCTGGTGCACTCATCCACAGTCTCAGCGTTGAGCCTAGCTGAGAAGGCTCTTCTCCGCACACCAAGTGTCGAAAAGGATTCTAGAGGTTGGCACCACAGGCGGCACATTTAGTGCTACCCGGGCTGATTGTTGCCCCGCAGTGGGTGCAAAAGTGGGCAAGTGTCGGAGCCGGCGTTGATGTTCCAGTTGGACTGATTTTAGAGCCAAAGCTTGTGCTCGTTGTCGTACCGAGTGATGGAGTGTTGAATGACGGTGTCGAGAAAGATGGAGGTGGCGTGAAGGTTGCGGTGGGTGACCAGGATGCCTTTCCAAAGAAGGCCTTCACACGTGTCCGAGTTAGGTAGTAGACCAACAAACCCGGAATGATTATGCCTGTAATGCTACCGTAGCTGCCGGATGCAGTCAGCGTAATAGCGAAAACTATCAGCAAAATGTTCGCGACCATTCCAAGAGTCCATGCCCATCCCTTCCCGTTGAGAAAACCAAACCCGGTAGCAACCCATATGAGGCCGAGCACAAGAATTATGCCGCCGAAAATGGCTCCAAGCCCGGCGAGTACTCCACCGGTTGGGCCTAGAAACCCCACAAATAGAGCTGACAACGCTATCAGCCCCAAGCCGAGGATCGTCACAGGGATCCCTGCGAGCAGGGCCAGTATTGCAATTATTGTTACGCCTAGGGGTCTCGACGGCTTCTGAGACTGCATAGGGTTCGCGTAGCAGACGGTCCATCGATTATGCTTAGCGTAACTCTACATGACGATCCGCGGTTACTGACCATGAAGGACGGCCTTGGACGAAGCGACGAAAGAAGGACTGTATCCTGGCGGCTTGGATGACTTCCTGTATCCTACCTGGCCCTTACCTAAATAACTGAAGCTCCGCAGGAGGGACACTTTGTCGCTCCAGCGGGAATGCTCGCTCCACAGGAGCGACACACCACTGATGTTCCCATAGTGCCAGATGCGCCCGTCGATCCCATCATTCCAGGGCCCGTGGTGGCATCTGGTATCTTTGGTCGAGTGAAGTAATACGCAATAGCAGCTGGCCAGCAGAACAGGACAAGAATGATGAGAATTGCTAGATTGTATTTTCTTGCCAATGCTTTCTACAGTCCAGCGTCACCCTTTTTGAACACTTTTAAGCTTAGTGCAATTCTCTAGGATTTCAACGAAAATGGCATGCAGTCAAGTCCTGATGAACGTGCGTCGTTGCGGTTCTTGTTACTCGCGCACCATTCCGTGAAAGGCCTGTCTCATACTATCAGAATCAATCTCCTAGGGAGAACACTCTATGTTTGCGCTAGGTGCACAGGAGTGGTTTTGGGATTTCTACTCGGAACACTCTACACTAATCAGCTGATGATGGGCGTCGCTGCCCGGCCGTACCTTCTTGCGATTTTCCCGATTCCCGCTGCAACTGACTGGCTGATTCAGGTGCATGGGCTTCGAGAAAGCTCGAACTGGAGGCGAGTTGTCACAGGCGTCGCCCTAGGGCAATCGTACCTCGCGGGACTAGTTGCCTTGCTCACGGGGCAATTCCTCCTGGTGATATATGCAGGCTTGGTTTGGCTGATGTACGCGGTCATCCTATTCACCATATTTAACAAGACGAACGCGTTGCAAAGTTATCTACGCAAGTCATTCTAACTTGGGAAGCGTCTCTGCAGTGCCTCTGACACCCCTTTTCACGCTGTGGTCTCTGTTGGTTGAAGGGTTGGGAAAGACGGGACTACGGAGTGGAAATCCAGCCTAACGGCTGTCACGATTCGCCTTCTCAGCATTATCACAAGTACCAGGAAGCCAACCCCTACCCCACTCATTCCTAGAACCCCGTTCAGCTCCAGAACAAAGTCAAAGAACATGAAGAAGCCGAGGGCCCCAGCAATAATGCTAAGCCTTTGAAGATCGCTGAATCCCCGTAGAGACCAACGACACAAGAGATTCTGATAGGCAAGAGCGACTAGAAACCCGACCGCCATCGTTATCGCGGCGACGGGAATGATCGTGCTGTAGAAGAAGACCAAGAACCCCAGAGGAGCTGAAGTGCCGAGTAGAGCAAGCTTCCACTCAGCCACCTTCAACGTTGACTGTGACAATGGATTGTTGGGCACCCGTTTTGCAAACCAGCCCAGAAAGACAACCGCGGCAACACATGCAGGAAGCCAAAGGAGAAGCTCAGGCGCAAAATATGGAAAACCTACAAAACCGGCAACTATCGAGGCGAGCAGCAAAGACTGGAACAGTCTTCTCTGATTTTTCGAAAGCCACAGCTTGGCTCGCGCCTCTGGATAGTAGAGCTCAACGATGAGGATCGGGATCGTTATGCTGAAGATGGCATGGTATATCGTGAGCCACTCCGCCCAGACCCAGTTCACACCAAGCCAGCGACCATAAGTCCCAAGAACGCCTAGGTCCTTCCAAGCGGGGTTGAAAAAGCTCCGGACGAGAATGCCCTCCTCAATAATGCCGTAGGCCGCGCCTAGCAGCAGTATCGAGCGCCAGCTTTTTCCCCAGCGTCTCGCATAGTCTCGAACCAGTAAGGCACCGCTTCCGTAGAGCGATGAGAGAAAAACCAGGCCGACTGGTTGAAGAATGCAAGAGGCGGCGAGGCCCCTGAGAGGAGTTCGCCAACTGCGGGCGAGAGCAGGAAGAGAAAGAGGATCGGTTTACGATAATCTCTTCTGGCGGCAAGGTTCTCCAAGACCGTTTCTCCAACGGTCGAGACCGTTAAAACTCGGGAAAAAGGGGTTTGGTAACCGGAATCAGATGTTCGCGGTCAGGCTGGCCTGCGATAAGGGTCTGGTTCAGCCCTTATCGTCGCCTTGGGTTCTACTTTTGGCTCCAGATTCCGATTAGGTTGCCGTGCGGATCCTTGAGGGTGCCCCAGTACCCCATTCCGCCGCCGATAGCCTTTTTCCGCTGTCCGATTTTTCCGCCGAGCTGCACGGCCTTCTTCTGTGCATCAGGTATGTTCTGCACTGTCACGTAGAACGTGGTGGTTCCTGGGGTTATCTTCTTGGCTAGGTTGAAACCGCCGCCCACGCCTTTCTTAGAGGTCTTGAACATTGCGTAGTTGTCGCCGAACATTTGGAATTGCCAGCCGAAGAGTCTTGAGTAGAACTTCTTTGTCGCCATTAGGTCTTTGGAGTTGAGTTCTATGTGGTTGATTTCCTTACCCATGGATTATTCTTGAGAGAAGTATATCGAAATATTGAGTTTAAAAAGCCTAAGGTTGGATAGGAAACCGGCTATTTCTTCGGTTGAAGCATCGCTGGGCAGTTGCTCACATTGCGGTTGGCGATGGGACCTGCTGTTTCGGCCCGAACCTGCCAAAGAAAGTGCCTAGCAGATATCCGTAGACGAGGCTCGCTATGAGCCCGATGAGAACTGAGAGGCCGATATAGGTAGCTCCGTATGAAAAGCTGCCTATGTTAAACAGAATTCCGATTATCCAAAGTATCACACCGAACACTATGCCCCTCATGGCTAGGCTCTTGCTTTGCATGTACTTGTTGTGCGCTGCTGCGAATACTAGACCCAGAATTGCACCCACGACTATTGTGCCGACGAAAGTACCGACTACGAGAAGTACTAGAGCTGCGGCTAGCGCTTGGTCGACGGTAATCACTGAGCCCACAGGGAGCGCGTCTTGAATGGCTCGTCTAGCCGTGTCCTGGACTAGTGTGAACAGAGCATAGTAGCCTATCGCGAGAATAACTCCACAGACCAGCCCAGCTACTACTCCTGCTTTAGCTCCTCTTCCATACTCTGCCATGGCCCGGGCGGAGGAGGTTGTAGTATAGAAGAGTTTCTATTGGACTAGATTTGTCCCCGCAGGTGCGGGTGTGATGGAGGCAGACTTGGATGTTCGAGAGGCCATCACCGTGATCAATGTGGCTAGGCACACGAAGAGTACGTAGACTGGGAGTAGAAAGTAGAGGAACCCGTAGAGAAAGATTGAGCCGTAGAAGAGGACGAGTCCTCCGATAACTGGGAATGAAATATGAGTGTGAAGCATTCGGTTAACCTCTACCCAGATTGACTTGTCTTTTGCTATAAGACCTGCGAGCCCGAAGTAGGGGCCCAGAATCATTCCTGCTACAGCCATGACGTTCAGTATGAGCCCGCCAGGGAACAGGAAACTGACTAAACTTCCTCCGCCGTAGGGATAATTACCGTAAGGCGAGAACAACGATGGAATTAATAGGTAAGCCGCGCTCGCCACAACGATGAGATACGAAATCGGAACGACTCTTCCCTTCAAGCTCAATGATTGTGTGAGCTTGGAAGATAAAGGGATACAGTAGCTCAGCGACTCATCAATCGTCTAAGAAAAACCTGTTTGAAAGCCGCGGCTTTTGCATCCTTACAGACTGCGATCCTCTGACCCTGTAGCTCCTTGGATGGCCGGTCTCTCCTATCACTGACTGTCATACCCGTCGTGTACTCGCCCTTTGTCTCCACATTGACATGATAGTCCTGGAACTTGAACAGGGAAGGTCTCACTTTCATGGCAATAGCCATTGGATCATGCAGAGCGAATCGTTTCTCTCTTCCCATGGCCTTTGCCAGAATTTTGGCGGCGAATTGGGCATGGTCGGTCTCACTCCTCTTGATTGTAGCATATTCCCTCGGTGATAGTTGAGCGCCAGGAGTCATCGTTACATCGAGGCCGACGCATTTCAGTGACACTCCCGATTCGAACACTATTTTGGCCGCTTCCGGGTCTGAGTAGATGTTGAACTCTGCGGCAGGCGTCTCGTTCCCAACGCCGTACTCTGTTAGACCGTAAGCTCCGCCCATTATCACTACATCGTCTAACCTTCTTACAATATCAGATTCTTCGGTGAAGACAGCTGCAATGTTCGTTAGAGGTCCGGTGGCAACAATGCTCAGCCTTCGGCGACCGGCCCCCTGGGACTCTTGCTTGATGAGGGACAGCGCGCTCTCAGCACGGGGTCTCAAGCTTGGACTAGGGAGCTCAGAGTCTCCCAGTCCATCCGCGCCGTGAAAGTCCATAGCCCGTACCGGGTCTCGCACCAACGGATTCGCTAGACCTCTAGCGACCCAGACATCCTTTCTTTCAAGAAGTTCGACGACTCTCAGCGCGTTCATCGCGGCTTGTTCAACAGGGACGTTTCCCGAGACAGCTGTGATTCCAGCGACATCCAATTCCGGCGACCTAAGGGCGAGGATCAGCGCTAGCGCGTCGTCTATCCCACCGTCCATGTCGATAATGACCCGGGCGGGCCGCTTCGACCCGAAACGCCTCTAGAACAGTTTCACAATCTTATTGGCCGGAAGAATGTCAGCCAGGTACCAGAACTTGAGATACTGGAGACCTGTTCGGTATTGTAGTTCTGTGAACGAGTTAACGGCATCCTCGGCAATAATAGTCTCGTATCCTCGGAAAAACGCATCGGCGGTCGTGTGTCTTACACAGCAGTCCGTGTGCAAGCCGGACAGAACTAAGGTGTTGGCGCCCTTTCCATCGTATGCCCTCTTCAACTCGCGTTCAAGCCTTGTATTGAAGAAACTGCTGTAAGTTGTCTTTGGGATCTGCAAGTCCTTCTTGCGGGGGCGAAGTTCTGTGATTACACGCGCGCCCTTGGACCCGCGCATCGCGTGTTTTCCCCAGCGGTAGATCTCAAAGTCCTTCCGTGTATGTGAGTCGTTCGGGTAGAGCACTGGAACCCCGGAGCTTCTTGCCTTGTCCGCCAGATCCCCCGTCCGCGGAATCATTGGCACAGCCCTGTCACACTTGATTTTTCCATAGACGAAATCGTTCAACATGTCTACGACAAGCACTGCGTACCTGCGATCCTTGTTGTAGACGTGCGGAGCAACCGAACCGGCGGGGTCATAGACTGCAACGTTTTCCGCCGAGCCTTGACCGTGAACCCGACCCAAATAGTCGTCCGCTCAACGAGGCTGGGGGTCAGGCATGGATTTTAAGATGATGCCGTACTCGCGAGCTCTTCAAGGGTGGAGAATCTGGAAGAGGCCGCGGACGTTGCCATTGTCGGAGCAGGATTGCCGGCCCTGGCCCTCGCAATCTCTCTTCAGGAGAGGGGGATTTCTACGATGCTGCTCGACAGCCGGAAATCCGCGGATAGTTTTCCCAGAGGCTTTACGCTTCAGCCCAATGGGCTTGAAGTTCTAGACAAGCTCGGCCTACTTGACAAGGCACTGCAGACGGGTTCCAAGGCCGAGGTTTTCGAGGTTCGCGCCTGGGACGGCAAAATACTGCTTGAAGCAGACTACAAGCTTCTCGATCACCCACAAAACTACCTCCTCACAGTAAACGCGACAGATCTAGACATGGTCTTGCGATACAAGGCGGAGAAGTCAGGCGCCCAGTTCGTTTGGGGAACGAGCTTCAAAGACCTAGTCCGCAATAACGGCCAACTAACTGGGTTAAAGTTCGAGACCAATGGCGCGCTTCAAGAAACAAACACGGCTGTCGTCGTAGGAGCTGATGGTGCAAATTCCAGAGTCAGAACACTCATCGGCTCGAAAGCCGAGGCCCAGAAGTATCGTGACTCCTTCATCGTTGGGCTAGTCGGCCCGGTTTCCGGGTTTCAGGGCCGCGCCCGTCAATACCAAAACCCCGGAAAGATGCTTGGAGTGATGCCCGCTAGCCCCACAATCACGTACTTGTTCCATTGTGTGGGGAAGAGCAGCTTCGACCAAGTTAAGGCTGCAGGGATGGAAAAGCTCAAGGCAGAAGTGAACCGGGTCGCGCCGGAGACAGTCGAAGCCTTGGCAGGAATGGAGACCTGGACCAAGCTCGCTTTCTTTACCCCAAGCCGGGTTCTCGTGGATCGATGGGTTGACAACGGCGTCGCCTTGCTGGGTGATTCAGCCCACTCCTTCCATCCTCACGCCGGCCAGGGGCTGAACCTCTCACTACAAGACGCGCTCGTCCTAGCCGAGGTAATAGAGAAGGCCGTAACATCACACGACAACTCTGCTAACTTCCTGCGGGAATACGAGACTCGACAGCGTATGTTCTCTGATGTAATCGGGCAACATGCAGACTACTCTGCCCGGTACGCGCTGAGCTCAAACTGGCTGATACGGAGGCTGAACAGGAGAGCACTCAACAAGCTCCAAAAGAACCGCAGACTATTGAAGGAGGCTCTGGAAATCACCGCAGGCGTCTTCCAGAAGAAGCCTAGCCTATTGAAGCTCGCCCGAATCGGCGGCCTACTCCCCTAAGTCGCGGCCGGAATCGGGGCTAGGACCTTCTCCTCAGGCAATCGCGTCTCCTTGAAAGCGACCCAGAAGTAGCTGATAGATGCCAGGTAGAGTCCTGTACAAATCCAGAAGGGCAATGAGAGGTACAGGAAACCGCCGAGACCCATAATGTAAGCCCCCAGTCCCGTGCTAATCGAGTTAGGAAAACGCCACAATGCAGCGGTTATCGCCGCTGCCGTAGCCCTCTCGTCTTCAGAGACCAATCCCATCAGCAACGACTGTTCTGCCGGGTTTGACATCATCATCAAACAACTGCGCACTATGAAAACGGCAGAGGCAGCTGGGAAGTTTGGGGTGAAAGGCATCGAAAACAGGAAGGCAGTCGAGGAGGCCTGTGTCACAACAATTGTCTTGACCGTGCCGAATCTCTTCGCTAGTCTCGGCGTTGCGAGATTCGCAACTCCCATAACCAGGCTGTTGATACCGCCAAAGACTGGCCCTGTCACGTCATCCTTCACTCCGAACCTCAGGTAGGCCCATCCCGGAACAAGCGGGACTACCATCCCCGCGCCGAACGCGATGAGCCCTCCAGCGATCGAGTACTGGACTACGGGTCGGAGCGATTTTCTGGGTAGAAAGTGAAAGCGGGGGTTGCCAAGCACAGAGGGCTTCGAATCGGACACCTTGGAGACCATTGCGGGCCCGAAAAGGCTGACGGCCGCGACACCCGCGAACAGGTAACGGTGTCCTTGGACTAGGCTGATGCCAAGCAGAGAATCGATCGGTCCAAGGATGCTTGCGCTAAAACCTCCCGCAGCAGAGCTTATGGTAGAGACGAAAAAAGAAAGTGTGAAGGCTCTGGTACGCCAAGCGTTAGTAGCCTTGTCAGCAAGCATAGCAGTCCACGATGAGGCGAACATTGCCTCGGAGAAGCCGGAGAGGGCCGCAGCCGCGAAGAGTAGCGAAATATTTGTCCCCACGATTGCAAAGAGGGTGATTGCGAAGGCTGAAACTACTCCTCCGCCGATTACGAAACGCTTCCTTCCATAGCGGTCGGCGAGTATGCCAAAGGGCCACGTGGCCAAAGCGCTAGTAATCCCGAACGTACCAACAATGAGCCCTGAGAGGGCAAAGCTCAGCCCTTCGAGAACAAGGAAGACTTGGAGGGTGATGAAGAGTAGGCCTGCGGCCGCCCAGTTGAAGAAGCTGGCGTAGATTAGCAGGTCTGCCTCGCGTGGAATCCCCTTGTAACCGTCAAAAACTCCGCCGAAGCGCCATCCCAAGCAGGGTTCCCCGCGGCTTGTCGCTGGACGCGATTGCTTTGGCGACTCTAAAAGATTGGTCCGAGACGATGAGTCTGGGCTAATTCAGCCGAACAGTCGAGACAGGAGAAAACCGGCGATTGCGCCGCTAGCGGGCGAGACGACCCAGCTGGTCAAGATCAGGAAAACGTTTCTCACATTCATCACTCGCATCTTCCTCGCAAAACCCGACCCGATTATCCCAGAGGAGACGGTCTCCGTGATAGACACAGGTATCCCGAGCTGGCTTGCGAGTTCAACTGAACTCGTCCCGAGCAGTTGGGCAAAGAACGCGTTGGGGTAGCGAAGCTGGAATATTCCCTCGGTAAGTCTGCGAAGAACACCCTGGCCCAGAGTAAACGCACCTAGAACCGCTCCAAGCCCGACCACTACGGCCGTCTCAAAGGTTTGACTGCTTGGGACGCCAACGATCAATCCCAGCGTATTGTTACCGAGGACGTAGGCTGAGAAGAAGCCGAGAAAAAGCAGTCCGGCCTTGAGGATGGACAGTTTCAGCCAGAGATTCTGCGGACTGTACCGGTCATCAAGTCCGACCAGAACAACTCCGAGGCCTGTTGCGACGATGGGAGCGGTTGTCCAGAACAAGAATATCAGGCCTAGGTAGCGGTTTACTTGGAGGGTTCCCGCGGAGAGGCTGACCCCTAGTATTGCCCCGGTCAATGCTTTGGAGAGAGACAATGGAACTCTAGCAAATTCCCCCCCGACGAAAACAAGCAATGTCGCAAACAGTATCGAGAAGACCTGCGCAGATGTCTCCGTTGGTAGAAATCTTTCACGGACCTGGAAGAGTTTCGGTCCCTCTAGAGAGAGTCCTAGGATGTACCCTGCGGTCGCGATCAGAATGCCTGACCTCTTGCTCACCATCCCCGTACCGATAATTGTCCCGGAGCAGGCTGAGAGATTGTTTCCTCCGACGACGATGCCGAGAAGCCCTGCTAGAAGAAGCGAGGCGGCACTGAAGAGGTCAGTCATCTTTCAGCTAGGCACCCAAGGCCTTCGTTACGGCGATGACAAGATCGGAAGCATCCTCGCAGAGGTCCAGAATATCATCAGCCTCAATGGTCGTCTGGATATGATTGTGGAATGACGCAAAGTCCAATTTCTCCCAGGACCCATAGATCTCATCCAGCATTCCATCCTTGACATCATCACCCTGCTCCTCCAGACGCTCTATTTCATGGGCCAAGCCCACTGCTCTTGCACGGTCTGACCCGGCTGCGACCAAGAGCCTGCGTAGAACCTTGACTTGGGACTGGCCGATCTCGATCAGCCGAACCTGCTCTTTCCGGAATGCCGTATCAAACTCCTTCGCTTGCCTCAGCGGCCGCCTGGTCACTCTTCGCAACTGACGCGACAGAGAATGCGCTCTATCGAGAATACTGTCAACAGAGTCAACCAGTCTCTCAAAGTCGTTTGAGAGGGATGCAATGATGGCCCCTCTTCCGAGGCTTTCCTCAAGGGATTGAGTGATGAGGTCTCCTTCTTTCTCTAGCGCGCTTATTCTCGCCGTGTAGCTGTCGACATCGGCCACGCCATTCTTTGTCCCCGACAGGATCTTGACGAGTAGCTCAAGTGATTCCTCTCCCAACCGGGCTAGTTCTTCAATGCGTGAGAAAGCCTCTTTCTCACCCGGCTGGAAGAAGTTCTTGACACGTCGGACTACTTGGTTCACGCTTTTTCCCTTCGGGCTCCTTGTTCAACTGGAGGTCTACCAGAACGTGGCAGTGGTTACAAAAGAGTGCTGTTCTCTATAACTCGGCGGAAGTTACAGTCTCAGAATCAGAATAAGGTTCGCGATGGCGAGGTCCAACAGTGTTAGGGGAACCGACTGTTTCGCGAACTTGGAGAAGGTTAGTCTCTTTCGCGGCTTGTTCAAGATACTGAGGGCGACCAGGTTCGAGGCCGTTCCTACAGGTGTCGCCATTCCGCCGATGGCGGTGCCTACAGCGAGCGCCCAAGCCAGTGGCGCAAGCGGAATGCCTGCGGTGTTGGACATGGACGTTATCACCGGAACGAACACTGTCACTAGCGGAACATTGTCCACTACTTGGGAGATGAGGGCGGATAACCAAAGCACGAGTGTGACGGAAAGAGCAAGGTTTCCATTGGAGACCTGCAACATCTGGACCCCGGCTTGACCGAGCACTCCAGTTCTTGAAAGAGAGGCCACGAGGAGAAAGAGCCCACCGAAGAAGGCGAAAATTTCCCAGTCTATACGCGCGAGGACATGCTGGATTTCAGAGTGACGTGAGGATTCGTAGACGAGTATTAGGAATGCTGGAAGGAGGGTTGCAAGAGCGGCTGAAACCCCCAGGAAGTTATGGACGATTAGAAACGCGACAGCCAAACTCAAGGAGACGAGGCTTACCTGAAGGAGGCCTTTGTCCTTCACCGCTTCCAAGGGATCTCGAAGGAGCGCGGGCCGCTTCTGCCTGCGCCGAGCAACAGCCTCCTTGTGGAGAAAATCATGGCTCTTCAGATACAGAAGGCTGGAGTTAACCGCCAGGGCGGCCAAAGCGATGGGGGCGGTGTTCTCAAGGAACTTGTTGAAACTGAGATTCAAGGATGAACCAATGATGACATTGGTCGGGTCGCCTACCATCGTGGCGAGACCCCCCACGTTGGCTGCGAGAACTTCTGATATTACGAATGGGACGGGGTCGATTTCCAGGCCCTCAAACACCTCAATTGTTAACGGTACGATGAACAGTGCCACCGTTACAATGTCTAGGAGTGACGCCATGCCCGCGGTCATCAGGGGCAGCAGTACGTACATTCGAACGGGGTGAGAGTCAACTGATTTGGCGAGGCGAAGGCCCATCCATTCGAAGAAGCCTGCCTCGCGGAGGGACGAGGCTATGATGAACATGCCTAGGAGCACCGCGAGCGCGGTCCAGTTGATCGCCGCGAAAATCTCCGACTCGGCGAGGACCCCCGTCCCAACCATCAGCGTAGCCCCGAGGACAGCAGCCGAAGGCTTGTGGAACTTGTCGGAGAGGATCAGCACGTATGTTCCGATGAAGACTCCGATGACGATGAGTGTCGTGGCAGCTGAAAGCGCCAAGTCTCAGCGGCGTGGAACCGGACCTGATAAAAAGTCCTCTTAGAGTCAAGAGCTGACTCAGAGTCGATTTACATCCTTGAACTATTCGACCTTGACAACCATCTCTTCTCGGTAGCTCGTCAGAACCCTGCAGTATCCACGAATCTCCTCATCCAAGTGCTCGTCTCCAGTGTCAACTATCAATCGCCTTGGGCGTAGAGACACAATCTTGGTGGCTGCAGAGACGATGATCAAGTTCTGTAGCCCCACCCTGCGTAAGACGTGCGGACTGATTTGCTGGTTTCCGCGGCCGAAGAGGAAGCCCTGCCCTCCGATGGGCGACACGACAATCTTTGAGCGGCCGTCAACCAGTTTCAAAATTTCTGACTCGCTAAGGTCGACGCCGAGGATGGTGCCGTCCCCTTTCACAATGTCGACTCCCAGAAGGGTCTTCTTCACCCCGAATTCTAGCGCTACTCTCTCGACAGTTGTTCCCGGGCCTAACACATAGGTTGTTGCCGGGTCAGCTTCCTCTTTCACATATCTTGCGATAGCCTCAATTTCCAGGACCTCGTTAGCTATAGAAGGTGATTTCGAGGCTTGCATCAGCGTTCCCACTTCTGGGGTAACCATGTAGCCTGCAAGTTTGACTGACAGTTTATTGGCGCGATAATCCTCCTCATTGATGTCTAGAACCTCGCCTTTCCTCGTCGAAGTTCGATGCTCCAAGAACTGGGCCACAGATTCAGCAGCAGCATGAGGACTCACCGCGAACACCGAGGAGTACACTTTGACGCCCGTTGGGACTCCGAGAACAGGAATCGTGTCGGAGACTGCGGCTAGAATATCCTTGGCTGTTCCGTCTCCTCCGCAGAAGACCAGAAGGTCCACTGCCTGTCTCATCGTCCTTGCAACGCTTAACGTATCTCGCGCCGAGGTGGGAATTTTCACCTGCCCTACGACGTCATAGGATAAGCCGGCCAACTTTGCAGCATCTTCGCCCATTACACCAGGTGCAACCTTGAGTCCGGTCTTGAGTCCGAAGGTCTTGAGGTGGCTGAGGAATTGGCCGGCCCTGGCAGGAGAGGTAGGTCCAGCTCCCCTCTTGATGGCTTCTTCAACTGTTCCCGGTCCGTCCGTACCCTTGAGCCCCACCGCTCCTCCCATCCCTGCAATCGGGTTGACGAGAAAGCCTAGACTTGGCAAGAGCTGGCGACCACGACAACCCCGAGCCTAGGCTATGAACGCTAAGAACCGACCCGCGTCGCCGGCCAAAAAACACCCGAAAACAGTCCCAAAACCGCACGAAAACCGTTGAAAACGGTCATTTCCCTTCGTGCAGACTATATAAAGACGGGGAAGGGGGTAACGAGACCAAATCGGCGTTTTTGAACGTGCCCCGAGAAGCTTAGTCTATCTTCCTACAACCCCTATTCCCATCTGATAGTTCTGGCCGTCCAGGACCCATTGTTCATCCATCTGAGCCCTCGGCTTGGGCTCTCCCGGCCGCAGGAGGCGTAGTGTCTTGGCTCTGATTTCTTCCATCAAGTACTCTCGATTGTCTTCCAGCCAGTCAAGCTTCCGCGTGTCCGGAATCATAACATATGCCTCAACAAAAGCGTCGACTCTCAAGTCGAGCCGCTTTCTCATCTCCTGCAGCCGTCGGACCATCTCCCGGACAAAGCCCTCTTGGGCTAGTGCGTCCGGGATCGTAAGGTCAACATAGACCCTCCCATGTTCAAAACTGCCCGAGGCGTAGTTCTCCGGCATCTCTTCCCGGAAGGAAACCATGCGATCCGTGATCCGGTATGTTTTTCCATTTAGTTCAAGTGTGTAGGGACGACCTTCGCTGATGGTCTTGTAGATTCCTCGGCCGTCAAGTCTCCTGAGCCTGTCAGCGACTTCGTTCGCTTCCTGGCGGAAGGCAGGTCCGAGACCCTTGTAGTTAGGCTCCACCAATAGTTTCGCGAGCTGTTTCTCTTCTTTGAGGCCGACGAGCTGGATTTCCTTGGTGTTAGCCGTCTGGAGCAACAGCGCGCGCAGATTTTTCACGACGCTTCTCGCCATGGGTTTCTCCGTGACCACTAGGACTTTCGACACAGGCTGGCGTAGCTTGAGCTTCTTGGACTGTCGAGCGGAGGCGACTGCGCCGGAAATTTGCTGGGCGAGCTTCATCTCTCCCTCCAGCTTCCTGTTTCTCCAAGCTTTCACGGGTTTTGGCCAGGAGAGCATGTGGACTGTTTTAGGACTGGAAGGCTCAGTATTTCGGAGTGCTTCCTGGTAGAGCTTCTCTACGATGAAGGGTGTGAATGGGGCCGAAAGGTTGAGCCATCTTTTCAGAGCATAGTAGAGAACCGCGTAGGCGGCAAGCTTGTCCTTGCTCTCTCTTTCCTGCCAAAACCTTCTTCGTACGAGACGAACATACCAGTGGCTCAAATCCTCTACCAAGAACCCTTCCAATTCTCGAACCGCTTTGTGAACCTCCATGTTCGCCATGCTTTGATTGACGGTCTCTGTAAGAGACTCAGTCCTCGCTACAAGCCACTTGTCCTCAGGTCTCAGCCGCTTCCATAATCTTCGAACAGGCCACAGTGACGGCCGGAATCGGTCTAGGTTCATGTAGAGGGTCGCAAAGGAAAAGACGTTCCAGACAACTTGCAGGTCTCTCGCAGATGATTCAACCCCGCTCCAGGAGAATCGAAAGTCCTCCCAGACCGTGGACTGCAGTGTATACCATCGGAGGGCGTCTCGGCCGTATTTCTCTATGACCGACTCAGGGGCGATTATGTTTCCTCTTGACTTGCTCATCTTCTCTCCTCCCTCGTCCAGTGCGTGTCCGTGCATCAGCACAGTCTTGTACGGACAGCGGTCAAAGGCCACAATTCCCGAGCCCAGCTGACTGTAAAACCAGCCACGGGTCTGGTCGTGCGCTTCGATGATCAATTCTGCCGGCCACCAAGCTTTCAACTCCCTAGAATTTCCCGGATATCCTAGGTCCGCCCACGACGCTGTTCCCGAGTCTAACCATACGTCAACAATGTCGGGTTCACGCCTCGCTGTCCCGGGGCAGGCTTTGCATCGCAACAAGACTTGGTCGACACCATTGCGGTGCAGTTCGAGACTCTTCGATAGCGAGCCCGTCGCCAGTTTTCTCAGTTCGGCTTTCGATCCGACGACTGTCAGTTTTCCGCACTTCTCGCATGTCCACACGGGCAGCGGGACGCCCCAGTACCGCTGTCGTGATATGACCCAGTCTCGTGCTCCTGTGAGCCAGTCGTGGAATCGTTTGCTTCCGGCCCATTCCGGGACCCACCGGATTTTCTTGTTCTCCCGCAGCATCTTTTCCTTGAACGCGGTTACTTTGATGAACCACTGTTCAGTGGCGCGCAGTAACAAGGCGGTCTTGCAACGCCAGCAGTGCGGATAGGAGTGTTCTATCGTCTCCTCTTTCCACAACAATCCCTTCCGTCTAAGGTCTTCTACGATCACATCGTTGGACTCTCGTGCTGGTTGGCCAGCGTATTTTCCTGCTTCCTTCGTGAAACGTCCTGAAGCGTCGACCGGTGATAGAATTGGAAGGCCGTACTGCTTTCCGACCTCGAAGTCTTCCTCACCGTGTCCCGGGGCGGTGTGGACTGCTCCTGTCCCCTCAAGCATCGACACGTGTGCAGAGCTCAACAGGACCTTGTGGGTTTTCGGATCGTCATCCAAACCTGTCTCTTCAAGGAGAGGTGCATGGTACTTTGCCCCCTCTAGTTTTCGTCCCTGAAACTCGGAGAGAACCTTGTGCGGCTGTTCTCCGATAACCGCTTGGACTCTCGCCTTGGCCAAAACGAGTTTCTCACCGTTCACTTCAACGAGCACGTACGTTTCGTCAGGGTGAAGCATCACTCCAAGGTTCGCCGGTAGAGTCCACGGTGTTGTGGTCCAGATGAGGATAGACTCGTCAGGCTTCTCGATTAGCGGGAGTTTGACATAGATGGAGTGGTCCCGGACTGTCCGGTACTCGTCCGTGACTTCGTATCCTGCTAGTGCTGTCTCGCAGCGGGGACACCAGTGAACGACCCGCAGTCCTTTGGAGAGGAGGAGTTTCTCGTGCGCGCGTTTGATTGTCCACCATACCGATTCGATGTAATCGTCATGGTAGGTGATGTAGGGCTTGTCCCAGTCCATCCAGACTCCGACGTTCTTGAACTCGCGCGTTTGGGTAGCGACGAATTTTTGTGCGTAGGCTTTGCATTCTTCGATGAAACGAGCTACTCCAACAACGTTCTCGATATCTTTCTTCGAAGTGAGCTTGAGATTCTTCTCAACCTGAACCTCGATTGGTAGGCCGTGACAGTCGAAGCCGGGCTGGTCGCGGACATTGTAGCCTCTCATCCTCCAATAACGGATGAACGTGTCTTTGAGGACCTTATTCCACGCCGTCCCCACATGGAGGGGAGCGGTCACGTAGGGTGGGCCGTCTAGGAAGTAGAATCTCGGGCGTTTGACAAGTCTCTTCTTCGTCTTCTCGTAGCTACGGTGTGTCTTCCACCAGTCGAGAACCTCTTCCTCCACTCTCTGGGGCTTGTAGTCCCGACTTAGCTTGCCGACTGTTCCCCGGCTCAAGCCATGAAAACTCCAGAAGGGTCTGCGGAATCGAAGGTCTCAAACCTCATCTTCGACACCAGCCCATCTTCTCTTAAAAACCTAGAGCCGTCTAAACCGTCGCAGCCGCTCAGCCGCTATCCTAATCGTCTGAGGCATTTTCGAGAAGGAGAACCTGAGGGTCAGTCTCCCAGTGGACGGATTGTGGAAGAAGCTTGAGCCAGGAACGCTACCAACTCCAATTCGTTTGATGAGCATCTCAGCGAGCTTTCTATCGTTCCTGAACCCTGTCGAGCGTATATCGGTCCAGATGTAGTAAGCACCCTCAGGCTTGAAACATTTGAACCCAGCCTCCTCCAAAACTTTCAACAACAATCCTCTACTCTCATCATATGTTGCACGTAGAGACTTGTAGTATGACTCGGGCAGCTTGAGCGCCGAGAGGCAGGCCTCTTGGAGGGGTGTGGGGGCGCAGACCGTGAGAAAATCATGAACTTTCCTTATCGCGCTTGACAGCTCCTTCCGTGCAATCACATAGCCGACCCGCCAGCCAGTGGCGCTGTACGTTTTCGAGAAGCCAGAGATTGTTATGGTCCTCTCTCCCATCCCATCCAAGCTCGCGATACTCGTGTGACTCAAACCGTCGTAGATGATGTGCTCGTAGATCTCATCGGTTATGGCGAAGGCGTCATAGTCCTGGCATAGGTCACGGATTATTTTCAGCTCCTCACGCCTGAAGACTCGGCCTGTAGGATTGTGAGGCGTGTTGACAATTATCGCCTTTGTTTTTCGGCTGAAGACATTCTTCAGAGATTCCTCTTCAATCTCGAACTCGGGAGGCGCGAGCTTGACGTAACGGCACTTTGCCCCTGATAAGATCGTGTCGGGTCCGTAGTTTTCATAGAAGGGCTCAGGGATCACAACTTCATCTCCGGGATTCAACAGGGCGAGCAGAGTGGAGATCATTCCTTCGGTCGTTCCACATGTGACTGTTACCTCGCTCTCAGGGTTGCACTTGAAATGGTTGAAACGTTTCACTTTTCTTGAAATGGCTTGTCTCAGCTCTGGGGACCCACGGGTGATTGAGTACTGATTGTAGCCGCTGTTGATCGCCTTGATGGCGGACTGTTTTACCCGTGCTGGGGGGTCGAAATCGGGAAAGCCCTGAGCGAGGTTGATTGCATTGTTAGCCTGGCAGAGTCTGGTCATTTCTCGGATAACAGATTCGGTGAAGCCCTCTGCCCTTCTCGCCGGTCCCTTCATGACGAGGCGCTTTGAAAGACGGCCCAAGTAAGCCTTCTTCGAAAGAATCCCATCTGCTCTAAGGAGTCGGGCTCGGGTTTACCGGATAGTATTGGGAGCCTTGGAGACGACCTTCGCGGTGGGGCTAAATAAAAGCCGGTCGTGGAAGGAAGGAGTCGAATCGATGGCATACTGCTCCGTCTTCTTGTACCGGGTCCCCAAGAAGAAAGCGGAAGCCTTCCAGGCGGCGATAAAGCCGATAATGAAACTGTTCGAGGACGCCGGATGCCTCTCAGAAGAACTCCTCCGCCCCAAGGACATGTCCGGCAGGTTCGGAGCGATGAGTCTGACCCCAGCAGTGGGACTGTCCGACTCGGAGGAATTATGGATTGAGATAGCAAGGTTCAAGGACGCTGCCCACATGAAAGATGTTCACGCCAAAGTGGCCAAGAACGAGGACCTCGAGAGACATCACTCACGGTTTGACATGCTCATCTCCGGAAAACAAGTCTATCATGCGGAATTCGAATCAATACCATACCGGTCCCATGGAGCCGTGATAACGCAACGAGTCTAGGACGATGACTAGAATCCAAACGCGCACAAATAGGTGAGCTACGATTTTTTCCATCACACAATCTCTTTCAATTGTCACTGACTTTCTCAAAGCAGGTCGGATGCTTGCCGTCTCTGGCAAGACCACCGTTACTCCTTCCTTGCACGGCGAAAAATATCTCAAGAGACTTCTCTGGTATCTCCTCGGTGGAACCAGAGGCGGGGCGAACAGGGCCGAGATTCTCAAAGCCCTGCTCGATCGGCCGTTGAACGCGAACCAGCTAGCGGAAAAACTCAGGGTCGACTACAAAACAATACAGCATCACCTCAGAGTGCTGGAGGAGAATGGATTGGTGACCCCTTCTGAGAAGGGTGCGTACGGAGCGGTGATTCTTCTGACGCAGAAGATGGAGGAGGCGTTGCCTGTCTTGGAGGAAATCTGGAGTAAAATTGGAAGAACCAAGATAAGCGTGCCGAACAAGGAGGCTAGGTGAGAAAGCTTGGCCTTCGCTCTCTGGGCTAGCGCGGCAGTCGCGTTTGCGAACATAGCCATGACACTGGTCCTATTGGCCATTTACACGGACACTTATCGGAAGGTTCGGTCCTCTTTCACAATGGGGCTGCTGCTCTTCGGTAGCTTCTTCGTCGTGCTTAACCTTGCCATTCTCGTCTTCTGGCTGTTTCTGTTTGAGAATGTCCGGTCCGCGGGAAGTTTCGTGGACCAGGCCTCTGTCTACATGCTCCTCGTGAACTTGGGCGAGGCCCTAGCCCTTGCCAACCTTCTCAGAGTGACCTGGAAATAGAGAGCTTATGAGGGCCTCGGTTCGGGGCCTGTCTCGGAGTTTCAGAGCGGAGACTCCTACCCTTTGTGAGGCGAACAGCCTCACCTGCGACCGAATAGTTTCACTTCATCTGGAATCCGCCTTGGCGGAGAGATTTGCGGATGACCCAAGTTTTTCACACTTGAAAATGGGCATTGAGGACAACACCCCCCTCCCCCCATTCCCGAACAAATTTCACGAACAAAACTCCATTTTCAAGGGGAAAAGGGCACGGTTCGTTTCTCTTTCCAGGGCGTTTTTGGCCAATCTTGGAGGTGTTGCCAGGAGCCCTTTCCACGGTTTCATCGAGGTCTTTTGTGAAGGGTTGCTTAGGGAAAACGTATAAAGGTCCTATTATCATAGGAAGTTCTCGTGCTAGCAAATCGACGACTCTTCAAACCAATCATCCTATCATCTCTTCTCATCATCATAGGAATTCTAGGACTTACCTTCCCGCTACATTCTATCCAGGCAAGCACTGCCTCATTCGCCCTGTTCGGCAGTTTTTCCCCTCCTTCAGGTTGGGGTTCAACCTCAACCACAATAACCTCACCAGGACCGGCCCTTACCGTAATGGCCGGACAAATGGTGACTATGACCCTCAATTCCGCTGACGTCCTTACTCACAATTGGGGCGTCGATTACAATGGAAATGGAGTCATCGACTCTGGAGAACCCCTTTCCAGCAACTTTGGCTCTGCTGGCACTACGTTCACATTCACTGCGACAACCGCTCAGCAAACTTACACGTATTGGTGCTTCATACACAAGGGAGCGATGCGTGGAAGTTTCATCGTCCAAGCCCCACCTCCTGACTTCTCGATTAGTGCTAGTCCAACAACGATTGGCCCTCTCAACTATGGGGCTCAGGGCACGTCGACAATTACCATTAGTCCCATGAACGGGTTCGCTGGGACCGTAACACTTTCACCTTCTTCCTCCATGGGTCTCACTGCAATGCTTAGTTCGACCTCTATCATGGGAGGGTCAGGAACATCGACACTAATGGTCAGCGCATCAACTGCCGGGACGTACAACCTTAACATAACGGGAACGAGCGGCGCGCTCACCCACAGCGTCAAGATAACGGTCTATGTTGGGGCTGACTTCACTCTCACGCCAGGCCAAACCTCGCTCAACATCAGCCAAGATTCTTCTTCGACTGATACCCTGACCCTGCAGAGTTTGAACGGTTTTTCTGGGACTGTCAGTCTTGCAGCCATCCTTCCCTCTGGCGGCCCGTCAGCGACACTGGACCCTCCAACCGTCACGTTGTCACCCGGCGCCTCCGGGCAGTCGACTGTTCATGTGTCAACATCTTCAGGGATTTACTCCTCCACGCCTCCTGGCACTTACACGCTCAACGTGACCGCCAAGAGTAGCACCGTCTCCCACTCTGCCACCCTCGCAATTACCGTAACCTCTGGAGCATCATCAGGAGCAGGAAACCTTCCAATCTCGGTCATAGCAGGGATTGTTGTCGCAATCGTGGCTGCGGTAGCTGTTGCGGTCCTCGCTATTCGACGGTCACGCCCCAAGAAATAGAAATCCCACTGGCAGTCTAGTCGCGACCCTTTACGAGGCAGTTTTCGGGTCTCGCGTGGAGTCCCGGCTTTCGTTTTTCGAGTTACAACACACTGAAAGTCTCCGATGGCCCATGTGAACTTTCGACTTTGCCAGCCCGAAAGAAATCCTCCGGCAGGACACCAAGAAGTTCTCAATCAAAGAAGAAGGCTAAACCAAGAAAGAAGTCGGCTTCGGCACCCAGTCGCAAGCCGCAGGCCCCGAGAAGGCTCCGGCGTCTGAAAGGGTCTGAAGAGAACACGTTTGTGTACGAGTGCACTAGGACCGGATGTGGGTATCGTATCTGGCGAGACGATAGGGGGCAAGTAGGAGAGCTAAGGTTCGACCTGAAATGCCCAAAGTGTCACAACAGAGAGTTCAAGTGTCTTGGAAGAGGAGAGATACCCGAGACTTTCAATCTCCCCGAGACAACTGGTCTCGACTTGGACGCGATTAAGCCTACAGTTCTGGGCTCAACTGGCATAGACTAGCCAAGGTATCGCGACAGACTAACTCTGACGCGACAGTTTGTTTCACGTTTTCTGTTTCTTTCGGCACTCTTCCAGCATCTCAACACCATGTCTTAGGTGGGGAATCACAATGGAGCCCCCGACGACCAATGCCACATTGAAGGCCTCGAAGAACTCTGCATCAGAGACCTTCTGTTCGACGCATTGAATTATGTGGTAGGTCACGCAGTCATCGCATCTGAGAACCATGCTGCTGACTAGTCCGAGCAGCTCTTTCGTTTTGCGAGGAAGTGCTCCGTCAGAGTAAACCTGCGTGTCGATGTTGAAGAAGCGTTTTGTCAGAAGGGTGCCTCGCCGAAGAATCTTCTCGTTCATCTTCTCACGGTACTCGTGAAACTCCCTCAGATGATTGTGCGCCAAACTCCTTGATTCCTCATTGTCGATTCAGTATTAGAGCTATTTTCGACCTACTTTGACCAGGGCGGTGCTAATCCAGGGATGATGTTTGGGCTCAACAGCCAGAGATAGTAACCAAGTGCCAGAAGGCCGACAGCAATGATCGCATAGCCCAGAGCTGTGATCTTCGCTTCCTGCTTCTTCAAGCCAAGCTCGGCGAGAGTCGCAGATAGTCTGAATATTCCGTGGAATAGAGAGCCCCCGACTGCGGCGAAAACGAATAGCGTCGAAACTGTCTGATTTATGACGAGTAGACGGGTAGGGTCTTTGCTCGTAACAGGCCAGAGTCCTAGGGGATAGGCAATGTTGTTGATATAGATTAGAATTGGTAGGAAGAACGCGGCGATAAACCCCCCCAGCGAGAACACGCCCCAGAGCAACGCGTGAAACCGGGCAACGGTGCTCATCTTGCTCACTTTCCGACGATGAAGAGCTGGAGTACAGCGAAGGAGATTATCACAAGAAATACTGTGTTAATTCCTAGGGCTAGAAGAGGGCTTGTTTTCTTCCGACCTATCTTGATGGGCTGGATTTTGCCTATCAAATAGAACCATGTCACGGAATGGAACAGAGTAAATCCCAGTGCTACGATACTGAATGAAATCATTGCAGGACTTCGGACAGTGTCGAGGTACTGACTGTAGGTTCCAGGGTTCGACGCGAGTCGATAGACTTGGTAGATGTAGATGAGGCTGAAGGCGGTAACGAAGAAACTGGTGAGTTCTCTTATCATGTAGACTGTGTAGTGCCGGTTGGCGAGCCACCATCCAGGTCCTAGATTCTTCCGGGGAATTTCCGGATAGTGGGTCTTTTTGGTCGACAACTATTCTCCTCCGCGTGGGAGGATCGCTTTCAATGTTTCAGGGCTGAGCATTGTTTTGGGAGCTTCCATTGCTCCTAGAATCTTGGTCTTCTGTATTGCAAGCATTGGGTCCACTCCCTTCGGACACACGACACTGCATTCGCCGATGAGGGTGCACTCCCAGACTCCTTCAAGATCGTGGACGATAGGGAAGCGGGCCTTTTTCCCTTGGTCTCGTGAGTCCGCAATATACCTGTATGCTAAGGCTGTGGCCGCAGGGCCTAGGAAATCCTCGTTTAGGCCATAGATAGGGCAGGCCGCGTAGCATAGGAGACAGTTGATGCAAGAGGAGAACTGGGCGTAGCGGTCGAGTTCTTTTCCGCTTTGCTTGTACTCGCCCTCTTCAGGGGGCGATTGCTTGTCTCGGATTATCCACGGTTTGACCTTGAGCAGTTTCTCCATGAAGTCGTCAATGTTTACCACTAGATCTTTGATAACCGGGAAGTTCGCCAGCGGCTCTATGGTGAGGCTCTTTCCTTTGAATTCGTGAAGGAATGTTGCGCAGGTGAGTTTTGGAACGCCGTTTACGTTTGCTCCACAGCTACCGCAGACCCCCATTCTGCATGACCAACGATAGGCGAGAGTTCCATCTTGTTCCGCTTTCACTTGGTTCAACGCGTCGAGGACCACGGTGTCTTTGCGGTAGGGTACTTTGTATTCTTGGAAGTACGGTTTCTCGCTCTTCTCGGGTCTGTATCTAGCGACCCTGATTGTGGCCGTATCTGTTTCCATGGTTAGTAGACACGCTCCTCCGGCTTCCAACGGGTAATCGTCACAGGGAGGTATTCCATTCTTGGCCCGTTAGGATTCCTGTACGCCAACGTGTGCTTGAGGAAGCTAGTGTCGTCCCGTTTGGGATAATCGATTCTTGAGTGGGCTCCCCTCGATTCCGTCCTTGCGCGTGCAGAATAGGTGATGGCTTCTGCGCAGTCTAGCATGAAATCTAGTTCTAGAGCTGAGACTAGGTCTGTGTTAAACACCCGGTCCTTGTCATCCACCGTTGAGTTTGTCATTCGTTTCTTCAGGTCCTCGATTATTCTGCAGCCTTCTCTGAGGCTGTTCTCGTCTCTGAAGATTCCTACGTGTTCCTCCATTCCCTTCTGCATGTCTATCCTGATTGTGGATGTCCGCTCTCCGTTTTCATGCTTGAGGAGTCCGTCGTAGATGCGAGTCTCCTCGGTCATCGCTAAGCCTTGGACGGGGTTGCCGAAGCTTGGTGTTGGTTGTTTCGCGACATAATCAGCCACGGTTTCGCCGGCTACTGCTCCATATACGAGGCATTCAGTCAGGGAATTACTTCCTAGGCGGTTTGCTCCATTCATGCTTACGCAGGCGGCTTCCCCGGCCGCGTAGAGCCCGCCCAAACCGGTGAATCCTTCGATGTTGGTGTGAACTCCTCCCATCTGGTAGTGCTGGCCAGGCCTAACCGGAATGGGATCGTGAGCGGGGTCTATTCCTACATATTTCTCGGCAAGTTCCTTGACAAAGGGCAGTTTCTCCTCAATCTTCTTCTCGCCGAGATGCCTCAGGTCCAGCTCCACATAGCTTCCGTAACGGCCTTCGAAGCCTCGGCCTTCCTTAATCTCTGTCAGCTCCGACCTTGAGATGATGTCTCGGGGACCCAGCTCCATTTTTCCGGGAACATAGCGCTTCATGAAGCGCTCCCCGTCTTTGTTGATCAGGTAACCTCCCTCTCCCCTGGCTGCTTCCGTGATCAGGATTCCGGTATTGGGGAGTAGGGTAGGATGGTACTGGACCATTTCCATGTCCTTCAACGGGACTCCGGCCCGGTAGGCGAGGGCCATTCCATCACCCGTCTTGATCCAGCCATTGGTTGTGAACTGGAAGACTCTTCCGCATCCACCGGTGGCGATGATAACAGCCTTGGCGAGGATGGTGAAGAGTTCGCCTGTTCTAATGTCGATGGCTGTTACTCCTTCAACCCTGTTTGCATTTGTGAGTAGTGAGGTGACGAACCATTCATCGTAACGGTGGATTCTGTCGTACTTGAGGCTGGTCTGGAAGAGGGTGTGAAGAAGGTGAAAACCAATTTTGTCTGTGGCGAACAGTGTCCGTTTGACGCTCATGCCGCCGAAGGCTCGGACGCTGATTCGACCGTCGGGGTCCCTGCTAAACGGGCACCCCCAGTGTTCTAGCTGGACAGCTTCGTGGGGGGCCTGCTTCACGAAGTATTCAACTGAGTCTTGGTCGGCCAGGAAATCGCTTCCCTTGATCGTGTCATATGCGTGGGAGTCGAGGCTGTCGTATTCCCGGGTAACAGCTGCCATACCTCCCTCGGCGGAGACCGTGTGACTCCGCATAGGGTAGACTTTCGAGACGATAGCGACACTCAGTTTTGGGCTGCGCTCGACAGCGGCGATGCCAGCTCTGAGCCCTGCGGCACCTCCGCCCACCACGAGAATGTCATGGGTGAGGTGTTCCACGGCCGCTCAGGTACGCTATAGCTAAGAGATGTGTTAATGAGTTGGACCGTATTTTAAATAGAGTCCGAAATTTTTGGTGCCACTGAGATGCTTTCAGCAGGCAGTCAACGAGTTCCTCTACATCGCGCTAGGACTTGAGCCGAGTCTCTTCTCTTGAGAAGCCTGTTTTATGGGAGTTTCGTTGCTTGGAAACCCGTACGGTCTAGTTTCAAGAGGACAGGAAATGTTGACCGCAGAGATCCTAGGAAGCG
Source organism: Candidatus Bathyarchaeota archaeon (assembly GCA_005888735.1). Classification (GTDB taxonomy): domain Archaea; phylum Thermoproteota; class Bathyarchaeia; order 40CM-2-53-6; family 40CM-2-53-6; genus BA-19. The sequence continues at coordinate 93,413 of VBBN01000029.1, forward strand.
GGGTTCCAGAGTGTCTTGGTTTGCCAGAAAGATTGTTGTCACGCTGGGAAGGGCGACAAGTTCAGCGAGTTGTTTTACGCCAGAGTAGATTTGTTCCCATTGGTCGCCACGAACCAGCTCGGTAATACTGTCAAAGACAATGCAGGCGGGCATGTCCTTGTTTGCCTCCAGAAAGTCTGATGCAATGGAGGTCACTAGGCCCAGTTCCCTGTCAGGAATCTGGACCTCGCCGTCGGGCAGCTCATCCGGTGCGGAGACTAGTGAGGAGGCTGCGACTACCTTGACCCTCTTTGTTCCTTTGATCGACCTGTAGAGTTTGCTCGACTTTGTTGTGAAGACTGCGCAGAGTTCTGCATTGGAGACTCCTTCTACTAGGAACCGTTGTATGACTTCTTCTATGTTCGCGTCTGTGTTGTACTCGAGCAGTATTGAGGAGCCTTGTAATACGGAATGGCTGAGGTTTAGCATGTTGGCGAACGGGGCTTTCGGTGTTGATAGGTCGAGAAATTGAACACTTTGGTTGTCCCTCATGAATTCTGCGAGACTGGCTCTCGAAACCTTGCTGCTCTCTAGGAGGAAGAGCTCCGAGGTCTTCTGAATTGATTTGTTAGCGTCTATCGTCTGCGACAGGTTGGCGAAGTTGCCGTCGTCCAGTTCTGTTACGTACAGCGTGCCGGCGTCTCCAAGTCCAAGCTTCTTCGTCGTTTTCTCTTTTGTCTCGTTGTTCTCCAGTCCTGAGTCGCGGGTCACAATTTTGCCCTGTCGCTCCCACTTCTGGAAGTTCGGGTCGGTTTGAAATGTCTCTGCAAGAAGAGGGCTCAAGTTTGAGCCTTTGATGATGATCCGGACGCCGGCTTCTATGAGCCTTTTGAAGGAGGCGGATAATAGAAAACTGGCCTTCTCACCGGTATCGTGGACTATGAGATATCTCTGACCCAGTTTCACAATTGTCTCTGGGACGAGGAGCGAGGACCATGTTTTGTTCGTGCCCGCGGGGCTAGTGACTGCCCTGGACATGAGGAAAAAGAAGACTGAGCCGGACACGAACGCGAGCTGCCAGGCAAACGGCAAGGAGACTCCTATGATGGAGGGGGATGTTCCTAGAGCGAAGAAAAAGAATGCGATCGATACGAAGGAGAGCCATGAAAAGAGAATCGTCGTGAGCATTTCCCTTGTTCCAGAGGCAGCCTTCTTCTTCGCCATCAGGAAAAGCCTCGTGGGATGAATGATTAGCATAGTCATGAGGACCAGTGTTGAGGGCAAGTAGAGAGGCGGGAAGAATACGTTCGTTATCAGCCAGACAAGAGTCGTAAGATTGTAGACATGGAACTCTACGTGGCGCACTGCCTTAGCCAAGACCTCTCTGATGCTTCGGGTCTCCGGGTAGTAGAGGTTGAAGCTGAGCGTTCCTATTGCACTAAACACTATGTAGAGGCTGGCGAATACTCCGTACACGGCCCAGTCGAGGCCTTGGACCCGGAGGGTGTCGAAGAGGATCGAGGCGAGGAAGGCAATGTTGAGACGGGCGAGGCTGCCGGCTTTGAAGCCCGTCACAGGAACTTTTCTGCGGAAGAGTAGCCAGAGCCCTGCAACGGGTGGAATCACTGCTAACAGGTCTATGTAGACTGCCTCGTTCATCGAGGGTTTGACTCCTGCTCTGAGTACACTGGCTTGGCTGTGAGTCTGGAATGGCGGGTTTCAATATGACGTAACTGGACGGAGCGAAGGCTTGTTACTCGGACCCGGATTCGTCAGTGTCCCGGGTCTTGGCTAGTGTGTTCTTGAGCTTGCTGATCAGTTCCAGGTAGGCGTCCTCGGTGAGCCGTTTCCGGCGCCTATTGCCCGCCCAGACTGGGCGTCCCCACATCGGGTCCGTGGTGTACCGTGGTATGAGGTGCCAATGGAGATGGGGCTGAGCGTTGCCAAGGAGTTCGTAGTTCATCCGGTCTGGCTTGAGGGCTTTGGCGAGTGTGTTGGCGAGGGTTGTCATGTCTCCGAGGAATCTGCGCTGGTCGCTTGGTGAGAGGCTCGTCAGGTGCTCCGCGTGCCATTTGAGCGTGACGAAGGTGTAGCCGGGAAAGAGCTGGTCTGGGTTGAGCTTGGCGATGCTGGTCTTGGTCTCCCAGATTACGAGATTGGCTGGCTGGTGGAGGTTCTGACATATCCAGCAGTTCTCTTGCAACGTGTGCATCGGTGGGTCAGGGTTCTCGGAACGCGGTTAAACGGGTTACTCGCAAGGGGTCGCGATGTCGCCGACTGCATTGCTCAAACCGAGTCTTGTAGGACTGAAAGTGTTGTGTTGAAGCCGAGGTCTCGAGCTATCTACCGGTTCTGTGTCTCGAGAGTCCCATGCGATAACAAGTTTTTCCGCGACGCTCTCGCTGCCGGGGTGAGATTTGGACTTGTCTCTTGACGATTAGCCCATTGTCGCTTGTCTGGCTATTGGCAACCCCCGCATAATCCCCTAGGGTTAGGCGTGGGATTGGGGTGATCCGAAATCGCGGGCTCCTTTCCCTCATTCTGGGTGATTTCTGCCCCGTCGCTGCGGAGAAGGCTTGAAACAGCCTTTCCGACAATCGCGCTGTCAGGCTTCAAGAGAGCTTAGAAGGCTGAGAGACGGTTAGCCAATCGCTAGGTGGGTGTAAGTAATCTGGATGTGGTTGTGAGACGTTTTTCGCTGGGCGATGAAAGCGTGATTCTCGAAATTCTTAGCAATGCATTCGGAAGCCTGCAAGATGCTCAGCAGCCCAGAAGCATAATGGCCTCACGGTTCTTCGACTCAAATGCCTGTTTCATCGCCGAGGAAGATGGTTCGCCAGTGGGATGTGTGGCTCTTACCGGTCTGCCCCGGGAAAGATGGTACGTGGTGAGGTTTCTAGCGGTCAAACCGTCCAGGTCCAAGGTGCAAGTAGCCGAGAAACTACTAGGCAAGATTCTCGAGCACCTAGGATCAAGGCGGCCTGAGTTCGTGAGGGCCACTACACCAGCCGTTCAGCCCTACGTTGACGTGTACAAGCAATCTGGTTTCCGGCCGGTCAGAAGAGACTTTCGTATTACTTGGGACTTGAAAGACAGCTATGCTGTTCCAAACATCCAAATTGTTATGCGACCGGTACTAGAGGAGACCGCGAAAGAGGCGGCCAGCATTTTCGTTAGATCATTGGCTTCACACTGGGATTGGCGAACTGCAGAGCAGGGAGGGACCAAGGCCGTCGAAGAGTCCTTCGTAGAGGGTGTGAGAAAGGGAGAACAGTGGATGGTTGGCCAATCTGACGGTCACGACGTGGGCATCGTTGGAATAATCCCAGACTTCTATAGACATGGAGAGGCAAGGTTTCGAGGAGCCTATGTTCTACCGGAGAATAGAGACAGAGGAATCGGAATGGAGCTCATGAGCGAAATCTCGAGGCTAGCGATAGAGAAAGGCCAAGGGAAAATGACTGTATTCACGTTTTCATACTTGGACTGTCTGACTCCTGGAGCCCTGCTCTACCTAAGGTCCGGCGGGAAAATAGACGCGGAATACCTCCAGCTTGAAAGAGTAAGGAAGAAGATTCCAAGCGTGAACTGAATCGTTAAGATCTATGGTTTGCCCCGGAGCCTAATAGTTCGCAGTATGACCCAGTACGCCAAAGCGCCTGAGACCGCTAGGGGGAGGGAAGCTGCTAGCAGTGTTCCCAGAACACTGAGGTCGAGTGGGTTTCCACCAAACCCAGAATCTCTCAATGCTCCAGCAGCGAGGCTGAGAGGATTGTAGCGTGCGATTGTAGCCACAGGTCCTGGCAAGAACCCTTCTATTGTCTGGGCAGGGTAGAAGACAGTGCTAATGGTCACCATTGAGACTTGTAGTCCTTGGGCGTATACCCAGTAGATTTCTCCGCGACGGGATATGCTCGCGAGGAAGGCAGAGAGGCCTGCTATTCCGGTCGAGAGGACGAACATGAACGGGATGATTAGGAGTGCGTTTACTATGCCTTGGTGCGGGACCACTGCGAGCGCGATGACTAGTAGAAAAGAGGAGTAGACTATTCCTCCCAACCCTCCTGATAAGATGTAGGCGACGACGAGACCTGAGGTTCTGATTGGTAGGGTCATGTAGTACTGGACGACTCCTTCTCTGAGCGCGAGCCAGATTCTCCGTCCAGTGTCCGTGGCTGCCGAGAACAGTCCGGCCACGACTATTCCGGGAACTAGGAAGCGGAAGTAGTCAAAATTCATCAGGCCCCTGTAGACTAGGGCTGTAACCAGCATATCGGAAACGCTGAGGCTGATGAGAACTGCCATCAGCCATTTCGTTCTGAAAAAGTAGGAGAAGTCCGCCCGGGCGACGTGGAAGAGCCGGGAGAGTTCGCTCAACCCACCTTTACACCCTCGATAATCCTGTCAACAATTCTCGCGCTCAACGACAGGGTTCCAACGGCCACTGCCGTGACAACTGCCGCGGCTAAGATCGGGTTGAGGAGGAGCTGTGGGTCAAAGCCGAGGAACCATCTGGCCAAATCGGCACCATAGGTCAATGGGCTGAGGAGGGAGATTGGTGAGTAGAAGTTTGGCATGAAGATTAGTGGGTAGAAGACTGTGCTGAACCGGACTAGGAGCGCTGAGAGGCCTGCGATGAACGCGCTGTAGATGTCCACCGATTTGAAGGCGATGAAAGACATGGAGATCATGATTCCGGAGATTCCCAGTCCGAGGAGCAAGAGTGCCAAGACAGCAAAGAAAGCGCCTAGAACAGTTAGTCTGCCCATGAAAAATAGGATCCCAAGTAGCGGTGGCAGAGTCTTGAGCATGGTGTCGGCGACGCCGTACAGTGCTTGAGCGGCAAGAAAACCTCTTCGGGATATGGGTAGTGACAGGTAGTAGGGCAGCTCTCCTTCATGGGCATGTTCGACAAAATTTCGCCCAACACTGGCGCCCGAGTCGAAGACGGTTATCACCATCAAACCGATGCTGTAGAAGAAGAGATAGTCTTCGACTTTCCCGGAGACCAGTCTTGACATCAGGGACCCGAAGATTGTTATCTGGAGTGCGAAGAGTGCCCAGATGAGGAAGAACCAGTTACGCTCGCTCAACAACAGCTTGATGTTGTAAGCTGCTAGAGTCAAGACCCGGTTCATGGCTTGTCCTCAAGAGTTGTCCCTGTGAATTGCATGAAGACATCGTCGAGTGAAGGCTCCGTTATCTTGATAGACGATATCTTGGCTCCTTGGTTATAGCTTGCGGAGGTCATTTTGGGAACCCAGTCTTCCGCTCGTGAGACCATAGCCCGCATCTGATTACCCTGCGGAGAGAGAGCGACACTGCCTCCCAAGCTTTTCAGTTCTTCAGAGAGTCTAGCTGATACTGGATCCTCGAAGTCTACTTCGACAACATCGCCGCCGGCGATGGCGTCTTTCAAGTGGGGAATCGTGTCACAGACCACTCGTTGTCCCTGATGAAGTATAGTGACACGGTCTGCGAGATACTCTGCCTCCCTCACCTCGTTGGTTGCGACTATGATGGTGGATCCTTGGTTGCGCAGCTCCTTGATCTTGTCCCAGATTTTCCGTTTTCCTCGAAGGTCAACCTGGCTCGTAGGCTCGTCGAAGATGGCAAGTTTGGGCCTCTGAACCAGGACCTTGGCCGTCTCTAGCCTCTTGGCTTGGCCGCCGGACAAGTGCATGAACAGCTTGTCCCGGGACTCCCAGAGTTCTAGGTCTTTCATGGTCTGGTCGATAAGGTCTTGACGCTTAGTGGGGTCAATGTCGAACATTGATGCGTGAAAGCGCAGAATGGAGGATGGCTTGTGACGCCAGAAGCCTCGAGCTTCCTGGAAAGCGATCCCCATGACTTCGCGGACCTTTGTCCCCTCTTTCGCAACATCAATGCCTACGACCTTCGCAATTCCAGAGGTCGGTTTCAGAATCGTGCAGAGGATCATTAGTAGTGTGGTTTTGCCGGAGCCGTTAGGTCCTAGAATTACCATTATCTCGCCTTCCTCGACCTCGAAGTTCAAGCCTCGAAGAGCGTCTGTTTTTCCATATTTTTTCGAGAGGTTGAGCGTTTCCACTGCATGCAAGAGAGAAAGGCTCTCGTCGAAGTTGCTCGATAAAAACGTTGGAACCGAAACCTCCCCAAACGCTGGCTAGAGCTGATTGTTCGCACGGGAGGCCTAGGACCGTGCGGTGAAAATTACTCGAAACAATAGCTCTAGAAAGGAATAGGAGCAGGCTGTGAAGCTCGAGTAGGCCAAGTGAGAGATAGCAATGGTAGGCCTTTTCGCAACGGGCGCCACTTCAATAACGTTCTACATCGTCTACAGTCTCTGGTTTGTCAGCGAAGTCATCGGCGCTTGGTTTATTCCCCGTCTTCGTGAGCGAGGTGCAATCAGGGTTAAGCGCGACCGAGGGTCCGGTGCACTAATCTTCCTGAGTATTTTCGCCGCAATCTCAGTGGCTCTTTCATTCGGATATAGAGGAGTGGCCGGGCTGCCGGACTGGGCCTTCTATCCAGGCATCTTTCTGATATTGCTGGGCGTTCTCGTTCGCCAATGGTCCATTGCGGTTTTGGGACGCTTCTTCTCGCTAACCGTTCGCGTGTCTGAAGATCACAAGGTAGTGAATAAGGGTCCGTACCGACTCGTGAGACATCCTTCCTACACCGGTGCGCTGATTACGTTCATCGGGCTTGGACTGGCTGTCCAATCTTGGGGAGCACTCTTGGTGTTGATGGTATTCTTCGGGATGGCGTACGGATATCGAATTAGGATAGAGGAAGGGGCGCTGGTGTCAGAGCTGGGCCAAGACTACATGAACTATGTGAAACAGACGAAACGGCTCATACCCTACCTCATCTAGGCGTGACGAGGGTCGAATTTGCGAAAATATCCCCCGGGGTTAGAACCAGAGCTAGCCTCGAGAGCCTCCCGTGCACAATAGTAATCAATGCTAGTGTGGTGGGCCGGGGGAGATTTGAACTCCCGACCCTGCGGCCCGAAACGTTCGTGGGTTTCCGCGTGTAAGGCGGACGTTCTCTCCGTGGGAGTTTCTCGAACCGGGCTGAACTACCGGCCCATCATCAACGCCGGACAAGTGTCCATGTACATTACGATTTAGGTGATGAACGAGAGTTGGACGTGCGAAGGACTTGACCTTTTTATAGGTCGGAGGCAGGAGACTATTCTGGGCTTTTATGGCGGGCAAGGAGCCGCTCGTCTACATAGATGGAGAGTTCCGTTCCAAGGGCAACGCCAAGGTATCAGTCTACGACCACGGCCTACTCTATGGAGACGGGGTTTTCGAAGGAATCAGATGCTACAACGGAATCGTCTTCCGTCTACGCGAACACATTGACCGATTCTACGAAGGGCTCAAGGTAACTAGAATCAATGTTCCATACAACAAGGAGGATATGGTCAACGCTGTCGTCGAGACAGTCAAGAGAAACAGCTACACTGACGCGTACATACGTCTCATTGTCACAAGGGGTAGAGGGAACCTAGGGCTCGACCCCCGCAGCTGCGCACGGCCCAGCATCATAATCATGGCAGAGCCGGTCGCTCCCGCACACGGCAAGGAGGCACGGGAGAAGGGTGTTACAGCCATCATCTCAGGCTACAGGCGTGATATGGTGGACGGGACAACCCACGAGCTAAAATCGCTCAACTACATTCAGAGCGTACTGGCAAAGTTTCAGGCTATTGATGCAGGGGCTGACGAGGTTCTAATGCTTGACCATAGGGGAATGGTTTCCGAGTTCCACGGCTCCAACGTTTTCATGGTGAAGAGGGGAGTAGTCAACACTCCAACCTCGGCGGCGGGAATACTTCACGGAATAACTAGGATGCGTGTCTTGAAACTTGCTGAGGAGCTTGGCCACGAGGTCCATGAGCGAGACATCACGCCCTACGAGCTGTTAACGTCGGACGAGGTCTTCCTCACCGGGACCATGGCTGAGGTCGTCCCCGTCGTCCGTATGAACGGGGTTGCCATAGGGGACGGTGTTCCAGGGCCCATGACCAAGGAAATTATCATAGCGTTCCAACGAACAACCCGGAACCCTAAGGAAGGAGTTCCAATAGACCAAGTCGTCCCACTACAAACTAGAACTGGGAAATAGCCCGAAACAGGTTCGCTTCAGAAGAACTCGCCTTCATCGCGCACCTCTATTCTTAGAGGCCCAAGAACGTCAGTTTTGAAGGATGAAGGGCTTCGGTTGTGAAAGTACGCCAGGCCCAGGACGATAATAACGCTGCCCTCTAGTTGACCCAAGAATTATACACACTCCGATAGCCAAGGCGTGACAGAAGGCTCGGGAAAATCGGGTCCAGTTGTCTTTGCAACCTAGCGGGCGTGTCTGATTGGTCAAGAAAGCAGAAGCTCGCGTCAGGGACCTCGACGACAAGCTTGACCACATCATCAAGAGGCTCGACACGATTGAAACCGTGATGGCGAACTCCCAGCAGAACCCTGAGCTGTCGAGCCTTCTCTCAGACCTCAAAGGCGGGGTGTCCCTCTACAGCGAACCGCTGAAGGCGATCAAGAGACTCTACGATGCCCGGAAGTTCTTGAAGGCCAAGGAAGTTGAAAGAGACGAGGTTTCAAGGCTAATCATTCAAGCGCTCGCGCTACGTGGCGAGCTCAACGTATCACAGCTCGAGAGAGAGCTTCGCACGGCAAGAGGAACAGCGTCCCGGCGGATCATACGAGACCGGCTGGTAAAGCTCGAGAAAGATGGAGTTGTGAAACTAGTTGAGGGCTGGGGGCGAAAGTACAGGCTCATAGAATGACCAGAGATCTGGTCACTTTTTGCCAGAGAGGTTATGTTCAGTGGCCAGAACTATACTGTGAGTGAGATGGATGCAAGATGCAAACCAATCATCCGCAGAGTGGGAAGCTGAACGAGATGCTTCCAATCGAAGCCCTCAAGACAAGAGGAGAGCTCGCTATGAGACGGGAGAAAGCACTACTGAATGGCGTGCGCTATGTCCGGTAGATCTTCAAGGGAGAATCCTCAAATGGAAGACAGGTCTCTCTTCGAAGTCTACAACCTAGCGGGCGTCAAACATGAAGGAGGGAAAGAAGACGAGTAAAGGCGGAACCGACGTCGAGGAATTCAAAGAGATTATCGCGGTTTTCTCAGAAAAGGTTCCTGGACTCATCAAAGGATTGATCTCGTCCGTTTTCTCACTCGAAGCAGCCAAAGACATGGGAAAAGCGGCTGCCACGTACTACCAAGAGCTGAAGGCGGGGGGAATCCCAGATGACGTTGCGGTAACAATGACACAGGACTATGTGAGTACCTTCAGCAAAGTTAGCGATTTCATCAAAACCGCCTCGGGCGGCCGGGGACGCGCGGGGCACGAGGATGATATCGGTCGCGAGATTGAGACTCACATCAAGAAGAGACTGAGAGACAAGTTCGCCGAAGACGAGAAGGACTAGTTTTCTTCCGAGCACTTCCTATGTCGTCTGTGACGAGCTGGCTGAAGGTCGGCTATCACGTTGGAAAGCTTGGCGTCGTTGTGATGCTTGCCCTGCCGTATCTAGGGTGGAGAATGTGGAGTGCAAAACGAGTCTTCCGAGCTGAGCTACTGAATAGTGGCGTGTCGATTGAGCTCGCAAAGAGTTTGGCAGCATCGTATGACAGGTCGAACAAGCTGATGGTAGGATCGTTGCGAAGGGGCCTCCCGTCGATGAGGCGGACTCGGGTCAGCGTGGAGAGCTGAGCATGGACCCGATTGAGGTCAGGTCTCTTTTCAAGTCCTTCACTGTGAAAGAGGGTCCAGTTTTCCGGAAGACGTCTAAAACGGTCAGCGCTCTGGAAGGTGTAAGTTTCGAGGTCAAGAAGGGCGAAATCTTCGGGTTGCTGGGACCGAATGGTGCAGGCAAGACAACTACAATCAAGACAATCTGCACACTAATCCAGCCGAGCTCCGGTGAAGTCTACGTGAACGGCCACGATGTGGTCAAGGACTCGCAAAGGGCGAGACAGGACCTCGGAGTCATGCTCACAGGGGATAGGACGCTATACTGGAAACTCACCGGGCGGGAGAACCTCGAATACTTTGCCGCCCTTTACCACATGGACAGGGCAGAGGCCAAGGAGAGAATCCACAGCCTCCTCAAGCTAGTGGGGCTTGAAGAGCGCCAGGACACACTGGTGGAGAACTACTCGACAGGAATGCGGATGAGGCTCTCCTTCGTGAAAGGGATTCTCCACAATCCGCCAGTCGTTCTGTTGGACGAGCCGACCATGAGCTTGGACCCGCAATCCGCAAGGCTCATCCGGGAAATCATCCAAGACCTACGACGAGATGGGCACGCGATACTTCTGACTACCCACTACATGGAAGAAGCTGACCAGCTCAGCGACAGGGTGGCTGTCATAGACCATGGCAAGATCATAGCCTTAGCGCCTCCTCGTGAATTGAAGGAGACAGTGATGAAGAGCGAGGTTATCGAGATTGAGGCACAGAATATCGATCCGCAAATAGTAGAGAAGCTGAAGGGGATCGCCAACATCAGCGAGGTCGTCTCGTCCATCGAGGACGCCTCCTCGCTACGAGGACTCATCAAGGTCCACTCGACGGATGGGAAGAACGCGATTCCAGATATGCTAGGCGTACTGGTCAAAGGAGGAGTCGAAGTGTCCAACCTGAAAATTGCAACGCCCACACTGGAAGACGTCTTTATCAGTCTAACAGGGAGAGCTCTACGTGACTAGGCTAGAGTATACGCTCGACCCGTTGCGGGCCATTTTCAAAAAAGAGGTTCGCCGCCTGATCCGTTACCCTGGGGAAATGGTATTCGTCTTTCTCATTCCTTACTTCTTGACAGGACTGGTCATGGCGATGGGGATTAGCGTTGGCGGGGCAAGTGCGTTCGGCAATTTTGCTGCTCAGACAGGCTCAAGCCTGAACCCGTTCGTCTTCCTCATGATTGGAACAGGCGTGTGGATGGTGTCATGGGTGATAATGGAGGGGATAGGTACCCTGCTTCGAGAGGAGCAGATGAAAGGGACCTTGGAACAAAACTTTCTCGCTCCAATAAACCGTTTCCTACTGCTGGTTGGGACCGCCCTTTCCCAGATCGTAATCACATCCCTGCTATTCGTCGGCGTAGTGGCTGTAAGCGTTCTTCTCCTCGCGCCACAAGGCGCATTGGGGCTCCTCGTCGCCTTCGGAATCCTCATGATAGGGCTCATTCCCCTATTCGGAATAGGCTTCGTATTCGCCGCGCTGGTCGTGAGGTTCAAGGAACCCTATGCCTTTACCCAAACAATGAATGTTCTCTTCGGAGTCCTTGCGGGAGCCTTCTACAACGTCACGGTTCTTCCTTCATGGGTAAGAGTAGTGTCTGCAGCCATTCCTCAATCCATCGTCATACAGGACATGCGTCTCGCAGTTGAGTCCGTTGGCAGTATCGTGGGCGCCTTTGGAAGTCTCATAGCGCTTCTAACAATGGGTCTCGTGTATCCGGTTCTCGGCTACTACTTCTTCAAACAGTTCGAGAGGAGGGCCAAGATCTCTGGCGACCTTTCCAAGTTCTAGCCGCCTCACAGAGATCCTAGGCGAGCTCCGGGCCTCTTTCCTGAAGGACGTGAGGATCTATCTGCGCTACCCGTCTTGGATCGCCAGCGAGTTCATCACTCTTCCAGCCTGGTTCCTGCTCTTAGCCATCGGAGTCGCATCTTGGGCGCCCAAAGGAGGAGTCACTGCTGCGCTTAGTTCAACGTCGGTTTTCAACTTCTTCTACTGGGGCTTCATCTTCCTAATCATCTTCAGCACGAGCATCTGGGGAATCGGACAATCCATCCGTAACGAACAGCTTCAAGGTACACTTGAACAATTATTTCTGGCGCCTGTGAGCCGGGTCAGCATCATATCAGGCAGGTTCGCCAGGACAATGGTCACCGACCTTGCGATAATCGTATACACATCGATTCTCTTGGGAACTCTGAGCCATGAAACCGTCGGAGTTCAGAACCCTTTGCTGCTGGTCGGAGTCTACACGTTTCTAGAGTTGGCAGTTCTAGGTTTCGGGCTAATCTTCGCAGCACTAACCTTCAGGTTGAAAAGTTTCAACTTGCTCTCCAATCTGACACAGTTCGTGGTCATCGGACTCTGCGGACTCTTCTTCCCCGTTTCGATTCTAGGTCCCCTGCGTGTGGTGTCGATGGCTATTCCTTTCACGTACTTCGCCGACATGTTCAGGTATGCGGGATACGGGGGAGCAACACTGCTAGACCCCATCCTCGAGTTTCCGCTAACTCTCGCCTCCGCCCTGGGATTGTTCATCCTCGGTCTGGGCTACTTCAAAGCCACGGAGAAGAGGGCCAAGCAAAAGGGCCAGATAGGAACACACTAGGATGGCAGCGAGCTACTTCTTTGCAATGTTGAACCTATAGAAGAAGTAGGCGGCTGCACCACCAGCAACATCCATCACCATTGCTCCTGCGACCAGAAGAATATCATTGACCGCTCCGCTGGTGACGAAAGCTAGCCACTGCTGAATCGAGCTCCAAGCGGAGCCTACTGCGACTGCCGCTCCAATCGCCGCAAGGGCCTTCTTGTCAGGCGGAAGCTTCAATCGAAGGTTGAGAACCCATGCTGACAGAACGATGGCCCAGACAAGATGAAGCAGCAGCGTAAAGGGATCAATTGCCGACAAATCCGTGAGGCTGAAGAAGACACCGATCCCAGTTATGGCGAGGGCCGCAGCGGACGAAGCAAGTGTAAGGCTGAGCCAAGTCGGACTAGTGTCGAGAAGGTTCTGTTTTGAAAATTGCAACCGTCCTAGTCCTCCTGTTTCTCAATCCCTGCTGGTGAAGCCGGAAAACTTGGAAAGCTTGGCAGTCTCTCGCGTTTCAGGAATGCGAGGACCTGGGGCCAACGCTGAGTAGCGACCACACTTCCAACAACTCCGCCTGACAGAGAGAGAACCGCGTATGTGGCTGTCATGATTGCGAATACGTACTGAAAAGCAAGGGGCAGCAGGCTGTTTGGTGGGCTCAGAAGGTTCGTGGTAACCCAGAGTCCAATACTCGCAATTCCACCCAGTGTTCCAGCTAGGAAGCCAGCGAGCCCGCCTTTGAAGGGTCCTTCTTTGACTAAGACTCCTGCGACGAGCCCCGAGACAAAAGGTCCGGTCTCAGGAAGGGCTACACCTAGAAGGAAGTTGATGAGGAAACCGACGCCGATTGCGAATAGAAGGTCGGCTGTAGCATCGCGGTCTATACGGAGCTTCTTAGCGACCATCAGTCTGTCGTCCTGGACTTGATGGTTTGAGAGCTAGCCCGGATAGCCTAGCCGTAACCTCAAAGAAACCTATTTGGTTACAGGACCTTCGCTTCCGCCTGTGAAGACTTGAAAGGAGCAGTTTTCGACTGGGACGGAACGTTGTTGGACATTGACGGGCGGGAGTTCTACTGCATCAACGCCGCCCTCGAAGCCCACGGAATTGGCCCAGTCTCTCACGATTTTTTCCTCCACAACTACTACCGCCGCCCGTTCGAAATAGGGACAGGACCGCGAATGGTCCTAGAGATTGCCATTGAAGGGAAGAACGTCGAACCTGAAAGAGTGTATGAGACATACAGGAGACTCTTTGGCGAAACGGTTGACAGAGCCAAACTGCAGAAAGGCGCGACGAAGGTACTTCGATTCTTGAAAAGTAAAGGGCTCAAGGTAGGTGTTGCAACCATGAGGTTCACCAGGTCCGTCGTGGACTCCGAATTCCAATCCTTCGGAGTCGAGCCTCTCATTGACACACTGCTCACCCGGGAGGATCTCGGACTGAAACGAACACTGTCCTCGTTAGAGGAGACGGTGGAGCAACGGGTCCGCCTTGTCTCAAAGGTCTTGGAAAAACTCTGCCTCTCCGCGGGAGAGGCGTTTCTTGTTGGAGACTCCTGGTGGGACATAAGAGCCGGAAAAAAGCTCAAGATGAGAACGGTTCTCGTTAAGACTGGCTTCTCGCTCCACAGCGACTTCTCAAGCGAGAAGCCTGACCTCGCCCTGGGTTCTCTCGAGGAGCTTGAGGCAGCTGTGAGAGAAAAAGGTTGGATGTCTGCCCATTAGGCTTTAGTAAGCGAGTTTTACCACTCAAGGCTGCTGGAGCATCAGGGAAGAAGAATGTCTCTGGATTTCTCTCGGCTACCGCATGAATTCCCGCGAAAGTTCCTCCCCCAAACGGTTAACCTGGCAGAACAAGACAGCCTCGAACAAATCTTCGATAGGCTAGAAAAGCGCGAAGTGGCCTCGCCAGGCGACCTCGAACATTGGTTGATGGATGAGGCTGAGCTGGCTCAAGCCCTCTCTGAGGAACAAGCATCTCGATACGTTCGAATGACCTGCCAGACCGACGATGCCGAACGGGAGAAAGCGTACCTGTTCTTCATCGAGAACATCGAGCCACTGGCTAAGGTCAGATTTTCCAACCTTGACAAGAAGTACTTGTCAATCCCGGCCAGGAAGAGCCTCCCACAAGACCGCTATTTCGTTCTCGACCGGAAGATACAGAACAATGACGTGTTGTTCAGGGTGGAGAATGTTGAGCTAGAGAAGGAAGAGGCGAAGCTTGCCCAAGCCTACGAGAAGACCACGGGAGCGATGAGCGTGATGTACGAAGGCAAGGAGCGGACCATGCAGCAGCTTGCCAAGTACTTGGATGAGGTCAACAGAAAGCTTCGCGAGGAGACGTGGCTTCTGGGAGAGGAGAGGAGGCAGAAGGATCGCGAAGCCCTCGACAAGCTCTACGACCAGCTCATCGAGCTCCGACAGAAAATAGCGGAAAACGCCGGTTTCGAAAACTATAGGGACTACATCTTTCCAAAGAAGGAACGGTTCGATTACACCCCGCAGGATTGTATCCGCTACCATGAAGCGGTCGAAAAATACATCGTGCCGCTGGTCAGGCAGCTGGACGAGGAACGCAAGAAAGGCCTGGGGGTTGATCCCTTGAGACCGTTTGACATGTCTGTAGACCCGAAGAACCGCCCCGCCCTGCGACCATTCTCCACCGCTGCGGAGTTGATACAAGGGTGCACTAAGATCTTTGACCGTGTGGATCCGGAGTTCGGAAGGAAGCTCCGCCGAATGACCGAGTTGAAACTGCTCGACCTGGACAGTAGAAAAGGAAAAGCTCCTGGAGGATACAACATGGAGCTGGCAGAGGCACGGGTCCCGTTCATTTTCATGAACGCGGTGGGTAGAGATGGGGACGTGTGGACTCTTCTTCACGAGGCCGGTCACGCGTTCCAAACCTTCGCCACTCGCGAGGCCAACCTTCCCTACTATTACAGGGGCGATAGCCTGCCGCTCGAGATAGCTGAGGTAGCGTCGCAGGGAATGGAGATAATCGCTGGCGAACACTTGGAAGAGTCATTCTACTCGAAGCAGGATGCCGCGCGCTCTAGAAGGGAACATTTTGCAACCATTGTCACTTTGCTGGCGTGGATCGCTACCATCGACGCGTTCCAACACTGGGTCTACACCAACCCAGGCCACTCCCACGAGGACCGTGAGGAGCAATGGCTCAAGCTGAGAAAGAAGTTCGGAGGTCTCGAGAGCTGGGAAGGATACGAGAACTATCAAAGGTCCAGATGGCAACGACAACTCCACCTTTACATTGTTCCATTTTACTACATCGAGTACGGAATCTCACTACTGGGAGCGCTGGGACTCTGGACACGGTACCGCAAAGACCCCAAGGCCGCGGTCGCCGCGTACAAGAAAGCTCTTCCCCTAGGCGGCTCTAAGCCTCTTCCGGAACTCTACAAAGCAGCAGACCTACCGTTCGACTTCGGGCCAAATACCGTGGGTCCCTATGCTAGAGAGCTCAGACAGGTCCTGAAAGAGAACTAAGAGGAGGCTGCGGGAGGACTGCCGGCTCCCCAAAGATTCATAGTTCGTCCCGCAACCTTGCGAGACCTTGACGTGCTCGTTCATCAACGTCGCGGAATGTGGCGTGACATGGGGGTTGGCGACAGGAGGTCTCTTGACAGAGCGGACGTGGTCTACAGGCAATGGGCGCGTGAACATTTGAAGTCTGGAGACTTCCGGGCATGGCTCGCTAGCAACAGTGAAGGCAAGATTCTCGGAGGAGGGGCACTCTCGCTTCATCCCGTTCAGCCCCGACCCGGATACGAGCGAGGGGTCCAGCCGTATCTCCTCTCGATGTACACCGAGCGAGCCTACCGAGGCCAAGGGGTGGCCTCCCGGATAGTTCGAGAAGCAGTCAGCTGGACTAGGAAGCAGGGGTACCCCTCCATTCGGCTTCATGCCAGCGAAATGGGGCGCAGGGTCTACTCTAATCTGGGTTTCAAGCGGAGCTGGGAGATGAAAATGGATTTTCGCCAGCAATCAAAGTCGAGAAAGTCTCGACGGGCCAAGCGTTAGCTCTCCGAGGGAATAATGATTATCAGAGGACAGCTCGTTCTAGATAATATACCGAGTAACCGAGGAGTTGAGCGGGTTGGGTCAAGAACATTCGAGTACGGGTTTGGAGACGGCTACTTTGGCGAGCGGCTGTTTCTGGTGCACCGAAGCAGTCTTCCACGAGCTTAGGGGTATCGTCAAGGTGGAATCAGGCTATTCGGGCGGGAAAATCGCCAACCCCTCATACGACCAGGTGTGTGGCGGAATGACTGGGCACACTGAAACAGTTCAGGTAACCTTCGATCCCAAACAGATTTCCTACAAAGAGGTCCTGGAGGTCTTCTTCACTACACACGATCCGACAACTCTCAACCGCCAGGGAGCGGACGTTGGTACGCAGTACCGCTCGGCAATCTTCTACCACAACAACGGACAGAAAGAGGTCGCAGAGGAGGTCATCGCGCATTTCAACGGCGCGAAGATTTGGAAGAAGCCGATTGTTACTGAGGTGGCTCAGTTCAAGGCGTTCTACAAGGCGGAGGATTACCATCAGAGGTATTTTGAGCGCAATCCCAACGCGCCCTACTGCCAGGTCGTTATCGAGCCGAAGATTGCGAAGCTGAGACAGCACTACTGGGAGAAGCTGAAAAAAGCCTAGACCAACCCAACGGGGAGACTGGCCTCACTTGGCGGGTCCCCGGGTCTCGCGTCTCAAACGGCCGCGTCCGTACCCTCTCATTTTTTCAGGGATCGTTTCCTGTCTGGCGGGAAGAACGGCGATTTTTGCTTGACAGGGCGTGATGGGCGGGTCCGGGATTTCGAGAGGATGGAATTGTTAGCATTTTCCTTCAAGTCGTCAGGACGATCGTTAGTGGTCGTTGACAGATTGCAATTCAGGGCTGATTTTGGGCCTTCTGTGCTTCTGCAAAAGGAGTTTGACTACCTTAGACTCTTCGCATTTTAGATGCAGCGGAGATAGGTCTACCGGCCAGGGCGCACGCTGGTTTCTGCGAAGAAAAAGAATGAAGTTTGGTTGTGTTTGTACTAGCTGCTACTTTTTGGCGTAGATTTTGCCCTTGTAAGTGCCTTGGGCCATGTCTCCGCTGCCCTCAATCCAGCCCTTAGTGGTGTTGAGCCACGCGAGCTTGGGGGACTGAGTCATGAAGACTGCATCGCCTTGCCATGAGCCTGTGGTGGGGGTGGACATGTGTCCGGTTCCGCGGCTGCTTACGACTACCATGTCGCCTTCCCTGGTGGTCTGGAGTCCCTTGGACTCCCACTCGTTGGTGCCGTCAGGTTTCAGGAAGACGTTGACAGTGTTGAGCGAGTTGCCGTTGATCTTGCCGGTGACTTGTCCCTCATCGTTCATTTCCATTTTGATGCCGTGCGGAGTGACTTCCTTGATTGTGCGAGTGACTGTCTTGCCTTGGATCTCGAGTAGTAGTTCGCCTTTTGAGATTTGGGTTTGAGCTTGCATTATTCGTTCAATCCTCCGACTCTTATCGGAGCTAGTTAAACGTTCCAAGAAACAAGACTCGGACTCCGAATACCTACAACTCTGTCATAGAGGCGAGTTCATTCTTGACGCAAAAGGAATGAGGACGGGCTTCATTCCAGGGCCAGAATCTGTGACTTCAAGGTTGGGCCATTGTCCAAGTTTCGTCTTGTATCCAAAAGCGCGCTAATATAGATGCGGATCTCGCTTGAAACGCGGGCCCGTAGCTCAGCCAGATCCTTGTCCGAGGATCCTGAATAGGTAGAGCACCGGTAGGACATTGTCCTGTCCTGGTGCGGCTTTTACCCTCTTGGGGCGACACCCGGGAGTCACGGGTTCAAATCCCGCCGGGCCCGCCATCATTTTGGCTTACATGTCGACTTGGAGTGTTCAAGATACCGAGGACCCTGCGTGAATCAAGAGCGGGCACCACCAAAGGAAGAAAATAGCAAGAAAATAGCAAGACTGTAATATGGAAATTGAAGAAGGAGAATAGCAAGAACAAGCGGCAGCACGCCTGCAACGACCAAGAAAGTACTCCGACATGGCGATGCCTTTCTAACTCCCAAGCCCCGTGAGACCTAGGATTGAACATCCGAGGGAGAATAGAACAAGAAGACTTTTGGAGAGGGAATACTAGAGCACGGAGTTTCTTTACATCCCCTCCGGGAAGCCCGATAAACAAGAAGATGCTGAGCAGCCCGAAAATCGAACTGAATCCTCCGAGAGCTGCTGGAGACCCTCTCGTTAGCCTCATGGAAACTATTGATGACCACGCTAATATTGGTAACCGCGGAGGCGCTAGACGTTCACAAGCTTGCTCCAGCGTCGGTGACAAAGTCTACCTTGAACCGACCGCGTTACCAGCGTAGTGGGGGAATAAGCCAGACCCGGATAGCGGCTTATCCGGGTCCCTCCAGGCCCGCCATAGGGTGGAACCTGCCCATTTCTCCTGAGACAGGACCCTATCGTCGAGAGTGTTCGCAATGAATCATAGATGGAGAGGAATCCTCTTCTTGTGCAAAGCAACCGATTTGTTGATAACCGGTCGCTAATCGGTTAGATAGTCAAGGGAAGCTTGGCGTGACCGAGACTCTGGGCGAGACTCAACAAAACGATGTCTTCGGATATATTGACCGGTACAGTGATATTTTCGTTGACCAGCTTCGAAAACTCTGTCGACAGCCCAGCGTATCTGCTCAAAACCTTGGGCTCGACGAGGCAGCCCAGTTGGTGCAGAAGCTTCTCTCAGGGACAGGGTTCGAGAACGAATTGTTCCATCCTACTAAGGGACCTGCCGTAATATTTGCTGAACTTAAGTCAAAGACGGGTGGAAAGACGCTGGTCCTGTACAATCATTACGATGTTCAGCCGGCGGACCCTGTCGAGTTGTGGACAAACCCTCCGTTTTCAGCGGTCTTGGAGAACGGCAGAGTCTGCGCTAGAGGCGCGAGTGATAACAAGGGCAACATTGTGTCCCGCCTCATGGCGATAAACGCATTCCTCAAAGCAAGAGGCGACGTGCCTGTCAACCTGAAGTGGGTCATCGAGGGAGAGGAGGAAATCGGGAGTCCCCACTTTTCCGAATTCATCGAGAAATACAAGACCCGGCTCAGTGGAGACGCGGCAATTTGGGAGTTCGGAGGTCTCGACTACGACGACCGGCCTCTGGTTACACTCGGCTTGAAGGGAATGTTGTACATCGAGTTCAAAGTTCAGACGGCTCTGAAAGACTCCCACTCAGCACGGGCAGCAGTAGTCGAGAATCCCGCTTGGCGCTTGGTCAGAATGCTGGACACTATTCAAGACGAGTACGGTAGGATCCTCATCGAGGGATGGAATGACGATGTTAAACCGTTCACCGCGGAGGAGCTAGAGTCAATCAGGCAAATTCCCCTCGAGGAGCATAGCATTCGGAACGAGTTAGGAATCAAGAACTTCCTCTACGGCCTCACAGGTTTCGAGTTCAAGAAAGCCTTCTACGGAAACCCGACCGCTAACATAGCAGGAATCTGGTCTGGCTACACTGGCCCAGGGCACAAAACAGTCCTTCCTTCAGTGGCCCAGGCCAAGATGGACTTTCGACTGGTCCCTAACCAGGATCCTGTGAAGCTGGCTGGCAAGCTGAAACAGCACCTGGAACGCCACGACTTCGGAGACATAGAGCTGACATTGCAGGCCGAAAACCCGGCCGCTAGGACCCCGATTAACGCTTCAATCGCGAAGATCGCTGCGAAGGCTGGAAAGGAGGTTTTCCACAAGGAATCTGTGACACTTGTAACGTCAGCTGCTTCAGGTCCTATGCATTATTTCACGAACACTCTGGGACTTCCAACAGTGGCTATTGGTTGTAACCATCCCCAAAGCAACACCCACGCTCCCAATGAGAACCAGAGAATCGACGTCTTCATCCAGGCCAGCAAGTGGGTTGCCCGGGTTATGGACGACTTCGGGAAGAACGGCTAAGTTTTCGACAATAGGCCAGAGAGCTTTTGCTGAAATGACTTGGCCTAGTATCTAGGCTCTTCCACGACTGTGTTCTGTAATCGCCCTAAGTTCGCAATCTTCGACTCGATGATGTCGCCAGGCTTGAGCAGGTAGGGCTCCTTGTCCGGTTTCCGGTAGATAGCCACCCCCGCAGGAGTTCCCGAAGTGATAATGTCGCCCGGCTCTAGTGTCATGGCGGAAAAGAACTCGACAAGCTCTGAAGTCTTGAAGACCATTTGTTTCGTGCTGGCGAACTGTCGGGTCTGCCCGTTCACCCGCAGCTCCATCCCGAGATCATCAGGGTTGCCGGCCTGGTCAGGCGTGACCAGCAAGGGTCCCATCGGTCCGAACGTGTCAAAGTTCTTTCCAAGATTGCAGAATCCCCGTTTCATCTCAGTGAACTGAATATCACGCGCGCTGATATCGTTGAAGACAGCGAACCCTGCAAGATAGCCCAGAGCGTCGCTCTTCGAAACGTCCTTGCAGCGCTTCCCAACGATCGTGGCGAGCTCCACCTCGTAATCCAGAAGTTTGACTTTGCGCGGGTAATGTATCGGAGCTCTATGACCAATTAGCGAGGTTGGTGCTTTGAGGAAAGAAATGGGAAACGGGCGGTCGAGACCTTGCCCCTCTTTGAGATGCTCCTCAAAGTTTCCCGCCATGCAGATGATTTTGGACGGGCGCCCTATCGGCGGAAGAATCGTAACATCGTCGAGCTTGAACAGCGAACCGTTCGCTTTGCTCTTGCCATTCTTGAGCATCTTCAGCCCGGAGTCAACCGCGCTCCTCGCCTTCTCCTCACCGTGAGCATCGTTGAGGAAAGTGATGAGAGGCTCATTGGCGGCTTTCGGTGCTTGAAGTTCGACAAAGTGGCTGTTCTCCACCATTGCCCCGATTCTGCTCTCACCGGGCTTCTGCTGGAACCTGACAAGACGCAAGGCTAAGCATCGGCCGGAAAGCGGCTTCCGTAAAAACCTCTGTCCATCTCGGTAGAACTGATAGAGTACCAGTGGAGAGTTTTTTATCCGTAGGCCAAGATTGAAACTATCGAGCTGTCCAGTCTGGTAACAGTCGAGAAGTTCAGGGTTGAAAGTGATACAATGGGTGAGGTAAAGGTGCCGAGCAATGTGTACTACGGCGCGACAACCGTTAGGGGCATTGAAAACTTCCCAATCTCCGGTCTACGCTTCCCCAGAGATTTCATACGGGCCCTCGCGCTGATCAAGCTCTCCGCGGCGAAAGCCAATGTCCAGCTCGGACTGCTGGACGCAAAAAAGGGGGGCGCCATAGTGTCAGCGGCGAAGGAGGTCATGGAGGGCGCTCTCTACGACCAGTTTCCACTGGACATTTTCCAGACAGGAAGCGGGACCATGACGAACATCAACATGAACGAAGTCTTAGCAAACCGCGCGGTCGAGCTGCTAGGTGGCAAGCGTGGTGACAAAAAGCTCGTCCATCCAAACGACGACGTGAACATGGCCCAGTCCACCAATGATGTATTCCCAACATCCATCCATGTTTCAGCCGCTGAGGCCATCGAGCGCAAGTTGATTCCATCATTGAAGGTTCTCGCTGAGACGCTGGAGAGGAAGACTCACGAGTTCGAAGACGCCGTCAAGGCGGGACGGACCCATCTCCAAGACGCAGTCCCCGTTACTCTAGGCCAAGAGTTCGGCGGGTACGCCAGCATGATTCGTCATGGAATCAAAAGGGCTAAGAGAGCCGGAGACGCACTTCTTGAGCTTCCGCTGGGAGGAACAGCAGTCGGGACCGGTCTCAATGCGGACCCCCGTTACGCGGAGCTTGCAGTCAGGGAGATTAACCGGCTTACAGGGTTGAGTTTTCGGAAGGCTGAGAACACTTTCGAGTCGATGCAAGGAAAAGACGCCTGCGTCGAGGCCAGTGGAGAACTCAAGACAATCGCGGTGAGCCTGATGAAAATCACCAACGACCTCCGACTTCTCAACTCAGGACCCAGAACCGGCCTCGGAGAAATCGACATGCCCGCAACTGAGCCCGGGTCCAGCATAATGCCAGGAAAAGTCAACCCTGTAATCCCCGAGGCCCTCAACTTGGTTGCGGCCCAGGTGATCGGCTATGACGCCGCCATAACGGTATGTGGTGCTCTCGGCCAGTTGGAACTGAACATCATGATGCCCGTAATTGCCTACGACCTCTTACAGTCGATTGAGATTCTCGCCAACGGGTCCAAGGTTCTAGCGGAGAAATGTGTCTCGGGAATAACTGCGGACCGCAAACGGCTGTGGGACTATGCCGACAGGAGTTTGATGGTTGTCACAGCAGTCACACCCCACATAGGGTACGATAACGCAGCTAAGGTAGCCAAGAAAGCGATTGCCGAGAACAAATCGATACGGCAGGTCATTTTGGAGGAAAAACTTCTCTCCAAGGAGAAGCTGGACGCAATTCTCGATTTGAAGAAGATGACCAAGGGCGGGAGAGCCTAGCCGAGGAGCCCAGCCTTGATGGACACGCAGCAGATAATGCGAGCGGCGCTCAAACTCGCTAATTTCAAGACAATACCCGCTGACAGCGAAATTCACGTTAAAGGACGGAGAATCCGAAAGGTCCTCGTCGCCATAGATGTCGGAGTTGGAGAGCTCATGCTCGCGAAAGGTCTTGGCTGCGACGGGGTCATCGCTCACCACCCTGCAGGTGGAACAGCTCGCTTGGAAGGCTACAAGGTCTTTCAGCGCCATGTCGAACAGATGAAAGAGGTCGGCGTCCCTAGTGAGGCTGCCGAGCAAGCCATAGAAAACAAGTACCGCCAACTCGAAATCCAGCATCATCCTGACAACTACGACCAGACACCCAGTGCTGCGAAGAAACTGAAGATGCCACTAGTCTCAATTCACAGCCCCTGTGACGAGATAGGACGGAACATAATCCTCAGACAAATCAAGACTCTCGATGGAGGCGCGACCGTGGACCGCCTGGTTCGGCGAATCAGCCAGCTTCCAGAGTTTCGAAAAGCGAAGTCGAAAATACAAGTACGGCTCGGGTCTGCCAAGAACAAAACTGGAAAAATCGCAATCTCCCACGCGGCATACACCAATGGTGGCTATGACATAGCGAGGACCTATTTCCAGAATGGAATTGGGACCATATCCTACATTCACATTTCCGACACTGACCTGGCAAAACTTGTCACAGATGGCACAGGGAATCTGATTGAGCTAGGACACATAGCTAGCGACTGGTTGGGCCTGAACCCGCTCCTCAAAGAGCTGGAGAAGAAAGGGACAGAAGCCGTAACCACAACTGACCTACACTAACACCATATTACCCGAGAAATAAACTGGAGAAACCGTGGAATGGAAGCGCGACCCTCGGTCCAACAGGAAAAGGCAAGGGTCAAACTGGAGACAGGCGGTGAGATGAGTCTCGCATACGGAGTTCCTTCATTGCTCAGTAACAGTCCAACGTGTATGGTCTTGGCCCATGGGGCGGGTGGACCGATGTATTCTCCTTTCATCAGCTACTTTCACACCGAGCTTGCACGGAAGGGTTTGCTAACAGTGAAGTTCAACTTTCCATACATGGAAGCTCGGAAAAAAGTTCCCGACAAACGCGTCATTCTGGAGGCAAGCTATCGCAGGATCCTTGAAGAGGTCAGATCTAGCAAATACAAGCCCTCGCGGATGTTCATCGGAGGCAAGTCCATGGGGGGACGAATTGCATCCATGATAGTTGCAGAGGGAGAGGATGTCAACGGCCTCTTCTTTCTCGGATACCCTCTTCACCCGCCAGGTAGGCAAGACCGCTTGAGAGATGAACATCTCTACAAGATTGATAAGCCGATGTTGTTTGTTTCTGGAACCCGCGACAATTTCGCTAACCGGGACCTTCTAGCAAAGGTGACGGCTAAGCTGCCCACGGCCAAGGTTCACTGGATCGAAGGCGGGGACCATAGTCTGAACAAGGGGAATGGGAAGGAGGAGCTTGCTAGGACATACGAGGAGGTCATTGGTATTCTGTCGGATTGGGTAAGCGCGAACTAGACTCTAGCCCCACACCGTTCAATAGATTGGTTAATTAACAGGAAGGAATGTTCCGTTTGTTCAGAACTGCCATGTGCGACACGTGCGGCTGTTCTGCTGAGCAGGAAGGAAGCGAAAAGGAAGAGGAAGCCTAGCCCTAGACCTGCCGGGGCTTTGACGTTTCCCTAAAACCCAAAATCAGGAGCTGGGTTTTTCAGCTCCCCCTTTCAACAATCTAGTAGATACTCTAGAAGAATCTCGATATCGATGGAATAGAGAACAGTCCGACGAACAGAGCACCGAGCACGAAAGTCAAGACGACCCCAACGATCACCGCCATTATCGTAACTCCGAAGGCTCCAAACCAACCCGTCTTGAAATAGTGACGAATCAACCATAGGAAAACAACGAAAGCGGCGAGTAGTCCTAGCAGGCTCGGCAGTAGGAACAATACCGCACCAACCAAGAACGTTCCGGCTCCTGCGATCGCGAGAGCCTCACCGAACGTTACTCTTCGTCCGACAACAATCTCACCTGCTAACCAGAGAACGCTTCCAACCACGATAAGGTAGATGACAAGGAGTACGAGGAATCCTATCAGGGCTCCTCCCAGGCCTATGCTTGGAAACGCCAACGCTAATGGTCAACGTTGCTGTGGTCTTAGTGCGGCATTAGCCTGTTGAAACCATGGTCCCAGTGCCAGAGTAAACCGCGCGCCGAGACTATTCTCCCTGCTCTACCGTCCGACGGATAGGACTACCAGTTATTCGTCTGTCTAGGCGTGAGACCAGAGGTTCCAGCATGACATGTCCGAGATGCGGGGAGAGACTCCAATCGGACAAGAGACTGACACGCAAGCTCTGGTGCAGTAAATGTCGAGAAGTAATGGACCGGGACAGGATAGCGGCTGTTAACCTGGCCCGGCGGGGACGGGTGAGGTTCGACCGTTCCCGGCCTCTGATAGAGGCGCAAGGCGGAGCAGTTGAAGCTGTGAAGGGGAACCCGACGCCTACGGTAATCCCCGGAGTCGATGCTCCGAAGCTAACTCAACCAACCAAGAGTTAACAGAACTGAAAGCTTAATCTTAGCATCATGTTCGCCCCCTTCTGCCCAGGCAAGGCACCGGGCTCGCGCCCAATCATGATGGATGCGCAGAGGTAGTATAGCCCGGTCCACGGCTTGCGGGAGCCGGCCGAGAGTATGTACGGCTGTCACCCGTACGACACTCGAACACTTCCCTGTTCGAGCGTGACGCGGGTTCGAATCCCGCCCTGGGCGCCAAACCCTTCTTCCTGAAACGAGAACGTTAGCGACTCTCAGAGCCAGAGTTGAAACAGCCAAGCCTTAACATACTGGCGAGAAAAGGGAGTGGTCAAGGACCAGGAACGTATTGGTTTCTATCATTCACGCGCCTCCTCAAGAGATAGTCGTCACGGGTCTAACCAGCTTCAGTTCTCAACAGAACCTTGCCTCGATGATCGCATTTGTCATGAACGTCTCTGGCCAGCCTATGGCGTTGTACTGGGCAGAAGGAGTCGTCTTTCTGGCAGACTTTGTCGAGCCCGAGGCGCTTCCGGAAGAGTACGTGAAAGGACGCATCTTCGCCTCGAACGTGTCACACGCACCCATGCCGAAGTACAACAACTCTGTCAAAGTTGGAACGATGGAGGTCCCCGTCATCGACGTCTCCTCAAACATTGCTTTGCGTGACCTGGCTCGCTGGATTCGAGAGAACCAGCAGCCTGGCTCCGAGAAATCTTAACTAACCGCAAACCGCCCGGGCTGTTTCGGTCCCGGGGTAGCTCAGCCTGGAAGAGCTTCCGAGCCGCATCTCAAAACGTTGAGAGCGACGAAGACGCTGTAGGTGTGCGCCAAGCGCGCATCCACTCAGCCTTCTAGTCTAACAATGGAAACCGGAGATGGCGGACAAGCCACTGGATTGTCGCCGGTTCAAAACGGGGAAGGACCCCGTGAGTGTCCGGCCCCCGGGACCAGACTGCTCGGAAGGAGTTCAGGGAAGTAGCTGGGAGCTGTGAAACCTGGTGGGATCTACTTTGTCTTGACCGGTGCGACCCGAGTGTTATCTAGTCCTCTGATAATCAGGTCGTTTTGTTTGATGATGACTTTGTTCTGTTCGTTCAGAATCCGCAGTGCGCTCGCAATCAGCGACAGTGAGGGGTTGTCCCATTTGAACTCGTTCTCCTTGTTCGCCACCGCCTCTTTACCTTTGATTATCGCTCCCCGTAAGCTATCCTCGCTCTCGTCATCCATGGCGAAGACAGTCCGCGACCTCCTGTCACTCTTTTCATTCATACTAGCAGCGGCATGCTCCCGTTTGACCTCGGGGTAGCAGTCCTCACAGAACCGCAAACCTCGAAGCTCGAGCAACGGGTCGATTATGGAAAGGGTCTTTCCGCACCTAGAACAGAACTCTGCCAATCTTACTCAGCCTCGACAACGAGTTTCGAGCGTGATAGCTATTAAAGAATCATGTTACCCTAGTAGGTCGACGGTTCACCCACAGCAAGACTCGGAGACTACATGCTCTCTATATGCGCAAATAGGGTTAGTGCACTTGACTAGGATTCGCTTGCCACGTGGGTCTTGCATGTTCGACTCCAATGTCTGGGCGTTGCATGCGGGGCAGAGAGTTTCTAAGGTTGACAACTCAAGAGCGGATGAAACTACATACTTTTGGATAGCCAAGTGATGGTGGTGAAAGTGTTCAGCGTCCAAGGCCCCAGCTGGCCTTGAAGCGCGGCGTCATCTTGACAAACGGTGCTTCACCCTCCTTCCACGGGTCCCCGCGAACCCAGGAGAGACGCTTGTGAAACATGTTGTAGATGTTCCGGTATTCCTCGCCTTTCTCGATAAGTTGTACTGGCCCGCTGATCAGGATTCCGGGTCGGGTGCTTGGCCTGTCGACCAGGATTGCAGCGTGAGGGTTTTCGCGCAGGTTCCGAAGCTTTCTAGTCTTGTAATCGGTGACGACATAGACCAGGCCCTCCTGCCATACGTAAGAGACCGGGACGACGTGCGGCTCGCCAGTTCTGGAAGATGTGGCGAAACGGCACATCTCATTCTCCTCGAGAAACCGGGCTTCCTTTTCGGTGAACTTTGTCGTTGGCTTCAACTTGAGTAGTGGAACAGGGTTTGCTACTCTGTTATCTGTGTTCTTCTCAGAGCTAGCCAGCTGACAACGAACAATGCGATAATGTAAACAACGCCTACGCCAATGTCTCGAAGGGCCACGGTGCTTATTGATTCTGCTGAGAGAGCAAAGGTCTCAGGCCGGTTCCCTCTGAATCGGATCCCGCAAAAGTTCACCGAAAGCGCGGGGTTCAAGATCCAGTTCATGATAACGGAACCCAATCCGTTGGTTCCAGTGATGAAGCTCGTCGCGTTTCCCTCGATTACGGCTCCACAAGTGGCTGTAGTGGCTGTGGGGCCGTCGCCAGGGGTATAGAATAGAATGGATGTTGCTCCCAGGTAGATTGTTAGGATAGCTCCCACGATAGTCGTGCCGAGGTATATGCCGAAGCCGCCGAGTGCCGCTACCATCGAGTTCTTGGAGAGTGTTCCGAGCGCGATTACGATGGCTGCCCAGACCATTGTCGCCGCAGTCAGGCCTAGAACCCCTGCTGGTACGAGCTCGAGATTGTTCTGGGGTCCGTAGATTATGAGTCCGCCGATTGTCGTGTAAACTGCGAGAAATATATAGGCTCCAAGCAGAGTCAGAAACGCTGCCACAATCTTACCGGTGAAGACGAGGCCTTTCGAGACTGGCTTAGTTAGCAGTGGAATGATGGTTCCTGACTCGAACTCTCCCGAAATAGTGTTCATAGTAGTGGCGATTGCTAGGAGGAACAGCAGAAGGGTCGGTTGCAGCACGCTGACATTGTCAAAGACGAAAGAAGGGTCTGGCCTGAGCGTGACTCCAGAGAAATAGTCGAGCAAAGGGAAGAGTGCAAGTCGGAGAGTTACGAACGTGAAGACTATTAGAAACAGACCAATGGTCTTCTTCTTCCGAAGGTTCCACAGAAACTCGTACCGCAACACGGCCAAGAAAGCTTGGAGTTTTCCGCCTCGCCGAGTCTCTTTCAACTTGCGAGAGACTCCTTTCCAATTAACGATAGGAAGGCGTCCTCCAGACCGCCTCCTTCCCCGCGCATTCCCACTATTACCCCGCCTGCAGCCGTGAGTCCGCGAGAGACTTCAGCACGAATGTCCTGGGTGGTGTTGAGGTGCAATGTGAAAGTGTTCCCGGTCGATTCGACAGTGCCGTAGGAGAGGGTCTTGAAGTAGTTCGAAATTGCATCGGTCGTCTTCTCAACCTCAACCACGAGCCGTCTACTGACTGCTTTGTTGCCAATCTCGCTCAGCGGACCAGAGAATAGAGAAACACCCTTGTTTAGAACAGTTACATGGTCGCAGATTTGCTGGACCTCACCTAACAGGTGACTGGAGAAGAAGACTGTCTTTCCAGTCTTTGTAATGTCCTTAACCATGTCACGGACCTCAACCATTCCTACAGGGTCCAAGCCAATGCTAGGCTCATCCAGAATCACGAGCTCTGGATCGCTGATGAGGGCTTGGGCAATACCGATTCTCTGTTGCATTCCTTTACTGTAGCCCCCGATGCGGTCTTTGCCTCGGCCCTCGAGGCCGACCATCTTGATCAGCTCGGAGGCTCTCGATTTTCTCTCCTCCTTTGACATACCATACATTTGCCCATAGATGTCGAGCAGTTCTAAGCCGCTCAAGTGCTTGGGGAACTTGGGCAGTTCAGGCATGTAGCCTATTCTTCTTCGAACGGCGGGGTTATCTCCCGTCGTTTTCTGTCCGAGAATTCTCAAGCTTCCCGAATCAGGCTTCAGAAGACCAACCAGCATCTTGATGGTTGTCGATTTGCCTGCTCCGTTGGGTCCGAGGAAACCGTGAACCTGCTTCTCATCCACCTTCAAATTGAGACGGTCAACAGCCAGCAGTTTACCGTAGGACTTACTGACGTTCTCCACGTCTATCGCAGGAGGAACAGGCACTTCGAAATTCCCCACTTTCGGGCCGAACCGATTTCGCACTATTTACGCCTAGGTTTCAAAGTGGTTTTTATTCCGAAGCTACGATCGCTGAACGTTTAGGGTATGTCTCTTCCTGACTTTTCTGGAGCCGTTCAATTCCTCAACGCGCTCAGCTCGATTGTCGTCATCGCAGTGGTCGTCTTCCAGCTGAGACAGAACCAGAAACTAATTGGGCTGTCTAACAAACAAGCAGAAGCAAACCTTCTCCAAGCCAAGTCAGGAATTGCCTTGGGCATCGCACAGCAGTTCACCGACGACTCCTTCACCACGAAGCGCACGACAATGCGCGACATCGTCAAGAAATATGCCGCGAGCCAGTGGGAGGGTTTCGAGCACACTCGCGATGATTTCGAGCTTCGCGCCTTTGGAAGCTACTACGAATTTATCGCCTACTTCGCAAAGGAAGGAGTTGTTGAGTTGTGCACCCTTCAGGATGTTCTCGCCACCGGATTCTAATAGACTGGGACGCGTTCCACGCAGCTGTTGAATATTACAGAACCACTGGAATAAGGCGGAAGTATATCTTCGAGAATTTCGAGTGGCTCCAACGGGAAACTCGTAAGTACCTAGAAGCCAAGGAAAAGCAAATGTCCGTTTCACTCCCAACCGAGCGCGACGCTACATGAGTACCAACAAACCTCTCGGCCATGAAGCCCGAAAGCAATATGAGATAACTCTGAGTACTCCTGCCATGACGGCATTTCTTGGCTAGATACCACGTAAAGGGCAAGCCTCGGCTCGATAGACTAGGGGAATTGAAGCAGAGGCTTGACTCTGGTGAGGTCTCGTTGATGCAGCCCTTTGGCCGAGCGCTCGAGTACAGCCTAAGAAACGCGAAGATGACGGAAGCAGGAGGAGCTGCTGTTTGGGAAGAGGAAGACTACTGCAGCCCACCGTTGGCTCAGGAACGCGCAGCAGTGTTGAATCGTTATTTTGAAAGTATTGAAACCAGAAGGGTCGAACGGGGTGAAGGCTGGAACGAGGTCAGCAAGCTCCCCTCGCTTTGGACCCTGTTGGCCAAAGAGACTACAGCTTCGACATAATCGAATCCTCTCGTTTCCGCTCTAGCAGAAAGGGTTCCAACCGTACCAATTCGCCAACTCTCTGCGCAAGCTCAAGTACTAAAGGTCGCAAAACGGCGAGGAGGATTCAGCATTTGAAAGAGTACGACCTCATCGTCATAGGAACCGGATCGGCCATGAACATTGTCGACCCAATGATTCGACAAAACCCGAATATTCGCATAGCGGTCATAGACAAAGATGAGCCGGGAGGCATCTGTCTCACCCGCGGCTGCATCCCATCAAAAATCCTCCTCTACCCTGCCGAGCTAGTTCGAACAATCGAAAAGGCAAGAGAGTTGGGCGTGGACGCCAACATCAAAGAGGTGAACTTCCCCAAGATAATGGAACGAATGAGGACCCTGATCAATGAGGACATTGACTCGATAAAGGAAGGATTGTCTAGCTCAAAGAACATCGACTATTACCATTCAACTGCAGAATTCGTCTCACCGTACACCTTGAGGGTCAAGGGTATCACGATAAGTGGGAAGATGATGTTTCTCTGCCTAGGCTCCAAAATCATCATTCCTCCCATCAAAGGACTCGACAAGATAGACTACCATACCAGCGACACCGTTCTCAAACTCAAACAGCTTCCCGAAAGCCTAGCCATAGTAGGAGGCGGTTACATCGCCGCAGAATACGGACACTTCTTCTCAAGCATGGGCTCCAAGGTCACGATAATCGGAAGAAACCCTCAGTTCCTACCCGACGAGGAACCTGAGCTGGCGGCAGTAGCGAAAAGTGAACTGGGACGACACATGACGATTCTCACCAATCACGAAGTCCGAGAGGTGAGGCAGGCAAAGACGGAACTCAAAGAAGTCGTAGCTCTTGATAGGCAGACGGGAGAGACCACTGTCGTCACCGCTCGGGAGATTATGATCGCGTCAGGAAGAGGCCCAGTCACGGACATTCTACATCCCGAACGCGCTGGCATCAAGCTGAGCCCTGAAGGGTGGATAGCGGTCAACGAATTTCTTGAAACATCCCAGCCCAACATCTGGGCTCTTGGAGATGCTGATGGCAAATATCTGTTCAAACATGTTGCGAACTATGAGTCGATAATCGTCTACTACAACGCTGTGCTCAAGAGGAAGGTCAAGGCGGATTACCATGCGGTTCCCCATGCCGTCTTCACCTATCCAGAGATTGCCAGTGTAGGTCTCAGAGAGAAAGAAGCTTTAGAGAGGTTGGGCGAAGACCGGGTCTTGATCGGTTTCTACAAGTACGAAGACACTGCGAAGGGTGAGGCGATGAACGCTCATGACTACTTCGTCAAGGTCATCTTAGAAGCCGATTCGATGAAGATTCTCGGTGCTCATATCGTCGGTCCCTACGCTTCAATACTCATACATGAGATTATTCCGTTGATGTACACCGAGGATGGAAGCTCAAAGCCGATTGGAGACTCGATGCATATCCATCCGGCACTCAGCGAGGTGGTGGACAGAGCCTTACAATCTCTAATGAGCCCAGAACATTACCACCACCAGTTGAAGCACTCTCAAGAACTCGTCGAGGCTTAGCCGCCCAATCCCGAGATATCCAAGGATACACGAAAGGCTCTAGAGGTTATAATAAACCAGTCCATCTGCATTGAAAGTGTTAGGAACGATTCGCTCCTAACACATCGTAAACGTCCCACTGAAATATTCTCGCCGAGGTCTCTTCCCGGAAGAACGCGAAGATGAAAAGTAGCTCTCACCACGCCAGGAGCAGACCAGCAGTTCTAGTCGTTACCTCAATATTGCTCATCGCGGTTGCATTCGTTGCCTTTCCAAAAGCCTCCACCTCGACAGGCTTTTCCTTCGGCTCGGCAGGTGATGCTTCCACGCTATCGTCTGGGGAAGGAATGAGCAGTCTAGACAGACTGGCAACATCAGGTGCCGACTTCTTCCTTGGAGTTGGAGACTATAGCTACAGCTCGTCAGTTACCGGCGATACGTGGTGTAGCCAGTTCAAAGCCAAGTTCAACAACGTCGAAATTGGACCTGGAAACCATGACACCGGAGAGGAGAGCGGCCAAAGCGGGACACGGAGCTACGAGCGATACGTCTCCGGATGCAGCTACACGCTAGCATCACAGATGACATGCGGAGTCGTTGCAGGTCAATGCTACGGTAAGGAGTACTACTTCGACTATCCAAGCACTAATCCACTCGCGAGATTCATAATAGTCTCCCCCAGAGTCTTCAACGTCACAGGCGTGTGCACCACAACCTGCAACGCAGTCGTCAAGAGCCCTTGCAACGACACGACCGGATGCTGGCCTTACAACAAGAACGACGCCCATTACAACTGGACCGCTAGAGCGATAGACAGCGCGAGGACAGCTGGAATAAAATGGGTCATGGTTGGAATGCACAAGGTTTGCATCTCTGCCGGGGCAGAGTCATGTAACATCGGAACAAACCTGTTCAACATGCTGGTAGCCAAGAAAGTAGACCTAGTTCTACAAGGCCACGACCACACCTACGAGAGGAGCAAGCAGCTAGCTTTCAACAGCTCCTGCATAGGGTTCACCACTAACAGCAGCTACGTTCTATACAATTCAAGCTGCGTTGTGGATGATGGCTCGAGAGGATTCTATACAGCTGGAGCAGGAACCGTGGTCATCATCGAGGGCACCTTCGGTGCCGGGCTCGGCACCGTTAACGACACATCCAAGCATCCTCAGAATGTCGCTGAGGCTCCGTACTTCGTCAAGCTGATGGGAAGCAACACCCCGGGAAATGGACACGGCTTCCTCAAATACGCCGTGTCGACGGACAGGAT